>NZ_AWNH01000072.1 GCF_000482245.1 Leptolyngbya sp. Heron Island J | reverse complement strand
CTCTGTTTTTTCAAGCCTTAGCTGCGCGCTATCCTAATGCGGACAAAATCCAGGTTGTGCAGGATAATCTCAACACCCATAATGTCAGTTCTTTCTATGAATACCTGACGGCTGAGGAGGCCTTTGCCCTTGCCCAACGGTTTGAGTTTCACTACACCCCAAAGTCAGCCAGTTGGCTCAATATGATTGAGATCGAGTTTTCGGCACTGGCTAGAGGCTGTTTGCATCAGCGCATTCCCACACAAGACCAATTAGAGCAAGCGGTGCTCGCCTTGGTGCAAGAACGGCATGACCAGCGTATCCGCATCCATTGGCAATTTTCAGTTGAGGCCGCACGCGATAAATTTCAGAAGCATTATGTCAAAATTCGAGAAGATAAGACTCTCTAAAATGGTAGAAAACTTACTTTCCAGAGTACTTAGGAGGAGCTAATCTTAAAAATATTACCTGGAGTTCTCATACTAATTGGGATACTGTTAGAGGCTTAGACACAGCAACTAACATACCTGAACAATTAAAGCAACAGATAATAATTAATCGAGCTAAAAATTCAAACAATGATAGAGAGCAAATAAGAGAAGAATAAAAACGAATTCTGACTTGGATGTTTAACTGGAAGATCTGACAAAGAAGTTTAACCAGTAAGGAAAAAACCTCTCAGGACTGGGATATCTTACATTTGATAATCACAGTCGTCTATACCTTACTATCACTAACAAAGATCAATATTTCTTGATCTCAACAAATCATACTTGACGACAACAACAATTCTGTCCTATGCTCTCCTCCATGGTCATTCACTGACCTACCGAACTCAATTGCTTAGCGCCATCGGCGGGTGCGCCAACACCCAACCGATGACTCCCCTGCCAAGCTGAGCGCGCAGCCTGGAGGCGTAGGGTTAGTTTACCTTAGCCACCCCAGATTGCATCACCTGCAGAGGGTGGCTAACCCTTGAGTTCTGGTCCTCAGCCCCTCTGAGCCTTTCAGCCCAGAGGGGGCTAAACCTCACAAACAAGGAGACCAGAACCATGTTTCAAGACCCCACACAGGACGCAGATGCGTCCAAAGTTTCGCCTACCACCCTACCCGAGCACCAATACGAAACCGTGCGACACCTGCTCCTCGGCAGCCTCACCGCCGTACGCAACACCATCGCCCTACTCCACACGCTCCACTACGCCGAGCCCAACGACTGGAGTAAACCCCTGCCCACCGGGCGACCCAATGAAGTGATGGCCATTTTAACCAAGCGCGTGAGAGTGGATTAAAGGTGATAGATAGAGGGTGGTGACTGGCGTTAGTGGGCACCACCCTCTGCCCTTACCAAGATACTGCTGGTGAATTATTTCGTGACACGGCAAACGTCTCGAAAGCCCCCTTTTACAGAGGTATTGACGTTCTCCCAATTAGGCATTCTGGGGTTTCTCCAATTCTGGGGGCTTTGAGTCTAGTCTCCCCCAAAGTTAGGGGACGGAAGGGGGCCTGGATAATCTTACGGTGCACCTGGATAACTTTAGCTTCAGAGTTTTCTGCTGAGAACGAATTCCCCATATCACACTTGGGGGTTGGGGGCCTAGACGACATTTAGCCTTATTGCCAATGTTTCTAAATGTTGACTTTGCCAGCAGTATCAGGATTGCGAGTTTGAAGGCTTAAATAAGCTATAGCTTTCTGACCAATAGTCTTTTGGCCAGCTGCCAATTCTTAATCCTTTCTCCTTATATGTCCCTCAGAACTTACCATCCTCTTACAATTAAACAATAGCCCCCTGGCCTTTAAAGCACTACCAATGCCCGACGTCTTTATTTCCTACTCCCGCAAAGACAAAGCCTTTGTCCAGGTACTACATCAGGCTCTCCTCGAAAGCCATTACGACTCCTGGGTAGACTGGGAAGACATCCCATTAACAGCAGACTGGTGGGAAGAAATCAAAGCTGGAATTGAGTCCGCAGATACGTTTATTTTTGTCTAGTTCTGCTGCATTTTGTGTTTCTCATGTTTAGGCGAGCGTCGACCATTCATTGAGGCCGCTATCAGGAGATTATGGAGCCAGTTATCGTGATAGCGAAAGCCGTTGAGATCTTCAAACGGAGATGCCGAGAAGGGCGGTAGTGTTTGAATCTTACGGCAATAGGGATGAAAGTTCCACAGCAGAGCCATGGCTCGTAAGGCCTGATGGGCACTCTCAGAGGTACCGTGAAAATAGCGCATGTCATAGAGTAAACGGTCTTGGTAGTCCATCAATCGGTCGACCTGATTGCTGGTGCGATAGGCTTTGGGAAAGTCAAAGGCGACCATGAAGTGAGGTGCTTTAGCCTTCAAATTCAACAGCTTTTGTCGGAGGGGGGCATCCGTGACATGCGTCTTGGCCCATTCGAGCAACCGGCGTAGGCGTTGAGCAAATTGTCGGCGATTCACACTGCGATAGAGTCGCCATAAATTGTCGGTCAGGGTTTCATAGAGCTGACTATACCGACGGCAGAGTCGTTGAATGCCCAGCACAGTATGCAGAAAACACAGGACCAACGTCACGGTTGGGAACAACCGCTGCCAGGCCTGCTGAGTCGCCTCCCAACCATCGGTATTAACCGTGTCCGGAACATAGTCAGGATTGAGTTCTTGGGCTTCTTGGGCAAACTCACCATAGGCTTGGCATAAGCTCTCCGTATCCGCTGTTGTGGCTAATGCCATCCCCAAAAAGCAGCCGATAGCAACCGTTGTAGCAACATAAACTCGGTGGCCTAACAACCAAGTATGTTTCTCATCGGACACCAGATTAGGGGGGGAGAGCCGCCGCTGTTTTGACCGTCGTCCCTACAATCGATGGTCGTCCTAATGCTTGGGTTGCCCGATACCAGTACTTCGCCGAATGACCCAAAACATGCGCCAGACCTTCATAGGGCACCCCATAGCGCCTCAGATACAGGCCTTTCTCCACCTCGTCTGTGCGACCAATCATGTAAGGCATCACACTATCGGGTCGTAGTTGATAAGCTTCTCGGTTGCTTTTCAGCCGAATCCGACGGGTAACTAGATTCAGTTTCCCAGAGGTGACAAACCCGTGGAAACAATACCCTTGGGTGATCTCAGCTGGAAACAGTTCAGGATGCTCCGTAATCACCCGGTCTAGATAGCGTCGGAACGCTTTTCTATCTGACACGAGGTGAAGATAGTCGATCTCCTCTGGAACTGGAATACAGATCGTTTTATCCCCAGCAGTCATTCGTTGGCGGCGAGGTGTCATGGCCCTTCCTCCCTAAACGCCCATCTCCTTCTATTTTACAAAACACAAACTAAGTCAGAACCAGATTTTTGTCATTAGTCCTGACTCCATCGCCTCTAATATTTGCAGACAAGAAATTGACCATGCCGTTAACTATCACAAACGACTGGTGCCGATTGTGCGCAGAGATGGGTTTGATATGCCCCTGGTACATCCTGACCTGGGTAAGGCTAACTGGTTGTTTTTTCAGGCAGATAGTGACTTTGATGCGGTGTTTCAAACCCTGGTTAAAACCCTGAACACTGACCTGACGCACGTAAAGGCTCACACTAAACTGTTGGTCCAAGCACTGGAATGGGAGCATAAAGACAAAACTGACGACATATTGTTGCGAGGAGGTGAACTGGATGATGCTAACCGCTGGCTGCAGCAGGCGTTGGTAACGGCTAAACACCCTGTGCCCACGCCTACCCAGCTGGGGTTTATTCAGGCCAGCCAGGCACTGGCAGATCGTCTGCGACAACAGGAGCAGGCAGAACAACAGCGACAGCTCAGACAGGCACGACGAGCTGCTTTAACCGCTATCGTGGCAGGGCTGATAATGGCAGGGCTAGCGCTATTTGCCTTTGCCCAAAAGCGTCAGGTGGAAACAGTTCAAGAGAGTCAGATTAATGCGCTAAGTCGTTATTCTTTAATCCTCACCGAGTCAGGCAACTCGTTTGATGGATTGTTAGAGGCGCTACGGGCGGGGCAACAACTGCGAAAACAGTTAAAGCGGGCGGATGATACAACCCACAGCCAGGTGTTGACCGCCCTACAGACCGCGGTTTATCAACAGGGCTGGCGAGAACATAATCGGCTAACAGGTCATACCAATGATGTGGAGCGGCTGGCGATTAGTCCAGATGGTCAGCTGATCGCATCGGCTAGTCGAGATCATTCAATTCGACTGTGGGATCAGCAGGGACAGGGGTTGTATATCTTGGAGGGTCATGACCAGACGGTGACCAATGTGACTTTTAGTTCCGATGGGCAAATGCTGGCTTCCACCAGTGCAGACCGGACGGTCAAGCTGTGGACCCTGACAGGAGAACTTATACGCAGCTTTAGGTTTGATGATAAGACCAATGATGTTAGCTTTAGCCCCGATGGGGAGAGGGTTGCGATCGCAACCAACCAACAAGTAATCCTGCTTACCCTGGACGGTGAAATTATTCAGCGGTTTCGCCATAAAAACTGGGTCAACAGCGTTGAGTTTAGTGCCGATGGCCAACGGCTGCTGACGGCCACTGAGAAAGCTGCATTGCTATGGACACTGGAGGGCAAAGTTCTCCAGACCCTATCCAGCGATAATTGGGTAAATATGGCCCAGTTTAGCCCACATCAACCTGGACAAACTCCCATAATTGCTGCTGCAGGTGACAAAGCGGTGCAGCTATGGACGACAGCTGGGGAAGAGCTTGAGCCGCTACTCCACGATGGCTGGGTAAACAGCGTGCGGTTTAGCCCCGATGGACAGACTGTCGTCACCACAGACAGCAGTAAACAAATCTTGCTCTGGGATCTGAACCAGCGGACTGCTCAGGTGTTTCCTCAGGACCGGGATATGGTAGATGCCGTGTTTACCCCCGACAGTAAAGCTCTGATAATTGCCAGCCGTGACAATGTGATTCGACTGTGGCGACGTGGAGAAGATATTATTCAACCTCCTCTCTACCAAAAGAGTGTTGACCAGCTAGCGTTGAATCAAGATGGTTCGCGGGTGGCAACTCGCACTGGGTCTACCTTGGAGCTGTGGTCCAATACTGGTGAACGATTGCAGTCCTGGCCCTTTGAGAACGCCCTTAGGGATATCAGCGTTGGTCTCTGGTCGAGGGGCGAAGACTCTGAGGAGGTGCTAGCCATTGCCAGCCAGAACCAGGTGCAGATCCAAACTCTCACGGGGGATCTGTTGCACACCTGGGACTATCCTGCCCCGGTCAATAGCGTTGATATCAGCCCTGATGGCACCCTGGTGGTGGTTACCACTGGAACAGAAGTGTCTTTAGTGTCGGCCACTGGAGAGGTGCTCAAGATTCTTTCTGAACAAGACGGAGTAACACCGGGTTCTGCCGAAGCGCGATTTAGTCCCGATGGTAGCCATGTGGCCATTCGTTCCTACGGAACAACGCTGCAAATTTGGCATTTGGCGGACGATGCCCTGACCACCCTCACCCACGACGATACGATTCATACCTTTAGCTTTAGGACTGGCGAGACTCCCCTCTTGGCTTCTGGTAGTGACGATAATACTCTCCGGTTGTGGAGTTTAGACGGCACAGAACAGACGAGACTAAACAATGAGACAACGTTTAACCAGATTAGATTTAGCGCTGATGGTCAATATTTGGCAGCTGTGGATGCGGATAATCGCATCAGCTTGTGGACGGTGAATCATGCTCAGCTGAGCCCACTGATCGAGTTGGTGAGGCATAGGAATGGGATTAATGACCTGGGATTTCATCCTGAGAGTACGCATCTGGTGTCGGCTGGGGCCGATGAGCAGGTGATTGTGTGGGACCTAGCTGAGCTGAGCCTGGCCAAACTGATGGGTAACGCTTGTCAAGTGGTGAATACTTATTTGACGACTAATCGTCAACTAGAAGGGGGCGATCGCAAACTCTGTGAAGGAGTTAATCTCAGTCAATAAACCTTTAAGCAGTCCCCTCAGGTTTACCGATTGACCTCATGGATAGCCATCAGTGGTTCTTGAGCCTTCACCGGTTGATAGGTCAGATGAAAAACAACCACAAACACAACTAGCCCAATCAACGGACTAATTAACGTTGGAAATCCATCAAAGCTACTCTGAAATAACGGATTGGGAATATACAGTAGCGTATTATCCACCCCAAACATGGTTGGCATCATCACAAAGAAAAATAGTCGGGTAAGTGATCCCACAATGATGCAGGCTAGAGCCCCTTGCCAGGTCGAACGGAGCCAAAATAACCCACCTGTTAGTGGTACCACCAAGCCAGCAAACCCTAAATCAAAGGCTAGCAGCAGCACACCTGTCTGGGGAATCCGCATCGCAAAAAACACTCCCAATAGCGTAATCACAATCGCCATCACTCGGGTAATGAGTAACAGCTTGTCCCCACCAGATGCACCATGGTGATGGGTATGGCGGATACCGATAACATTGTGGGCAATTACCGATGATGTGCCTAAAATCGCCCCGTCTGCCGTCGATAACGACGCTGACATGATCGCTGCGATAATGACTAAACCAATGGTAGGCGGAATCACACCCTGCAACAAACCAAACAAAACGGGACCATCCGGTGTGATGCCGACTTGCTCAAGAATTCTGTTGACAGACAAAGCCACGATCGAGAATGGAACGCCAATCAATACGGTGCCTAAGCTCCCAATTAAACAGGCGCGTTGAGCGGTTTCTGGACTGTCGGCGGCAAAGACCCGCGCCATAAAGTCAATGGCAACAATATCGCCTAAGCCTAGGGCAAGAATCGTGGCCCAGTTAATGGCGGCACCGGCCTCTGGAGCGGTAAGTTGTTCCAAGGCGAAGGGACCCATCCCCTCGGGAATGGTGAGTCCAAAGTTGATGCCAATAAAGCCCATTAAGACGTATGCCCAATGCAGAAACCATGTCTAATTTGTATGATTTTTCCCATCCTTCTTCCCAAGACAGCAAATACACGGACACCTCCTCATAAAGATTTACTCATCTCTGCATTCTCATAACAACAATTCCTGAAACACGCTCAGTACATTCAACAACAACTCGAATAGCCTTCAAAAACTTTCCTTGAAGTTCAGTGTTAGCACCATGGGTTTGGCTATAGGTCGGCGGATAAAAAAGAACAGTGACCCACATACCGATCCGAAATACTTATAAAAATGACTACATTAACCGAACAAGAATTATTGGATCAAAAGTTTCTATCACTAGTTAATGGCGAGCGTGGATTACATCACCTCAGCCCAGTTGTACTTGACACACAGCTAGACGAAGCTGCCCAGGAACATACTGACGACATCGCCTACAGTGACAAAACCGTTAATCACATTGGTTCCGATGGTTCCACCCTGGGAGAAAGACTGACCGATGTAGGCTACACATATCGAACAGCTGTTGAAAACATTGGTGCCGGACAATATACCGCCAATGAAGTCTTTCAAGACTGGAAGACCAGTCCAGGGCATCTAGCCAACATATTAAATCCCCATGTGGAAGATCTCGGTGTAGGTCATGTTTTTCTTCCTAATGACACTGGTCAGAACAACTTTTTTGACTACTGGACCATCGTCCTAGGCGTTCGACAACCCGGCACGGAACCGGAGCCAGAACCCGAGCCTGAACCTGAGCCCGAGCCTGAACCTCAGCCCGAACCACAACCTGAACCCGAACCCGAGCCTGAACCCGAACCCGAACCCGAGCCTGAACCCGAGCCCGAGCCCGAACCCGAACCCGAGCCCGAACCCGAACCGGAGCCCAACCCGGAGCCGGAGCCCGAACCTAGCCCGGAGCCTAATGACCCTACAGATACTGATCCTGTAATCGGCACCGCTAACGACGACATGCTCGAAATGAGTTCAGGCATAGAACTCGCTGCTGGTGAACTGGGTAATGATCAGATTATTGGCAATGACGACGATAATGTGTTGCGAGGAGACTTGAACTCGCGAGACTCTGGCGGCGGTATTGGTGGTGATGACCTACTCATGGGTCTCGGTGGTGATGATCGCCTTGGCGGTAAGGGCGGCAATGATACGCTCTTGGGGGGTGAAGGCAATGATCTCCTGTGGGGCGATGATGGCGATGATCTGCTGCGTGGCGGTCTGGGTAATGACACGCTTATGGGTGATGATAACTCTGGTGGTAGCGGAGCCGATACGTTTATCCTGGCGACTGGAGAAGGTACTGATGTGATTAAAGATTTTGAAGTTGGTATCGACTTTATTGGTTTGGCGGATGGGTTAGTCTTTGCCGATCTTTCTTTGGGTCAACAGGATGATGTGGCAACAATTTCGGTTGGGACTGAGGTGCTAGCTCAGGTGGAGAATGTGCTGGCGGTTGAGATGACAGCTGAGATGTTTGTTGTCGTTTAGCGGTGAGCAGTACAAGAACGCTTCTATTTTCAAAATCCAAATCGTCAGTCGACACATTACTCCCTCCAGGGAGGCTACTGTGTATACATAAGTCAGAGACAATGGCTGAAAGTATTAGAACTCGGGGTTGGCCCTCACCCAAAGTCCCTCTCCCTGTGGGAGAGGGACTTTGACTCCCTTTCTCCTTGCGGGATAAGGGACTGGGGGATGTAGAGCTTTACTCTGTTCGAAGAGTGGTCTCGCAAACTGGAACTACTTTCCGAATTGTGTATACACGGTAGCTCCAGGGAGGAGCAGCGGGGTGGATCAATTGGTTTTCTATTTCCCTTTCTTTGGATCGATCAGCTGCATGGCGTTGTTATTCTTTGGATCGATCAGCTGCATGGCGTTGTTAAAAAACTGTTGCTTGATGGCATAGCTAACCAAAATGGCGGTGGTGAGTGTGGCAAAGGCCAGCATAAACATGATCAGCATCTGGTAGAGGGCCGCATTTAATGGGTCGGCTCCACCTAAGATTTGACCAGTGATCATGCCGGGTAGGGTAACTAATCCAACGACCATCATTGAGTTGATGGTAGGAATTAGACCGGCTTTGATGGCGTCACGACGATAGGTTGAGATCGCTTGTCCAGGAGTTGCCCCCAAACTAAGGTGAGTCTCAATCTCGGTGCGATTATTGCGGAGGGCATTGACCAAACGCTCACCGGCTAATGAAGCTGCCGTTAGTGAATTGCCCAAAACCATCCCCGTCAGAGGAATCAGATAGCGGGGTTCATACCATAGTTCGGGACGTACCACCACCGTCATTGTGTAGGTAATGGTGAGGGCCGTACTGGTGAGAATCGCCCCCCAGAGCCAGAACACTAGCTGCGGAATATCTTTACCAATGCGATTACGGGCGGTCAAAGCGGCCACGGTGGTCATCACCAGCAGCACCAGGATAATCAGACCAGGATTGCGCAGGGTAAAGACAATGGAGAGAAAAATTCCTACCGCAAACAGCTGCACAACGGTTCGCAGTGTGGCCAGGGCCAGCGTACCGGCCAGACCCAGCTGCTGCCAAAGCGAAAGACCAATAGCAACAGCAGCCAGACCCAAGGCCCAGGCAATCCGGATTAGATCAAGTTCAATAGTGGTTGGGTTCAAGTCATCACTCCCGCAACACGTAGCCCACGCCGCGCACGGTCTGGATTAACCGCTTCTCACCTTCCGCCTCCAGCTTTAACCGTAAATAGCGAATATACACTTCAATAATGTTGGAATCTCCCATAAAGTCATAGCCCCAGACTTTTTCTAAAATCTGGTCGCGGGTCAGCACCTGGCGAGGATGGGCGATTAAATAATCTAACAGGTCAAATTCTTTGGCGGTTAGCTCAATACCTCGGTCGCTGCGAAAGACTTCACGGGTTTTGCGGTTGAGGGTGAGGGTTTCAAACTGTAGGGCTTCAGCTTCTTGCGGATCGTTGCGGCGCAAATGGGCGCGTACGCGGGCCAGTAGTTCTTCAATACTAAAGGGCTTGACCACATAGTCATCGGCTCCAGCGTCTAACCCAGCCACGCGATCAGCCACATCATCTTTAGCAGTCAGAAAGATAATCGGCATCTGTGCGCCGGTACTGCGCAAACGGCGGCAGACTTCCACACCAGCTAATCCCGGCATCATCCAGTCGAGTAAAATCAGGTCTGGCATACTGTCGCGAGCTGCCATCAGACCGGATAAGCCATCATTAGCAATGGACACATCGTAACCTTCGTAGGAGAGTTCCATTTGCACAAATTTGGCAAGCTGGGTCTCGTCTTCGATGACCAAAATTTTGGCGGCGGTCTCTGTCATGGTGATTGACTCCGGCAATAATCCGACTCAGAAAGCAGACTAACGGTGAGTATATTGGTGAATATATTAACGTTAGGTGGCTAGGATGGCAGACTAACGGTGAATATACTACCTTCACCTGGCGTGGACTGGACCTTAATTTTTCCGCGCATGCCTTCAACTAAGGTTTTGACAATGGATAGACCTAGCCCGGTTCCCCCTGTGGCCCGTGAACGATCTTCATCAACGCGGTAAAAGGGATCAAAGATTTGGGTGAGGTCAGTCATAGGTACACCACGACCGCGATCGCAAATCTGAATCACAGCCCATTCATCTTCCTGTTTTAGCCTGACAGTTACGACCGTATTGTCTTCAGAATATTTGACACCATTGTCGATTAAATTAATCAATACCTGCTTGAGGCGATTGCGATCGGCCCGTGCCTCAATACCACCACTTTGCAGCTCCACTTTGACTCGATCGTTAGCATAGCCACACATTTCAATGGTGTTGAGAATCAATTCCTTGAGGGGCACCCGTTCAATATGGAATCGCATGTGGCCACCGTCAGCCCGCGCCAGGTCCAGCAGATCCTGCAGCATACGAATGGTGCGATCGGCCTCTGTTGCCGCAATTTCTAACCCTTCGCGCTGGGGCTCACTCAGAGTGTTACAGCGGCGCAACGTGCTTTGCAAATATCCATGCACTAGAGTCAGTGGGGTGCGCAGCTCATGGGAGACATCACTCACAAATCGACGCTGCTGATCCCAGGCGGCGGATAGCCGACCCAGCATCATGTTAAAGGCCTGGGCTAGCTCCCGTACTTCGGTGGGAGCCCGATCAAATTCTAGATGGGTATCTGCCAAATTATCAGAGCACACATTGGCTGCTAGCTCATTCATCTTGCGAATCGGTTTGATAGATTGCCGCACATAGAGGGTAATCACAATCGCCGATAAACCAATAAAGAAAATGCTGGCCAGGGTTAGGTCGCGATTAACCGTGGCAAAACTCCGCTGGTTTTGAGTAATATCATCAATGACAAACAAAATGCCCAATTCAGTGCCATTGACCACTAAAGGGGCAATACAGGCGATGAGCTGACGATCTTGAACCTCAA
The DNA here is from genome assembly GCF_000482245.1 of Leptolyngbya sp. Heron Island J. Taxonomy (GTDB): domain Bacteria; phylum Cyanobacteriota; class Cyanobacteriia; order Phormidesmidales; family Phormidesmidaceae; genus Leptothoe. Next base: position 33,849 of record NZ_AWNH01000072.1, on the reverse strand, counting down.
TTGTCGATAGCTGCGTTGTGGAAGGCAGCTGGATAATTTCGTCTGCAAAGCCATCTTTTTCCCAAGAGCCCATTTCGAGCGTATCGGACTTGGCAATAATCTCTCCTTCTGGGGAGCGAATCCAAATGGCGGTATCAGCCGTTGAGCGATAGTTGATGACCTTTTGTAGAGCCTCCTGGGATGGCATTGTTTCATCCATCCAGGCTACATCCTGGCCAAATCGCTCCGCAATTTCATAGGCATTTTCCTTATGGCCCTTAATCAGGATTTGCTGCATTCTAAAGTTGCTCCAGGCGGTCATACCACCAAAACCAAGAATGGAGGCTAGCACCATGCCAGCGGTAAGACGAAATTGAATACGGCCTGGATCAAATTTCATTAGAATGACGCACAGAGTATGACAGCACAGATAGGCACTTACATCACGTCCAGGTACAACCGTTTACTTCTGCTATGGCAACACTACAGTTTTAGACCTGGACAAGGTTTGTTGCTCTGTAATGACTGTATCTAGTTAAGCTGAGATAATCCTGATAAATACCCCAGATGAAGCTAATAGAAATGGCTGAATAATGAGCTATTTTTTAGCAGTAAAACGACCAAAAATCCGTGAAGTTTGCGACTAGAACTATCTTATTTTTCTTACTTTATGGCATACATCAGCACTAGAACAGTCCATGGGGGATGTTTAAAGAGTGGCATTCACTATTAAACAAGACTCTCTGACCTTTCAGGTACTGGTGGAATTTGCTTCAAATCCCTGATTTTGCAGGATTTAGGTGGGACACCCAGGTCCTGGAATACTTTTATACATTCTTTAGAGAGGTGCCTGTGGGTTCAGTTGGCCGGTCAATCGTCAATGGTTAGACCTTGGCAAATCTGATGCTTTTATAAACTGGGCTCAACTTAAACCCTGTGGTTTTTTCTATGGTTAAGGGAACTGTTCTGTAAGGGGTAAGGTTTAAAGCAAGCATGGGTCGCTAAGTGCGATCGCATCTCCATCCGCTAGTATCTACCCATGATGTTCATGCTTGGCAACTAACCCAGGCACCTCGAAGACTTTGAATAATAGACAGTTACTATAAACAACCGTTCAGATCTTGTTGCCAATTACACAAAAATCTCTTTTTCAACACCGACATTGTCGCTTTAGCAAATAGTTCTGCCACTAGCGCTTTACACCTTTGTCCATTGCTTCTTGGGCTTGACGATCACCTCGACTCAAAATAACCCAACGTTTACAGCGGCCAGCAGCTTCATACTCTAAACTGTCCAGAACTAGCTCTAGTGTGGCGGTGAATGTTTTTCCTATCTGTCGAGACCAGCACCCACATTTAAACCGCGAGTGATCGGCAAGCCACCTGCGCTGATCAGGTATTCCAAGTTCATAAATCGCAATAGCAACCACGTTTCAACCATGGCATGACTGATTCAACAGCAAGTCAAAGTCAAAGGATAGCCAACTTCATCAGGCGACAAGTTAAGGCGGAAGTTGCAGAGGTTCTAAAGACTGAAATTGCAGACCTTGTCCATCGTCAGATCAAGACCGAGGTATCGCCATTGCCACAATTCTCAGCGAGACGCAAGCTAAAACGGGTTATGCATTGGGTGAATTGTTGAGTCCCTTTTCAATAATGTCTAGTGCAGCGAGGGCTCTGATTACGATAACTTACTCTTTTGTCCTGAATGACAAACATGAGTCTGATTACATGAGTCTTATTAAAGTGTGCGACTGCCTTAACATAGCTGTAGTATATCAGTATTCTTAATCCCCTGAGGTGAGCGGCAGCAGTGGCGGAGGTGTGAACGGGTGTTTGAGTTGTTTGATGAACGTGTGGCGGCTTAGATCAAAGCAGGTGATTGGCTAATAGATTGAAAGTTTAAATCCGACAGAGGTTACTGTTCGTACTCATTTGGACAAGGAACAGAATTTTAACAAGAGAGCTGTTTTAGGAGAAGATATGGACAGGACTTGGTCTTTGAGTTTGGCTGTTATCCCATTCTTATTAGGTACTATCGCTTGTACCCAGTCGCCCGATGCGCAGGTTGGCACCCTAGAGCTACGTGCCAACGGCGAGGACTTTATCCGGCAGGGATTTACCAGTAAAGATGGTTGGCAAATTGAGTTTGACTATGTTTATGCCAACATTCAGAACGTTATTGCCTACCAGTCAGAGCCCCCCTTCAATCCGGATACGGATGTGGAAATTGCCGCTGAAATCAATGTCTTGCTGACAGAATCAGCTAAGGTGGATCTGGCCGAGGGCAACGAAAACGCTGCCCCTATTCTTGTAAAACAGGTAGAAACGCCAGCCGGTCGCTACAATGCCTTGTCTTGGGAGCTGTTTTCAGACACCGAACCATCATTAGTGCTCATAGGCGCAGCAACCCGTGATGGTACAACGATTCCGTTTGAAATTACCATGAATCCGTCGTTAGCATTTTTCTGCGGCGATTTTGTCGGTGATCAGCGCAAAGGGATTCTAGAACCAGAGGGAACAGCTGATGTGGAAGCCACCTTTCACTTCGATCATCTTTTTGGCGATATCGATGCACCTGCAGACGAGATAATAAACCGAGGGGCGCTGGGTTTTGATCCATTTGCAGCTTTAGCACAAGATGGCGTCGTTAATTTAACACCTGAAGACCTGGAAACAAAGCTTACCAAGGTAGAGAAAATTCAGCTGGCTGATATCTACAAAGGGTTGGGACATGTCGGTGAGGGACACTGCCGCGCAGAAGAAGTTTAGACAGAATTACCATCACCGTTCAAATCCCTGCCTTATCGATCGCTGTACCGTCCTCACAGATACGCTCATGAGGCTAGCAACAGAATCATAGGTAAGTTTGTGGTCAAAAAAAGGAGCCCCACCCACCCAAAAGAAAACACCCCTAGCAAAAGTCAGGGGTGTGGTGTTCGATGAGTTTCAACTAGACAAAAAGACGAACCTCACAGCCATAGTTCCGTGTCAGCTACTTTTTGTAGACCTTCGTCTAGGTCATGGTTTATACCCAGTCGGTAACCTGTAGGTATGGAATTAGGTATCCACGGGCATCACCTGCCGCACAATGCCCTTTGCTCTGCGTTTCTTACACCGCTCTAGGTACTCAGCGATTATACTGCGATAGTCCGTGGGACCATAGCGCATGAACAGCTCAGCTGCAACGTTGGGTAGCTTACGCCATTGCGAGATCCCAAGATCTTGCAAAAGCACGTCGAGATATTGCTGGTAACGGGTATTGACCGCGAGATTGTAAGTAGCCTCGAAGGCAGTGTGTTCTCGTTTCCACTGTGCAACACGTTTCGCTGAGGTCGTCATCTCCTCTGGCGATGGTAACTTCAGATCGCCACGAAAGACCGCCACGAGCCAAAGTGCTCCTACCTCGCAGGTAGCGATATGAAGGAAGCCATGATTGTATCCAGCAAATCCCAGTCGAGGTATCTTTGGATGGATCAAATGACGGTATAGAGCGGGCCCGCCTGCCTGGTTCTCAAGGTATGTACGATACGTATCTGGTAGGTAGGAATAGGTGGGAGGCTTGTTGCCAACACAAATACACACCAGATCGGTGTCGATGTGTTCGCCCGTCGATAACCTAATACCAGTCTCGCTGAAGGATTCAACCTGTGCCTGCCGAGCTAGAATCCGTCCGTGGGCAACGTGGTGATAGTAGTCCGGCGGAGCCAAAGCGGTGGCGCTTCGTAGGTCAGTCGTAAGCTGGGACTTGGGTGGAATAACCACGTCAAGGACACTGTTTGATTTACCCCCGAGCTTGGCATCGCGTCGATATTGAAACTGAAAGAGAGTTGCGATGAACCACCAGAAGAGCTGAACCACACCACCGAGGTAGTTGTGAAGGAACTTCTGTAGCATGGAACTATGAATCCAGGAGGGCATCATATCGCTGCCGAAGCGGGCAAAGAAGAGGCGGCTGTAATCGATGCCCAGAGGATAGTCGGGGATCGTCCAGCGAGGCGTCCTGAAGACATGAACGGTCTGCGCAGCGCGTGGGGCACTCCACGTCGCGTAGTCAAGGGCGGTTTTGCCAAAACCAACCATCACCACCCGTTTACCGTCGAAGAGCTCGTGGGAATCAATGTTGGTGACGATCTGTCCCTTGAAGCGGTCGAGGTTTTCGAAAGGCGGAAGCCACTTTTCCTTGCCGCCTGGGTATTGCCCAGTGGCGATGACGACGTAGGAGAAAACCTCAGTCTTCGCTTCATTGTTGATGCTGAGCGCCCATCCCGAATCGGTTTCTACCATACGGGTTACTCGGTGTTCAAGCCGGATATCAAGCTCGAAGGCCTCAGCGGCGGCTCGGATATAGCAGAGTATCTGCTCACTGGTGGGGTGGCGATCCGGTTTGAAGGGCCAGGGAAACTCTCCAAATTGATATTGCGGTGACGTGTTTTGAAGCGTCACACCAGGGTAGGTCTTGGTCCACTGACCACCGATGGTGTCGGAGGCTTCGAAGATCGTCACGTCGTAGCCGCATTTCTTCCAGACATTCCCGACAGCCACACCGGAGACTCCGGCACCAATGATGGCTATCCGTTCAGATCCATCTACTCGCCTATCCGTTTCTCCTGAGTTGGCACCCTGGGCACTCTCTCTCATGTCTTAGTCTCCTTGGTGAATATGCCTAACTACTACGAGTACAGGCCTGGTGAAATGGCTGCAAAGAATAGCCTTGTTCTGTTTGTTGGGGATGGTAACCCCAGAGCGCACATTTACCGATTACCCCGCTGGTACAGGCATTAGTCTGGTCACTCCCAGCGTAGTTGCACAAACTAGCGTTGTTAAGGAAAATAGTTTCATGATGAGATTCCTCAGATGTAGTTCTAATCTTGCTAAAAGCAATGAGTTCACTCTAGTAAACTGGACGCTCCCGTAGTGTTCCTGCAGCGTTCCCACAGCGTTCTTGTATTACATCAGAACGACTTTTGGTCTTTTGAAGGGTTGAAAACCGTGTGTTATGCAGCTGACTGACTAACTTTTGTCAGTCAGTCAGGGGGTTCGAGTAACCATGCGGGTCGTTGACGATATCCTTGAAACCACTATCGATTGCGACGCGATGAGGGCGGAAAGGATGATTCTCATGGGGGACTGATGTGTGTGTCCTATATCTGATGTGTGCGTCCTATATACAGTACTGCTGGTGCTCGGTGCCTCAGGGGTTATTTACTGCAACAGTAAAACCCCCAGCAAAAGCCAGGGGCATTGTGTCTTGAATGAAAATCGTATCTACTTAAGAGAGTTGATAGGGCTTAGCTCATTTGCTGTCCGGCTTCGGCGGGAATGTGCCTTAAAAATAAATCATTCCACCGCCCCGAAGCAGAGCGCATCAAAGTCGCTCCGCTTTTAGGAAAACATTGGCTTCACTAATCAGCCTGGCGACTTCCTTATCGGTCAACGGCTTAGCCATAGGATTAAAACTTTGATTAATACAATCGAACATAGCCGCACATTTTTAAGTACGCAAAGACAGCTAAAATGCACTGACGTATCAGCCGAATCCTTTTGCTGTACGGCAATTCGGCAATCTTATCATTTTCCTGCTTTGCTTTCAGGAAAAATTCAGCAAGGTATCGTTCAATGACAGTCATGGAAGTAAACCTTCCTGGCTGCGTTATCTAAACTACCCATTTATCTAGGCTATGGTCCAGTCAAAAATTGCTCCGCAGACAATACCCAGTTTTGAGGCTGCTTTAGGTCAACCATTGACCAAAACTAATATCACTGTTTTACAAATCAATTTAGGCCGCAAATGCAACCTCAGCTGTAGTCACTGTCATGTGGAAGCTGGACCGCAACGTACTGAGGAACTATCCCCTGAGGTCTGTGACCAGCTAGTGGATATGATTCATCGCTTTCCACAAATTCAAACGGTGGATTTGACCGGCGGTGCCCCAGAGATGAACTATGGGTTTCGTCCCATTGTGGCAGCAGCTCGTAATCAGGGAAAAGAAGTCATTGTGCGTTCAAATTTGACAATCTTTTTTGAGCCTGGCTATGAGGATCTGCCTGATTATTTTGCTCAAAACCAGCTGCGGGTCGTAGCCTCACTTCCCTGTTATCTAGAAGATAACGTCGATAAGATGCGAGGCCAGGGGGTATATCAAGACTCCATTCAGGCTCTGCAGTTGCTCAATCAAAAAGGTTACGGTCACGATCCAAATCTCATTATTGATCTGGTCTATAACCCACCCGTGCCAACGTCCGAAAACTTTTCTCTAACTCCAGGGCAAGGTGGCTTAGAGAAAGACTATAAGGCTTACCTCTACGAGCATTTTGGTATTCGGTTTAATAGTCTATTTACCATTACCAACCTGCCCATTGGCCGTACCAAATTTCACCTGAAACATCGTCAGCTCCACGAGCCCTACTTACACTTTTTAGCCAAGCATCACAATGCCGGCACCGTCGCGCATTTGATGTGTCGCAATGAGCTATCGGTTGACTATTTGGGCCAGGTGTATGACTGCGACTTTAACCAAATGGAGGGATTACCGGCACTGGATGCCCAGGGACAGCCGCTCACAATCAAGTCTTTACTTGAGCGGGGCACGCTGAATGTCATCGACCATGTGCAAACAAGATCCTATTGTTTTGGCTGTACCGCTGGCAGTGGTTCTAGCTGTGGTGGGTCTTTGGTCTAAGCCAGGCAATGGCGGCCTAGAATACGTTTTTCTCAAAAAAAATTACAGGAGTATGGGTAATGAAACGTTCTGGAATCATCTCTGGCAGACATCTGCCAAAATTGACTAAATTGCTATTCAAATCTATGGCATTGGCTGTTATGGGAATGGTGTTACTGACAGCCGCTCCAGCTATGGCTCAAGAAGCGGCTGGCGGCATTCAAGGGACATTACAAAACGCGCTGAATTGGATTGAAGGCTTGGGAGCAATTGCCCCCATTGTCTTTATCATCATGTACATCGTCATCACCGTTTCGTTCTTGCCAGCATCGGTGGTGACTCTGGGGGCTGGGGCCGTCTTTGGCATTGTCAAAGGCACCATCCTAGTTTTTATTGGGGCCATGCTAGGGGCAACGGCTGCGTTTTTAATTGGTCGCTATCTAGCCCGCGATTGGGTATCCCAAAAGGTGGCTGGCAATCGTATTTTTAAGGCTATCTACGATGCCATTGAAAAAGAAGGTCGCAAGATTATCTTTTTGGTGCGTCTGTCGCCGGCGTTTCCGTTTAATTTACTAAACTATGCCCTAGGACTAACGAATGTGTCCCTGACTGACTATGTGCTCGGTACAGTCGGCATTTTACCTGGAACAATTTTATACGTGTACCTCGGTGGTGTTGTCGGTAGCGCTGCGGCTGGCCAACAGAGAACTCCGGCTGAGTGGGCGTTCTTAATCATCGGACTGGTGGCTACCTTTGCCGTTGTCTTTATTGTTACTAAGGTTGCTCGCAAATCACTGCAAGAATCACTGCCCGAAACGTCTCAAACGACACCTGTTGAGTCTTAGTTCAAACCCAGAAACAGATGCAAGTTTGATGTCTGAGGTTTAAGTAATTTCTCATAACAAGCTATGGTGGTTGCAAGTCTTTTTTGGCAAATCCGTTTTTGGTTACTTCAGCTGCCATAGTTTTTTAATACTCATATTTTTTTATCCGTATCGCCATGGTCCGAAAAAAATATGTTTGGGGTCTGTTGGTTATCGCGGCAATTGCCCCTATTTCTTGGCGATTAACCCGAATTTTATTTGACCATCAGGCATTAACAGATCTGTTGCACAGTGCTGGTAACTGGCAGATTCCAGTTTTTCTGGGAGCCCATACGTTGGCGGCTTCTGTTGGAGTGCCAGGCACGGTGCTGGTTATCCTGGGAGGGGCTTTATTTGGTTTAGTCTGGGGCACCCTGTGGTCAATTATTGGCGCGACCGTTGGGGCAGTGGTAGCCTTCTGGCTGGCTCGTTATTTACTCCATGGTTGGTTTAAGCGCCGATTTTGCAGCCATCCTCGATTTCAGGGGGTTTATAAACGGTTGGACCACACGATGCAGCAACAGGCGCTGACCTGTGTGTTGGCTATCCGATTTGCGCCGATTTCACCTTTTAATGTAGTGAATTTCTTATTTGGTCTGACCAACATTGCGGTCACTCCCTATGCCGTGGGTACGCTGATTGGCATTATTCCAGGCACCATGGCCTATACCTGGTTGGGGGTAACTGGAGTTGACGCTTTGCGGGGGGGGGATTGGTGGCCCGTTATCCTCTGCTTGAGCCTGTTGATGGTGCTCTCGCTGATGCCGCTATTTGCCAAAAAATATCGCCGCAGTGGTTCTGACAGGTCCTGTTAAAAAAATGTAGGATAGGCCCAGACCGATAGCGTAGCGGACAGTGTTAGGGCGATTTTTTGAGCGGCACGTTAGAAAACGTCAGCAACGCTGGCGGATAGCCCGCAGATTTGTGCTGGGTATCTTGATATGTCTGATATTCAGTCTCCCAGTTGTGATATCCCCTGATTCCTTAGCCCAGGGGGCTAAGGACCAGGAAAGTACTGTACAAGTAGACGATATTTCGACTGCGTGGATTGTGGTAGAAGGCCAGCGTCTGTTCCAGGTGGCAGAGACTCAGGAGCTGACCGAAAACCAGAGGGCCCAGGGGATTAACTGGGAGCTGATGGAATTGGTGAAATCTAGCGATCCGCTGTCGGTGAAGGTGGATGATTCTGGCTATACACCGATTATTTATAATGGCTTTTCGCCATTATCAGGACGACAGTTGCTGTCAGTGACTGCTAGCGATCTGCGGGCGATGGAACCGCCAGTTAATGTTAAGGAGGAAACTCTAGACCGTCAGGCCAGGGTCTGGGCGGCTGAGATTGAGGCGGGGGTGGCTCAAGCGCGGCTGGAACGTAGCGGTGATTATTTGGTGCAGGCGACGGTCACATCCCTGGCGGTGTTGTTGGCGGCGATGGCGTTTCATTATTTGCTGGGTTATCTCTGGCGACGCTACCTGTCGCCGCTGCTGCCGGTCACGACTGCTCAACCTCAGCCAGGTAGCACAGGGGTGGGGCGGCCTCAGTTTTCGATGGCGCGGTTTGGTGCTCAGCTGTTGCTGTTGTTGCTGCGTCTGGTGACCTGGCTGTCGGCATTGTTGTTTGTGGTCAATCAGTTTCGGGTGACGCGGGCCTGGGCCAATCGGCTGCAAGATAGGCTAGTGGCGATTTTTGTGGGTCAGTCGTTGCCGCTGGGGGAAACACAGCTTTCAATTGCTGAAATTTTGTTTCTGTTGGGGTGGTTAGGGGGCTTGATCTTACTGGCTAAAATTGCGACAAATGTGTTGCGATCGCGCCTCTTGCAAACCTCTGGACTCAGCCTGGGCATGCAGGCGGCCATTTCTATTTTGATCCGCTATGCCATTCTATTTGTTGGCATCATCGCCATATTGCAGCTGTGGGGCATTGATCTTAGCTCTTTGACCTTGTTGGCCAGTGCCCTGGGTGTGGGCCTGGGTTTGGGCTTGCAAAATATTGCTAAGGATATTAGCAGCGGTCTGGTGCTGGTATTTGAGCGGCCGATTCAGGTGGGAGACTTTATTGAACTGGGTGGCCGCATGGGGCGAGTGGATCGCATCGGCCCTCGCAGCACGGACATTCGTACCCTGGATCAGGTGTCGATTATTGTGCCCAACTCCCGGTTTCTAGAGCAGGATGTAATCAACTGGAGCCATCGTAATCCGTTGTCCCGCATTCATATCCCGGTGGGGGTGGCCTATGGTAGCGACCCACAAACGGTTAAGGCCGTATTGCTTCAAGTGGGGCGCGAACATCCCGATGTGGTGGCAGCTCCAGCATCTCAAGTATTTCTGATGGGGTTTGGCGATAACTCAATGGATTTTGAACTGCTGGTGTGGATTCGTAGACCCCAGGATCATCCGCAGATTCGTAGTGATTTAAATTTTGCGATCGCAGCCGCCTTCCGCAAAGTCAGTATTGAAATTCCCTTTCCCCAGCGTGATGTTCACTTACCCCAAGGCGCATTGCCAGTGACACTTTCAGACGATAGCTTGAGTAAGCTTGCCAAACATCATCACTCGGAGAATAGTAAGCCTTAGTTTGCTATGCATATCTTGGTCCCAGACTAGTGATCAATCCACCGGGCACAGCTCAGGCTGTTGTCAGTGATTAGGGTGTATTGTGGTGATTATCTGGGAAAAACCAGTTGTTGTTAGGCTCCCGCGCTTAAATAATGCCCTGTTTGGTACTGGGAGAGTCGGCTAATGAGATTGTTCCAGTTATTAGATGGGGTTGGATCAGTAGTTGCGATCGCATCAAATCACCAGCCAAATTTGGATTCTGTATCCCCGATTTCTTTTAAGCGGTTTAGCTTGCCCTATGATGTGCCTATAATAGGAACGTAAACTTTTATAAAGCACCCGCTCTGATAAAGATAATCTGTCGAATCGTTCTATCTGAGTCGAGCAGACAAAGTTAATGCCGTTACTGATTTAGAGGATGAACCGATCTGTGAGCCACGCCATATACCAGCATCTTGCAGATGAAATCATAGTTCGAATCAGCAATGCCAAATAAATAATCTTGCTAATTTAGCGATCTGATATAACAACTGCCTTTCAAAAATCCGATAACAGCTCTGGCACTGTTGGAGCTGTCCATGTTGGGCTCGGGCCCTTGAGCAACCTGGGCTCGGGTTCTGTGGTGCTGGAACTATGTCTAGCACTGTATTGACTAACAAAAGCATTCTGTCTTCTTCTCCAATCGTGATGCCTGGATTGGATTAATTTTTGAGGTTTATTTCTATGGGCTGGTTGATACATGCAGAAAAGTGGTGCCTGCGGGGCCACATAATTTCCATGGCATTTGGTTTAGCTGGGCTACTTTGGGTAATGCCCCATCCAGAAATTTTGGAATATTTACCAGCAGGCCCTACCCTCTATCGGTGGAGTTTGGCCGGCGGTGGCGTGGCGTATATTCTGATGGGTTTGGTGGCGGTCTGTCTTTATTGTTATCGAACCATTGGACTCAAGGCCCTGATGACGTTTTTGATAGCCGCTGTTGCTGTGTCCTTATCCAGTGAGTTGTTAGGAACAAGTACAGGGCTGCCATTCGGAGAGTATAGCTATCTGAATGGCCTGGGCTATAAGATTGCTGGCCTAGTACCATTTACCATCCCCCTATCCTGGTTCTATCTGGGCATCTCTTGCTATTTATTGGCGCGGGGCGGTTTACTGAAGCTGGGCGGCTCCCGGTTTTGGTCATTGCTGGCCCTGGCGACAGGTGCTTTGTTGCTAATGTCCTGGGATTTTGTCCTTGATCCAGCCATGAGTCAAACGGCGATGCCATTCTGGTACTGGCATACACCGGGTGCGTTCTTTGGGATGCCCTATCAGAATTTTGCGGGCTGGTTTGTTACCGGGCTGACGTTTATGACCATAGCGGCTGTATCTTGGCGCGGTAATTCTCGGGTGCATGGGTTAACCCGATCTCAACTCACAATGCCCTTAATCATCTACATTGCAAATTTTACGTTTGCGATGGTGATGAGTCTGGCGGGCGAGATTTATCCCCCAGTACTGTTGGGACTACTGGTGGGCGTGCTGCCAGCACTTTTATGCTGGTTGGCCGCACCGGCTGATAGTAGCGTGGTGATGTTGCCCATGGGGGTATCTCCCTTAGATGCGATGACCGCTGCTGGAATCTCGGAGTCGTGATTATGACCACTGGTTGGCTGGTGGGGGTGGATGGGGTGGATGGGATCAGTGCGATCGCGCTGATTCTTCTAGCGATACAGCTACCCGCCGTGATGGTGCTGTTGTCACGGTTGTTAAAAGGCCCCACCCGTCGCCGTCCCTTGCAGCCTCGCTCAGCCATACCTACTCAGTCAGGGACCGTCAGTGTTGTTGTCCCGACCCTCAATGAAGCACAGCGCATTACTCCTTGTCTCAAAGGGCTTACCCGTCAGACCGAGGAAGTTCGCGAAATTGTAGTCGTCGACAGCCGCTCCACCGATGGTACCCCTGACTTAGTCAAAGCAGCCCAAAAGCACGATCCTCGATTTCGTCTGTTGACGGATGACCCATTACCCCCAACCTGGGTCGGTCGTCCGTGGGCGCTGCACTATGGCTATACCCATAGTTCGCCCCAAAGCACATGGGTGCTAGGGATTGATGCCGACACCCAGCCACAGCCCGGCTTAGTGGCCGCGCTAATATCTGCTGCTGAAGCCGACAATTATGATGTCGTCTCCCTATCACCTCAATTTATCCTGCAGACACCCGGTGAGATTTGGCTACAGCCGGCGCTATTAATGACCCTGGTATATCGTTTTGGCCCTGCAGGTGCGCCTGATGATGGCGCAGAGCGAGTAATGGCTAACGGCCAGTGCTTTTTGTGTCGCCGGGAACTGTTGGATAAAATTGGCGGTTATACTGCCGCCAGAAAATCTTTTTGTGATGATGTTACCCTGGCTCGTTATGCCGCCCAGACCGGGGCAAAAGTAGGCTTTTGGGATGGTGCATTTCTGCTAAAGGTGCGGATGTATGAAGGCTGGAAAGAGACCTGGAGAGAATGGGGCCGCTCCCTTGACCTGAAGGATGCATCGTCCAGCGGTCAGGTTTGGAGTGATCTTTGGTTTTTAGCAAGTGTGCAGGCGCTACCGTGGCTGAGTCTACCAATGTTGCTGCTAGGGCAGTCCAGCCCAACCATACAGCTAGCCTTGCTCCTCAATGGCCTCCTCATTACAGCTCGGTTTGCCCTTCAGGTTGCCATCTTGTCTTCCTATGATTTAAGCCAGGCTCAGGGGCGCTGGTTGTTTTGGCTATCTCCCCTAGCCGATCCCCTGGCAGTATTACGGATTGGGCTCTCTTCATTTCGTACCCCCACCACCTGGCGAGGGCGTCAGTACACCTGATCGGCAGCAACACTAAGTTCAAAGTGTCTGTTAGCTGCTCGAAGCTTTGCTAAAGCAGGTCCGCTAGCAGGTACAAAGTTGATTAGAACAATTTAGAAGCCTAAATTTTACGGCTGCAGGCATCCTCTATATTCTTTTATGGTTTGCCATAGATGCTATGGCTCATATAGATTAATTCAATAGACTGAGACACAAGTTTATGTATATTTGCTGAAACAACATGAAGCTAGCGTTAAAGCTCAAAAGTCTTACCCTTAAAGTTAATTGACTGGTTAAAGCACTAAATCCTTTCGACGGACCCTTTTGTAGCTTTTATAACATTGCAGCACAATGTTCCCTTTAACTATATAAAAACTCTCATTAACCTCCTATTAACCTGCAAAAAGGGTGTTTATGGAACCATATGACGTGGGGATGAGTGGGCTAGGTTAAAAGCTGACGCTACCTGAATTTTTAATCGCATAAGTATTGCCAAATTATGTTGGTCAATCGTCTTTTTATATGCTCTAGCAGACTTTTGCAGAGCTGTTTCTCTGTGGCTGCATGTTTTATTGGCACAGTATCTATCATCGGTTTTTCAGAATCGGCGTTGGCTAATGCGGACAGGCCTGTCCTTTTGGATATGCCTATCTACAGTCGACTCTCTAGTGACGACTTAGTCAATCAAGCTGAGTCTATGGTTAGTCAAGAAATTGACCTTTATTTTGGTACAAATCCTAACCATGCCGAAGTCGAGATTGTTGTGCTGGGTAATCGTAATGGTGACATCATCCCAATTCTGACTACCACCGTTTCTCGAACACAGTGGCAGGAAAATCCACAGGTGAGTGCCTGGACAGAGTATTACAGTTCCTATGCTTTGATCCGAAGACATGATAGCCAGCCAACTCAGGTAGCAGCCAGGCCATCTCGTCGCTCTACAACTGCTGCGTCACGGGATTTGTCTGCTCAGTTTGATCAACAGTTTGACTCCGGTCAACTCAGTGGTCGAATTGTGCGGTCCTATTTGGATCTTGTGGATTAGCGTTTCGCAACAAGGTGCCTTTAGCCAGAGGGTTTCTTATTAGGAGACTGCCACTTGTCAGCTTGAAAGGTCCAGCTTCGAAGGGTTTAAGCCCCCTTACTTTTTGATAGTGCAACTACGATTCAAGAGAGGAGATCAAGTTCCCATGCTTCATGATGACAAGCCCAGCAATCGATCGGGTAATCGCCCTTTTCACGATGTATTGAAGGCAAACATGTCACGGCGCAATATGCTAAAGCGCAGTGCTGTCTTGTCTGCCGCAAGTTTTGCTAGTGCGCTTGTAGGCAACGGTTTAACCAGCAAAACCGCCGCGGCAAGTTCTTCTGGAACTAGTTTCGGCGGATCTCTTGTTGCTCAGAGCTTTAATCCTGAGATTGGCTTTAGTCCAGTGACTATTGCAGAGGCCATTGTGGACAGCAGAGTGCCCCACATCTCCTCTGACTACCAGTACGATGTCCTGATTCCGTGGGGAACTCCGCTGGAGTCTGGCGTCCCAGAATATGCCGGTGATCCAGTCAACCGAACTACCGCTGATGCTCAACTAAAGCAAGTGGGTATTGGTCACGACGGGATGCACTTCTTCCCTGAGAATGGCACCAGCAACACAAAGGGTGTACTGTGCATTAACCACGAGTTTGGCCGTACCCCCCATGTCCTGGGCAAGGATCTTCCTGAGTCGCTGGCAGACGTTCGCACGATGGAACATGCCCACGGCGTTGCCTGTGTGGAAATTGAGAAAGTTAACGGTACGTGGCAGGTGGTATTGGACAGCCCCAAGAACCGTCGAGTTACCTTCAACACACCGGTTGATTTCAGCGGCCCTGCAGCCAATAGCTCTCTATTGCAAAATCCTGCTGGTAATGAGTTCCAGGGAACCGTCAATAACTGTGCCAACGGCTTCACACCTTGGGGCACTTACCTGACCTGTGAAGAAAACTTTAACGGCTACTTCAACAACTCTCAAGTCGACCAGTCTAACCCTCCCGATGACCCTGCCTTGGGTGAGGGAAGCCCTCTCACCGGGGCTGATGAGCGCTACGGTGTAACGGCTGAAGGCTTTGGGTATGCATGGGGTGGTAACAATGGCACCGTTTTTGACGTCCGTTGTGATACCTCTAATCCTGGTTATGTGAATGAGCGTAATCGCTTTGGATGGGTTGTGGAAATTGATCCAGAAAACCCAACTGCAAAGCCTGTGAAGCGGACGGCGATGGGTCGCTTTAAGCACGAAGGTGTTGGCGGGGCCGTGGGTGCAGGTGGTCGTTACGTTGGTTACATGGGTGATGACCAGCGCTTCGACTACTGTTATAAGTTTGTGTCTCAGACAAGCTGGCGTTCCATGGTTGCCCGTGGCCTGAGTCCATTGGACTACGGTAAGCTATATGTCGCGAAGTTCAATGATGATAATACCGGCGAGTGGATGGAAATTACATACAGTAATCCTGCCATCCGTGATGCTGTAGACGAACAGGGACAACCTCTATTTAGAAATCAGGGAGATGTCCTGGTATTTACTCGTGTGGCGGCTGACATCTTGGGAGCAACACCCATGGATCGTCCTGAGTGGGTAACCGTCGGACCAACTAGTGATTGTTTCTGGGCGATGACCAACAACAGCCGACGTGAAACAGCAGATGCTGTGAATCTCCGGGCCCCCAACCCCGATGGTTACATTCTAAAAACACGGGACTCAAATAATCACGTTGGCACCACATTTACCTGGGAACACTTCATCTTCTCAGACGAGACCCACGCTGAAGGCGACGAACGGACGTTCAGCGATCCCGATGGTCTATGGGCTGACCCGGATGGGCGTTTGTTCATTGAAACCGATGGTGGTCAGAAGAAGGGGCTGCAAGACCAGTGCCTGGTCGCTAATCCTGAAACAGGTGATATTCGTCGTCTTTTTGTTGGTGTTAGCGGTGATGAAATCACTGGCATCGCATATACGCCTGATCGTAAGACTCTGTTTATCAACACCCAGCACCCCGGTAACGGCGATCCAACAGAAACAAACTTCCCGGCACCGACTGATGGCATTACGATTCCTCGCGACTGTACGATTGTCATCACCCGTAAGGATGGCGGCATTGTTGGCTCGTAGTTAGTAGCCCTCCCTGTTCTGGCTGAAGTCAGGACAGGGAATCTAATGGGGGATTTGGCGCAGTTTGGCCTATTACTTTCGATTTTTGTTGCCGGTCTCATTAGGCATCGGCAACGTCTGGAGTTTTATCAATAGATAGAAGTATGAAACAGATTGTTTTAGCAGCAGCGGCAGCGCTGGGTGTAACTGCTTTTGCAGCCCCTGCTCAAGCTGCTTTATTTAAGTGGAGTGTTGATTACACGGGTTTCTTTGCTGAGGATGCATCCATTAGCGGCTTTTTTATTGCTGATGGCGCTGATGCCGCTGATGGTATTGTCTCTGGTGGAGAGTTTGAGTCTTGGGAATGGACCTGGAGTGGCAATAGTGACATAGAAGCTTTTACTATTTCTTCTTCTGACAGTGATTTTGCGTTTGATCCTGGCTTCTATGTTGATGGTACTCCCAATGAAGTGGGCTTAGCCGATGGTCTTGACCAAGGTTTTTACTCCTCTGACGATTATGGTCTTGACCTAGAGTTTTTATTTGTTGAAAGCTTTACTGGAGGCTCAACTCCGTTTGGAGGCACCACCTCTTTTGGTGATGTCACTGCTGCTGGTACTGTTTCGGTCTCTGATCCTGAGAAGGTGCCTGAGCCAGCTGCAATTTTAGGCCTGCTGACCGTGGCAGGTGCAACCGCTCTAGCTAAGCGTCAAAAGCAAGCCGCTTAGTTTGACAGTTTCAGCTGAATCATCTGGCTAGAACCAGAAAGCCCTGTGGATGGTATCACCCACAGGGCTTTTTTAAGGTATCTGTACAGAATCTGCTCTGAACTGATTGCAGGTATTAGAGTGCCACGACGTCATTACTTCTCAATGAGTATGCCAAAAACCGAATCTAGGGTTGGTCAAGGCTATGGCCATTTTGCCATCCCTTTGATTTAGATGGGTCGCCATAGTGCTCACCCTATCTGGTTTTGGTTTGTAAAGAGCACTCGCTAAACTGGCTGATATCATTAGACCAAACGTTGATATCAGCAGGTTTACCATGCCCGACCCTGATCCACGACAGTCAGATATAGACCGATTCCGCACTCCAAAACGTCGCACTGTTTCTCGGCGTAATACTACTTTAAGAAAAGTTGTCAGCTTTATTTATTATCTGGCTGGCGCATTGGAGATTTTGCTATTTTTGAGGTTTATTCTACGTATATCAGGGGCAAATCCAGAAAATCTGGTGGCTAAGTTTATCTATGCCCTTTCAAACCCGTTTGTATCTCCTTTTTCTACGCTATTTCAAACCCCTGCGTTTGCTCCTCAGCATACATTTGATATCAGTGCCCTGATAGCTATTGGTGTTTACGCTTTATTGGCATGGCTCGTCGCTCGCCTGGTTTGGATTATTTGGAGCAATCCTTAGGAAGTCTGATATGGCGAAGGACGGAAGATTGAAAACGGAAGACGGAAGAACATGCTTAAAGCATAAACATTTCAGCGATCTAAATTGTCCTAATCAGCTCATAAAGTCTGAACGGTAAGTTTTGAGGCTTGCCTGTAGCTCACCGTTCAACTTTTAGAACTTTGATAGTGCTGATCCAAACTATGATTTTGTCTTGAAGCAGTCGCTATGTAGCATTTTTCCTCGATTGATTTGTCCTCTAAATCAGCAGTGCCCAAACTCGTTTATTTTTTAGCAGTTTTATTGTTCACAAACCTGGGTCGCCAGTTTTTAATCACTCGTCGCTCCCCACGGGTCACGATCAGACAGTTGTCATCTACGTCTTTGGTGACAACAGCACCTGCTCCAACGGTTACATTTTTTCCCAGGGTGACGGGGGCCACTAGCACACTATTAGATCCTGTTTTGGTGTTGTCTTTAATTACGGTGGAATGCTTCTCAAAGCCGTCGTAGTTAGCGGTAATTGTGCCTGCACCGATGTTGACTTGATCGCCCAGGGTAGCGTTACCCAAATAAGCTAGATGAGCGGCATTGGTTTTGTTGCCGATGGTAGACTGCTTCACCTCAACAAAGTTACCAATGCGACAGTCTTCACCAATAATCGCCTGCCCCCGGAGGTGAGCATAGGGACCGATACGACCCGCCCCTTCAACGGTGCTGTCGCTAATTACAGAATATCGAACCGTGGTGTTGGCACCAATGGTGCTGTTTTCAATCAGGGTACCAGGACCTAGATGGCAGCCTGCTGCAATGGTGGTATGACCGCGTAGATGCGTCTCAGGCTCAATGACTACATCTGGCTCAACAGTGACTGTGGCGTCGATGGTAATGCTGTCTGGGTTGATCATGGTAATGCCAGACAGCATCAGCTCATCCTTGATGCGTCGTTGCAGAATTGTAGCGGCATCTGACAGCTGTTTACGATTGTTGATGCCTGAAATCTCTTCAATGTCATCGACGTCCAGGGCCATGACCGGGGAGAGATCCTTAACAACATCGGTGAGATAATACTCATTCTGGTCATTGTCTGATTTTAGATGAGGCAATACCGTCATCAGCTGCTGCCAGTTAAAACAATAAATTCCTGAGTTAATGCGTTTGTTATGGCGCTGTTCAGACGTACAATCACGGTGCTCAATAATCTCGGAAACAATGTAGCTATCGTCGCAAAAGACTCGTCCGTAGCCTGTAGGGTCTTCAAACTGGGCTGTGAGAATAGTAGCAGCATTATTGTTTTCAACATGGGTTTTCACCATTTTGGCAATGGTCTCAGGCCGTAGCAGCGGCACATCACCATTAAGCACCAGCAGGTTCCCTTCAAATCCTTCTAATGCCGGGATGACCTGTTGAACTGCATGACCAGTGCCCAGTTGTTCCGTTTGTTCTACAAATTCCAGACCCGACACATGGGCCAGGGCGGCTCGTACTTCATCGGCTAAGTAACCAATGATGGCAATTTGACGGTCTGGCTGGACCTGCTCCAGACTGGCCAGTACATTTTCCACCAGGGTGCGTCCCCCCAGGGGATGAAGCACCTTAGGCAGACGCGATCGCATCCGAGTGCCTTTACCTGCTGCCAATACCGCTACCGCCAATGAGTGAGTCATAGGAATTACAAAGGTATGAAGTTAACGCATATCGAAAATCACTGGAGGAGTATACCGTGCAGTGGTTGGACTGCCCAAGTATGGCATCCTACTTTGTGGAGTTTTGAGCGTTGAATTGCGAATTCAGATCCCGGTTCAGAACTCAACGCTGGGCCCCATGTCCGGTTAACCAACGTCGTCGCCAGGCACTGGTTGATTCCAAGGTAGACTGCTGCTGCTGCTGCTGCCGCTGAGCGATGATGGCTGCCGCCGTTGCCTTCAGGGTTGGATCACGATAGGGAACAGCAGCCCGTGTTTGCAGATGTTCTTGTTCCTGCTGTGATAAGCCTGGTAAAGGTCGCTGGTCTTTGGTGGCGATGGTGCAGGGCCAGGTCCGACCCACACCTGGGAATGAGCCAATGGAGAACCCTGCTAACTCCATGGCTGAGCGAACAGCCGCAGCACAGGAATAGGTGGCCAGGATGCCATTTTTTGCCAGGCATTGAGCCGTCAGGCTAAAAAACTCCACCGTCCATAGCTGCGGGCAGCGGGTGGGGGAAAACGGATCAAATAGAATCGCGTCAGCCTGCCAGCCGTTGCCCGCCAGAGGCTGTAATGTCTGACGGGCATCGCCGATAAGCAGCTCCATGTCTAAGGTCGGGCTTTTGTATTGGTGTTCGGTGGCCAATGTCTTGAGAATTTGCTGGGTAGCTGGGGTCCAGTGGTGGATCAGGTTATTTGCGATCGCATCCCGAACCACCACCGCATTAATTTCCAAGGCCCGAATCGTCACCTGACAGTCAGGGTTGACCCGCCCAATCGTATCCAGAGCAGCGGCTGTGTTGTATCCCAACCCATAACAAACATCCAGGATTGTGAGCCGTTCAGCCTGGGCCAGCTCTGGAATATTCGCCGCATCCACATAGTTACGTTGAGCATCGGTATAGGCCCCCTGGCGGCAGTGAAAATGCTCCCCAAACTCCTCCGAATAAAACGTGGCTGAACCATCCCCCGTGACTTCAGGGATAAACCCAGCATTTTCTAGGGAACGATCATCAGACATATAGGGTGCAGATCACCAAAGTGCAGATCACCATGGCACATATTCATGACCAGCTTCGCTGACTATCAAGCCAGAATCGAAACCTATGGGCAAGCTCAATTATTACAGCTCTGGCAGGCCATTAAAGATCGACATACCCCCGATTGGCCTCCAGGCAAAGCACTGGAATATCTGATTCTACGAGCATTTCATCTTGAAGGGGCCGATGTCACTTATCCCTATGAAGTCAGGGTCAAAGATGTATTGGCTCCCTATGAGCTTGATGATAAAAACGATGCAATTGAGCAAATTGATGGCGCAATTTACTGTGATGGGTTGGCCTGTTTAGTTGAAACCAAAGATCATTCCCAACCTATCAAGGTTGACCCCATCGCCAAAATGCGTAACCAGTTGCAACGTCGCCATGCTTCTACAATTGGAGTAGTATTTAGCCGGAGTGGATTTACGTCACCTGTATCGATTTTTACCCAATCCCTTGGCCCTCACATGGTTCTCCTGTGGAACGGCAAAGAAATCGATTACGCATTAAAGCGTCAGTGTATGAGGGATTCATTGGTTAAAAAATATCGTGCATGTATTGAAAAAGGAACAGCGGACTTTCAAATCAAATCGGAGAAAACATTATGACAAAGGCCTATATCGTCACTGAAGGACCTCTCCATATTGAAATTCTTCGCGCTTTAATTCCTCCCGAGCTTCTACAAGATGTCACTTTTGTAGATGGAGAGGACAAATACAATGCAGATCCTCTAGCCAGAACGCTACTATCAGAACGGCAGATTCCAATTGTGCTGGTCGTGAATGCAGATACTAACGATGAAATCGCAATTGAAAGCTACCAGCGAGATTTAGAATTTTTGAGTCATACCGCAACCGTGCGTACACCCTACAAAATAGTGCAGGCCATTCCAACCATTGAGACTATTTTTTTACAAGATCGCACCTGGCTTGAGGAATGTATCGGTCGTCCCCTCTCCGCTTTAGAGTGGCAGTTGGGACAAAAGCAGCCAAGAGATTTATTAGCTCAATACCCAGAAGGCGTTCAAAGCTTTATTGAACATACCCTTGCTAAACTCACCGATCAAAGGCTGAACAAACTACGCCAACATCCTCTCGTGCAGGCGATTAGTAGTTTTTTAGCCACCCAGGTTCATTCATCTAATTCCGCGTTAGCCTCTTGAGTAATTTGATTGATCTCTCCAAGTCTCACATCGTTTCTCCACAATGGTTGGGCAATCATTTGGGTGAGGTAATTGTGATCGACTGCCGGTTTTCCTTGCCAGACCCCGATCTAGGTCAGCAGCAATACGATACCGGACATATTCCTGGTGCTTACTATCTCGATCTCAATCGGCATCTGTCGAGTCCTGTACAAGCCCATGGGGGTCGCCATCCGTTGCCCCACTGGCCCCAGTTTGTTGAGAGTTTGAATCTGTTGGGAATTCAGTCTAACCCACAGACCCCGGTTGTTATTTACGATGCTTCCCGGTTTGCCTTTGCGGCCCGTCTTTGGTGGATGTTGCGCTACCTGGGGCATGAGAATGTTGCCCTGTTAGACGGTGGTATCAATGCCTGGATAGCAGCAGGGTTACCCCTGAGTAGCAAAACACCCCAACCTCAAATAGGTCGCTTTGTGCCACAGCCCCAGGCTAATTGGATTGTAGATATTGACTATGTGCGTCAGCATAAAGACAACCCTGGCACCATGGTGATCGACGCGCGTGCTGGCGATCGATTTCGAGGTGAAAGAGAACCGATCGATCCCATTGCTGGGTCGGTTCCGGGCGCTGTGAACTATTTCTGGCAAGATATTAGTACTGAAGCGGGTTTGCTAAAATCTCCTGGGGAATTGGCAAATTACTGGCGGGCAGTGGATGATGCCGATGAGGTGATTGTTTACTGTGGTTCGGGTGTGACTGCCTGTGTGGATTTGTTTTCGCAAGTGGTGGTGGGTAAACCCATGGGTAAACTCTATCCCGGTGGCTGGAGCGATTGGTGTTCTTATTTATAGACTGAGGGGTCATCCACCAGGGAATGCCTCTACAGTTTTTTGATTTATGTCTATTCGCATCTACGGTAATCGCCCGATTAAAACTCTGCCAGGGCAGGCGACTCGACCCACACCCGCTAAGGTGCGTGAGGCCCTATTTAACATTTGGCAAGGGCAGGTGCAGGGCTGCCGTTGGCTCGATCTCTGTGCAGGCAGCGGCGCTATGGGTGCAGAAGCCCTGTGTCGAGGGGCCAGCACTGTGGTCGGTATTGAGAAATCGGGAGCGGCCTGCCGGATTATTCAAACCAACTGGCAAACCGTTGCCACTTCCCAGCAAACCTTTCGAGTAATTCGGGGGGACGTTGTTAAAAAGCTAAAAAGCCTTAATGTAAAACCGTTTGACCTGGTGTATTTCGATCCACCCTACGCCGCTGGACTCTATCAAACGGTACTTGAGACCCTGGTGCATCAATCCCTGTTAGCGCCAGCGGCAACCGTCGCCGCTGAATTTACTCCTGAGCATTGGCAGCCGCAGTCTACACAGGGTTTACAGCTTCAGCGCATCAAACGCTACGGCTTAACTCATCTGGCATTTTTTGAGGCCCAGTAATCATTTGCTTTGAGCGTTCATAGATTAGTTTTCTCTATCGATGTTTAAAGCAAGATTAACAATGGGACGGGCTATGAACCTGATTGTCTGTTGAGCGTGGGTTTGGGGTGTTTTCACTAAATATCAGCACCGTAGCCTGTGAGTTTACAGCACACATACAGACTTTACTTAATCTGGTAGCGTTACGAGTAGGGGCATTTTTAGATGCAGGTAAAATGAACACTAATGGAGTGTTAAAGTAAAAAGTTGCATCAGTGATGGTTTATTTGCAATTTAGCTCCTCGGTCTGAATATGGTAAACGACATTCGATCACGAGCGGTTCAATTGGTTGAAACCTTGCCACAAAAACAACTGGCCGATGCCGTAAGATTTTTGGAATTATTATCTAAACTGGAAATGTATGTTCCTAAAACGAAGCAAGAGGCTGAGCTGGTTGCAACCATCCAACGCCGCTTGTCTTCAGAAGAGCAGCAGCGATTGGATCATTTACGCGATCGCAACCAGCAGGGTGTTTCTCTAGCCGATTCTGAATACAAAGAACTCATTGGCTTAGAAGACAAGCTTGAAAAGTTTGCACTAGAAAGGTTAAACGCATTAATTCAGCTTGCCGATCTGACCCACATTGGATTGGCAACCCTTAACCAAAGATTTAAGGCAATGCCGAACAACTCCCATGCCATCGAATCGGGAGCATCTCACATCCCTGACCAAGCGAACCGTTCAGACCAGAGCCCATAATTTTTGCGAGTATTGCCGTTGCCCTGGAGACTATGCCCCCGATAGTTTCACCGTAGACCATATATTGCCTCGACTAAAGGGTGGTTCCAATGAGCTGGAGAACCTGGCCCTGGCCTGCTTTGGGTGCAATGGACGGAAACAGGCTAAAACCCAGGCAATTGATCCAGAAACCGGTGAAATGGCCAACCTCTATAACCCGCGTACTCAACGCTGGGTCGATCACTTTTGTTGGAATAAAGACACGACGAGAATATTAGGCAAAACACCAACAGGGCGAGCTACGATTGAGGCGCTGAGCTTAAATCGTACCAACGTTGTTAACTTGCGTCGATTACTGGCCTCTGTTGGGCTACATCCGCCCCAATACTAATTCTCTTTTGGAATAAGAGAAGATAACTGAGCATCATTAATATTGCTTATACTTGTCAGCTGCTTCAGAAAATTAGGTTGCAAAAGTTAATGGATTAGGAGATATGCCAGGAAATCTAGGGAATTCAATCGCTCGTCATTCAGGTTGGCCCATGAGTGGACGCTGATTGGCTCTAAGTTTCAAGAAAAGGCTCAAGCCGGTTTACCGAACAACGTGCGATCGCAAGCAACCCACCTTTAGATATGGCTGAAGAACTCAAGGACCTAATTACGCTCCCACAAAGATTGTAATACTACTTCCAAAACCGCATCAGGCATCACCGGTTCCTGCTCTAGTAGCCAAGGACCCGCTTTTATTTCTAGTATTGGCAGCTCCTTAACTACCTGCTGAGTGGGTTCTAACACACTGTGAATGACTGCTAATGCTGTCAGGTGTGACTCACATAGCTTGTGCCATTTTTCTACCTCACTAGGTAACCGGCTAATAACTATGTAATGACTGCATTGTTTCACGAGTGGTATTTTTTCCAGTTGGGGGAGCCCTCCGACATCTACCAGTAAACAGTCCGTCAGCTGCCGTAGATTGGCAACAGTTCTAGCTTGTTTTTCAAAAAAATCAGGTATCTGTTTTGCAGTTTTAGGATCTTCGTGAATACGAAACTCATTGTGGCGAACGAGTGAATCAACGAGAGATGGATTATCGGATTCATAGCTCCAATTGCCTTCACCGTCCCAACTGGCTCGATGGAGAAAGACGCGCTGTCCCTGGGTTAAGAGTGCTCGTCTGAGGGCATTGGAAAAAACACTTTTGCCACTATTGGGGGGACCACTGATTAAAATGGCTGGACAGGGACGACGGTTGAGCCGGATGGGAAAACTGTCGCCAACGGTCGGTGATGCCACCTTGCTATGAATCACAACGATTTGATTATCACGGGCGGCATGGCAGCCCACCCAGGGGGCTTCTCGGCAGCACCACATTAATCGAACTTGCAGCCACAAAGGAGCTTGACCTGATATGACAACTTCCCGACTCAGGTCCAACTCGATGGGTAATGGGAGCGGCACAATTGAGTCTGGTGAAATCAATGCTTGCGGCTTGGTTAGAGTAATGTAGAGGGTTTGATAGGTAGTTTCACCCACCGGCAAACTATTGACCTCAAGCTGAATAGAACTCATCGGGAATCTCCACTTCTATTACCTGGCCAACATCTACTAGGGGTGAATGGGTCTCAATCACAACGGCACCGCCCGAGTGGGGAAAGTTACCTCCAAGACGTGGGTCAAAGCAACCAACCCAGGCGGAGGCATGGCATGCATGAACAAGATAGCCATATAGCCAAATGGGTGCCTTTCCCTCGATTACAACGCCCTGGCTAGGTATCAGGGTTTTAGGAAGGTTTAGCCCCTTTAAATCAACAGGGGTGATCAGGCCATTATCGGCGGTGATCTGAATATGGAGATGCTGGTAGGGCAGCCCAGCTGAGGTTTTGCAGGGTGCAATGGTAAGTTCTACATCGGCCATGGGTACATCACGCTGACGAGCTTCATGGCAGTTTAGCAATCGTGGGAAGAGGCTTCTTCCAGCTTCAGACAAAATTAGGCATATGTTTGATTTACCTTAGATTTTGATGCAGGCTATCAGCAGGAAATTGTCTACCCAAGGGGCTATGCCTGAAGAATTTTGGTCGGATCTGCCAGAAATCCCTTTGCTACAGTGGCTGGCTCGTGGCAGCTTGAAGCAACATCTGGCGAACGCTTTACGGATGTGGATCTGGCTACGCCACTTTTATGGGGCAATGTCTTTTTCCTTGCCTGAGCCGTTTACCTATGCTGATTGTCGGGAGGCATTTTTCACAGCAGATCATCCGAGTAATGATGACAGGCCAGGTCAGCATAATGACCTGTGTCCCTGTACTAAGACAGTCGCAGCATGGTTGTTTGCACCTGATATACATTACACTCAGGCGCAGTGGGAGAGCTATGCCACTGAAAATCCTCATGAGGTAGAAGAGAAGCGGCAACGGTTGATCACAGTCTTGAAATACCATGATGTTCTACCTAAACGGTGCGATCGCTTTCTGGATGAGACGCGACTATTTGGAGTAACGAGACGGGCATTGTCGGGTGATTTAAAGCGGTTGCAAGAGTTGAAGCTGTTGGCCTCTGCTGGCAGTGGCTATGGTCGGGTGGCAGATTGGCCTGCCTTACCCTACACCACTCGGTCAGCCACGGCAGATGAGCTGGCATTTTTGGTACAGCCGGATTTAGCGGCGATCGCAGATAACCTATCCCATGGGCTGGAGGGCCAGCGACGCTTTTTTGTGCATGTGGATTATGTAGTGCCGAAGGACCGTCATGATCGTGTAGAGGACTGGCAGGCGGAGTTAGGGGAGCTGTGGCAGCAATCCAAAGTACCGCCAATTAAGCTGACCTACTGGCACGCATCACGGCAGGATACAGCAACCGTGGTGGTGTATCCGGTATGTCTTTATTACTATCGGCGGGGGCCATATCTCTGCGGTTTTGGGGATGTTTTTGGGCAGCCAGATACGATGGACTGGCGAAACTATCGTTTGGATCGAATTCAGGCGTTGGAACCGCTGTCTTGGGATAATGGGTTGGTGCCTGCCAGTCTTAAACAACAATATCTCCAGGGTGAACTGCCAGCACCGGATGAGATTCAGCTGAGGATGGCTGAGGCCTGGGGGTTTGATTATTATCAGCCAAAGGATGTTTTGCTAGTGCGATTTGATTCGGTTTGGGACCAGCGCTATATCCGTAATTCGCTACGACATCCGACGTTTAAGCAGATTGACTATGGGCAGGCTCAGGCGCTAGTTGCACAGACGTTACGGGGAGAGTTACGTCAACAAATGCTCGATCTGTTGACGTCTCGTTCTGATCAGGATGCCTATTATCGGGCGGTTTATCGTCGGAATGATCCGAATGTAAAACAGCGTTTGCGGGCCTGGCGGCCTCATATTGAAGTGTTGTTGCCCTGGCCGTTACGGCAACAGTTTGGGCAAGAGGTGATGGTGGAGAGTCAGTTTTATCAGGATATTGTTTAGTGTCTTGTTTTGATGGTTCTGGTGTTGTTTTAGGGGCACGATTTGAGACGGCGCTGGTCTATGCGGCCCAGCTGCATAGACAGCAGCGGCGAAAGCTGACGGGTGTGCCCTATATGGCGCATTTGATGGCGGTGGCGGCGTTGGTATTGGAGGATGGTGGGAGTGAGGATGAGGCGATCGCAGCTTTACTGCACGATGCAGTAGAAGATCAGGGTGGGCTGGCGACGTTAGAGGTGATTCGTCAGCGGTTCGGGAAAGCTGTTGCTGATTTGGTTTTGGGATGTACGCAGCCTGCTGATCAGGCTGGCCTGAGCTGGCGTGATCAGAAGCGGCTTTATTTGGAGCAGATTCGGGGTGCTGGTCATGGGGTGCAGCGGATCATGCTGGCGGATAAGTTGCATAATGGGCGGTCATTGTTGGGGTTGTTGCAGGTTTATGGGGATAGGGTTTGGGGGCATTTTTCGGGCGGACGGCAGGGGACGTTATGGCTTTATGGGGAATATGTGGAGTTGTTTGAGTCTGCGCGTTCTGGATGGATGGTGGAGACTTTGGGGCGGATAAATCTGGAGCTTCGTCAGCTGGTCTGAACGAGTTGAGCTTAGTAAAAAGCCCCTTTCACGATTTGTTTGAAAGGGGCTTTTTCTACTTTTCTGGTACTATTCCGATTTCAACTAATCGGCGAAGTCTTTTCCCAGCAACAAAGAAGGTCAGGTCAAAGCTAAGGCGTTTCCAAACATCCCGATTTTAACTAATCGGAGTCTAGAGAACGGAAGAATGAGGACGGAGAGCGGAAAAGGGGTGATCGGCTAATAGATAAAAGTTCAAGAATTCACTGATTGAAATTCTACCTCATTGAAAAGCCACTCCGTTTCCTATTTTCGCCCTCCATTTTCAGTCTTTCGGAGTGTTTCCAACTATTCCGATTTCAACTAATCGGTGAAGTCCGTTCCAGATAGTCATGATCATGGAAGCCAACCCCCGAACGTTTCCAACCATTCCGATTTTAACTAATCGGTAAATGCGTTGCCATGATGGTGACTCGACTAACAACGACGGATGTGGAAAGTTTCCAACTATTCCGATTTCAACTAATCGGTGAAGGTGAATGAAACACGCGCAGCCATCAATGCACTTTCTCTACTGTTTCCAACTATTCCGATTTCAACTAATCGGTGAAGCTGAATTTAAGGCAGTAGGTACTGTTGTTGTTGGTGCTATGGTGTTTCCAACTATTCCGATTTCAACTAATCGGTAAATGCGTTGCCATGATGGTGACTCGACTAACAACGACGAATGTGGAAAGTTTTCAACTATTCTGATTTCAACTAATCGGTGAAGGGCGGAGTTTCACTGAACTTCGCATACGACGCTTTTGCTGCCAAGTTTCCAACTATTCCGATTTCAACTAATCGGTGAAGGAGCAATACCAAGGCCCCGGATATGGTGACCCAGATCAGGTGTTTTCAACTATTCCGATTTCAACTAATCGGTGAAGCTGACTGCCGAAATCTTCTCTGAATTGTGCGAGGGTCGCTTGTTTCCAACTATTCCGATTTCAACTAATCGGTGAAGTCACCCCCAACAGAAGCCTGTCACAGAGCATGCTCCAGACAGCCAAACCACGGAGGTC
This sequence comes from Leptolyngbya sp. Heron Island J, assembly GCF_000482245.1. GTDB lineage: Bacteria > Cyanobacteriota > Cyanobacteriia > Phormidesmidales > Phormidesmidaceae > Leptothoe. The sequence continues at coordinate 5,336 of NZ_AWNH01000072.1, read as the reverse complement.
TATATTCCTATTCTACCAGTCCTTAAGTCTCGCAGTATCAACCGCTGAAACCCTTGCCAGCTAAAGCCCCACGGAGGTCAACCAAAGAATAAGGCTTTCAAAGATTGCCCCACCTCCGTGGCCAGCATTAATTCCTAACAGTAACCTCTGCTAAACAATATACGTATCTGGCAGCTTTTCCGGTGGCAAACTACCAATCGTCAAAACCTTCGACATGGCCCCTCTTAAGAACGGAAGAATGAAGATGGAAAAAGAGAGTATCAGCAAAATTCTAACGGTCAGTCAATTACCCTATGCAACAGCAAACTCAGTATCTTTTCGACGTTCAGGTGATTTGAAGCCCAAAACAATCTGGCCTTTAGGAACACCCGCTTCCACAAGCTGTGTGGCGATCCCCTCTTCTGTGCCATCTCGCTGAATCCAGATTTTGCCATTGATAATATCGACGTGTAGCAAACAACCATGCTCATAGCGTTTGTTCTCACGGCCTAAAATCATTAACAAGTAACGATCAGACTCACTATCAAAAACTGTTTCAAATTTAATATCACCATGCTTGTATGGGACCTTAGTATGGTCCTTAATAAGGTCTCGTATTAGCTGACGGTATTCATTTAGTCGATCCATTGAACAATTACCTCCTGGTCAGGGTCAAAAACAAGCAGAGGAACTTGGTAATCGCTAAGGAGAATCTCTCCTAACGGTTCCGTAAAGAATTCATCGTAGATTTCTTCGTGAATGGCCAAATATAGCTTTCGATTGGGTTCTACGCGCTTGATCACCGACAGATAGATAAAGTATTGCCCGAGTGATTTTTGGGCATCAGCAACGGACGATGGTCCGCCAAAGGTTTTAATCTCAACGGCAATCTGCTGCTCACCTTTAGCTGCAACGAGTAGCTTTTCTGCCGCCAAATCAACGTACATGTCTTTTTTGCCCCACCGCATACGTAGAGGGTCGTCGGTGATAGTCCATCCATCTTTTTCTAGGGCACGACGGACTACGTCATGGTAGCGATCGCGATTCGGCATACAACCACAGTAAAACTAAGGTCATCTTAATTATACAAAGGCACATTTCTAAGGGCGGAAGTGTGAGAACGGAGGACGGAAAAGAAGTGATCGGCTAGGGGTAAAGGGTTGAGGATTCACTAATGGAATTCATACCTTATTGAAAAGCCTTTCTATTTCATATTTCCGCCCTCCGTTTTCTTATTTTCCTTAGCTGTTTTGACGCAGGAGACGAGGATTGCAAGCAGTTCTTTGGTTTCTTGGTGTAAGGAGTCTAGCCGCTGGGGTGTGACAATTTCGGCATCTGCTAATAGTTCTAGCCAATACCCGGTTTCTTCTAGTTCTTGTAAGCCAACTTCCAGTTTGCTGATGTATTCTGCGTTAGACCGTGCGCGTAAGGCTTCTCGATAATGGGCTCCAATAGACGTTCCGCTGCGTAATGCCTGACGTCCTATAACCTGGGCTTCGGTGGTTTTGGGTAACGCTGTATAGAGTTTGATAATCCTCAAGGCAAAGGCTTTGGTGCGATCGCGCAGGTCAGACATTTTGAAAGGCAGAAATGTGAAGACGGAAATGGAGTCCTACTTAATTTGCCCATCGAGGAATCTATGCTTCATTGATGGGACTCTCCGTTTCTTATTTCCGTCCTCTGGCACTTTAAAGAACGGAAGAGTGAAGACGGAAGACGAAAAAGGGGTGATTGGCTAATCGACAAAAGTTCAAGAATTCACTCAGTTAAATTACACCTAACCTAAAAGCCACTCCATTTCCTATTTCCGTCCTCCGTTTTCCGTCTTTTAAGGTGTTTCCAACTATTCCGATTTCAACTAATCGGTGAAGTCGGCTATCGAAGTTGATCCTAAAGACCTACGTACCGTCGTTTCCAACTATTCCGATTTCAACTAATCGGTAAAAAACAACATTGAAGGCGTTCATCGGCGGTCTGATCGCATAGTTTCCAACTATTCCGATTTCAACCTTTCAGTGAAGGGGAGCAGGAAGAGAAACAAGCGGCTGACGCACGGCTTGAGCGGTTTCCAACTATTCCGATTTCAACTTTTCAGTGAAGTGTATGAACAATATTGCTCACTATCAAATTGCGCTTGAGCTATTTCCAACTATTCAGAGTTCAGTTGTTCGGTAAAACACCAAAGCTAATGTTCAAGACTCGGACGGCATAGCATGGTTTTTCCCAACTATTCCGATTTCAATTAATCGGAGTCCAAAAGACGGAAGTATGAGGGCAGAGGACGGAAAAGGGGCGACCGGTTAATAGATAAAGTTCCAAGAATTTGTTCATTGAAATCATATCAAATTAAAAAATCTCCTCGTTTCCTATCTCCGTCCTCCGTTTTCTGCCTTTTGAAGTGTTTCCACCTATTCCGATTTCAACTAATCGGTGAAGACTCAAGCAGCCATTGATGCCCTGAACAACCTCGGAATCAAGTTTCCACCTATTCCGATTTCAACTAATCGGTGAAGATTTTGTTGGTGCTGATATGGATGCTCAAGAAATGAGAATAGGGTCTCCAACTATTCCGATTTCAACTAATCGGAGTCCGAAGGACGGAAGAGTGAAGACGGAAGACGGAAAAAAGAAGAAATTGGTTAGTGCTCAAGGTTACAGATTTTACCCAGATAAATTATACCTAACCGAAAAGCGTTTTAGTTTCCTATTTCCGCCCTCCGTTTTCTGCCTTTTAGAGGGTTTCCAACTATTCCAATTTTAACTAATCGGAGTCTAAAGGACGGAAGTATGAAGACGGAAAACGAAAAATAGAGGTAATTGGCTCACGCTCAAAGTTACAGAATTCAATCAGCAGAATCATAACTGATTGAAAAGTCTTTCCGTTTACATTTTTCGTCCTCCGTTTTCCGTATTTTGAAGTGTTTCCAACTATTTCGATTTCAACTAATCGGTGAAGTTGGCCGAAACTCCTTCAGCGACCACTATTACTCCTGAGTCGTTTCCAACTATTCCGATTTTGACTTTTCGGTGAAAGACAATGACAACAACTTAACCAATGGGTTGCCCGCATTCCGGTTTCCAACTATTCCAATTTCAGCTTCTTGGTAAAGCTATACTTATGGTTTAAGCCTACGAAGGACTAACAGGGGTTTCCAACTATTCCGATTTCAACTGTTCGGTGAAACACGGCATGAAAACATACCGACAGGACCATGCAATAGTTATATTTCCAACTATTCCGATTTCAACTTTTCGGTGAAGCACATGAAGAGTACTTTGCCGCTAACGGTTACGGTTTCACGTCTCCAACTATTCCGATTTCAACTGTTCGGAAAAGCCAAGGTTAATGGCATTGCTGATGCTGTTATCCCTCTAGCATTTCCAACTATTCCGATTTCAACTGTTCGGTGAAGGGGCCTAAATACGAACCTCTAGCGGCTAAGGTGATCACTGAGTTCCCAACTATTCCGATTTTAACTTATCGGATTCTGAAAGGCGGAAGTATGAAGGCGAAAACCGAAAAAGGTTTGATCGGATAATAGTTAGAGGTTTAAAGATTCACAGCTTGAACTTTTGCCGAACAGAAAAGCCTCTCCGTTTCCTATTTCCGTCCTCCGTTTTCCGCCATTCGAAGGGTTTTCAACTTTACCGATTTCAACTAATCGGTAAAGTTTTTTTCATCGATATGGAACGCAGACTCGTATTCCATTTTGAAGGTTTTCAACTATTCCGATTTCAACTAATCGGTAAAGGTCACCAACGTAGAGGTCATCGCAACAGATGGCACCTGCGCGTTTTCAACTATTCCGATTTCAACTAATCGGTAAAGGCAGCCAAAAGTTCTTGCCGGAACATTAACTGTTTCGCAGTTTTCAACTATTCCGATTTCAACTAATCGGTAAAGTCGAAGGTCAGAACGCCCAACTTGATGGGTCTAGCTCCACAAGTTTTCAACTATTTCGATTTCAACTAATCGGTAAAGCAATGCCTGCTATTCCGGGAGATACCTACCTGGCAGTTCCCCGTTTTCAACTATTCCGATTTCAACTTTTTGGTAAAACCAGAGAAAATTCTGGCATGGCTGCCGATTGATACTGAGGTTTTGGAGTTTTCAGCTATTCCGATTTCAACTTTTCGGCAAGGAGTTACCTTAAGCATACAAAAAGCCACCTCAAAAAGGTGGCTCCAACACTTAAATATAAGTTCAGACTACAAAATCCACACTAATCAATCCGACCAAGCCCATACGACACCTGAATCGACATAATATCCCCATCCAGCTGACTAATATACTGCAACGGTCGATCCGGTTCCGCACAAGCCAATAAAATACCTGCCGTCATCCCCTTCGTCGCACCAGTATAATCAGCAATCACCTTAGACGATTCCAAATCCTTCAATGCCGCATCCACATAGATACAGTTCACCAACAATTGAATATGATTTGGATCATCAATTTTGTCATCCGGCACTAGGATTGTAGGTTGCTCCGCCTGGTCATAAATATTTAGGCAGACCGTAAGCACCATAATGAAACTTCACACCTTGAGTAAGCCCTTCCGCCGTCGAAGCGTTGCATCATCTCTGTAGCATAGGGCAAGGACTTGTCAGTACAGATAATCCAGCAATGCTTTAGATGGTTACCCTGTCCATCATTCCAGTGAAACCGAATAACTGCTTCAGCCGGAGAATCATTCTTAGGACTCATCGCCACAATCAACCCAGGATAGGGCTCAGTTAAAGGCTGCACATTAGGCTGATAGGGCGGCGTAAAAAATGGCACATACTGCTGCAGCCAGCGGGCAAAGCTCGTAAAGTAGGTAAGACCCAACAACAACCCAATCAACAACAATACTGTCACTAGGCGCAACCAGTTGTAACTAATCCCAAATTCTGTTTCCAGGCGTTTACCCAACACCTCCCAAAACAAAGCAGATACTCCATCTGAAATGATGGTAAAAACCAAGGTGCCTACAACAAATGAGGCAAAGAAGTTTTTAGTGAAGTCAGTAATTGACTCAACAACAGTGTGAGATTTCACAGCAGCATCCTTTAATACCAATTCTGTAATTAAGAGCTACACATGGTAGAACTGAGGTGCAGCCTTCAATGTGAGCGATGTCAGGCATTTACCATCTTGAAATTACCGAAAGTGAAGACGAGCTCAAAGCTCTCCTGAGAAGTCAAAAAACGGCCTCGTCAAAAGAGCGAATTCAATTCCTCTATTTGCTTAAAAGCGAACAGGCTTCGACAATCCAGCAAGCTGCCAAATTATTAGGTCGTCATCGGGTCACGGTCCAAAAATGGGCGAAGCGTTATCGAGACGGTCAGCTAGCGGGATTGTTGAGTCATAAGCC
>NZ_AWNH01000071.1 GCF_000482245.1 Leptolyngbya sp. Heron Island J | reverse complement strand
GGCTTATGACTCAACAATCCCGCTAGCTGACCGTCTCGATAACGCTTCGCCCATTTTTGGACCGTGACCCGATGACGACCTAATAATTTGGCAGCTTGCTGGATTGTCGAAGCCTGTTCGCTTTTAAGCAAATAGAGGAATTGAATTCGCTCTTTTGACGAGGCCGTTTTTTGACTTCTCAGGAGAGCTTTGAGCTCGTCTTCACTTTCGGTAATTTCAAGATGGTAAATGCCTGACATCGCTCACATTGAAGGCTGCACCTCAGTTCTACCATGTGTAGCTCTTAATTACAGAATTGGTATAAATTGTTTTGTTAGTGACGCCAACATGGCAGACATTAAAGCAGCAGTAGCGGTGTTAGAGCCTATTTTAGAGACTTATGTGAGGCTTGAGAAAGTATTGGCTGACCAAGCATACAAGGGAGCCTTAGGAGAGATCATAAAACACGTTCATCACTGTATTTTAGAGGTCACAACAAAACTAGGAGAGGGATTTGTCCCGGATCCTTATCAATGGGTTTCGAGAGAACATTCGCTTGGTTAGATAAGGCCAGACGTCTATGCCGAGACTATGAGGTGTTACCTGAGAACCATGAAGGAGCAGTCTATGTGGTCATGATTCGCTTAATGTTGCATCGGTTGATCGATAACCGACGACGGTAGACATCAAAAACTTCTCAGGCTGCTTAGTATTAGTTTACGAACCCACTCTAAGGGTAGTCGTTTTACATCCTTAGAACGATCTCAAAAGACTGGAGATGATTTTTTCGAGATAGAGAGCTATTTTCCTCAGTTACTCATTACGACATTTCTCTTAAAGCCATGTAGACTAATAAGTGTAACTTTTGTAAATTTGCAAATGACTGAACTTGCGTACATGGCACAATCGCTTAGAATCTTATGTAAGTAATTGTTCCTGAAATTCATACTATAAGCAGAACCGATCAAGATATTGCTGAATCAAGTCAGGTTTAGCTGCCTATGTTGAATGGATATAGGATCATCGATGCAGATTCCCATGTGATCGAGCCACCCCAAATGTGGAGTAAATATCTTGATCCTGAGTTTGAGGAGTTTATACCTTCCTTGGATATGAAAATCAAGGGAGCATCGATTACCCATAAAATCTCTCCACAGGTTCAGGATGTGGGCAATCAGCAGATGATGCAGGCCCATCCCCAAGCCTACTTAAACCGCTACGATCCTGAATCCCATGTCCAGTCAATGATCCAAATGGGTGTGGATATTGCCTTTGTTTATCCTACCTATGGGTTATGGCTGTGGGCGATTGATAGTATGGCACCAGAGGTAGCGGGAGCATTTACGCGAGCTTACAACACTTGGCTGTTTGAAGAGTTTTGCAGCTATGATCCGGAGCGGTTGAAGGGAGTAGGCGCAGTTAACCCCCACCAACCAGAGAAGATGGTGTCAGAGTTGCACCAAATTATTAAGTATGGTGGCAAAGCCGTGTTTCTCCGTCCCAATCCGGTAAAAGGCAGGTTGTTAAGTGATCCTGCATTTGAACCGTTTTGGTCTGAGTGTGAAGCCTTGGAAATTGCCGTCAGTATTCATGAAGGAACCCACAGTCAGCTTCCCACAGTTGGTGCAGAGAGATTTAATAGTCGTTTTGCCCTTCATGCCTGTTCTCATCCCATGGAACAGATGATGGCATTGTTGGCTTTAATTGAGGGGGGAGTATTAGAGCGACATCCAAAGCTAAAAGTAGGATTTCTCGAATCAGGCTGTGGTTGGCTATCCTACTGGCTCTGGCGTTTAGATGAAGAATATGAGAATTTACATTGGGAGGTCAAAGATAATGTCAAAATAAAACCATCAGACTATTTTCGTCGCCAGTGTTTTATTGCCGTCGAGCCTTCTGAGCCCTATTTAGCCGAAGTAATTACGCATATCGGTGTTGATAACTTCATTTTTGGTTCGGATTATCCTCATATGGATCATCAACCTGATGCAATTGAAAAACTTCTTAAGCTAGAACCTCAGTTATCTCAAGGCGCTTTGCATCAAATACTTTGGGATAACCCTAGTCATTTCTATGGATTATCCTAGCTAGCTCGTTCAATGTTCAATTTTGACTATATCTGCGAGTAGTTGAGTTCTTAACAGCATATATTTGGAGGATATTATGTTTGGTACCAGAAACTTTCTTGTTAGTGTTCATGATCCTGACAAAAAGCACACTGATGAAATTGATATAAAAAGATTATTACGACAAACAAAACAGATTTCTCAAATCATTGCTTATACATGGTTAGATGAAGATAAAGATGTATGTAAAAACTTAGATGATTGCTTTAAGGATCCTAAGAGGTTAAAAAAATTACTTTATGCGTATGATGCATCTAGTAATGAGTATAAATGGCTTGAAAAAGTCTTTAAAGATCAAGAAGGCCCCTCTCTCCCTATATTTAGTCGTGATGAGATAGATTCAGATATTTATGAGTTTAAAGTCTTACATAGTCAATTTGAAGGTAAGATAACCGACGCTGACCCTGGCTCAAAATCAATTCTGACCATGTGGATTCCTTACCCCCCATGTCCTCAGATTTCTGATAAGCCAAATGAGCCTGGTGAAGCGATTGCGCCGATTTATAAAGGAGATTTGGAAGAATGGATCAAAGATCCTTCGGATGAGAAGCCTTATTATGCGAAAAATCCCTATATTCCTACGACTTGTTCTTGAGTTGAGAGAGTATGATTCTGTGACTTAGTCTACTCATACATATTGAGAGTTTTAGGATATTTTGATAACTTAATGTGAGCTATAGTTACTCTCAATTCTTCCTAAGGAAACGACTTTTATACCTTTTTTCTTATGAGGTACAAGAGTCGTTTTAAACGTTTTAATTGTTTAGACTGATTCAAGAGAAAGAAGCGGATATTTAGAAGCATTTAGAGATAAACAAGTAGAAATCTGAATGAATCTGACTTCTATTAGCATTTGAATTTGTTGATCTGAAACATTTTATTTTTAGGCTTTTGAAGGTACAAGAAATGACTCTTAAAGATCCCCAAAAGCTCTTGCCTAGTGCAATCGAAGATAAATGGCGCATAGAGGAGATGATATTAGATATACCTCCTCACGGTATTCCCGTACATAAAAAGAGTCTTGAAAAATTTTATGATACTTCTCAGAAAAATAAAAATTCAATTATATTACAGCCAAGTTTAGCTATTACTTCAGAGTTAGGCTTGCCCAAATATCCAACAATTGCTTATTTATATCCCCAAGAGTATATAGCGAAGAACTTATCTAGTCTTTCTACGACGCCAACCGTGATTGATCTGTTAGATCTTGACGAGAAACTACATTATTTTGCAGATCACTATGGCATAGCAATCAAACCCCAGTATGTTAGGGCAATTGTCGGCAACACTTGTAACCTGAAATGTGTTATGTGCCCGTACCACAGTCCACTCATTAAGCCAAACCATACAACGGATTTCTTTCAAGGAAACCGGGCTATGTCCTGGGAGATGATGACTAAACTCGCGGCAGAATGTGGACAGGCTGGTATTGCCATAATGGTAGGCAGCTTAGAAGAGCCATTACTGCATCCAAAGATTGTAGATTTTATTCAATTATGCAGACAACAAGGTGTTCCTAGCATCCACATGACCACCAACGGTCAACTACTAGATGAAGAAAAAGCCATTGCTCTATTAGCAGCAGGGTTAACCAGCATCGATATCAGTATCGATGCATTTGAAGTCGATACTTACAAACGAATTAGAGGTAGCAATCTGCATCGAGTGCGAGCTAATGTACTTAATTTTATTCAACTTCGCGATCGCCTTGGTGTTCCATGCAACGTAAGAACATCATTCGTGAGAAATCAGGGTAACTCCAATGACGAGGAACAAGCATTTCAAGACTATTGGCTCGAAAAAGTTGATGGCGTATTTATGCTTAATCTCGCTCAGTATCAGGAGACCAACATGCGCCTAAACCAGGAAAATCAAGCTGTTCAAGATTCAATTCAATATTATCGACAAAAGTCCCAAGGCAGATGGCCCTGTATGTATCCCTTCACAGAAGTGGCTGTTTTGCCTGATGGGAGAATATACTACTGTATTGAAACTTTATTCCGACTCGGCTTTGATCAAGAGATTGAAAGTTTAGGGGATTATAACAAGCAAACGCTACAAGAGATTTGGTCTGGAGACCTATTTAGAGCATTAAGGCGAGATTTGATCCTTAATCAGTTAGATAACCGTCCAGCTTGTAAGCAATGTGATATGTGGATGTCACAGGTTAAGTTCCAATCGGTTAAGGAGGGAATTCATAGGACAACAACAAATGTCACTGAGATTTATCAAAAGATTTAGATGATGATAAGTGAATGGACAAAACTATCCATCAATCTGGGCTATTTCTATAAGAAACGCTCCGCGCACGACTCCGCGGTTCGGCTGAGCGTTCGACTGAGCTCACGCCGAAGTCTCACCATTGAAGTCTCAGCCCTCACCTTCTCTAAATTAGCTGGTTGAGTGGAGTCGAAACCAGCGGTGTTAGGGACGTTTACTTTCGGCTATCTACTTACCAAATTTATGCCTTGAGATCCTATGACTTTCACTATCACTGTTGAGGAGACGTATCCATGAAAAATATAGAAGATTATCAGATTATCGAAAAAATCTATGAAAGCGATAACTCCTTAGTTTATAGAGCTATTATCACTTCAAATAAACAACCAATTATTCTGAAAATCCTAAAAGAAGACTATCCTACTCCCTCAGAGCTCAATCGATATAAACTCGAATACGAAATTACCCATAACCTCAATGCAGATGGTGTGATTAAGGCCTATGACCTGAAACGATACGAAAATACGCTGGTCATTCTCTTAGAAGATTTTGGTGGTCACTCACTGAATTTTTGGTTATCCACATCTAAACTGAGCTTAGAAGAAGTTCTCTCCATTGCTATTAAAATTACTGAGAGCTTAACGGCTATCCACGTCGCAAATGTTATTCATAAAGATATTAATCCCTCAAATATTATCTACAATCGAGAAACTGGACAACTGAAAATCATTGACTTTGGGATTTCAACTCATTTAGGTTGGGAAAATCAATCAGTTCAAAATCCTAATCATCTGGAAGGTACTCTAGCCTATATTGCTCCTGAACAAACAGGGAGAATGAATCGCGGCATAGGTTATCGGAGTGACTTTTATTCACTCGGTGTCACCCTCTACAAGCTGTTAACAAATCAACTGCCTTTTGAAACAACTGACCCAATAGAGTTAGTTCACTGTCACATTGCACAGCAACCTGATAGTCCCAACAAGATATGCCCGTCTATTCCGCTAACAGTTTCTAAGATCATCATGAAATTGTTATCTAAAATCCCTGAAGAAAGATACCAAAGTGCCTGGGGTCTAAAAACAGATTTAGAAAACTGTCTCAGCCAATTGCAGTCTCAGGAAGAAATCTCCGATTTTCCTTTAGGAAGTCAAGATTTTTCTAGTTGGTTTCATATCCCTGATAAACTCTACGGGCGTGAGCGAGAAATCAAGCAACTTTTAGCGTCCTTTAAGAGAGTTTGCCAAGGCAGCTCAGAGATAACTATGATCTCTGGCTATGCAGGCATTGGCAAATCAGCATTGGTTGAAGAACTTCAAACCACAATTTTCCGCCAACGTGGATACTTTATTAAGGGAAAGTTTGATCAGTTTAATCGTGATCTGCCCTATGCTGCTATTTCTCAAGCATTTCAAGATTTAGTACACCAAATACTAACTGAATCTGAAATAGCATTACAAAAGTGGAAAAACACAATTTTAGAAACTTTAGAACCTAATGCTCAAATAATTATTGATGTGATTCCTGAATTGGAGCAGATTATTGGACATCAACCACCAGTTGAGGCCTTAGGAAGTACTGAGACTCAAAATCGATTTAATTTAGTTTTCAAAAAATTCATCAATATTTTTACTCAAAAAGATCACTCACTCGTCTTTTTTCTCGATGATTTACAATGGGCAGATCTGCCGTCTTTAAAGTTAATCGAGCTATTAATGATTGATGGAGGCAATCCATATCTGTTTGTGCTTGGAGCGTATCGAGATAATGAGGTCCATACTACCCATCCTTTAATACAAACCCTGGAGCAGATTAAGCAGACTGACACTGTAGTCAGTAATATCTTGCTACCGCCCATACAAGTAAAGCATATCACCCAACTATTGGCAGATACACTTAGGTGTTCAACCCAGGAAGTAAGCTCTCTGGCAAAGCTGGTCAGTCAAAAAACACATGGCAATCCTTTTTTCTTAACTCAGTTACTAAAGTCACTCTACCAAGAGAAATTATTGCACTTTGATACTCATCAAAAGTTGTGGGAATGGAACATTGAGGATATTAACGAAATTAGTATTACCGACAATGTTGTTGACTTACTGGCCAGAAAAATCAAGATGTTAGAATACAATACTCAAGATATTCTTAAATTTGCTGCTTGTATTGGCAATCAATTTGATTTAGAAGTGCTCTCTTTGGTTAGGGCCAAATCTCAAACTGAAACAGCTAAAGAATTGCAAATAGCAATACAGGAGGAATTGATTCTACCTCTGAGTCATGACTATAAAATACCGCTGGTTTGGAACCAAGCAGAAATATCGAATAATACAGATACTGCTTCACCTCTACATCTCACCTTACCTCAGATCAACTACAGATTTTTACATGACCGTGTCCAACAAGCAGCCTATACTTTAATTTCACCAGCAACAAAGAAAGAAGTTCATTTACAGGTTGGCAATTTACTACTGGAAAGTACAGAACAAGATTCAGTAGAAAAAAATATCTTTGATATTGTCAATCATCTGAATGAGGGCATAGCGTTAGTAACGCAGCAAACCCAGCGAGACCAGATAGCTCAACTAAACCTTTTTGCTGGTAAGAAAGCTAAGGCCTCTACGGCATATCAACCTGCCTTAAGGTATTTAGAGACGGGTTTGAAAATGCTTTCAAAAGATAGTTGGCATAAGAATTATGCATTATCTCTTGATCTTCATCTAGAAACCTTAGAAGCTGCATATCTCAATCAGAAAATAAATCAAATTAAAACCCTATCCAATGTGATCTTGAAACAAGCTAAGCAAGCATTAGATACCATAAAAGTTTATGAAGTTAATATGCTGTTTTACCATTCTGATTGCCAACAGCAAGAAGCTATAAACTTTGGTCTTCAATCTTTGAAAAAACTAGGTATCTCTTTACCTCGGGATTCAGAGGATATAGCTAAGAAAATCGATCAAACAACGATAGAGATCAACTCTTATTTAAAGCATCATAGCCTTGAAGATTTGCAAAATCTTGAACCAATGTCAGATCAAGATAAATTAGCTACTTTGTCTATTTTGCAGAGGTTGATTTCTCCAACTATAACTACTGATTTTCATTTGTTTATTTTAGTTATATTGTTCCAATTAAATCTTTGTTTCAAGTACGGTAGTCCACCTCAGGCCCCCAGCATATATGCTTATTACGGTCTTATATTATGTGCAGTAAATAAAAATATTAATCTAGGATATGAGTTTGGCAAGCTAGCCATAAGATCTTTAGACAATTCCAATACTTCAAAGCTAGATGCTTTAGTAATGCATCTCTATTATGGCAATATATGGCATTGGAAAGAATTCTTACGTGATAAAACTGCACAACTTCAGATATTAGATGGATTCCAAAAGGGTATAGATGCTGGGGATAATGAGTTTGCTTGTTATGCATCCATCAGCTTATGTTTAATGTCTTTTTTTGGAGGTGACCTCTTAGATGAGGTTGATGCTAAATATACTAATTTCCTAAACAAGATAAAAACTCTACAACATGAGTTCTCAAGTAATTATATAAGGGTGTGTCACAGCATTATTTTGCGATTGCTTAAAGAATCTACTTTAGAAGAGGTCTTAGTTATTGGAAAAACTACTCAAGAAGAAAATGATTATTTGAATACTTGGATGTGTAATCAGGATGCATGGTTGCTTTTCATTGCTTACTTTACAAAGACAATTTCATCCTATTTCTTCAAAGACTATCGACAGGCTGCTGAGTTTTCTGTTGAATCAGGAAAATACATTCAAGCTTGTTCAGTCTATTTGCCTGCACCACAATTCAATTTTTATTCTTCGCTTTCATTTCTTGCTCACTATGAAACTGATATAGAAGATGGGCAGAGGCTATTAGAAAATGTCAGTCAAAATCAAAATGAGTTAAGAGAGTTGGTTCGTTATTGTCCAGCCAATTTTCAAAATAAATATGATTTAGTAGAAGCTGAAAAAGCAAGAATTTTAGGGAAGCATTGGGAAGCGAGTGAGCTTTATGAAAAGGCAATTCAGGGCGCTAAAAAATACGAATTTATTCACGAAGAAGCCTTAGCCTATGAGCGAGCTGCTGAGTTTTATCTGAACCGCGGTAGAGAAGAGACTGGACAATTGCACCTTCGAAATGCTCACCATTGTTATACCCGTTGGGGAGCAAAGGCTAAAGTCAAGCAATTAGAGGAAGAGTACCCTCAGTATTTATTAGGCATAATATCTAGAGGGAAATCCCAGCAGCTAAGTACAACCATCTCCACCACAGGATCTGGCGGCGAGAGTCTTGACCTTACCACGGTGTTGAAAGCAACCCAAGCTATTTCTGGTGAGATTAAGCTAGGAAAGCTGTTGCAAAATCTAATGAGAATTATGATTGAAAATGCAGGTGCCCAAACCGGAGCCCTGCTGCTAAAACGCCAGGATAACTGGGTGATTGAAGCCCAAGGCACAGTTGGCGGCGACAACATTACCACCTTGGCATCTATTCCCATAGACTCTGCTGAATCTGAAAATTCTGCGCCGATTTTGCCAGTATCGATTATCAACTATGTCGCCCGCACCCAAGAGCCTCTTGTGTTAAGTGAGGCGGTTCATGTAGGGCAATTTATGAATGATCCTTATATTAAGGTAGCCCAAAGTAAATCCATTCTCTGTGCACCGTTGCTGAATCAAGGCCAGATAAAAGGCATTGTCTATTTAGAAAACAATTTAACTACGGCAGCCTTTACCTCAGACCGAGTTGAACTCTTAAATATACTGTCTGCCCAAGCGGCTATCTCCATTGACAACTCAAGACTGTATCAAACCCTAGAGCAGCGAGTAGAAGAACGGACCCAAGAACTGTCTCAGACTCTGGAAGTCCTCAAAGCAACTCAGGCAGAGCTGATTTTTGAAAACGATCTGCTCAGAAGTGCTGAACAAGCTCCTACCTTTGATTATCAAGTGGGTGGTAGCTTACCCATGGATGCCCCTACCTATGTGGTAAGGTCCGCCGATAGAAATCTCTACAAGGTCTTAAAACAGGGAGATTTTTGCTATATTCTCAATGCTCGCCAGATGGGTAAATCTAGCCTGATGGTACGGATGTTGCATCATCTCCAGCGGGAAGGGTACAGCTGTGCTGCCATTGATATGACTCGCTTGGGTAGCGAAACAGTCACCCCTGAACAATGGTACAAAGGTTTTGTTGTAGAACTATGGCGTAGTTTTGACTTGATTAGTAAAGTCAATCTTAAAAACTGGTGGGCTGAGCGCAAAGATGTTTCACCAGTTCTCAGACTGAGTCAATTTATTGAAGAATTTTTGCTGATTGAAGAAGACTCTGATGAATCCCTACAAAAAAGAGTAATTCTGTTGGACGAAATTGATAATCTCTTGGGTCTGAGTTTTCCAGTCAATGATTTTTTTGCACTGATTCGCTCTTGCTACAATCAGCGCAGTATCAATCCAGCCTATAGAAGTTTGACCTTTGCTCTGTTGGGTGTGGTGACGCCATCAGATTTAATTAGCGATCGCAAACGTACTCCCTTCAATATCGGTCAGGCTATTCCCCTAGAAGGCTTTAAAGAACACGAAGCCCAACCATTGCTCAGCGGGCTAGCCGAAAAGGTGAGCAACCCGCAAGTATTGCTGAAAGAAATCTTAGCCTGGACAGGTGGGCAACCCTTTTTAACCCAAAAACTTTGCAAACTCGTTCGTAGCACTACCGACTCAATTCCCACAAATGGAGAAGCGGCATGGATTGAAAAGCTAGTGCGAGAGCGGGTCATTGAAAACTGGGAATCTCAGGATGAACCAGAGCATTTAAGAACTATTCGCGATCGCATCCTCAACAGCGACCAACCAGCCAGCCAGTTACTCAATCTCTACAGTCAGGTTTTAGAACAAAATGCAAGTAAGGACGTGATTGCAGACGACAGTCCAGAAGAAAAGGAGCTGCTCTTATCAGGCTTAGTTGTCAAACAGCAAGGAAGCTTGCAGATCTATAACCGGATTTATCAATTAGTATTCGATCGTCAATGGGTGCAGACGCACTTGCAAATCGCATCAAACGCTGGTTCTTAAGCGGAATGGGCTTTCATAAAAGCATCAGCTCCAATTAAGTGCATCTGTAGCAACCAATGCCACTTATCTATAGAACAAGCCCCAAAACTTGTAAAAAGCCCAAAGGTTTTCAAAGCGGGTGGGGGGAATCGAACCCCCATCATTAGCTTGGAAGGCTAAGGTTTTACCACTAAACTACACCCGCAAGTTCAAGCTTTTGATTGACCAGCTTTACTTCAAGCCTGTGCTTGACCAGCTTTGCTAGGTTAGCACAGTTTGCTGCCAGGGAGCCTGCTCAGATTATTTTTTCTTTAGCCCGTAGAAAATTGTAGGGTTAGCTGCATGCGATCGGTAATGATGGCCTGCTGACCAGTGTAGGCTGGGGCAAACTGTATAGCGTTGGGATTCACGCTGAGAGTATGGGTCAGTAAACAGCTGGCAACTTGAGCTGCTAGCGTATCTTGATCAGGGGGTGGAAATACCTGCAAGACAGAGCCATTGGCGTCGATCACTAGCCCGACGGTGACTTCACCCGCTGGTAAGGCGTCATTGCAAGCATGGTCGGCAACGATCAATGTTGATGTGCTTTGCAGCTTGGGTAAGACATCTGGCCAATCACCAGGGGTGCCAGGTGGCACCGTCGGGGTGCCGACGATATTAATTGATATTGAGCCATCGCCAATTTCATTCGTAGGATTTTGTACATCCTCTTCTACTGAAGGCTGATTTTCTGAGAGTGGTGGGCTTTCTGGCGCAACTTCATTCGGTGTTTCGCTACTGTTGTCAGGTTCGGTTGCTGGCTTCTCAGTCGTCTCTGTATTAACGGGAGGCTCGGTTACTGGCTTTTGTGACGTCGTTTCTGGTTGGGGTGGCGGCTGCGTAGATGGTTGATTGCTTACTTGAGGTACAACCGTAGGATTTTGACCACCCAGCGGGGGCTCTGGTTCAGGAGAACTAACGCTGGCAGGAAGCTGCTCAGGGGGGGCAATCGGCGCAACTGTCTCATCTACCAGGGTGACCGGAATATTGACCGAACTACTATCCGGGACGTCTACTTGCAACATGACGGGCAAGCTCACGATCAGCGCACCCGCATGGAGTAGTAAGGACACTCCAGCCAAGGCTGGCCAGGGTATTTGAGGCAGCTTAGTTAGATTTGAGTTGACCATAGATGCTCCCACCACGGGCCGGTTATCTCTTTTTAACGTAGAGGGTGGGCGATCGCATCCTCATCCTCATAGCACACTTCACCAATTGGCAGTGGCTTACCTCCAATATATAAAGCTCAGATCGCAAAAACGTCTACCGATGGTCGGTAGACGTCGACAATCTATATTTCACGAAAGCTCACTATGCAGCCATTGGCGGTTCGACTATCTTTGCTGGTTCCGAAAAGCCATGGTCCATAGGTGGCAAACCGGAGGTTAACAGTGCTTTTAACTTAGGAATTTCAGCACTGTTATAGACCCGGAATTCACTATGTACAGTAGCACTGACCTGACGCACCGCCTGATTGATCACCAGAGATCCCTTGGGATCAGACTCAGATCGATGGAATGTACCCGGCGGAATCCGCAAAATTCTCGCATTTTGCTCAAGACGAACCCGATGGAACGGATATTCCCAACTAAAGTTAACTAAATAAAACGTTCGCCCACCAGATAGTGCTAATAGATTGTCTTCTTGACGAGGATGTAAATAAAACTGCCAATCGCCCATCTTAGTACTGTGGGGACTGATGGCAGGACCATCATGAAAGACTAAATCGCGAGCATTGGAATCGGGAACCGTGATGTCAAAAAATTGGACGCTAGGAGTATCTCTAAACTTTTCAAATGTATATAGTTCAAACATAGGAGTTAAGGGTGACTGATCTATCGTGATGATGAACTTAGGCTAACGATGTCTACTTGCAGGATCAAATCGCCCAGCGGGGTATATTTATTCGCTAACCGCATAAGTCCTCTCTATGAACATTTCCCAGCTTCAGGTGCTTGTGACCATTAGCCAATGCGGCAGTTTTTCGGATGCGGCTATGCAGTTAGAGATGTCACAGTCAGCAGTGAGTCGTGCGATCGCATCTCTTGAAAATGAACTCAATGTCCCCTTGCTTGTACGCGGGCGCATGGGTGCCAAGCTCACCACCATCGGCGCAAGTGTAGTTAGCCATGCAAAACAGATTTTAGAATTGCGTGAATCGATCGAATACGAAGTAAATCTCGAAAAAGCTCTCTACAATAGCCGTTTACGTATTGCCTCTTTTCGTAGCGCCGCCACCCACATTCTGCCGCCCAAAATTGCCGAGTTTCAACGAAACTACCCACGGGTAGAAGTTAGTCTAGATGAATTTGACCCAGCCGGAGTCGAACAAGCACTACGATCTGGCGACGCCGACTTGGGGTTGTTGCCTTTACCCCGCTCCGAAGACTTTACAACGTGGGAAATTACTCGGGATGAGTATGTAGTACTCCTCCCCAAAGCCCAACATCCTACAGCCAAGCCTATTACTTGGGATGAGCTATCCACCCGTTCTTTTATTTTGCTTAACTACGCTGAATGCACCACCGCAGTAAGAGAACATTGGTCACGCTGGCAACAGCCATTGAAAGTGGCCTACAACGTAAAAGAAGATTCCACCATTGTGAGTATGGTGGCCCAAGGACTGGGAGCTGCTATCTTACCGCGTTTAGCAGCCATGCCCATTCCTGATACCGTCGACAGTTGCCCCCTACCTGTACCCCTAGAACGGGTGATTGGCGTGGCTATCTTGGCTAACGTGCCGCCATCACCGGCTGTCACCAGGTTTTTAGAAGTTATGAAGGACAGCTAAGGATCACTATGAGGAGACCACACCATGGATGATTTTTGCGAATGGTTGAACGATCTACTCAATGGGGCTAACGAGCTGAGTTTTTGGGTCACTAGAAATCGTCCAGTCAAAATAGAGCCCATCCTTGTTGGAGGATTCTGCGTAAGCTTGATATCTCGTATTCTTATCCCTGGTCCCTTAGGTTGGGTGCCACTCATCCTCTTTACAGTGATGATTTTGAGAATGCCTACTACAGATGACGATTAATTGGCTCATGCCCGCATCACCGTGACCTTCACACAGTCAGTGAGATTAAATTGAAGCTAGAACAGTCATAGCCTGACAATGTTATCAAATCCAGATAAATTAGGCCTAACAATTCTTAATTCACAGGGAATCGGATAAAACTGTTGTGTATTATACGGTTATCAAGATTAAATTGTTGCTTCTGATACCACATTAAGGATTTTTAGCATTATGGCTCAGCTTACCGTCAACGAAGTGCTCTCCAAGGTTAGCCATCAGCAATCGTTGCGTCGAGCTGAGCTGAGCAAGATAGATCTAGGAGGAGCCGCACTGGACCGAGGGAATTTTGCCCATGCGTATCTACGGCAGGCAAATTTGACCGGGGCGTCCTGCGAAGGTACTGACTTTTCGAAAGCCACCCTAGTTCTAGCAGTACTTGCAGACGCTCGCTTTGATAAAGCCCGATTGGATGCGGCTGAATTGACCCGTGCTCGTTTAGAACGGGGTATTTTCCGGGAACTACAGGCACCTAAAGCCAAGTTCCATGGAGCACATCTCACTGAAGCTGACCTATCATTTGCCACATTGACCCAGGCCGATTTATCCAATACCATTTGCCATCGCACTCGCTTCAGTTGGGCAAATCTAGTCAAGGCTCAGCTGACTGATTCTGACTTTAGTGAAGCAGTCTTTGAAGGCGCTAATCTGACTCGCAGCAACTGGCATCGTGCAACATTGCGGAGTGCGAATTTGCAACAAGCTGACCTGGAGGCAGCTCGGTTACGCGAAGCTAACTTGAATGGCGCTAATTTAACTAGAGCTAACTTGCTCAATGCCCTTCTGGAGCAAACACAGCTAGACGGTGCCGTATTGATGGAAGCCCAGGCTGACTGGGCAACATTGAATGGAGCTAGTTTGATTGAAACTGACTGGACTGATGCATCTATGATGGGTGCTCAGCTAGAGGGGGCTAATCTTGCTGGCGCTAATTTAGCAGGTGTGAACTTGCAGCAAGCGAACCTTGAAAATGCCAACTTGACAGCGGTTAACTTCACCGATGCCCAAGTCGCAGGCGCTATTTTTACTGACGTTCAAGGCTTAACTGCAACTCAGATTACTTGGCTAAAACAAAATGGAGCTCTAAACCTACCTAAATAAGGTCTCCGATTCTCAGTGAGACGCATTTAGGAGGGCACATGCCGTTCTCACTTGAGTTCAATGGATATACAGACATTTTGGCAACGGTATCGCAGCGCCGAACGTAGTTTCTGCAGTATTCACCTTAAAAGTGCTGATTTTTATCAAGCCAACCTCAGCGGCTTAGATTTTAGGCGTAGTCACCTGTCTAAAAGCAGTCTCATTTGGGCCGATATTAGTGGTGCTATTTTTACAGGCACCCACTTGCAAGATACGGTTGCCATCTGGCTCCAGGGATTTTGGGCTGATTTGGCTGAAGCAGATGTAAGTCGAGCTGATTGGAGCTGCGCTAATTTGACAGCGGCCAATCTAGAGCGAGCAAATTTTGCCCAAGCTAAGTTGAATGGTGCCACCTTAAGTGAGGTATCGGCTCAGGACGCTAATTTTGCCAAGGCTCAGCTTTGGGGAGCTTGGGCTGCTAAGGCCGATTTTAGCGGTGCTTGTTTAGCTCAGACTAACTGGGCAACAGCTCAATTGACAGAAACCCAATTGACAATGGCAGACGTCAGTTGGAGTAATCTCTCACAGGTTCTCGGTAGAAAAGCAAACTTTACCGCCACTTGTTTAGAGGGCAGCAACCTCAGCCATGGAAACTTTACGGAAGCGTGTTTTCGAAGCGCTGACCTTACAGCCACTAATCTACAGGGCGCTTGTTTACAGCGAGCGAATCTGCAAAATGCCGATTTACGCAGCGCAGATTTAACGGATGCTAAGTTATCAGGCGCTGACTTAACCGGAGCAAATCTGCAAGGTGTAACCCTCACCAACACTTTGTTGACTGATGCGATAGGGAT
The DNA here is from genome assembly GCF_000482245.1 of Leptolyngbya sp. Heron Island J. Taxonomy (GTDB): domain Bacteria; phylum Cyanobacteriota; class Cyanobacteriia; order Phormidesmidales; family Phormidesmidaceae; genus Leptothoe. The sequence continues at coordinate 173,858 of NZ_AWNH01000071.1, read as the reverse complement.
CTCCAGGAACCGTCAAGATCCTACTGAATATCTACCTGATGTGGCAGTTCCAGCGTTCAGATAGTTAGAAATCGGGTTTTTCAACTAAACAGAAAAAGGTGAGAGCTACTGTACAAGCGAGGGTAGCTGCTGCGGATGGGTCACACCCTAGAGTCTGAATCGGAAAGTAAAGACAAATAGCCAGCACCCCGGACAGACCGATCGGAGCTGTGAGAAACGCAAACACCTCTTGGGCAGATTCTAAAAATTCTAATAGTCTGAGAAATCGATCGAGTAGTGTCATCGCTGTAGCATCTCCTATCCGAGCAGCTGATCGAAGACATTTGCAAAGATGGGGCTGGGGACTTTGCCCACCCACGTTTTAACCTCATGATGTTGGGCATTAAGCAAGGTGAATTGAGGGACGCCAGACGCGCCATAATCTGCCACCTGGGTTGCCCATTGAGGGTTATCAATATCTATCATAACGAAGTTAATGGTTTGGCCATATTGCTGATGCAGGTCAGCCATGGTGGAGGACATACCCTGGCACGTAGTACACCAGTCGGCGTAGAACTCTATCAGTATGGGATTTGAGGATGCGATCGCATCTTCATAGGAGACAGCCTCAGCTGCCATCGACTTAAGCGTCATCAGTCCAGACAGTGGCGTAAAGCTCGTCGTCGTTGCGGCGGGACGAGTAATCAACAACGTCACCAATGCAGCCATCAGAACTGCAATTACAGCACCAAGCACTTTGACTGACGGGTTAGCCAACCTTTCCTTAGCGGTAAAAACCATCAACCTCAAGCTCCCTTAGCGATAGTAATAAGCCAGAAACACATGTACCCCCAGCATCAGAATAAAAACACTGACTAAAAAGATATGTGTAGGTAGCCAAATAGCACGCATATTGCGAATCAAAGGCCCCTTGGTTAAAGCTAGATCCTTATTTCCCGGCACCCCAAAAATCTTGCGCGGCGACTCTAATACTCCTGTTTCTGCCACTACTCCTACTAGTGCTGAAAGGGTAACTGCAAAAAACACCCACAAAAATAAAGAATTGAAGTTAAGACCAGTCGCACCGATGGTATGTACCGCGACAATAGCTAGCAACCCAACACCAAGAAAAATATGCACACTGCGCCACCAAATAACAGAACCCGGCAGCTTAAGTTTACCGAGCCAGCTCCGACCTCGCTTCCGTAAAGATAACAGCATTTCAAAAACAACAAACACCAGGGCCACATACCCTGTCACTTGTTTGTAGATTTCCCCACGAATGAACTGATGTAGCTCTATCGAGCGGCTGCGCAAGGCCTCCAAATAAATTGGACTCACTACAAAGGGCACTAACAACAATGCACTTAGGAGCGTCAATAAAATTAGCGTAGAAAACTTAGGCTTCATTACCCCTAGGTAGCAAGTAGTAACAGTAAAGATTAGAGCATTAGGGATAGACTATCGGTAAAGCCAACAACACTATCCCTAATATCAGAAGAATTACCTCAGAAATCAGCTACTCAAAGCTCGCTCAAGGCATCAGCAACCAAAGATCCATAAGGAATGGGGATTCAATTAGGCCTTATCTTTTGCCGTATAGGCGTTCCATAGAACGCCTATACGGACAAGTTTTGGACTTATAAAATCCAGCTCCCTAAGCAGCAGGCATGCTTTCAACAGGAATGTTGATAACAACACCACCCATAACTTCACCCATCTCAAATTGCTTATCGGGATAGCGCTCAAGATGAATAGGATGAGTGTTATGACAACTCACACAAGCCTCAGCAACTGCTTTGTCGGGGTACATGGCAGAGAAATATGCCTGACCACCCACTTCCTGATAGTCCTTGTAGGCCTCACCACTCGCTTCCATTTCCGCTAGAGCAGTTGTTTCAAAGTCACTCTTGGGTCCGTGGTTATCGTTGATATACCAGGTAGAAATCAAGTTGTAGGTAAAGTAACCAGACTCGTTGGCAATCTCAGAACCCAGACGAAACATTTGCGCAGGCAGAGGAATACCATCGGTTTGTTGCCAACCCTCAGTGGACTCAACATCAAGGACACCTGCGTCCTTAGCCTTACCCTCAAGAGTTTTAACACGGTTAACAACGTGCTTAGTATAAGCAGTACGGTCAGCTGCTAGCACAGTATGAATGTAATCAGCAACGAGGTCAGGGGAAATGCTAGGACCTGTAGCCGTCGCTACCGTAGAGCCACCACCGCTGCAAGCAACAGCAGTAAAACAAACGGCAGCTGCCAAACCTAGCAATGCTATTGTTCTAGCGCGAATACGCTGAATCCAACTTATCAACATTTAAACTATCTCCTGGTACATCCGGATATTGCAATCTTGTCCACGTCCAGGATTGGTTTTTTCTGTAGAAGAAACTACAGATTTCAACCTGAACGCAGCTTTTCCACACAGAGGATTCTGAATAACAACAGTGCGCTATTCAGAGGTATTGCCCGTCCTCCTGGCCTCAGCAGCCTTCATAAGCTCAAAGGTCTCCATCTCAAGGTTAGGAGGTCGGTCAAAATTGGCTTCGACCAGCTCAGGATCGAAAATACTGTTGTAGCTATACTCAATACCGTGACAGCTCATACACACATCACCCACCATGCGATCTTGCGGCTTGAGGTTGTAGGTGTTGTTATGATTGACCTTGACCACAGCGTTATCGCCTTGACCATGAACTACACGAGGTAAGTGACAGGTTGAACAACTGACAGCCCCTGGCCCAGGTCGTGGCAATTCTTGACTTGCAGCAAACAGTTCGGCATGCCTTGAATTCTGATAATTCAAAGAGTGATTATCGTTGTGGCAAGTCAGGCAAGCATCTACTGATGCTTCTGTCGTGTTAGCGGAATGAACGTTATGACAGGCATTACAGTTCATTTGCTTCTGCATGGCCTCATGTTGCATGGGTAGTCTGGCCATAGCTGGTGTCAGGGGAGAGTCCCCTTCCAACAAGCGAATACCGTGTTTGCTTAATAAGAATGTGTCTACAGCTTGCTCGTGGCATGACCGACAGGTTTCGTGATCAGGGACGGCAACAAACTCCTTGGTCTCATTATTTTGATGGCAGCTAGCACAGTTGATATCGTTGAGAGCATGAGCACTGGTTTGCCACAGCTCTGTAATATCATCCAACTCCTGCTGTGTAGTTGCACTCGCCATTGGAGTTACAATAAACATCAGTAAGACAGATAAACCAATTACTAAAAGAGAGCGTAGCCACCCCGTCAATTGACGACCAATCATGAGCTACCTCCCAAAAACTCCTGCTGGAGATTCGGTTTAGGCGCAACTTCCAGCGACGTAGTTATCACCCGATCAGGTAGCTCCTGCACAGGCAACATCTCCGGAGCCCCCATGTTCTGCCGTAAAAATCCTGTGGATATGGTGCGATGGTCATGGTAGTTGTGACAGCCAGCCGTCCAGCAACCATCGGGGTCAAACCCTTCATGGCTCTTAAGCTGGGTCAGGGTCAGTTCTTCATGACAAGCCATACACAGATCTGGCTGTAGATGTACACCTCGACCAAACATATGAACGTGTTCATTATGACAAGCGGTACAAGTCAAGACATCCACACGCTCACGATATTCTGCCCAACGCGGATCGCGGAATTTTTTCACCCCATGCAAATCATCCGTTAATTCAGCTTGGTGACAACGTGTGCAGTTGTCATTACTAACAGGTTTAAACCCCTCATGACAAGAGGCACAGGAGGCTTCAAACAAGTGATGCCCCTCAGAAGTTTCCCCAGGTAGAAAAACCTCCTTTTTGTCTAAGGCAAAAGCCGCTGAAACCCACACAAGTAGAATCACCAAAGCCAGAATGATACCTGTCTTGAGCGAGAACACCTTACCTAGTTTTTGCCTCAAAGAGCGTACCATCAAAATCTCTAAGCAACCAACACTAGAGCAACACCATCAGTAAAACGATGAACGCGGCTGCGCTACCACCGATGATGCCTGCTGTTGTTCCCATACCAATGCCTTCTGGCACCTCAGTTGAGACAGTCGCCGCAGGAGAATCTAACTGAATATCTTGGTGATCATAGTCAGCCCCTGTCAACATCAGCTGAGTGATTGCATCATAGGCACCAACCCAGGCATCCTTGACGTCAGCGGTCCAGGCATCGCCAGCATACTGTTCAAGGGTCTTAAGCAAGCTGTTGCCAACTAAAGGGTAGTGAGCAGGAAGAGCACCATACTTCACGTGACGAGCCCCCAATCCTTTTAGTGCTTTGCTTAGAACATCTGGCTTACGTAGATTTTCAACTACCATTACCAGACCGCCCTTCAGCATCTGTTTTTGCTTCACCATGTCAGTGTGCTCAAACAGGGGACGAGCATCTGGATAATCTGTGAACAGATTGTCGTAAAACGTCGACACCAAGGCATCAGCTTGAGGAGCAACCAGAGCAAAACTTTGCTCTAATAGTTCAACCTTAAGACCACTTTCCTCTGCCGGAGCAGGAGAGCTTTCTAGCGCCACTTCTTCCTCACTATAGTCAGCCCCTTCCAACATTAGTTCAGTGATAGCTCCGTAGGCACCGGCCCAAGCCTCCTTAAGCTCAGGGCTCCAGGCATTACCTGCATATTGCTCCAGCGTTTTTATCAAACTGTTGCCCACCAAAGGGTAGTGCTCTGGTAAAGCTCCATACTTTACGTGGCGAGCGCCCAACCCTTTCAGCGCATTACTCAGCACCTCTGGTTTTCTCAGGTTATCAATAACCATAACCAGCGCACCTTTGAGCATTTGCTTCTGCTTCGCCATGTCTGAGTGTTCAAACAGGGGTTTGGCCGCCGGATAATCGGTAAAAAGGTTGTTGTAGAAGCTACCTACAAACTCATCAGCCTTAGGCTTTACGAGTTCGAAACTTTTCTCTAACAACTCTACGTTTAAAGACATTCCTATTAGTCTCACGTCAACAAGTTTTTGTCACAAGCTTTGTTTCAAGAAACCAAAAACATGTGCGTAGATATCTGAAGCACCCAGGGAACTCCAATCAACTAACTGACGCACTGAAACAAATTGAGTGATGATTGGCAACTCAGCATCCACGACATCCCTGCCAGGACATCAACAGAATAAGAGACGGAACAATACTGTAAAACCGACTATCGCTCAATCACTTTGACGGTGGCAAAGAATTACATGGGATGGGTCGGTATCTACGTATACGAATATCACCGTATTGCGATCGCCACTATTTTTTTGTGACCTCAGATACCAAAAACAAGCCTATATTCACTTCATGCATTGAAAATTTGCAAAAACCGAATCAACCTTTCTTTACCTGAGAAATATTGATTCTTGGATATTTTTGAATGCAACAAAATAGAACTAGAATGCCTAATTGAAAAGGACTTCAGGCACGGAATTATTTAGATAATCAATATATTTTCAGAACCCTAAATAATTAATAAATTAGCAATCACTTGCACATATCGATACAGATCAATTCATTTTTTGAATAATCCCAAGCAAAACGATTAAGATACAGATGTCTTCTGTGTCTATGTATACAAAAAAGACCTCAGATCACGGTAAAGATTGTCAAATGTTGTTGCTTAGCTGATAGCTTCAACCATTCAGCGAGTGCTTTGATTTTTCGCCTATGACCTCTGCAGTAATTCAATTTGTAGGTTCCATTAGACTGGCCGTCCCTCTGCTGGTGGTTATCGGCTCTATCCTCATCGGTGCAACTTTTTACGAATCAGAAGTGGGCAGCTCTGTTGTCCAACAGGAGATTTATAAAAGCCCTTGGTTTGGCGCTTTAATGTTTTTATTGGCAGTTAATCTGAGCCTGTCTACACTGCTGCGTTATCCCTGGAAAGGTGCCCGTAAGGTAGGATTTGCGATCGCTCACTGGGGTTTAGTGGTGATCATTGCAGGTTCAGCTGCGGTTATTCACCTGAGTGTTGAAGGCATGCTATTAGCGAGGACTGACAGTGGTCCTGTGAGTACACTCCGTGTGCAGGGTGATCTTTTAGAGATAGCTGCGCCTGGGCAGGAGACGCAACAAACATCTCTATTTATTAAGGATGATGGTAGCGTTGTTCCTGACCATCTAGGTGACTTGTCCTTACTCGGCTACACCAACCATGCCATCAAGACAGTTCACTTCGAAGATGGCGGGGCTGTTAACAACCCCGCCGTCAAACTTTCTCTGCACAGTGCCCGAATGGGCCAGGCATTAGAACGCTGGTTAGCAGTGGCACCAGCCGCTTACGATCGGATGGATATTGGTCCTGCCGAACTCCAAATTGCAACGGTGAATTCTGAACAGGAGCTCAGGCAGGTGTTAACAGAGGTCGTTCAAGCAAATACTGCCGTTTGGGGAACGTTACAGCTTGAAACCACCGGAAAAGCCCAGACTGTAGATGTGAAATCCAGTTTGAATCAGCCGATTGTTCTCGAAAATATTCAGCTCACTATCAAAGACTTCTGGCCAGATTTTCGTCTCAATGGCGATGGACAACCAGAGACTGTCACTCAGCAGTTGCTCAATCCAGCTGTGGAACTAGAGTTATCGCAGGGAGATACGGTTGAGCGCTGGTTTGTTTTCAGTAATCCAGACTTTGCTCCTGTCCGCTCCCAGCTAAATGGGGAGACTCCCCTGTCAGTCAATATTAGCTATGAGATCTCGACTGATACGCAGCCAGCAGCATTCTTTAAGGTTGTTGTCGATACTGCTGGTGAACTGCACTATGCCGCTAAGTCCTCCCAGGGATTTAAGTCTGGGCCTCTAACCGTGGGCCAGCCAGTAACACCAGGTTGGGCAGACTTTGAAATCACGTTGGAAAAATATGTGCCAAAAGCACGGATTGAACGAGCTGTTGTGCCCTTACCTGAAGGGAGCTCCGGTGGAGAGCCTGCCCTTAATGTGGCGACAAAGGATGGTCACGCCCAATGGATTCCCTGGGTTGAGCCCACAACCCTAGCAACAACAACGGGAGACTGGTATGTCGCCTTTAGTCCCAAGCTGATGAAGTTGCCCTTTGCCCTTAAGCTCAATGATTTTATTGTGGAGCGCAACGAGGGGAGTGAGTCTGTGGCAATGTGGACCAGTTTAGTCACCCTGATGGAACCCCAAACCGGAGAACTGGCTGAACGACGGGTATGGATGAATCATCCAACTTGGTTTCAAGGTTGGAAAATTGCTCAGGCTTCTTGGAATCCAGGTGATTTGGCCCAGTCGACTTTGCAGGTTAAGCGCGAGCCCTGGTGGGTGACAGGATTGACCTGGTTAGGATCGATGATGGTAACAATAGGTGTAGCCGTCATGTTTTATGGTCGTTCCGTGGCTAAAAAGCTTAAATTCATCGGCGACATCTTGGGTTCGTCTGACGCTGAACCTACCGAAGAAGAGACGGTTACCCCAATTCCCATCTTTAGTTTTTTTTCTAGCCGCTGAGGCAGTTTTGAATCTTTGAGATAATCGATTTAGTTGCCCTTTTCCGCTAATTGCTATTCACTGCAGCCAAAGTACACCCATGAAACTTCTCAAATTTGCGATTGGTTTATGTCTTGGGCTATTGCTAATCGCGATGCCCTTCAGCCAGTTTCAACCCTCTGCTTTAGACAGTTTAGAGACCATGACTGTGCAGCAGGGAGGGCGTAAAAAGCCTCTGGACACTGTGGCTCAGGAAACTGTTGCCAAGATTTATGGAGCAACGACTTATAAACACGATGGCATTCAGGAAAGTGCAATGGAGACGTTTATGTCTCTATGGCTAAACAATCGCAACTGGAATACAGAACCATTTGTGTTAGTCAGCTATCGTCCGTTAAAAGAGCTAGCGGGTTTGGATGTAGAACAAAAACATTTCTCGTTTGAAACACTGATGAGAAATCAGCCATTGGGGGATGTGGTCAGATCCGCTCATCAGAAGCAGATGGATGAAGAGGATTTGACTCGTGACGAACGCGAGGCTCTGACCATTGAGGAACGGCTGCAGTTGATGCTCAATACGGTAGATGATGATGCGATCGCAATTGTCCCCCATCCCAGCGACATCAAAGGCAAGTGGGTAGGTATTACCGCAGCCCAGAGCCTGTATGACGCCGAATCAATCGCGCCACTGCTAGCCAACTTTGCAATTGTTAAGCAGACAATTCTGTCGGGCACCGATCATCTGCCTATGCTTGCTCCCATGACCCAGTCTCTCAAAGATGGCCTAGCCGCTCTTAGCCCTGACGTTTATCCCGCAGATGGTGTGATGCGACGCGAGGTATTTTTCAACCACTTCCATCCCTTTGCCAAGGCCTGGCAACTCTACGGCATTGCTTTTGTCTTAATGCTTGTAGCCCTGTGGGTACAGCCCTTTAATCTGTACTGGACCGCCATTGGCACCTTTGTGGCCGGTGTAGCTGTGCAAAGCTTCGGCTTTTGGCTTCGGATGCAAATTGCCGGTCGCCCTCCTGTGACCAATATGTATGAATCAGTGGTTTGGGTTGGCTTTGGCATTGCGGCCATCGCTCTAATGTTCGAGCTTTTGCATCGCTCTAAATACTATTTGCTAGCCGCAGCTCCCTTGTCTGTAGTGTGTTTGATTCTGGCAGACAGCCTGCCAGCGGTGCTAGACCCTAGCATTTCGCCGCTGGTGCCAGTGCTGAGGGACAACTTTTGGCTAAGTATTCACGTACCTACCATTGCCCTGAGCTATGCCAGTTTTGCCCTGGCCTTAGGGCTGGGCCATGTGGCCTTGGGTAGCTATCTGTTTACCCCCGATGCTAAATCGCGGATTAAGCTGCTCTCCCAGCTGAACTATCGAGTGCTGCAGGTGGGCGTACTGTTGTTAACTGCAGGGATTATCCTGGGCGGCATCTGGGCGCACTTCTCCTGGGGTCGCTTCTGGGGCTGGGACCCGAAAGAAACTTGGGCGTTGATTGCTTTGCTCTGCTACCTGGTTCCACTCCATGGTCGCCTGGTCGGTTGGATTGGCAACTTTGGCATCAGCGTCGCCAGCGTAGTCGCCTTTAATGCAGTATTGATGGCTTGGTATGGCGTTAACTTTGTTTTGGGGACTGGGCTACACAGCTATGGTTTTGGCACTGGTGGTTCCGAGTTGATGATTGCTGGGGTAGTCGGTTTAGATTTACTGTTTGTATTAATTACTGTCATTCGGCACCAAGGTTGGCTGGGTGGCTTGCATGCGGCTGAGACCAGTACCTAATAAAGGTATCTCTCAAGGTATCCATAGGTACAAGGTCAGACTTCAAAAAACAAAAGAGAGAGGACTTTCATATGAATCGTCGTGAGTTTGGCAACCTGTTTGGGTTGGGACTATTGGCAACATCTTTGCCAGTTGCGATCGCAGCCTGCAATCCCACAGAAACTACCTCTGAAGCCCCAGAACCTGATGATGCTCCAGCTGCCACGATCGATGAAACACCGAGAGAAGATGGATTTGCCGCTCTCGGTACCGTCACCGATTTAGACAGCGATGGTTATCTAGCCAAAAAAGGCTTTATTGCTGGCCCTGTGATTGTCATTCGCGATCCAGCCGCTGCCGATAGCGTCATCGCTCTTAACTCCATGTGCACTCACCAGGGCTGTAGCGTCGAGTGGAAAGATGACGCGTTTGCCTGTCCCTGTCATGGCTCAAAGTTCAACACTGACGGCAGCGTTGCTACTGGTCCTGCTACCGACCCCTTAGCCTCCTATGAGGCGATTATCGATGGCGATTTGGTCTTGGTGAAAGCCACCTAAGCTGGGCGCAACACTAGTAAGATAGGCCTGATGGATTTTCTGGTGATGCCTTGAAAACTCTTACGGCCTGGATTGACCAATACGGCCTACGTTCCACCCCAAAAAATCAGCGCATCTGGCTAGCAGCAAGCCTGATTATTGCCATAATTTATGGCCTTTTGTTCTGGCGTATTGCGTTTGCGGGGCCATACACCATTCCAGACGACGGTCGGCAGCACCTATTTTGGATGCTGCGTTATGTTGATCCTGGCCTATTCCCAGACGATATTATCGCCGACTATTTTCAATCAGTCGCTCCCGGTGGTTACAAGGCTCTCTATTGGGTGGGTGCCAAAGTAGGCCTGCATCCGTTTCTATTGAGTAAACTACTGCCTCCCGTTTTGGGCGTCATCGGCACAGCCTATGCCTTTTACCTGACCATCGCCATTATCCCTACGCCACTAGTCGCATTTACCAGCACCATTATTCTCAATCAATCCCTGTGGATGTGGGATGAACTAGCCTCCGCCACCCCTAAGGCCTTCAACATTTTATTGATTGTGGCCTTTTTACTTTATGTAGTGCGGCGACAACTCATCCCTTGTGTGATAGTGCTAGGTCTCCAGGGGTTGTTTTACCCTCAGACTATGTTTGTCTCACTGACGCTGTTAGGGATACAGGTGATCTGGCCGCCACGAAAACCGGATGCTTGGAAGTTTTTGGTTGTGGGTCTGGGAGTGGCTAGTATTGTGCTGTTCCCCTACGCCATTGGCACGTCGACCTATGGCCCTGTGGTCACCCTAGAACAAGCCAGGGGCATGGCAGAGTTTTACCCCGGTGGTCGTAACGCTTTTTTCTATAACAACCCGCTGAAATACTGGTTATTTGCCGCCCGCAGCGGTCTGCTACCGCCCGTTATTCCGACCACCATTTGCGCTGCATTATTATTGCCGCTGCTCTATCGACTGCGGCTACCCCTGCTAAAAACAATCACCCGCAACGGTGCTATCCTTCATCAGCTGTGGCTTGCGGCAGTCATCATGTTTTTTGTTTCCCACGCTCTCTTATTTCGTCTGCACTTACCTAGCCGCTACAGCCGCCACAGCATTAAAATCATTTTCTCTATAGCCGCCGCCATAGTATTAGTAGCGCTATTAGACGCAGCTCTCCGACGTTTGCATCAGTCTCATCTATGGCGGCAGGGAGTAGCCCTCAGCTTGGTGGTTGGCTTTACTGTAATTACCGTAGGCTATCCGGGATTACTCAATAGTTTTCTAAATGTGGTGTATGTGAACTCGAATCGCACTGCACTCTATGAGTATTTACAACAACAGCCCCGCGATATTCGGATCGCTTCTTTAACAAAGGAAGCTGAGAATATTCCAGCCTTTACAGGTCGTTCAGTGCTTGTCAGCCCAGGTCATAGTTTGGCCTACCACCAAGGCTATTACAGCCAAATTCGACCTCGAATTTTAGATTTGATGGCCGCCCAATACAGCCCAGACATATCCAAACTCCAATCAGTTATTACTGACTATGATATTGACTTTTGGCTGATCGATGAGAACTCTTTCAATCCCGATAATATGCCACACCAGTGGCTAAAACAGTTTGAATCAGAACTATCATCAGCCATAGAACAACTACAGCAACAACCCTCTGCCTTACAGCAACTCACACCGACCTGTACCGTAGTCAGTGATCATGGGAAAACGCTGCTTTCAGCAGATTGCATTCTGAAGAGCTGAGAGTGAACCATTCCAGACTTGTCTGATTCTATGAACATAGTTGCCTAGCCCGTAATCGTACCTGTGATCGGAGAACTAGCACTGGCATAGGCTTTCACTGGAATACGACCGGCTAAATAGGCTAAGCGTCCTGCCTCAGTCGCCAATCCCATGGCTCGACCCATTTTCACAGGGTCTTGAGCTTTTGCGATCGCAGTATTAATCAACAACGCATCTGCCCCCAGTTCCATAGACTCCGCCGCTTCACTGGGACTCCCAATCCCTGCATCTACCACCACCGGTATCTTAGCTTGCTCAACAATAATGCCAATGTTAGCCGCGTTGCGCACCCCCTGACCTGACCCGATGGGAGAGCCCAACGGCATCACTGTCGCACACCCGGCTTCCTCAAGATGCTTGGCCAAAATCGGATCGGCATTGATATAGGGAAGTACAGCAAACCCTTCTTTTACAAGTTGTTCTGCCGCCTGTAGTGTGCCAATGGGATCAGGCAACAAATATTTTGAATCTGGAATCACCTCTAATTTCACAAAGTTGTTGTCTTCTTGCCCCAACAGCTTTGCCATCTCTCTGCCTAAACGGGCTACCCGAATTGCTTCATCGGCACTGGTACATCCAGCCGTATTGGGCAACATCCAAATTTTGTTCCAGTCAATTGCCTGGGCCAGCCCTTCATGTCCAGGAGCATTGGTCTGCACCCGACGCACAGCTACCGTCACAATTTGGCTACCGCTAGCGGCCAGACTAGCCCGCATCGTATCAAAGTTGTCAAATTTACCCGTCCCCGTCATCAACCGAGACGAGAAAGTCCGTCCAGCAATAACCAGGGAATCTTCAGCAGTCGTAACCGGAGGAGCAGAAAGAGTGTGCATTGGTGTAGCAAGTTGAAAAGACGTAGGTCGGGTTGAGTCATCGAAACCCGACGCAATAGAGGAGGAGGAAGTAGAAGAGGCCGCAGCCGATGCTCCCATAAACCGATCCCAATGAAATGCCTCTAGCAGCGGCTCAGGTTTCCCCTGAATCGATTCAGCAATCAGTTTGGCCGTAATCGGTGCCAGTAGCACACCATTACGATGATGACCGGTTGCTAGCGTGAGATTGTCACACTGACTGGGTCCTAGGATGGGAGCCTCATCGGTGGTTTTGGGACGATATCCCCACCAACATTCTTGTAGTGGAAAGTTTGCTAAAGGGGCGTATAGCCGCATCGCTTCATTTAACAACTGGGCGACACCAGCTGCCGTGTTATGGGGCGTAAACCCCACGTCTTCACTGGTCGCCCCCAACACAATCCGTCCATCTCGACGCGGCACAATGTAAGTATGCTCACCATACAAAACACGATTGAGTTGGTAGGGAGAGCCCGGTGGCGTCAGTAAAGCAGCCATTTGCCCCTTGCGGGGTTTCACTGGGAGCGGTAACAGCTCACTGGACCAGGCACCAGCGGCTAATACGTAATGCCCCGCCTGCTGCTGCCCGTTAGTAGTCAATAGACCAGTGATACGGTGATTGTGCTGTAAAAAGGCCTCAGCACTCACCCCCTCCTGAATCTCCACCCCCAGCTCCTGGGCAGCGACGCGTAGGGTTTTGAGCAGCGCCCGGCTATCGGTCTGGCCTTCGTCGGGATACCAGTAACCACCCACAACCTGAGGATTGAGATCAGGCTGATAGCTATGAATCGCCTCTCGACTGAGTAGATTGTTGGCCGCAGGAACGGCTGGCAATGTAAAAAGCGGAGTCAGAATGCCACAGGGCCAAAAGCCCGCATCTTCACCTGTCAGCTCTTCTAGCTTACGGCTCCAGTCTGGATAGAGAGCGAGGCTACGCTGGCTCAATTCCCACAATGAACCGGTAAGTCCTTCAGCACTAGGAGCTAACATCCCAGCAGCGGCATGTCCCGCAGCGGCGTTAAAATCACGGCTGAGTACGGTTACTGTCGCGCCTTGTTGACGAAGTTCGGTTGCGATCGCAAGTCCGATAATGCCACCGCCAACCACCAGTACATCTGCCTGACCCATGGGTTTTATCAATCACCTCTTTAATAATAGACACGCCTGCATATCAGGCACTTGATGATAGCGTATCCTACCAAAGTGCTCTAATCGGCTGCTGCGTTTCGTTCTGGTTTGCTTGGTTTGTGCCTGCGGTTGTTCCCGGTTCTGATGCAGCGGGGGTCTGCTGCGCCGGGGGACTTGGCTCAATCACCTCACCATCGGTATCATCCGTCGTCTGCACATTGGTGCCAAACGCCGGTGCACTCTGAGGAGAAACAGTTTGGCGCTGGGGAATCTCACCTGCCCTTTCTAAAGGCGTGCGATTCCCAATACTACCGATGGAATCATTGGTGCCATTGACAGCGACTAACATGTCACTATCCCCATTCTCAGCTGTCCCAAAGTTGTCCTGGCTAGAGGTGCGCCCCGTGGTGCCATCAACCCAGGAAGCCACCCGATTAGCAGCACTGGTACCGTAGATTGCCATCAGTGAAATAGCCGCCAAGATGCTGCCCAAGATAAACTTATTCATGACCCTATCCCCTCCTCACTAACACTGCCCTTTATCATCACCCAGTTCTTGAAAAATGGGACATCGTTTTCGGACTGTAGAGACAGTAAATCTGAAAACTTTGACCCCAACCGTTAATGCTTTACCACACTAATGCTTGTCCCTGCCCCCAAAATTGATTGTATTTGGTGACTTTGATATCCCCGAGCACACAGGTTTGGCAGGCCAATCTTAAAGGACGGTCAGGGTTATGGGGAGGCAATGACCGTCGTCCTCGATCCTTCCAATTTAAAGCGGACACTTCACCCTCAATCATCACAGCACAGGTACCACAGCTGCCGATTCCACGACAATTAATCAACTTGGCATTGCCGTTATACAAAGCAACATCATTGCCTAACAGCACCCGCCTCAGGTTGGCCCCCGGCTCACATTCAAAGGTTTTTCCTTGAGCAGTAACTTTTGGCATAGGAGGTGTTTGGTTAAGAATCCTGAATTAATTAAACCAGGCAACTAACAAATCTTTGCCCCATGAATGTTAGAAGGCTGAGCACAGAATCTATCAGCCGTTAGCCAAAATTGTGCCCAGCCATTGCAGCACTGGCCACAATTAATGCGTAGCCAACAGACAATTGCTTACCCTAACGTTCACATCTTTCCTTAAGACCAGCTGCAAAGGCTTCAAAAGATGAGGTGAGGTCAGGAATCATACGTCCTAACCAGGGCTCCAGCGGACCGCTAAAAACTTCGCAAACGGTAAATTGCGTCTTACCATTTGACTGGGATGCCAGAGTAAAGGTGCGATCGCCCCGAAATAATCCAAACGGCAAGCCCCCACTGAAGGTCAAGCTTTTAGGGGCATCAAAGCCGCTAACTTTAAGCGTCATAGACTGTTTAGGTTGAGAGGCCGTAAAAAGTTTTAAGGTGCCACCCTCTGTAATCTGTCCTTCTAGTCGATGAATCCCAACCGCCCATTCTGCATAGCCTGCCGCATCGGTCAGCACCGACCAAATTGCATCTGGAGGACGGGCAATGGTTGTAGTTGCTGAAAATGATTTCATGGGCCTGATGGAAAATGAATAATTGGTTGGGCACTCCTAATTTACCGCTGCTGACTTAAGAGAATGAACCGATCCGTATAGAGAAGCTACAGAGCAGGAGCTTTCAGATGACACCAAACGAAGGAGCAGCAACGCCCATATTTTAAGGAAACAACAATTTGAGCGATCAGCTGCACAGCAGACTCAGCATTTTAAACGAACCACTCAAGGGTTCTACGGAGGATACTTAACCGCTAATAGATAGAGGTTTTGGACTGGCTTAGAAAGAGTTGCGATCGCAACAGCCAAGATTAGCCAAAGAGAAGATTTGAGCCCACTCAATCCCTGACATCATGCCCTCGCACGAGATTTTATGAGCTGACTGGGTTCAAGCCTGAAACTTGCTAATGACTGTAACTATCAATCAAGCTTGCAATGTAGCAAACTCAAAAGTTGAGGTGAATGCTAGGTACGTAGTCATCTTTATTAAGAACTTCAAACTAAAGCCAAGTTTTTTGGGATACCAGCCTGTACAGGCTGACTGAGTAGTTTGATCAAATATGACCTCAATGCGTAAAACACCTAAATATTTTGCTTCAGACATTTTTCGAATACATCGGATCGTTAATTCAGTTTATGCAGTCGCATTCTAGCCACATCCCAAAGATGTCATAGAGTTTTCTGGGCCTCAACAGAGGATAGGCCACAATAACACTCAAATTAAGTCACGAACATCTGATGCAATCAGCGTATAAAATGCTGCCAAACACCTGTGGTTAGGGGCTTCCTCATTCATACTTATCTGCTATGTTAGCTTGTGGAAATCTTCATAAAAGGTCTAAACTCTGTACACAGGGTCTTTAAAAAATTAATTGCGTCTATCCAAAAGACAAAAAGTAAATAAAGTTCAAAATTTACGACTAGGCAATTACCACAGGTAGCATCTCAATCTATCCAGATTTTCCAGCTTCACTTCCTACGTTGTGTTTTCTGTTGCTATGTCTCCCCACACCCAGCTTTGGATTTACGATACGACCCTGCGAGACGGTGCCCAACGTGAAGGGCTATCTCTTTCCGTTGAAGACAAACTAAATATTGCTCGTCGTTTAGACGATTTAGGAGTTCCCTTTATTGAAGGGGGCTGGCCCGGTGCAAATCCCAAGGATGGGCAGTTTTTTACCCAGCTACAGATGCAGCCTCTTCGCCAGGCTGAAGTAGTCGCCTTTTGTTCAACTCGACGCCCCCATCTTCCAGCGGCAGAAGATGTGACCTTGGCGGCTGCCCTAGCTGCTAGAACTAAATGGGTAACACTATTTGGCAAGTCCTGGGATCTCCACGTTACCGAGGGCCTCAAAACGGATCTCGATGAAAACCTGTCGATGATCTATGACTCCATCGCCTATCTGCGACAGCAGGGACGGCGAGTCATTTATGATGCTGAACACTGGTTTGATGGCTACTTGAGTAATCCATCCTACGCGGTGCAGACTTTGGAAGCAGCTATCCAGGCTGAGGCTGAGTGGCTAGTCCTTTGCGATACCAACGGTGGTATGCTGCCCCATCAGGTGACTGAGATTGTACGCACGGTCAGCCAGTGGTTGACAACGTTGAATTTAGGAAATCCTCCCCAGATAGGCATTCATACCCATAATGATGGCGAGCTGGCAGTGGCGAATGCGCTGACGGCGGCTTTGGAAGGAGCCACCATGATTCAAGGCACTATCAATGGCTACGGAGAGCGCTGTGGCAATGCAAATCTTTGTTCGCTAATTCCCAATTTACAGCTCAAACTTGGGTATGACTGCTTACCTGCTGACAAGCTAGCCACCCTGGCTGAAACTAGTCGATACATCAGCGAGGTAGTTAATCTAGCCCCAGACGATCATGCTCCCTATGTGGGCCTATCGGCTTTTGCCCACAAGGGTGGCATTCATGTCAGCGCGGTGGAGCGTAATCCTAAGACCTATGAGCATGTTGATCCAACAGCCATTGGTAATCTCCGACGAATCGTAATTTCTGATCAAGCCGGGCTGAGCAACATTATGGCTAAGGCCCGTAGCTTTGGCCTCCAGCTAGACCGCACTAACCCCACTTCCCGCCAGTTGCTGCAGCAACTGAAAACTCTGGAGGATGAGGGCTATCAGTTTGAGGCGGCAGAGGCTAGTTTTGAACTGCTGATGCGCGAGGCTCTGGGACAACGACCCACTATGTTTGAAGTGCAGGGGTTTCAAGTTCATTGTGAACGTATGCCCTATGTCGGCAGCATGGTTTGTTCGCCTGAGGCTGGCAGTTCTTCATTAGCGACAGTCAAAGTGTCGGTGGATGGTAAAAATTTGCTCCATGCTGCTGAGGGTAACGGACCTGTCGAGGCCCTCGATCATGCGCTACGTAAAGCGTTAGAGCGGTTTTATCCAGAACTAGAGCGGTTTTATTTGACGGATTATAAGGTACGGATTCTTGACAGTAAGGCTGGCACAGCGGCTAAAACTCGTGTGTTGGTGGAATTTGGCGATGGAGAGCACCGTTGGACGACAGTGGGGCTATCGCCCAACATCTTAGAAGCCTCCTATCAGGCAGTCGTTGAAGGTCTGGAATACGGTCTGCTGAAGTTGCGATCGCAAGTAGAAGCTAAGCTGGTAGCGTGTCAGTCTTGACTCTACTCACCCTATATCGATCTTCTGTACCATGCATAATTGGACCTGGCAAACCTGGCAGGGTAAACCCTATTTAACTTGCGATCTGATTTCTCAACCCCACGGTTTTTTTACATCGGCATTTGCCCCCCAAACACCTGAAACCCTGACATCAGCCTTGGGAGTAGAAGCCGAGGTTTTAAGAACCCAACAAGTCCACGGCAATGCTGTCCTCGCCCCGGAAGAAATCAAAGCCGGGACCAAATCATTGGTCACCAGCATGGCTAGTCAGCCTACAGCAGAGGAGATCGAGCGTCCCCACGCTGATGGTTGCTTTAGTAACTACTCTAGTCAAGCCGCCTGGGTTTGCACAGCCGACTGCACCCCTGCTCTGATTGCCGATCAACGCACAGGTCAAGTCGCCGCTGCCCATGCTGGCTGGCGTGGTACAGCTCAGCAGATTGTACCCATAGCGATTACTAAGCTACAAAGCCAAGGCTCTCGACTGCAGGATCTGCGAGTGCTATTAGGACCTGCGATCGCAGGTGAAGTTTACCAAGTTGGCATTGATGTGGCCACTCAAATTGGCCTGAGTGTGGTCGATACCAAGCAATTTGCCAGGGAGGCAGATATCATTACTCACTTGCTCAATCTAGAGAAGCCGCCGCTGCTGCCAGATAGTAAACCAGGCCATGTCCGTCTAGATGTGCGCCGCATCAATGAAATACAGCTGGAGCAAATGGGCCTAGCCCCTGAACAAGTAGCCACAGCCCCCCATTGCACCTACCAGGAGCCCGATCGATTTTTCTCATATCGACGCACCAAACTCAAACAGGTGCAATGGTCTGGCATTGTCAGTACCTAGAGAAACTAGAAACAAGTTTCTAGCAACACTAAGCTGCTGAAGCGGTAATCAACGCTAGCTCCAGCTGATCATCAGGGAGGGCGTCGATTTCAGCCCGAATATTAGGCCCAAAAAAGGTTTCAATCTTGGCATGTTTTTCCTGCCAGGTTTCCAACGGCATATAGGGCGAGTCAAACTCTAAAACTAGCGCATAGGCACCATCCCTCAGCTCTTCTCGTAGGCCACTGAGAATAGGGCGCTGCTTGTCGTTCGGACTCAGCCCCAAACGCTCTAGTGCCAGGTCCAGATGAGCTTCTTGACCATAGCGATAGCGGGTCACATCCTTACGTACCTGGTTTTGGGTTTGGGTCGCCGTTTTGTCCCGGAGCTCAATGACAGTATCGCTCGAAGGCTGGGTGTAGGGAACAGGCTCTAGTTCAGCAGCTCGCAGCGCGGCTCCCCCCAATAAAATTGGAATTCCAT
The DNA here is from genome assembly GCF_000482245.1 of Leptolyngbya sp. Heron Island J. Taxonomy (GTDB): domain Bacteria; phylum Cyanobacteriota; class Cyanobacteriia; order Phormidesmidales; family Phormidesmidaceae; genus Leptothoe. The sequence goes on along the minus strand of NZ_AWNH01000071.1, from coordinate 154,913 downwards.
AGAAAAATCCTGCCAGGTTTAAGGTGGCCATATCTCTGAAATAGGCCACAAAACCAATAATAGTCAGAATAGAACCGACGGATAGTAGGACACCACCAAGGGGAATTTTGCGTAGCATATGCAGACGTTAAATCAAAAAGGAGGGTGAGTTTAAACAGCGAGTGGTGAATAGTGAAGATGCAGTACGTAAAAACGTACATACTTATGGGATGGGAGGTGTTTAGGATGACGTGGTTAGCTCAGTGAATCTCAGGTATAGCAGCTAGAGGACTGGTTAGAGCAGTTTAGAGTTCTGGAAATAGGCTACTTTAAGCATTTTTCTCGTTTTTTCAGCCTCATTCTGCTGTCCTTTGCTACATATCGACGCTAATTAGCTCAAACTAAGCACTGCCTCTAATCTCATAGTAAAGGGATTTGACCGTAAACTCTGGATTTACGGATATTTCCATCAGTTTGTGGGAACCCAGCACACCCGTAGCATTAATCACCCAAAGTTGCTTATTCTGGAGTCTGTAGACGGTGAGAGCAAATAACACTATGCCTTTAGAGACACTTAAAGCTCAAATTGAACAAATCAGGGAAAAGCGAAATTCTTTAGTACAACTGCTAGAGCAACCTAACCTGGGCACATTACGCATTGATGTCAATCAGGCCTTAGAAGAAATGGATGATTTGTTAGAGGAATTTGAGCGCGTCTTTAAGGAAAAATCTCAAGGCTAAGTTGCGCCTTACCGATAGGTCAGGCTAGAACGCCGAATTAGACAACCGGAATCGGTTTTCCCTGCAGCTAATCATTCAATACCGTTTTTATTTTTTTGTTTAATCATCAGTCAAATGGCTACATATTCTGTCGAAATTAAACACCAAGGTACTGTTCACACCATCACCGTAGATGAACAGGAAACAATCTTAGCGGCAGCCCAGGCAACTGGGTTGGATCTGCCCACCTCCTGTAGTGCGGGAGTCTGTACCACCTGCGCTGCGTTGATCACCGAGGGTAGTGTCTCCCAGGAAGACGGCATGGGCGTTAGCCAGGAGCTTCAAGACAAGGGCTATGCTCTGCTTTGTGTGGCTTATCCCACGTCTGATATCAAGTTGGAAACTGAAAAAGAAGACGAAGTTTATCAAGCGCAATTCGGTCAGTTTCAAAATTAGGGCTACGCAGACATGTCAACGGTGGGCGCTGCCCACCCCACAATCGCATGACGGGATTGCACAATAACGCATTAGATCGCAGCACATCGCTGACAACAGAATTTGTCTTGATGACCATTGAGCTGCAGGCAGATGGTATTGCTCTACGAAACCACATAGAAACACAGCTGCGTTTCTATGGTGAGCCGCTGCGATGGGCAATCACCTCAGTGGATGGCACCATGGCCCAAGTGGAAGCTGTGGTAACAGTAGGTGACCTGACTCAGCTATGAGTGGATTTCAAAATACCCGTCCGCATACCACCATGATGATTGTCCCAACGGGAGTAGGGGCAGCTATTGGGGGCTATGCGGGAGATGCCTTACCGGTTGCTCGGGCGATCGCAGCCGTCACCGACCGTTTGATCACCCATCCAAATGTACTCAATGGGGCCCAGCTCTATTGGCCTCTCCCGAATGCCTACTACGTCGAAGGCTATGGCCTTGATCAGTTTGCTGCCGGTCACTGGCAGCTGCAGCCAGTTCACCAAAACACCATTGGTCTCGTGCTCGATCAGGCCATTGAAGACGAGCTGCGCTGGCGACATCTACAAGCAGCCGATGCGGCCCGAGCCACACTAGGTCTAACTATCCATGGCTATGTCACAACAGATGCTCCCTTGGGAGTCCGGCTTAAACAAGCCCAAGCAGCCACCTGGGGTACATTAGAACGCCCTGATAGTCTGCTGCGGGCGGTGGCGAAGTTGCTGCAGGCAGGATGCACTGCCATTGCCGTCATTGCTCGCTTTCCAGATGACCTGGGAAGTGCTGCTCTGACTGACTATCGCCAGGGCACAGGAGTCGATCCCCTAGCCGGAGCTGAAGCGGTGATCAGCCATCTAGTCGTGCGGGAATTTCAAGTGCCGTGCGCCCATGCTCCAGCCCTGCAGCCGCTGCCCCTCGATCCAACAATTTCGCCTCGGTCTGCCGCTGAGGAAATTGGCTATACATTTTTGCCCTGTGTCCTGGCAGGGTTGAGTAAAGCTCCTCAGTTTAGCGCCACGGCCACTACCCATAGCATCAGCGCCAGTGATGTTGATGCGCTAATTATGCCAGCCAGTACCCTGGGTGGCAGTGCCGTCCTTAGTTTGAGTGGGACTAAAACTCAAATTATTGCGGTGCAGGATAATACTACGGCTCTGGCCGTTGATGCGATGGCCCTAAATTTGCCCGTCGTAACAGTGCAGTCATATTTGGAGGCTGTTGGTGCGATCGCAAGCCAGCGAGCAGGCATTGCCCTAACGGCATTAAACCCTCAAATCTCTCATCTACAGCCGCTGTCTCAACCAAGACAGCACCTGGAAACTACCAAACAGTATTAGCCCAATAAAGGTAACACCGCCTAAAAGAAATGCCCCATAGGCATAGGTGCAAATTGCACCAGTACGCATGCCATCATCACAGTCAAAAGACACCATAAAACCATAGATGTGGCTTGCTGCCGCTGCACAACTCACACTCAACCAAATGAGTATGTACAGTGCTTGTTTCCAGATGCGGTTGACCATAGTCGCTAATTTGGTTGAGCAAGCCAGTGAGCGCGATCCCAGCCCCTCAAGGACCACATCCTTATCTATTAGATTTCCATAAAGTTTATTTCAACATTCCTAAGATACATAAGGAAATGCCCTAATCTGCAGGCTTGCTTGTCTATGCTAGAAGACTAGCTTTAGTCTACCTCCCATATTCCTATGTCTACCTTGCGCACTCCGCCTCAGCAAACATCTCAAACGGCGTGCCATATTCAACAAGATGAAGTCCTGGAACTCAATGTCCCTGAACAGGCTTGGCAAGTGCGCTCAGGTACCATTGCCCTGTGTCGAGTTGTTGATGGCATCCGTCACTGTTTCTTTACTGCCCATGCGGGCGAAGTTATTTTTGGCGTCGCCTCCCAGGAGAACGGACTGGTTGCGATCGCCATTGAACCCACCGTAATTACAGCTATACAGTAACCGCCTGTAACACCCCTGCCATCTCATCATCCGTCTTCCAGGCTTGACCATCTAGAGCCATTTGCTCAATTAGACTAGCCAGACGCAGAGCTTTCAGCGCCTGCTCACCGCCGACAGAAGGTTTGCCACCACCTCGTGCACAGTTCACAAAGTGCTCTAGCTCAGCATGAAGTGGCTCAATATTGCTAGTGTAGACCTTTTCAATCAATCCATCCTGTCGATATAGCACCTGACCATAGTCGGTCATGGTGTTAGCTGTCGTCTGACGATGAATCAAAATTTCATTATTGAGAAAATCAGCCTCCGTCAGCGAATTACGACAGTGGGCAGCAATACTACGAATCTTACGATGAGTGACCTTGCTGGCAGTCAGCGTAGCCACAATACCATTGGCAAAGCCCAGCGTTGCTGTCACATAGTCCAAATAGGGGGAATCCCCAGCCCGACTACCGCTAGCAGTCAGCTTAACTACCGGAGCTTCTGCCAGTTCCAGCAGAAGATCAATGTCGTGGATCATCAGATCCAATACCACCGACACATCATTCGCCCGCTGAGAATAAGGGCTCATACGCCTGGCTTCAAGGGCCAACAACTTCTCTGTTTTGAGCACCTTATGTAATTCTTGAAAAGCCGGGTTAAAGCGCTCAATATGGCCGACCTGTAAAATACAATTTGCCTCTGCAGCCGCATTAACCAGCGATTCTGCCTCAGTGATACTGGCAGCAATCGGTTTTTCGATCAGCATGTGTACGCCTGCCTGCAAGCAGGCCATCCCCACCTGGTGATGAAACCGAGTGGGCACTGCGATACAAACAGCATCCACGTGCTTTAGCAGCTCGTCGTAGTCTTCAAAAAACCGGACACCGTACTTACCTGCTGTCGCTAAGCCACGTTCAACATTAGTATCAGCTATACCGACGAGCTGGACTTCTTTGATCCGACTGAGTACACGAGTATGATGTTGACCCATGTTGCCAACACCAATCACACCGATTCGGATCAAATCTTCGTGATGGTCACTTACAAGTTTAGAATCTCGTTGTTGCACGCCAGGGTCCCTCACACCAGAGAGCTCATTGCTCTCAGAATGACTTTACTTTCCTCAAAGTCAACCAGATATTACCACAGCACTCCTTAGTTCTTTAGTTACATGTCGCTGTAATGCTCTACTTATAGCGTTAATTCTGCAAGCTTTTTCTGTCAGCATTGTGACCGTGTTCAACCCTACTAACCATACCGCTGTGTCAATTTCCTGGCTGTCTGCGAGGGATACGACGCCGTAGAGGACCATGGTGGCGAGTAATTTGAATCTGCTCCAGTTTAGGCCCTTTGACAGTCTTGACCGTAAACATCAGATCATCGCTATAGTGCAGCTGCTCACCGGCTTCAGGAATTTTTTGTAGGGCGTGAATGACAAATCCTGCCAGAGTCTGATAATCCTCAGTAGTGGGGAGCGACAGGGCAAACTGCTTGTTGACGATGTCTATTTCCATCTGGGCAGGTAGCAGCACTGATTGGTCGTCTAAGTAGACGATGTCCCCCGGTGCAATGCCATCCTCATCACCAATGAGTTCCGCCGTTACATCCGCCCAAGTCACCAACCCAGCCGTGCCACCATAGTCATCGACCACAATCATCATGGAATGGTTTAACTGCTGCATCCGACTCAGCAAATCACTCAGCGGTAAGTCCGTCGGCACGACTCGAGCCGCCTTCATCCATGTACTGACTGGGGTGGTAAACGTCAGCTGACCTTGGGCCATGGGCTGAGCCATCGATTTAAAGTCGAGAATGCCACTGATGTTATCCAGAGAGTCGCCAATCAACGGGAACTGAGAATAGCCCGTCTCGACTACGATGTTGAGCAGGTCTTGCCAGGTAGCAGTGTCGTCTAAGGCCACAATTTGCGTCCGTGGAACCATAATGTCTTCCACGGTGAAATCTCTTGTCTCAAAGACATTATTGAGAATTTCTCGTTCTTCTTGATCAAGATCGAGCACCGCTGTTGGTGTACTAATAATCATCTGCAGCTCGTCTGACGTGAGCTGGCCATCTGCTTGACGTTGCTCTTGTAAACCTACAAGTTTGAGCAATCCTTGGGTGGAACAATTCAAAACCCATACAACTGGCGAAAATAGGCGGGCTACGGTGAGACTAACAGGCCCCAATAGCCGAGATGTTTGCTCTGAGTAACTTAGAGCCAGGGATTTTGGTACCAGTTCTCCTAGGACAATTTGCAGATAGGCTAAACTCCAAAAAGCGATCATTAGCGCTATGCCGTGAGAAACAACGCTGGTAGGAATGGGCAGCTGACGTAACCAACCGTGCAGCAGTAACGCCAGGGTATCTTCCCCAATCCAGCCCAAGGCCAGGCTAGCTAATGTGATGCCAATTTGAGTCGTAGGCAGCAGCCGGTCAATGCTGCGTTGCAGACTTTGCACAGTTTGCGCCTGAATATCACCAACAGAGGCAAGCTGATTAATCCGAGAACGTCTGACCGATACAATCGAGAACTCTGCTGCTACAAAGAAAGCGTTGAGGATAATCAACGCGCCAATCGTCAACAGACGAACCATGACACCTGCTGCACTGATAGGTAACTCACTATCACTGACTAAATCCTGCACAGCCATTGCCAGACCCCTGAGGGGTTAGGTTTATGTACTTGGTGCATTATTCGACTACTCAGCAGTATCCAAACCACCTTCAATGCGGGCTTTGACGTTTTTGAGGACATCGTCCTCTTTGAGTAAGACAAAGTCGCTTGTTTGGGTGGTACCTCGGCTAGCCGTGGATGCGCTAGCGGGCCGAGTTTCTGGTTGACGAATACCGGTGAGAGCCTGCCTACCTAATGAATATCCCCAAGAGGCGCTAACAATCCCGGAGCCAAACATGGCCGCAAGCAGTATCAGTGTAAACGCAATTGCTGGATTAACTCTCATAGGGTCAGGGTGTCACTCTACCAGGATGAGCGGGCAAAGACTTACCACAACTATCAATAGAAGCAGTGTACCTTTAGAAAGGTAAGGCTAACTTAAATATATCAAAAACTATTACGTCTCTACTTTGAGTAGTTGACTGTGATATAAAGGGCCTAATACAGGTGCTCACACCCAGGGTTGGCCGAGCGGATTAGGCAGCGAACTCATAATTCGCCTCAGGCAGGTTCGATTCCTGCACCCTGGATTCCTTAAGTCCCCGGAGCCTTTGAGGCTCCGGGGACTTAATACTAACGTCTTGGCAACGGCTCAAAATTGAGTTCAGTGCCCACTGCTCGCCCAGCTGATTGTGCCCCAGGCATCATTTGCAACGATGTATTGTAGGGATTGGTTAAATCAGGGACTCGAATCGCGGGAGTATTACGAGTCTGCAGAAACATTAACTCGTTGTAGGCTTCGAGCAGACCATCGCTATTGCGGTCCAACTCTAGCTCAGGGTAGGGACTACCGCCGGGGAGACCTATACCAAAAAAGTGGGCTAACTGACGAAAATTGCTGCGGTCCGTGGAGTAAGTGCCGCTGTGGCGAGTAGCAATATCGTCTAATGTTTCGAGTACCGTGGGCTCGGTAAACGTCGCGTTTTGAGCATGAGCACGGGTCGCTAAGGCAGAGAGGGTTGCGATCGCAACCGCTGTGCCGAGTACTAGTCCCTTAAGTTTCATGACGGATTTCTACCTCACATTTTGGGGCATATAGTACCCCGGTCCATAAAAATCGATAAACTAGCTAAGCGTTATCCAGCAGTCAATAATAAAGCTGCCAAAAATTAAAAGCCGAGCTACTAACAAAAGTTGGCCTCTATCTTATCTGTTTTACTAACTTTTGCAACGTCTCTCAGCTACATAATTCAAGCCAATGGCTAACGCCTCTTCCAAAGTGCCCACCGATTCATTCATATTGACCACTATGGTTGCCACGCCCCCTATCTCAACTGACTTGACCTCCGTTAAACAACAGCTCCTCGATTTAATCTGCACCGACGCCTATAAAGAAGGCGATTTCGTCCTGTCATCGGGACAGCGCAGCAACTATTACATCAACGGCAAGCTAGTCACGCTTCACCCCCAGGGTGGTCAGATGGTAGGACGGGTAATGCTTGACTATTTAGACAACAGCGTTGTTGGCGTAGGTGGCCTGACATTAGGTGCTGATCCAATTGTTACGGCAGTCAGTGTTGTGGCTGCTTACGAAGGTAGATCGGTCACGCCTTTAATTGTTCGCAAAGAAGCAAAAGGCCATGGAACTCGTGCTTATATCGAGGGTCCCAGCTTGCCGGACCAAAGCAATGTAGTGATTTTGGAAGATGTTGTTACTACTGGACAGTCTGCCATGACAGCCATCATTCGCTTACGGGAGGCTGGCTATGCCGTAAATCAGGTTATTTCCTTAGTTGACCGGCAACAAGGAGGAGCTGAACACTATGCCCATGAGAATATTGACTTTAAGGCAGTCTATACCATCAGCGCGATCCAAGCTCGTTGGCAAGAACTCCAAACTCTCTCTTCTTAATCATCTCTGTTCATTTTTACGTCAGGCAACAGTCTTTCAAATGCGCTGAAAAGCACCCAAATGGGTACTGGCGATTCGAGTTGCAGATCCTACAGTTGAAATACGCACTTCTGTTACGAGGTTGCCAATTCTTTTTGTAGGGAGATTCTTATGTCAGATCGTCGCCAAGAGTCCTACGCTGTTCGCTTAGAAGCAGCGGAGCTAGCTAGAAGCCGGGAGTATCCCACCCATGAAGCCAATGGGGATGAGCAACGCTATGCTGGCGACCAGTACTTTATGTCATTCACCAAAGGCTTACCCCACAACCCAAATACAGGTTTGCTGCAAGATCCTCAAGATTTTGTAGAATTTCGTCGGGCCATTGATGATGGGTTTATCGATCCCTTTACGGATCGAGTGCGTCACGGGGCCAAGTTCAAGGTAGATGGCGGCACCGGTGCAGTTGCACCCGAAACCGATCCGAACATTATCGGGAGCTTAAGACAGTGGGAAGCGCCGACAGCTGGTGTAGTCTATGAATTGCAAGGGCCCGATGCACAGGCCGTCACTATGCCTCCGGCACCGCCGTTACTAGATGCCACTGGCCAGGTTAATCCGGAGCTGGTGTTGGAAATGGCTGAGGTTTATGAGCTGGCTATTTTAAGGGATCAACCGCTGAATGCCTTCGAGAATGGTCAGTCTACTGGAGAAATTGATAGTGCGATCGCACGTCTGAACTCCCTGAGCTACGTCAGTAATCAAACCGGTCGACCTCGGAAGGTCGATGCCACAGGGGAATTTGACCCTCAGACAGTTTTTCGCGGTTCTTCTCCTGGCGTTGAAGTCGGGCCATACCTTTCTCAGTTTTTGCTAATTGGCAATACAGACGTCAATGGCGGCGGTAGCATCGCAGACGGTCAAATCACCTATGGTGTACTACACATTGACCAGAAAGTGCCCATCGCCGAACCTTGTCGAAACTACATGGTGACTATGCCCGAGTACGTAAACGTACAGCGTGGCATCAGACCCTCCAGAGAAACTTATGGTGCCAAGAAAGAAGAACCGGTTTCAGCACCGGATCGCGCCCCCCGTCGGTTCATCTCCACCCCCCGCGATCTGGCCACCTATGTTCACTATGACGCTCTCTATGAGGCATATCTAAACGCCTGTATCATCCTGTTGGGAATGGGCACTCCCTTTGACCCAGGATTTGACCAACTGTCCGGCGGAACTACATTTGTTGGTAATCAGAAAACTCGTCGTAATGCCGGTGGGTTTGCACTCTATGGTGGACCACACATTCTCAATCTGGTTACCGAAGTAGCTACCCGAGGACTCAAAGCAGTTCGTTTTCAGAAGTTCAACAACCACATTCGCCTGCGTCCTGAAGCCCTGGCGGCCAAGCTTGAGCTACTGCGATGCGGTGCTCATGTGCCTGCCCGACTGGCCTCTGATATCGGTGCCCTCAAAGCAGCATTAGCCAGTACTCTGAGTGCAATCGAAATTGGCCCCGGTAAAGGCACCCACTTCCTGCCAATGGCATTCCCTGAAGGTTCCCCCATGCACCCAGCCTACGGTGCAGGCCATGCTACAGTGGCAGGTGCCTGTGTGACCATTCTCAAGGCATTCTTTGATACCAGCACCGTACTCGCGAAGACTCAAGAGGGGACAGTCGCGTTCAAGCGGGTAGAAGATGGTGATACTCCTGTTGTCTTCCGTGCTCCCACACTGTCCCATCCATCGACGGGTGAAGGGGCTCCTGAAGGTGCCTTAGTTGAATCTACTTGTGGTGATTTTCTCACCTTAGAAGGTGAATTAAACAAGCTAGCAGCCAATATCTCCATCGGCCGTGATATGGCAGGTGTCCATTACTTTAGTGACTACTATGACAGTCTCCGCATGGGTGAAGAGATTGCCCTGGGCATTCTTGAAGAGCAGGCATTAACCTACTCCACCGATCCGTTTGTACTCTCTGTACCCACGTTTGATGGCGATGTTGTGAGGATTGGTAACCGATGACTCGTTTACCCCGTCAGCCATTGAGGGTAAAGCCGCCCCTGCGGGGGCGGGCAGCCACTAAAAACTATCGTGGAGAGTTTGCTCCCATTGCCTCTGTGCGATATCCCCAGAGGCCCTATGGGTCTCCTCTCTATCAGTCAGCTCCCTCTTCTTGCCCAGAACCGCCTGCTCTCTCTCCTCCAGTAACGCCACCTTGCCCTCCACCCAAGAGAAAAAACCGCTATGCCGACTTGTTGAGGGTTTATCGGTACCTGATCAGCCTGATTCAAACCTTGAAGCAGTCTTGGCCATGGCTAATCGTGCTCGCCCTGATTGTCGGTAGTTTATTGCTGTTAAATCAACTGCTGTAGTCTTAACCACTGTTTCTTGCAGTATCTAGCATCCTCAGGTGTCCAGTGTTCCACGGAGGCTACACTCAACAACGAAGCGTATAAAAGCCACACGTTCGACCACAATGGGTCTGTTGAACGTGTGGCTGATGATATTGAAACGGTTTGGCACTAGATAGACAGGTCTATACCTTAACAGGAGTCTCCTGAGCTAGAAACTTTTCCAATTCCGTGAGCTTATCAGCATCCACCTTGGTCTGCATCGGACAGAACTTAGGCCCACACATCGAGCAAAACTCGGCTGTTTTATAAATATCAGCCGGCAAGGTTTCGTCATGATACTCACGGGCTCGCTCAGGATCTAGGGATAGATCAAACTGTTTATTCCAGTCAAAGTTGTAGCGAGCATGGGAGAGTTCATCATCGCGATCGCGGGCCCCCGAACGATGACGGGCAATATCAGCCGCATGGGCCGCAATCTTATAGGCAATCAGACCACTGCGCACATCTTCCGCATTGGGTAGTCCTAGATGTTCCTTGGGAGTCACATAGCAAAGCATAGACGTCCCATACCAGCCAGCCATGGCCGCTCCAATCGCAGAAGTAATGTGATCATAGCCGGGAGCGATATCAGTTACTAATGGCCCCAGCACATAGAAGGGCGCTTCTGAACACTCCTCCATTTGCTTACGTACATTGAACTCAATTTGATCCATCGGCACATGGCCAGGGCCTTCCACCATCACTTGGACATCATGCTCCCAGGCTCGGCGAGTCAGTTGCCCCAGAGTTTTCAACTCAGACAGCTGCGCTTCGTCAGAGGCGTCATGAAGACAACCTGGACGCAGAGAATCCCCTAGACTAAAGGAAACATCATACTGCTTGAAAATTTCGATGATGTCGTCAAATCGGCTGTAAAGGGGATTTTGCTTGTGGTGATGCAACATCCATTGAGCAATGATACCGCCACCCCGAGACACAATACCGGTAATACGATTTTTGACCAACGGCAAATATTCAATCAGCAGACCGGCATGGATGGTCATATAGTCCACCCCTTGCTGGGCATGCTTTTCAATAATGTGAAGAAAATCATCTTCAGATAGATTTTCAATGCTGCCATGGACACTTTCCAGAGCTTGATAGATGGGAACAGTGCCAATGGGGACTGGGGAGGCATTGATAATAGCCGTGCGAATTTTGTCTAAATTCCCTCCTCCCGTAGAGAGATCCATGACCGTATCAGCCCCATATTTAACAGCGAGATTGAGTTTTTCCAGTTCCTCGCTGATGTCAGAAGAATTGGGCGAGGCTCCAATGTTGGCATTGACTTTACACTGACTGGCAATGCCAATGGCCATGGGCTCTAAATTGGGATGGTTAATATTAGCGGGAATAATCATCCGTCCCCGAGCCACTTCGTCTTTAACCAGGTCTGCGGCTAGGTTCTCTCGCTTGGCAACATACGCCATTTCCTCGGTGATAATGCCCTGACGCGCATAGTGCATCTGGGTAACATTTGCTTGTCCGCGGCGGGAAGTAATCCAATTCGTTCTCATATCCAAAAGTAATGAAGTGGGCAAGTTAACAAAAACGTGACAATTTACTCAGGCAACCTTAGGCAGGCAGGCTCTCGTCCGTGGAGCTTGAATACGCCTGAGTCTTTAACTCGTCGTAGTTAAAGACTTGAGCCGTGCCTTGTTGTTTAGCCAATGTGGTCCAAACCAGGGTGACTACTGTTGAAGTGATCAGTGCTGCAGTAAAACTGTGCAGTAAGTCGGCACTGCCTGGCACTGCTGAAAACAAGGGTGCAAAATCTGGCTTCTGGAAAAACAACAATCCCACCACCATACCAACTACAGAACTAACAAAGGCGTTAACACCGGTTAGGTGACGGCTATAAAGTCCATAAAGCATAGGAAAGAGTACGGCTGCGCAGATCAAATCGGCCACAAAAAACAGATAGAGGACACTGTAACCTTGAGCTGCAATTGCGATCGCAGGCACCCCGACCAATACCGTCAAAATCCGTGACACTCGCAGCACATTATTAGCAGACGGATCGGGCAACACTCGTATGAGATCCAGCGTAAACACACTGGCAATCCCGTTGAGCATGGTGTCAAGACTACTCATCACCAGAGCTAAGGCCAGCACAATCACACTCACTACAACCCAGCCAGGCATAGCCAGTTGATTCAACAACCCAAACAAAGCTGTCTCACCAATAATGTCAGGCTGCACCTCAGCCAAAGGCACAGCTAACACTCCCAGCAAACCAGCAATAAAGATCAGTGGCAGAATAATTACTGCCGAGCCCAAAAATGCCCGACGGACCGTTTGACTATCACGACAGGCGTAGACCCGCTGCCAGTTACCCTGGTTAAACACTTCTGCGGCCACAATGGCAATCATCAGTGTGGCCCCAAATCGAATACCGCTAATATTGCCCAGGGACAACAGCTCAGGTTGTTGAGCAACAACAGCGCCAAAGGCATCACTCCCCCCCAGGGCAACCACAATCACCCCTGCACAGATCAACAATAAAGGCACAATCACAACAAACTGCACCACGTCAGTCAAAATTGTGGTGCCCAAGCCACCGACTGTGGTGTAAATAAACACCGCTGTAATCACCACCAAAGCTGTTACCCCCAATGGCACATCGGCCACTAGTTGAAGCGCCTTAGCAATAGCCGTCAGCTCTGCACTTAGGTAAATAAACATGTAGAAGACAATGACCGCCTCGACCAGCCAGTACATGGGGCCACCAAAACGATATTTGACGTACTCATTAAGTGAATGCCCCTGAGGCATCAGGTGACGCAATCGTGGCCCCACCACAAAAAATAAGGCCACGGCTCCTGCCGAGCCGAGACAGTAGCCTAGAATCGCTGAGACTCCACCAAATGCAGACCCAGCCTCCTGGGGGCTAAATAAAATCCAGGCACCTAAAGCTGAAGCTGTTACCGTCGCTAAGGCTGACCACCCACCCACCTGGTTGCGGTTGACCATATAGCCTTCTAAATCAATGTGTTGACGTCCGGCATACAACACACCAAATAAGGTAAATGCCGCTGCTGTTACTAGGGTTACCAGTAACGCAATCGCTCCGATGGACACAGGCCTTCCTCATCTCGTTGGGCAAATCACTAGGAGCGATGAGCACTGTCTGCAAATTACAGACGTTCTCCCCTGACTTTCCCACGGATGCTTTCGGCAGTAACAGTCCACTAAATCGGCTGCTTCCCTACGCTGGCATTACCCAGACTCAGGTTCCGAGGGTATAATCTCAGCCCGTCATGGCGGGCACCCCTAGCTTTGTTGTTGATATTACCACAGGAAGGAGCCGTTAGCAGGCGGGGGCAACACAGCCATACCGAAGAGCGGACGCGAGAGAACATAGCTATCGCTCTGAGTCAGGCAGCACCTGCAGAATTAGCTCAGTTAAGGATTGTGTAACTAGCGCATTGCCACTGGGGCTGAGGTGAATGTGATCGCGATAGAGGCCCACAGGATTAGCAGTATCTTGAAAATGTCTTAAGAAATCCACATAGGGAATGTGTTGTTGTGTAACAAATTCATCAACTCGCTGACGTGCAACAATTTCGTAGTCTCTCGGCCCGTTGAGCACTTCTCGTTTGAGAGGAGTCATCGCTAACAACAAAATGCCATTATGATGATCGACATATTGCTTAATCTCAGCAATCGCGGTGAGATTTTTACCGATGCGATCGCCTTTTTCATTTTGAATCTCTTTGAGTCCTGGAATGGGCGGTTGTTTTCTGAACCGGCCAGCCAGTTCTAAAACAGCTAACAGTGGCTTTTTATCGGGATAGCTGCGATCTTTACCGACCTGCAGTGGATTGGGCTGCACCCCAAATAAATCATCGGTATTGATGACCAACATGACAATTTGTGATTCAAAGGTACCAAACCGTTGTAGATAAGCCAGCTCATTACGAGGCCCCCAAGAATTCGCCGAAGCATTGAGGACATCGACGGCCTGCTGCTGTTCGGACCTGGCCAGGGACTGCTTAAGTAGTGCCGACAAGATTGCAGACTGATCGGTCCACCAATTGCCATTGACAATGGAGTCGCCAATCAGAAACACCCGCAGAGTATTTTCTGGTCGAGTTTTCTCAATCTCATCTGAGCGCATTGAGTACTGGTTGATCGTAATCAGATTCCCCAATCGTCTGACCCGTTGATTAGGTGCCAGCAGATACCCAATATCATCATCCCCTATGTAGAGGGGGGGATTACCAAACCCGAATAATAGCCTCAATGCTAGCTCTATTAAGAGAAATCCGGTTACAGAAAGAAGCAATCCTAAAATAACAACTTTCACGGATAGCCCCCAGCGAGAAAGAATATATCAATAGTCAACGTTAAACCTTACGCTACCATGCCCCGTATGAACACGCTGCCAAGTTTATGTATAGATCGACTGGCTCCCAGCATTCCTAGAGTTGGCTTAATTCAATCACATGACCGTCTGGATCTTGGATGAAGATGGCGGCCCGCCCCGATGAACTCGCTTGCATGGGTACGTTAGCGACTGTCAGTTTTTGTTTGGCGGCTTCTAGATCTGCGATCGCAAAGGCTAAATGAGTCAGACGCCCCCATTTTTCATCGGACTCTGGCTGAGCATAATCACGCTCAGCTACAATTAGGTGAATTTGGAACGAGCCCAGCTGATACCAGGCCCCTGCAAACTTCAAGGTCCGATCGACCTTGGTCAGTCCGAGGATTTCTCCATAAAAATGCTCTGCTGCCGTCAAATTGGAAACATTGATAGCAGTGTGAAGTACTGACTGTAACATCCCTTATTTTTTTGACTCAGCTATCTTATTGTATCGGGCCTGGGTTCAACCAACCTTAGTAATTCAGGTATATTGCATCTATATCAAACACATGCGTTCAGGGATATTACATCGCCAGTCAGAGACTTGCTGTTCGGCGTTAAACTCTGGTCCACCTGGGTTTACTAATAGCATCAGTCAAACACAGTCTGATGTGATATCCATGGATATCGCTCATCCATAAACATTGCTTACTGTGGATTCCTGCAAATCTAAATGAATACAGTCAGTCCCTTGAATGCAGCACACGTTTTGACTAGGCAAAAGCCTCGTCTTTTAGTAGTCGATGATGAGCCAGACAATCTAGACTTGCTTTACCGCACGTTTCGTCGCGAATATCAGGTGCTCAGAGCTGAAAGCGGACGCAAAGCCCTAGAAGTGTTAGAAGACGATGGCGAGGTTGCCGTTATCATCTCCGATCAGCGTATGCCTGATATGAGTGGGACCGAATTTCTGAGTAAGACAGTACCTGACTTTCCGGACACGGTTCGGATCATTCTGACAGGATTTACCGACGTAACGGATTTGGTACAAGCCATTAATAATGGTCAAGTCCATCGCTACATTACAAAACCCTGGGAACCCACCCAGCTCAAGCAGTTGGTACAAAAAGCCGCAGACACCTATGAACTGCTCAAGGAAAGCCATCATGCCCTTTATGTAGCTGACCGACAATCTCAACTCATGAGTCGAGTAGCTCAGCTATCACAAATGGATTTATCCGAAAGCGAGGCGCTGCAACTTATTGCTGACGGATGGGGCCAAACGCTATCGGCCCAGCTATGTGTGATTCAGTGCGTGGAAAATGGACCCACTGCAATCTTTGGTAATCTGGGCGGTCAGAGCCTCACCATAAACCCTCTTGTGCAGGCCGTACTCGCCACCCGTACCCTGCAGACGCTACCCGATGTTAGCGCCAGTAATGTCAGCGATCCTCTTTATCAAACAACCGCAACAAAGGCCCACTTAGTGGCTCCCATCGTTTTTCAAGATCGGCTCTTAGCTATCGTTTCCTTACACTGGTCCCATAGCTATCGCACTTTAGCTGACGTCAGCGATATTCTCACAATTGCCATCAATCAGATGGCCCAGGCTCTGATTGCAGTCCGCTGTCGATAGGCCCTGGCAGCAGTATGATAGGAGGCGGGCTCAGTTGCCATATGTAACGGTGGCTGAGTAAACGTGTCCGTAGGAAAATACTGATGGCTCAGGCTATCCCCGACGCCAACTATATTCGTGATTTATTTGACCGGATTGCCCCGGTCTATGATGACTTCAACCAAGCGCTGAGCTTTGGTCTGCATAAGGTTTGGAAACAAATGGCTGTGGATTGGAGTGGGGCCCAGCCTGGGATGAATGTGCTAGACGTGTGTTGCGGCAGTGGGGATTTGGCGTTGCTGTTAGCCCGTCAGGTAGGTCCTCAAGGCCAGGTAACAGGAGCAGACTTTGCTGTAGAGCAGCTGGCGATCGCCAGCCAGCGGGCTGCAGCGAAAGGCTACACCAACTGCACTAACTGGATTGAGGCCGATGCCCTCAGTTTGCCCTTTGATGCAGAGCAGTTTGATGCCCTAACCATGGGCTACGGGTTACGTAATCTGATTGATATCTCTCAAGGCCTTAAAGAACTGCAGCGAGTCTTAAAGCCCGGTGCTAGAGCCGCTATCTTGGACTTTCACCAACCCAGCTCCGCTTTAGCACAACAGTTTCAACAATGGTACCTCAACACCATTGTCGTCCCTACAGCCAAGCGCTGCGGTCTCACCGAGGAATATGCTTACATCGGCCCCAGCGTAGAGCGATTCCCCATTGGCAGTGAGCAAATTGCCCTCGCAAAAAAGGTAGGTTTTCGTAAGGCTGTTCATTACCCTCTGCTTGGAGGAATGATGGGTGTCCTTGTGGCACAAAAATGAGCCAGTTTTCTCCGATCGTATTAATCGTGCCACCTATTGCCGGTGGCATTATTGGCTATTTCACCAACGATTTAGCCATCAAAATGCTATTTCGTCCCTATCGCCCTATTTATCTATTTGGGCGGCAGTTGCCGTTTACCCCAGGTCTTATCCCCAGCAATCAAAGTCGCCTGGCCAAACGCATTGCCGACACCATCATGGGCTCGCTCCTGACCCCAGAAGAACTGCAACGACTGGCTAAACGACTGCTTAAAACCGAACGGATGGAGGGAGCTATCCGCTGGCTTTTAAAGCTGGCACTGACTCAAACCCAAACCACTAACCAGGATAAAACAGCCCATATTCTCGGCAATATTCTCCAGGATATGTTGGGCCAATCGTTACCCAAAATGCTGAAGGTGTGGGCGAGAGATGAGAATTTTCTTGCCGATCAAATCGACCAGATTTTTGATCAGATCCTCCTGGAATTTCGCCTGAGTGAAGGCCAGGCCCAACAAATATCCACCTGGGTACGCCAGGGGATTTTACCCCCCGATCGACTGCGACGGTTGATTATTGATTTTCTTACCGATCGCAATATCAAAGTCATTGATGAAACCCTACGGGAAAAGACGAGTGGCACCTACTGGGTAGTGGCCAACATTTTCGGCGTCCGCAATGCCCTCACCCGCCTGCGTACTTATTGTCTGGATGAGCCTTCCAAATGCAACAATCGGATTGCCGAACTTATTACTGAACTTCGGGTGGAGAATCGATTTCAAGAATGGTTACAAAATTTTTCGTTACAAGATTTCCCCATCTCTACGGTTCAACAGCTGCGGATCACCCTGCGCCAAACCATTCGAAAATATCTACAAACTGACGGCGTGCCACTACTGAAGGGACTGAGTGATTCAATCGATTGGCAGGAGGTGGCCCAGCGGCTATTGAAGCGCTTACAGACATCTTCTGTGGTGGTTGAATCTCTAGACACAGCTAGCCAGGAACTCGCCTTAATTTTAGAACGCTATCTAGAAGAAGACTTAGAAACGATTGTTGCTAAGGCAATTCCGATTTTAGATATTGACCAGGTGATTATGGACCGAGTCAATGCCACCTCACCTCGCAATCTAGAGACGGCTATTCAAGGTATTGTTCGCAATGAGCTACAAGCCATTGTTAATCTGGGTGGTATTTTGGGTTTCACCATCGGCCTCATGCAAGCTGGTTTGTTGTTATTTCAGTAGGGACAGCACCCTTGTTACCTGGCACCCCAAAAAACAGGGCACCCACCAGGGGAGCCCTTACGGAGATATCTTGAAATATCGTGATAATACTGTTGAGCAACGACCGCTTAATTAACCAAACCGGCCAGACACATAGTCACGGGTGTACTCTTCGCGAGGGTTACTAAAAATCACCTGAGTTTCGTCATACTCAACTAGATAGCCCATCTTGCCACCTGCCTCAGTTGCCTGAGCATTAAAGAAGGCAGTCTTATCGGAAACGCGGGATGCCTGCTGCATGTTATGGGTCACAATTACAATGGTGTAGCGTGTCTTCAAATCATGCATCAGTTCTTCCACTTTCAGAGTGGAGATGGGGTCCAGGGCAGAACAGGGCTCGTCCATCAGGATGACTTCAGGTTCGATCGCGATCGCACGGGCGATGCACAAACGCTGCTGCTGTCCACCCGACAGACCAAGACCACTTTCCTTAAGCTTATCCTTCACCTCATCCCAAAGAGCTGCCCCTTTCAGAGAACTCTCAACTAGCTCATCCATATCGCCTTGGTAACCATTGATGCGGGCACCAAAAGCAATGTTTTCGTAGATAGACTTGGGAAATGGGTTAGGCTTCTGAAAAACCATTCCCACACGACGACGCAGTTCCACCGGGTCAAGCCGACTGATATTTTCCCCATCAAACAGGATATTCCCATCCACACGAGCACTGGGGATCAGGTCGTTCATCCGATTAAAGCATCGTAGAACCGTACTCTTACCACATCCAGAAGGGCCAATAAAGGCAACAATTTGATTGCGGGGAATATCCAGAAAAACGTCTTTAACGGCTAGATTAGAGCCGTAGTAAACTGAAATCTTTTCAGCCTTCAGAGCGTTATCGGTCATAGTTTTGGGACGTGTATCTTGCATAGTTTAGGTTCCTGCTAGTACCCAGTGTCTAGAAAAATAGCTGCAATAATTACCGTGTTTGTTGGAAACGATTGCGTAAGTAGATAGCGATCGTGTTCATAAGCAACAGCATGATCATCAGCACGATAATCCCGGAGGCTGCAATATGATGAAATTCTTCCTGGGGACGTCCAACCCAGTTATAGATTTGAATCGGCATAGCCGTAAACGGGCTTTGTAAGCTGTCAGGTGTAGAACGAATAAACGCAACCGCACCAATGGCAAGCAAAGGAGCTGTTTCTCCAATGGCTCGAGACAGGGCTAAAATCACACCGGTCAAAATACCAGGAGTAGCACTGGGCAACACATGATTCCAAACAACCTGCCACTTATTAGCACCCAACGCAAAGCCTGCCAGTCGAATGCTGTTTGGCACCGCTCTCAGGGCTTCGCGCGTTGCCACAATAATGACCGGCAAAATCAGCAACGCTAGCGTTAGACCACCTGACAATACGCTACGGCCACCTGTTATGGGCTCAAAAATGCGCACAAAAACAGCTAGACCAAGCAAGCCGTAAATAATAGAGGGTACTCCCGCCAGATTACCAATGTTGATTTCTACAAAACGGGTAAACCAGTTGTCAGAGGCAAATTCCTCCAGGTAAATGGCGGCACCCACACCGATAGGAAACGATACCGCTGCCACAATCATCATGACCCATAACGTGCCAAATAAAGCAGCTTTAATACCGGCCTGTTCAGGTTTCCGGGAGGGAAAGGCGCTGAGGAAATTAAAATTCAGCGTCCCTAAGCCATCTATCAAAATCGTCAACAGCAGCCAGGCCAATACCAAAACCGAAACAATAGTGGCAGTCCAGGCCGCGATCGCAAATACCTTATCCAAGTTATAACGACCCGACAAATCCTGTTTGAAGTTGCCAGGCGTTCCACTCTTACCTTTAATACCTTGAGCCGTCATATCCTTAATATTCCTACTTGCACAATTTCTCTATCACGGACCAAACGACCCACGCTAAGTCTGCGGAAATCTCACAAACATCATTAGTCGTACTTTTGACGAAAACGACGGACAAACCAAAAACTAAAGATATTCAGCGCAAGGGTAATTAAGAACAGTGTCATTCCTACCGCGTACAGAGTCTCATAGGCAATCGTGCCATGGGGTGCATCTCCCTTAGTCACCTGTACGATATACGCCGTCATAGTCATGACAGGCACAAAGGGATTAAAGCCCAAGGTTGGGTTTGAACCTGCGGCCAGTGTCACAATCATGGTCTCACCCACAGCTCGTGACATCGCCAAAATCAACGACGAAACAATTCCAGATAGTGCCGCAGGCAAGACAACAGACCAAACAGTTTCACGTCTCGTTGCTCCCAGAGCATAGGACCCATCACGCAGGGACTGAGGTACAGAATAGATAGCATCCTCACTCAGGGAAGCCACCATGGGCGTAATCATAATTCCCAGAACAACACCTGCACTCAGTGAATTAAACCCCTCTACAGGAGGCAAAAACGATTGCAGGAACGGGGTTACAGTCAACAGAGCGAAATAACCATAAACCACCGTTGGCACCCCTGCTAGAATCTCCAGAACAGGCTTAAGAGTTCTACGAAGCTTAGGACTGGCATATTCACTGAGACAGATAGCGGCCAGCAGCCCCAAGGGTAATGCCACTAAGATAGAAATAAAGGTAATCATCAGCGTGGCGCTGATCAGCACAAAAATCCCAAACTGCTTACTAGCAAACAGAGGCGTCCAGCGTCCAGCGGTTAAGAAGTGAATAACACCTTGAACATAGGAGACATTCTCGCCATCCTTCGACAGCTCCCTTGGGAGATCTCCAAAGAAAGAAAACGTTTCGAAAATAAGCGTTGCAATAATACCAATGGTGGTGAAAATCGAAATCGCAGCAAATGCTCCACAAATGATCTTAACGATCAACTCAATGATTTGAGAACGACTACGGTTCGGACGCCAGGCACCAGGGGCAATATCATCGTTCAGGGGAAGCTCAGCTGTCATGCACAAAGTCCTCAGCGCGGGTTGGGATAGGCCACATCCAAGTGAAGCCACTCTGAACCTTGCACAAGGCTGGTGTGCCCAGGGATTCAGTCGGCTTAAAAACGGCTATCTACAGAGAAGGAAGACCGTTGGATGCAGGAAAAAGTGATCTTAAAATTCTGCAAAAATTTTGAAAAAACGCCCTAATTGACATCACAAGTCTGATATCCAAGACGCTTTTATGAAAGAGAGCTGGGAGAAGCTCAACCCCTCCCAGCTGTAATTCCCAATCAGACGGAGATCCTGATCGGTGGGAAAACGTTACAGGTTAGTAGGATCACTACCTAGCTTAGCTTCGTCAACACGAGCCTTAGCACCCGCCAAAATCTCATCAGGTAATGCTACGTAACCAGCATCACCCACAAGTTCGCCATTCTTATCGCCAAGCATGAAGTCAACATAAGCCTTAACCTGAGGCTTAGTGTCATAGGATTCCTGCTTCACATAGAAGAACAGAGGACGAGACATAGGGTTGTAGGAACCATCAGCAATGGTTTCGGTGGAAGGAGCCACACAGTCACCAGCTTCGTTTTGGATCTCAACCGCTTTCAGAGAGCCAGAGTTCTCTTCAAAGTAAGCGTAACCAAAGTAACCTAGAGCACCCTCATCACTAGTGACACCGTTAACGATAATGTTATCGTCTTCACTAGCAGTGTAATCACCACGGCTTGCACCCTCTTCACCATTGACTTCATCAGTGAAGTAGTCGAACGTACCAGAGTCAGTACCAGGACCATACAGCCCTAGCTCTTGATCGGGAAAAGATGGATCAACCTGATTCCAGTTGGTAATTGTCCCTTCAGAATCAGGAGACCACATAGTATTGAGCTGTTCTACAGTCAGACACTGAGCCCAATCGTTAGCTTGATTGGTCACAATTGTCAGACCGTCAAAGGCAATAGGCACTTCGATAAACGCAATGCCTGCCTCCTCACAAGTGGCAATCTCTTCATCCTTAATCGGACGAGAAGCGTTGGAAATGTCTGTTTCACCGGCGCAGAACTTTTTAAAGCCACCACCAGAGCCAGAAACACCAACAGTTACGTTGACATCAGGGTTAACATTACTGAATTCCTCACTCATGGCTTCTGCAATGGGAAATACAGTACTAGAACCATCAATTAGGACGTCACCAGATATACCACCGGACGCAACTTCAGTACCACCAGCAGCAGGCGCATCAGCGGTATCAGTTGTAGAGCCACCGCCGCAAGCAGCTAGGCTAGTTAATAGAGCAAGCAGAGTCGCTGAGTATGCGTAGCGCATTTTCCGTGCTTTGAATTCCATGATTGCTTTGACTTAAACTCCTCACCAACAATGTCTAAAGACATTCTTGGTGAAAACTACCGAGTCAAGGTAAAGGCCAGGTTAAGAAAATTCTGAAAATGTGTTTAAGCTAACATGCTTCACTCCGTGTTTTTGTGCTTTTAGCAACGTTCTTAATGTATAACGGACTACATTCGAAGTGCCCTGATACCAAGCTAAATTCCAAGCTTGAATGACTTTTAGTGGCTATAGTTTAAGGGGTAAATATCGGTTATGAGTGGGCTACAGCGATAGCCCCCTGTGGGAAAAATTTACTGCGATCGCATCCCAATCTACTTGTAGATATCGACGCTAGAACTTGCGGTTATCCCCTGTGTAACGTCTTATCTAGTTTTATAACGTCTTATCTAATTTCAAGCCTATGCACTGCGTGATTTATGACGGTGATTGTAATCTTTGCACCACTCTGGTGCAGTGGTTAGAGTTCTTCGATCGAGGTCAACAATTTCGCTATGTCTCTATGCAGGACACCGAAATACTGCAGTCATTCAACGTTACGGCCAGCGATTGTGAGTTGGGCATGCTGCTAATTGACGAGGCAAATCCCACACGACGCTGGCAAGGTAGCGATGCAGCCGAGGAAATCGGAGCATTATTACCAGCAGGAGATTTGTTTGTCGCTGCTTATCGCAGCTTGCCAGGGTTAAAACGCGCCGGGGATCGACTCTATATATTTGTGCGCGATAATCGCTACCGCTTATTTGGACGTCGTGCTTCCACCTATAAATCAACCTACCGCGTCTGTAAGTCAGACCGATGTGATCAATATTTTTAATCAATACTTTAAGGCGATTAGAGGATAGGAAAAGCAGCTGTGCAAAAACTAGGGCCCCGCAAAAATCGCATCTTCTAAGTCTTGACGACTCAGGGAATATTTAAAGCCACGCTGAATATCTTCGCTAGCATCACCCACATTTAAATAACGTACAACCAGCGAATCAGTTTCTAGAATCAGATCTGCCTGCCAGGCGGCTTTAGCAATTTGCCAACGGTTCAGCTCAGAACTGTCTTGTTTACAGCCTTGCTGGGTCAGCCATAGCTCAATATCGGGCAACGTGTGATTGTACAAAGGGGTATCTGCAGAGGGAAGGGCCATGGCGGATTATTGGAGTCGTTAAGGCTTAAAGGAATAAAGGGTGAAATCGCTATCGGCGATGCCCAAGATAAATACTAGAGCCAAGCAGGCGGCAAAGGTTAGTCCCAAGATAAACAGGGCAAAAATTTCCCCCGCCGATAGCGGTCGATCTGTGGGATCGAGATAGGTGTAGCGAGATTCAAAGGGGGCGTTTGGGCCATCACCGGTTCTCATATCCCGCGGAGACTGGCTGACATAAAACCGAGAATAGCCAATTTTACTGTCGTAGCTCAAACGCAGCTCGGGATTGCTCAAGGTGCCATAGGCTTCATTGAGGGCTTGAAATTTGCGAGTTGCGATCACACCCGACAGCTCCGTGGTATCTGGATGATAGAGCTTACTCAGCTCTCGATAGGCTCGACGAATCTCCTGGGCAGAGGCAGTCGGCTTGACACCCAGCAGTTCATAGTGATTTTTGGGACTGTCGTCAGAGACGCTCTTGGTCATAGGTTTTCTTGTCAGACTAGGCTACTGCTTCTAATGTCGTTTTAGGAAATAGCTCATTGCCCGGATCACGGACCAGCCGAATCTGAGCCAAGGTAAACACGACAGGCACCACCCGAGTGTAGTTAGAGGCAATTGCCCGCCAGCCCAAATCGACTATAAACCAGGTCCACAAAGCTGGACCCAGGCAAGCTAGCGCCCCTCGGACAGCACCATAGCGGGCAGCATTCATCGCCATGCCACGGGAAGCCAGTTGAATCGCTGTCCTACCCTGAACTTTGGCCCCTACCGTAGCAGATCCCCGCAGGGTTTGCTGAGCCACTTGATAGCGGGCAAACTGGAGGGCAAACTGTTTAGCAATTTGCTGCAGCAACCAAGGACGAACCACCGAACTAACGGCGACGGCACTCCCCCCAGTTAGCACCAGAGCCATTGGATTTTGCTGTAGCTGTGGTGACAGCTGTCGGAACTGCTCTACCTGGGCCAACTCACTAGTGAGCCGCTTTTGAAACTGTTTTTGCTGACGCGGGGTCAGCCGATGCCAGGTTTTTTCGAGCAGCTGTAAAAAGATTTCAGCTTCTAGATCAAGGGTGGATAAGCGCGCAGATAGCTCAAGCTTGAGATGATGATTGAGCTGTAGCAGAATCTGACGATAGCTAAGCTGGTGGGTATCTTGGCGGAGGACGGTTAAACCATCGGCTGCTAAATAGCGCAGTCGGGCTTCTATTTGATCGATCCGCTGGGTGCGATCGCAACTTTGCACCATCTGCGGCGACGGGGTGTACCAATAATCTAAGGGATTAAACTTTGGTCGAAATAGCACTTCAGCCAGGGTGGCCAGTTCTTCTTGGGTTGCTAACTCTAACCCCGTCCTGAGTTCATCCACAGATCAGCCAATCGCTTTGAGACAGCATAATTTGCTCTTCATTTTACATAGTTCTCAAGGAAAACGGGGTTTAGAGATCGGCACCTATTTCTCCAATCGCACGGCATACCACTGCCAAGAGACGCCTGGGGTCACCTCAAATTCACAAGCAGTATCGCGCAGGTGCTTTGCCCGTTGGTCCACGGAGTCAAATTTTTGTAAGTCCCTAGGAAGTAAGCCAGCATAGTCCTCTAACATAGTCTTGAGCTTAGCCAGTAGCTCGTCAGGCTCCAAAAAAATCTCATCGTTACCTGGCACTAGCAACACAAACATCTCTTCGCTATACATCGTGGCATCTGCCATGGATTTAGCCTCCGTTAGCCAGATCTAGATATCAACTCAATCCTAAAGGGTGGGCTAGGCAAGATTGGCACCATCTAGAACCTAACCACTTGGATTTTCAGCGTTAGCTAACATTTACCCAGAGGATAACCATACACAAAATGGTTCGCAATGATACCATTGGGTATACACCAGTATCCCGAGCGGATTACCGGGAAATTAAAACCTAACGATTTATCTGGTAATCCTGATATTTGGCTAGCTGCCTGACTAAAATTTAGATTTGCTAGTCCACTGACCGAAGCACTCGTACCAGGGCGGGGCATTCTTGCCAACGCTTGCATTGCTTTTCGGATGTATCATTTCTTGTTCTGCTATCGACCGCTACATCATGGTTCAAACCCCGATTTCTCCTAACAAGCAAGTCGCTCAGGCATCGGTTTCTACAGCTAGTTCTACAAAAAAGGTATCTAGGCTTGAAGGCATTAAGGAGCGTAGTCAGTTTCTTCGTGAACCGGTTGCCACTGAGTTGGCTCAAGACACAACCCATTTCAGTGAAGATGGCATCCAGATCCTCAAATTCCACGGATCTTATCAGCAGGATAATCGGGATAACCGGATCAAAGGCCAGGAGAAGGACTACCGCATGATGTTGCGGACCCGAAATCCTGGTGGACTTGTATCACCAGAGCTATACCTAACCCTGGACGAACTGTCAGATAAGTATGGCTATAGCAACATCCGCGCAACTACCCGCCAGGCGTTTCAACTCCACGGCATCTTAAAGAAAAATTTGAAGGCCACCATGGCTTCGATTATTAAGAGTATGGGGTCCACATTGGGAGCTTGCGGTGACCTTAACCGCAACGTGATGGCCGTGCCAGCTCCCTTCAAAGATAAGCCTGAGTACGTATATGCACGGGACTACGCTAATCGAATTGCTGATTTACTGACACCTCAAACCCCGGCCTACTACGAAATTTGGTTGGATGGTGAAAAGGCTGTTACGGGTGAAGAACACCCCGATGTGGTCGCTGCTCGTCAGCGTAACGGCAATGGCACGATCGTCCATGACAATGTAGAGCCCATCTACGGCACTCACTACATGCCTCGGAAGTTTAAGTGCTCGGTTACCGTTCCAGGTGACAACTCCGTAGATGCTTACACCCAGGATGTCACCCTGGTGGTGATTGTCGATGACCACAAAGAGCTGCTGGGCTTTAACGTATTGGCCGGTGGCGGCATGGGACGCACCCATAATAAAGAGGAAACCTTTGCTCGTATTGCCGACGAAATTGGCTACGTCGATAAAGACGATGTCTATGACCTGATGAAGGCGATTGTGGCCACCCAGCGGGATTATGGTGACCGCGTCCAGCGTCGTCATGCTCGGATGAAATATTTGATCAATGATTGGGGTGTTGAAAAATTCCGCTCCCAGGTTGAAGAATACTTTGGTAAGCCTCTCCAGCCCTTTAAGCCTTTGCCTGAATGGAAGTTCTATGACTACCTGGGCTGGCATGAGCAAGGAGATGGCAAACTCTTCCTTGGTATTCACATTGAGAACGGTCGCATTTATGACAATGGCGCATTCAAGATTAAGTCAGCCCTCAAAGAAATTGAGCTACGCTATCGCCTGCCCATACGTCTGACTGGAAACCAAAGTCTGCTGCTGACTGAGATTGATCCAGCCGATAAGGCAGAAATTGACCATATTTTGCAAAGTAACGGCATTGACGCGGAAGACCAAATTAATTTGCTTCACCGCTACGCGATGGCTTGTCCGGCGCTGCCTACCTGCGGCTTGGCGGTTACCGAATCAGAAAGAGTCATTCCAACGGTGCTAGACCGGATTCAAGCATTGCTGAATAAGCTAGGGCTGAAGAAGGAGCATTTTGTGATTCGGATGACCGGTTGCCCAAATGGCTGTGCTCGTCCTTATATGGCTGAATTAGGGTTTGTGGGCAGTGCTCCAAATTCTTATCAGCTGTGGCTGGGGGGTTCTCCTAATCAGACCCGGCTCGCTGAGCCCTACATGCAGAAGATGAACATTGACGATCTAGAAACTACGCTAGAGCCAATGTTTGCCTTCTTTAAAAAGAGTCGCCAGTCAGAGGAGAGTTTTGGTGACTTTTGCGATCGCGTCGGTTTTGAGGCACTTCGCACCTTTGCCGCATCCTATGTGCCTGCTAAGCAAGCATCTGGTCGGCGCAAACACCGTATCGGTGTTTCTGGCGAAGTATACCAGCAACTGAAGGAAGCCTCTGCCACCAAGGGCATGAGCATGGCTCAGATTACAGAAGCTGCGATCGCAGCTTATCTTAACGACCACCAAACCAACTAAAGCCCTGGACTGGGTTAATCAATGGCTAAGTTCACCAGTACTCCAAATCGCTGTGTCATCGTGAATGGCGAGGAAATTTGGGTTAGTCGTAGTGTTACTGTGCTGGCTATTTTAGTAGTCATTTGCAACGGTAACGCCTATGTTCCCTTAAATAAGCGCGGTCCCGACCTACCTTCTGAGATCGGCAAGTGGTGTTTAGCTGGCGGCTACTTGGACTACGACGAAACCATCGGCGGTGCCGTTATGCGTGAAGTCTGGGAAGAACTTGGCCTTGATCTCCAAGAGCTGCAGGCTAACCATCACCTGGTGGGTTCCCTTGATCAGCCCAGCCTGGTCTTTAGCGAGCCCCGCCGCTCACAAAACATCACCATGCACTATCCCCTGATGTTGTTTCTGCACGAGGGGGTTGACTTACCGTCTTTAAATCCTCAAGTCAGTCAAGGTGAAGTTACGGATGTGGGCTGGTTTTCTCTAGAAAAAGCATTGACGATGGATTTAGCTTTTAACCATCAAGACATTCTGCATCGCTGCCTTAACAATGAATTTGCTAAGATTTGGCCACCCACAGAATCGGTTACCTGATCATGCGGCACCATATTTCTAGCCAATCCCAACGAATTGCCGAAGCGCAACACCAGTCATTAATTAATGCCCATCTTTTCACTCAGTACATGCTGCAGGGTCAGATGCGTGATCAAGTATTTATGGCCTCTTTGACAACATTTAGGACTGAGTTGAACCGCATCAAAAAATCCGCATCCCTACGGCATGCCAGTCTGGACTGGTATTTAGCTGAGCTCAACGAATTAAAACAACAATTTGATACTTACATCCATACGCTGCGTCGCCAAGGTCTTATCCAGTTCACATTACCAATGGAGCTAGCTCTTTTTGCTACCCGTGTCCAGTGGTTTACATGCTACCAAGGCCCCCAAATCCGCCGAGGTTGGCAACAGGCTGCTCAGGGATTCCAACAGATGTCGACGCCCAGTGAATAATAAGTCCAACCCTGGTTCTGCGACTCTGTTGATCTAGAGTCGATCTGCTCTAACGTAGTATTGCCCAGGTTGCCTTTAGCCTGAATGGAGCTGCATATTCACCAAACCCAAATCAAAATACTCAGGGTCAAAGTCACCACCTACTTCATCCCAGCGAACCAGATGTTGAGGATCGTCTGGGTCATCCAAAATTTCCAGTAGCTCGTTATAACCCCAAATCCCCCCACAGCCTTCTGGAGGACAGCGCAACTCCCCAGTCACACAGTGAGGATAATTTCCCTGTGGATCGGCAGGCAAAATCATTTCTACCTCTATGGTATGAAACCAGCCATCACGCAGGTCATATACATAGCAGAACCGCACTAGATCATCCCGAATAATCTCATTGAGGGGCATTTGCAGCAGACAGGGCTCAGTATCAGACCGCTGTTTACCAATGCGATAGTGATAGCTCGACAGATTTTGCCAACCCATGGCGATCTGTACAATACGATGCAGCTCTTCCAAACTCGTATTAGCACTCACCAACAATCGTCGCCATATGGACGGTTCACTATCAGTCAGAGTCAACTTTACTTGGTAGATTCGATCATTGGCCATCAAAGAGCGGCTCCATGTTCGCCTAGCCAATCCTCACCCAACTGAATTGTAATATCTGAGTCGAGGTTGCCTGTACTTTCAACTCGGACCTCTCCGATCCGTAAAAATTGTTTTAGCGTTAATGCGCTAGCGCGATCGCCCCGTTGAGCCACAATGCGCGTTTCCGGCAGCAGCTCGTTTAAACCATTGCCAACAATCACATTACGGTAGCCGCTGTCGTACAAATTATCGATCAACGTCTGGATAGCCAAGTCATCTCCGGTGCTGTCTTGGATCACTACCCGCAAGTATGAAGGGCTGGTAGCTTCCGTCACCTGGGCAGCTTCTAGCCCAAAGTACTGCTCTACCATTTCGTCGATGCTGGCATAGTTGGGCAGCCAGTAGCTCAGCCTGTAATCTGAGGGGCTGCTAAAGTTGCCGGGCAGCATGAGCATTTGCACATCAGATCGGCTTGTCTGAGAGCCGTAACCCACCAAGGCAACCAATTCCTCAACCGACAAATTTGTATCTACATGAGATTGAATGACCGACAAAATCTTAGGCAATCGCGCAATAGTTGCAGGGTTTAACGTTTGCTCAATCACCGCCCGCATCATCATCTGCTGCCGCTGAACCCGGCCAATGTCACCATTCTCGTCATAGCGGAATCGTAGAAACTGCAGCGACTGATTGCCGTCTAATTGCTGGCGTCCAGCCTTGAGGTTAATGTACAAATGCTGACTATCGTCCTGATATTTCATGTCCTGCGGCACATTAACCGTGACGCCACCCAAGGCATCAATCAGCTTTTCTACCCCTTGCACATTGATGCGAACATAGCGATCAATCGCCACCCCACCCAGTAAATCACTGATAGATTCTGCTGTTAGGGCTGGTCCCCCATTCAAATTGGCCTCGTTGATTTTAGTCAACACACCACTCACTAGCGCTCGCGTATCTCGCGGAATAGACATCACTACTAGCTGCCCCGTGCGTGGATTAAACCGCAGCAGGAGCATAGTGTCCGATAGCCCTTCAAAAGAGTTCACAAGGGCGTGATAGCCCAGATCTTCCGCACCTTCAGCAGGCGTATCCAGATCAGAGGTTAAAACCTTAACCCCAAGCACCAGGATATTAACAGGACGAGTCAGCCTAGGTAAGCGTAAGCTGCTGGAGGCTAAAATCGGTTCATCTTCACTAAATACAGCCGACTCCTCTGGGGAAAGTTGACTCTGCAAAAGCGGCTGACTATGCATAGAAACAGCTAGCAGCGCCCCTGTACCGGCTGAAATAGTGGCTACACTGGCCAGTGATAGGGTTATCCATGCCCACTTGGGAATTCCCAGCCAACCACGGCGCTGACGTTGTTGAGGTGCTGGCACCTTCTTCTTTATTGGCTGCTTAGCTGGTTGTTTTTTGCGATGTGGAATGGACACAGAATGACCTCAAGCCTGGATGGTATTAAGAATAGGGTTATACAAACAGAAATGTAGCCGTTAGTGTAACGACTATTTGCCACAATTGGCTAACTAATCCAGCCGCCGTAGCAATAAAAAGCAATCGTTACACTGCTGCCCCTCAGGGATAAACAGCCTGATTTTTAGCAGCATGGTAGCAGCATTTTTCTCAAAAGACGTATCTTTTCGAAATGCAACACTAATCAGGCAATCGGCGACTTAGCTGACTGATACCTGGTAACCTGGCATATTTTCCTTGGGATACTCGCAGCATTAGCCATCCATTCGTCGGAAAATAACCGCTACCGACGAAGCTATTCACAATCCAAAATTAGAGTGTGGCCAGTTATGAAAATTCGCTGCGGACTCCAGCACTGAACCAGACAGTTGCCAACAGCCATCCCTTACCTAAGAAAACAGCCCGTTCATGGAGAAATGGCTCAATAACGGACAAAATAGCCCATAGAGCCCCAAAAAAGTTTAAGTATTTTAGCGGAAGAATTTGATCTTTGCTTCTAATATTATACGCTCGCTCTTAGATGCAATTTTTGGCTGAAAGGATCCCAATGAATGAAGCATTTTTTACAAATATAGCTAGCAATGCCACCAGCATTTTGATTGGAGTGGGGCTCAAACTTGTTGGGGCTCTCATTTTTTGGATTGTTGGTCGCTGGTTAATTAAATTTGCTATTGGTCTTTTGACCCGTAGCCTGAAGAAAACCACAGTTGATCCAACATTAGTTATCTATCTCAAGTCCACTGTTGGTGTTTTACTAAACGTTGTTTTAGTTGTTGCCATCCTTGGCTTCTTTGGTATTGAGACCACTTCTTTCGCAGCGCTTCTAGCCGCCGCTGGCATTGCCATTGGTGCAGCCTGGAGCGGTTTGTTAGCTCACTTTGCAGCCGGAGCTTTCTTAGTGATTTTGCGCCCTTTCAAGGTTGGTGATTTTGTCACAGCAGGCGGCGTCACGGGAACAGTTGAAGAAGTTGGTTTGTTTGTCACTAAAATCAACACCATGGACAATGTGATGACGATTGTCGGTAACAATACAATTTTCTCCGATACAATTCAGAATTTCACTACCAATCCTTATCGTCGGGTTGATTTAGTCGCTCAGCTGGACAACACTGTGGAGCCCAGCCAGGCTATTGCTCTACTCAAAGAGAAGCTAGCAGAGATCCCCAATGTGATGACAGAGCCTGCTCCTGATGTAGAGATTTTGGAATTTAATCCTATGGGACCGGTTTTGGCAGTGCGACCTTACTGCAATAACAATGACTACTGGCAGGTATATTTTGATACCAACAAAGTGATTCGCCAGGGCTTTGGTCAGGCTGGATTCCCAGCACCTGCACAGCACTTTACCGTCCATCAGCGGGCCGCTTAAATGCACTGAACTTACTTGAGCAACAATACATCGCGTCCTTCTATTGATGTCATAGCAAGCAACAGGTCTAGCCGAGAACTTCGCTAGGCCTGTTTAGCTATGCTGATCTAGTATGGCTACATTTATGAAATGCATAGGGAATATAAATAGTCAAAGCCTTGTCACACAGGCAATTCAAGCATTGACTTTTGTGCGCTAGAATTGGGATAGATGGCGATTTTGGTTTAATATTGTCGTTCAAAAAAGCTTAAGTTTTTATTACACTCTCAGGGATAAGTGATGTTAAAGCAGTATAGAGCACATGTCGACGAACGGGCAGCGTTAGGAATCCCACCACTGCCACTGAATGCTGAGCAAACTGCTGATCTGTGTGAGCTTTTGAAAAATCCGCCTGAGGGTGAAACTGAGTTTTTGATGCATTTGCTTTGCGATCGCATCCCCCCCGGCGTTGACCAAGCATCCTATGTCAAAGCATCCTTCCTGACTGCCATTGCCAAAGGCGAAGCGACTAGTCCATTAATTCCTCCCCTTGAGGCCGTTCAGCTACTTGGCACCATGTTAGGTGGCTATAACGTTCAGGCCCTCGTGGATCTACTCAAATCTAACCAGGCAGAACTGGCCCAAGCCGCCACTGATTCCCTCAAAAAGACGCTGCTGGTATACGACACCTTTAATGACGTCTTAGCCATGGCCAAAAGCAGTGACAAAGGCAGCGATTATGCTCAGCAAGTAGTTGAGGCTTGGGCAACAGCCGAGTGGTTTACGAACAAGCCCAAGGTACCCGACACCATCGACATCACAGTTTTTAAAGTCCCTGGCGAAACCAATACAGACGATCTCTCTCCGGCTCCCCACGCCACCAGTCGCCCAGACATCCCTCTTCACGGCCTGGTTATGCTGGAATCAAGGATGCCCGATGCCTTAGAAACCATTGCCGAACTAAAAACCAAGGGCAATCCTGTGGCCTACGTCGGTGACGTCGTCGGCACCGGTTCCTCCCGCAAGTCGGCCATGAACTCAGTGATCTGGCATTTGGGCGAAGATATTCCCCACGTCCCCAACAAGCGCACAGGCGGTTACATTTTGGGTAGCAAAATCGCCCCAATTTTCTTCAACACAGCCGAGGACTCTGGGGCGCTGCCCATTGAATGTGACGTCTCCCAAATGGAAACCGGTGATGTCATCACCATCCATGTGAGCAAAGGCGAAATCACTAAAGACGGCAAAGTTATTTCCACCTTTAGCCTCACCCCCGAGACAATTTTAGATGAGGTGAGAGCGGGCGGTCGTATTCCCCTAATGATTGGTCGGGCGCTCACCGATAAAACTCGGGCCGCGTTAGGACTCCAACCCAGCAACGTCTTTGTAAGACCTGCTCCTCCAGCTGAGACCGGTAAAGGCTATACTCTGGCCCAGAAAATGGTAGGTAAAGCCTGCGGTTTACCCGGTGTCCGTCCCTGCATGTCCTGCGAACCTTTAATGACCACGGTAGGTTCCCAGGACACCACTGGCCCTATGACCCGTGATGAAATGAAGGAGCTGGCCTGTCTTGGCTTTAGTGCAGGACTGGTGCTGCAAACCTTCTGTCACACAGCCGCCTATCCCAAACCAGTAGATGTAGAAACCCACGCCACTCTCCCCGACTTCTTTGCCTCGCGCGGTGGAGTTGCCCTAGAGCCAGGGGATGGCATCATTCACTCCTGGTTAAACCGTATGTTAATGCCAGATACAGTCGGTACAGGCGGTGACTCCCACACCCGTTTCCCCTTAGGAATTTCCTTCCCAGCTGGATCTGGTCTGGTCGCATTTGCCGCCGCTATCGGTGCCATGCCGTTAGATATGCCCGAGTCGGTGTTAGTCAAATTCAAAGGCGAACTCCAGCCAGGCATCACCCTGCGCGATATCGTCAACGCCATTCCCTATGTGGCGATTCAAAAAGGTTTGTTAACCGTCGAAAAGAAAAACAAGAAGAATGTCTTCTCTGGCCGCATCATCGAAATGGAAGGTCTACCCGATCTGAAGTTAGAGCAGGCGTTTGAACTAACCGACGCAACAGCCGAGCGTTCTGCCGCAGGCTGCACCATTAAACTAAACGAAGAGACTGTTGCCGAATATCTGCGGTCCAACGTGGCATTGATGAAAAACATGATTGCCCGTGGCTATTCAGATGCTCGCACTCTGGCTCGACGGATTGCAGCCATGGAAGACTGGTTGGCAAAACCCAGCTTAATGTCAGCAGATGCAGATGCTGAGTATGCCGAAGTGATTGAGATTGACCTCAACGAAATCAAAGAGCCTTTAGTCGCTGCTCCCAACGATCCCGACAATATCAAAGCTCTCTCAGAAGTTGTTGACGACAGAGTTGATGAGGTATTTATTGGTTCCTGTATGACCAATATTGGTCACTATCGAGCATCAGCCAAAGTGCTTGAAGGGGCAGGCACCGTCAAAGGACGGCTTTGGATTTGTCCACCTACCCGGATGGATGAACACCAGCTGCGCGAGGAAGGTTACTACGGCACCTTTGCCGCCGCTGGAGCGCGGACAGAGATGCCTGGCTGTTCTCTTTGCATGGGTAACCAGGCCCGTGTAGAAGATGGAGCCACCGTCTTCTCCACATCCACCCGTAACTTTAACAACCGTATGGGTAAAGGTGCTCAGGTCTATCTGGGTTCTGCAGAACTAGCAGCTGCCTGTGCGTTGCTGGGTCGAATTCCCAATATGGATGAGTATTTGGAGATTGTTGCCAAGAAGATTGATCCCTTTGCCGATGATCTCTATCGCTATCTTAACTTTGACCAAATTAAAGGGTTTGAAGATGAGGGACGTGTAGTCTCTAAAGATGAAGAAGAGAAAATCGAAAAAGAAGCAATCTCAGCTAGTTAAAGAGAGTTTTAGGCAAGGGCTTACGAACTAAAAGTCCTTGCCAATTGCACTTAGGAGAAAAGACATAAATGAGTAATTTGTTAACCAGTCAAATCTGTATTCCCTGCAGTGGTAAAGTTCCGCCAGCTAGTGATGCTGAAGTTGCAGAGTTAAAACCTCAGATTCCAGACTGGGATATTATCCCTGTGGATGGCGTTCAACAGCTGCAACGGGTTTATAACTTTAGTAATTTTAAGACCGCCCTAGAGTTTACCAACAAGGTAGGTGAAATTGCCGAAGCAGAACAACATCATCCAGCCTTACTAACTGAGTGGGGCAAGGTCACTGTTACCTGGTGGACCCATGCGCTCAATGGACTGCATCGCAATGATTTTATTATGGCCGCAAAAACGGATGCAGCTGCACAAGGGTTAACCAGTGATGCCCCAGCCCCCTCTCATCTGCACGATTGAGGTACGATCAAGGGGAACTGCCTGAGAGGTGGCGCACACACTACTATGTATTTGAAATCCCCGGCAAAACCCGTTGGTGAAAAGCGGATGGCGTTTCGCGATTTAGACTGGGGTGGCTTTAAGCAAATTCAGCAGCTATTGACCGAGCGTACTCGCACTAGGTTTACCTACGATGCCGGAGTTCTTGAAATCACAATGCCCTTAGAGAGCCATGAGCGTCTGGCTCGACTGATTGAGCTATTTATACGCATTTTGGTAGTAGAGCTGGGTCTGAAAATCAAAACAATGGGATCTACCACCCTGGATAGAGAAGACTTACTTAAAAGTGCAGAACCGGACAACGGATATTATATTCAGAACTACAATTTAGTCGCGGATCATGAAATTGATTTGAGCGCTGACCCGCCACCGGACTTGGTCGTTGAAGTTGATATTACCCACACAGATATTAATAAGAATGCCCTCTATGCCAGCATGGGTGTACCCGAGTTTTGGCGATTCAACGGCCAAATCTGGCAGATTTTGTGTCTCGATAGTGGCAACTATATTGAGCAGGAACGTTCACCAATATTTACCATCGTTGAGAAGAGAGATTTATATCAATTTCTCGAAGCGGCCCTACTTGACGAAGTAGCCGCAGAAATTGATTTTCGGCAGTGGGTACGTATGAAATGTGATCAACGAAATAACCAAACCCCTCAGCCCATATAAACTTTATCCAATTTTGCATTAGCCCAGGTTGTATATCTAGGCAGATGTTTATGTTGAGCTTTATCAACTCCCGCTGTTACTTTCCTGCCCGATCTAGGTAGTCTGAGAAGGATGACACCCATCCGACCTATCTACGGGAGTGTTAGCGATGAAGTATAAAATTCGCTATAAGCCAGCGTTTGCCACCTTATTCATTACCCTGCAGCCAGGGGAGCGTATTTTTGCAGAAGCAGGGGCAATGGCTAGCATGGACGGGCAATTGTCCATGAACACAGGCTTTTTTGGCGGGTTAATTCCAGGGCTGCTCAAGTCGTTTTTCGGTGGCGAATCTCTGTTTTTGAATCAATTTGCCAATCGCACCGATAGTCCTCAAGAGTTGGTGCTCACCCAATCTACGGTAGGTGACATCACCCGAATGGAACTCAATGGCAATGAGCTGTGCTTACAGCCTGGGGCCTATATTGCCCATAGTGCTGGCATCAAAGTAAGTATGCAGTGGGCTGGGTTTGCTAGTTGGTTTGCGGGTGAAGGTCTGTTTAAGCTCAAGCTGAGCGGACGAGGTTTGGTCTTCTTTGGGGCCTATGGCGGTCTTTCGGAAGTCTATGTCAAAGATGAATTCATTGTGGATAACGGTCATTTGGTGGCCTATGAACCCGGTATAAAAATGAATGTTGGGCTCTCAGGGGGAATGGTGAGTTCCGTTACCTCTGGAGAAGGGTTTATCAATCGTCTGCAAGGGCGCGGCAAAATATATCTGCAGTCTCGCAGTATGGATGGGTTGGTGCGATTTCTCAGAACAAAGCTGCGTTAGAGAAGCTGAGACGCCCTAACAACACTTATATAAATCTACAAGCATATGAAACTTGAGCTTTTACATCAGCCGGATAGCGCGATCGCAAAAATCTTAATGGATCCCCAAGAGGAGCTGATTGTCGAAGCCGGAGCCATGGTTGCCATGAGCGGCTTTGTCAACGTCAGCACCACGCTCCGTAAAGGCAAAGGTGGCGGTGTCTTTGGCGGTTTAAAGCGAATGTTGGCCGGGGAATCCCTGTTCATGAGCGTTTTTCGCTCAGGCAATAGTTCTGCAGAATTATACCTGGCCCCCAAACTCATTGGTGACATTCTCCCCTATACCCTCGACGAAACAGAACTCGTCGTCCAATCCACAGGCTATATGGCCAGTACCCCAGGTGTCGATATTGACTTAGGGTTCACCGGTTTCAAAAGTCTTTTTTCGGGAGAGTCTCTTTTTTGGCTTACAGCCAGTGGCTCCGGCTTGGTCCTACTCAGTGCTTTTGGAGGCATTTATGAAGTGGAGGTAGACGGAGATTACGTGGTAGATACAGGTCATATTGTTGCCTTTGAACGTACCCTCGACTACAGCATTGCTAAAGCCAATAAAAGCTGGCTCGGCGCGGTTTTTGGTGGAGAAGGTTTTGTCTGTCAGTTTAGAGGCCACGGTAAAGTCTTTTGCCAAACCCACAATCCTGGCTCATTCGGGCGCTTAGTCGGCAGTAAGCTTCCCCCTCGTTAGGTTCGATTCCGCTCACCTAGCTAAGGTTAAAAACAACTGAGGGGTGAGCGAAGCCGATACCCAACCGCTATAAATCAGCCAGCAAACAGGAACTAAGCTATATGAGTACTGAAATTGCATACACCATCGACCATAACCCAGCTTATGCGTCGCTCAAGCTCAGTCTAAAACCTAACCAAACAGTGTCTGCAGAAGCAGGTGCTATGGCAGCGATGGACAGCTGTATTGAGATGAAGTCTAAAGTTAAAGGCGGATGGAAAAAAGGCCTGGGTCGCATGCTGGGCGGTGAATCCCTATTTATCAGCGAGTTTACAGCTCAGGGGCAATCTGGAGACTTGTACATATCACCAGGTGTACCTGGTGATATTCAACACTATGTTTTGGATGGCAGACAAAACCTGATGGTGCAATCATCAGGTTTTGTCGCCGCTGGACCAGAGGTTGCTATTGATAGTAAATTTCAAGGATTTAAAGGCTTTTTTAGTGGAGAGTCACTTTTTCTTTTAAAGGTGACTGGCCAGGGCGACTTTTGGTTTAGTTCGTTTGGTGCAATTTTAGAGATTCCTGTAGAAGGCGACTATGTAGTAGATACCGGCTATATCGTCGCCTTTGAAGATACTCTCAGCTATAACATTGAAATGATTAGTGGCCTATCGTTTAGAGGCTTAAGGACCGGTATTTTTGGTGGAGAGGGCTTGGTGGCTCGCTTTAGTGGCACAGGCAGATTGTGGGTTCAATCCCGTAATGTCTATTCGTTGGTTAACTTTCTAAATCCTTTCCGCCCAACTAAAAGCAACAATTAGAGCAAGCAATCGCAAAATGCCCATTGAGCTTCCACCTGGTACAGCCGCCTATAGCGAAAACACACCGCCGCCGAGTAATCGTCAGTTGCTGACGCTGTTGGCTCTGTTTGTTATGGGTATCGGTATTGCGATCGCACTTACCTTTTGGTTAGCCGGGGCTTTGGTTTGGTTTATTCCTACCAGCGTCGAACAACAGCTAGGCAGAGCAATGGTTCCCATTTATGAGGCGCAGGCTCAACCATCGGCCACACAGAATACACTTAACCAGCTGTTAGATCGATTAGAAGCCCACTTACCTACTGAGCAGCGTACTGGACGAGATTATCAGGTGCTGTATGTGCCTGACGCGACGGTCAATGCGTTAGCGATACCGGGAGATCGCATCATCATCCACCAGGGATTACTGGCTGAGGTTGTATCCGAAAACGAGTTAATGATGGTCCTGGGCCATGAACTCGGCCACTTTGCCAATCGGGATCACTTACGGGCTCTTAGCCGACAGGTCTTATTACAACTCTCCCTCTCAGGGATTGTAGGTGACTTTGGTTCCATCGGAGCGATCGCAACCACCAGCATTTCTGCCCTGGCCAACGCTCAGTTTTCCCAACAGCAAGAACAACAGGCCGATCGAATCGGCCTCACCCTGCTTAACCAGACCTATGGCCATGCTGCCGGGGCCACTGACTTTTTTGATCGACTGAGTCAGGAAGAACGCCCTGGACTAGCCATTCTAGCCACCCACCCACCATCGCAAAAGCGCGTGCGTAACCTTGAACGTCTCATCAAGCAGCAAGGATACCAAGTAGGTGAGAAAACTCACTTACCCCCATCGTTGATGCCATAACACATTAATGATTCAGGCTTTATTTTCGAGGGACTGCCGCTGACTCTCTAACTGTCGCTGCTTTACTCTTTCGGCAAAGCGGGCACGTTGAGTCTCACTGAGTTTGTCATAACAATGTGGACAGGCAATCCCCGGCTCATAGTGGAACGACTGCATATCCTCGTCTGAAACCGGATACCCACAGCCGTGACACATGGCATAGTTACCGGGCTCTAGGCCATGTTGCACGGTTACCCGTTCGTCAAAAACAAAACATTCTCCTTCCCAGAGACTGTCTTCAGCTGGAACTTCTTCTAAATACTTAAGGATGCCGCCCTTGAGGTGATAAACCTGCTCAAAGCCCTGCTCTAGCAAATAAGAAGACGCCTTTTCACAACGAATTCCCCCTGTACAAAACATCGCTACCTTTTTATGTTGGGTCGGATCTAACTGCTGAGCCGCATAATCCGGAAACTCTCGAAAGGAATTGGTCTCAGGATTCGTGGCCCCGTGGAAACTGCCGATATCCACCTCATAGTTATTTCGCGTGTCAATTACCACCACATCTGGAGCGGCAATCACCTGATTCCAGTCTTTTGGCTCAATATATGTCCCTACTTTTTTAGTAGGGCTCACCTCTGGTTGTCCTAAAGTAACAATCTCTTTTTTGAGCTTTACCTTCATACGAGCAAACGGCTGTTCTTCGGCCCATGATGTTTTGTGGGTGAGATCAGACAGCCGTGGATCTTGCTTAAGGTGAAACAGTAACGCATCTAAACCTTCATCGGTGCCCGTCACTGTGGCGTTAATCCCCTCCAGCGCCAGTAAGATTGTGCCCTTAATATTGTGGACCTGACACAGCTCTCGCAAAGGTTGCTGCAAATCAGCAAAATCATCGAGCTGAACAAATTTGTAGAAGGTAATTACGGTCCAGGACATGGGAAAGAGGTCGTGAGGCTTAAAGCTATACAACTCTATCCTAGATTTCTAGCAATATTTTTGATAGATTTCGCTGGCAGCACGATGCAGATATGAATGTCGATAAATCAGAGCGTTCATGTCTTTGCCATAGCCGCCGCCAATCACACAGGCAACAGGACATCTGGCCTGAGCACAGGTTTCTAACACATAGCGATCGCGACGATACAGCCCTTCGTCAGTTAAGGCTAGCTTACCTAAACGATCATCGCGGTGGGGATCAGCGCCAGCATCGTACAAAACCAAGTCTGGCTTGACCTGGGCCAGTAAATCTGGCAAGTGTGCCTCTAGCTTTGCTAAGTACTCATCATCTTCAGTGCCCTCATCTAAAGACACATCTAAATCACTGGTTTGCTTGCGCCCTGGAAAATTGACAGCGCAGTGCATAGAAAAGGTAAATACGCTGGGATCGTGGCAGAAAATCCAGGCGGTACCGTCACCTTGATGGACATCTAAATCAACAATCAAAACAGTGCTCAGTAAGTTTTGGGCTTTGAGCAAACGGATGGCGATCGCAATATCGTTAAAAATACAAAACCCTGATCCGTAGCCTGGAAAGGCGTGGTGAGTTCCCCCAGCAGTATTGCAGGCCAAGCCCTGGTTTAGCGCTAGCTTTGCTGTCAGGATGGTTCCCCCTACTGCCGTACAGGTCCGTCGCACCAACCCCTCACTCCAGGGTAAGCCTATCCGTCGTTGGGCCTTTGCATCTAGCTTGCCCTCACAATAAGCCTCAACATAGGACGACTTGTGCACCAACTCTAGCCAGGCTTGGGGCGGACGTCCTGGCTGATAAATCTGATCTTCACGAATGACACCGTCGCGTACCAATAAATCCCGCAGCATCTTAAACTTTGGCATCGGGAACCGATGCCCTGCAGGTAAAGGTGTGATGTAATCAGGGTGATAAATCACCGGCAGACCCGTCAAAATTATTCTCTAAGGAAAGCAGCTCAATATAGATAGTACAAAATGATGCGGGTATGACATGACCCAGAACATTGCAGCTCCGACCATTCGCCCAATACGGATCAACACAAACCTATAAAAACGAATTAATTGAGCGGGTCTGACGCACATCTAGCTTATGGGCCAAACTCCCCTCTTTCCAATCTAGCGGAGAGGTTTCATTATCGGGTACCACTGTGACAGCAGAGGCCATTCCACCATTGGCAGAGGCAACAGGCTGCGATCTACTCGGCACTGATTGCTGCGGCGCTGGTCGCTGCTTTTGACCTGGGGGACGAATCGCCACGACTGGAGTAGTCGTACTCCGCTGAGCATTACGACGATACTTAGCCCGGCGCTTGCCACTGCCATTACGCACAGGTCGCAGCTTGACAGAACGAGGCCCGACAGGACGCGGCCCAGTTTGAGCCGTCGTTACTCCCCGTCTGCGACCACGACGTGACTCAGGGGTTAATGTCCCCTGGCTGGACATCAGCATACAGCCTCCTGCACAGGCCGCCACCATGACTAACAATGGCCAGGCAGGCATCGACTGTTCTACGGCACCAGGCAAGGTGGCAGCTGGGTCTCGCTGAGCCAAAACGACTTGGTCACGGGGGATGAGACGGGAAACTGCTGCCGCATCCGGCGCACTTAATGGCTGGCCAACAATGCTACTTTTTACGGGCTCCAGTGCCATTTCCCGACCGGGGTTAGAAAGACCGGCCAGTGCGATCGCAATCATCAAAACGAACGTTAGCCATAGGACCACTACCAGCAACCAGGGTCTGACCCACAATAAATTTGACCAAAACTTCCCGCGCTTAAGCACCTTTTTCTGAGAGATACTCACCTTATCGACTGAAGACTTAGTGGCTTTAGGCTCAGATAGCTTAGTACTGGCGACCTCCAACTTGGCCGCAGCAGATCGAGTCTTCCGTCTGCTTTGAGAACGCGTAACCCGCCCTGAAGACCCATTAAAAAGTCCTTCTAATCTCTTAGATAGTCGCTTAAACAAGATTGGATGCCTAGCCATAGCACAATACGTTCCTTACAACAGCACCCTCACTTACGGTATCGAACATAGAATATCGGCATTGTACGGCTTCTTTATCGAGATGACTAGCTTTACGCTGCAATTCTTCAGATATCTGACAAGTTTGCCCAATATATAAGCGTTTGCCACCCCAAAAAGTACCTTTTCTGCCTATTACCCATCTTTAAAACTGGGACTAGTGTTGTGCCGTCCCCACATGATAAAACAAGCCACTATTGCAGACTTAATTCAGCCAGGTATAGCCCCGGATTACGGGCAACCCAACCTTCATTAGAGTTGATGCGCACTTCAAAATACATAAAGGACTCTGAAGCGCGCCCTGCTACAGTACCCAACCGACTACCTTCACTAACCGCATCCCCGACCCGCAAAGCAACATTCTCGAGGTTGCCATAACGCGTCTGAAGGCCATTGCGATGATTAACGACCACCATCAAGGTGCCATTATTCTCTCCAACAGATGCCACAATGCCATCTGCCGCTGCCATCACCTCAGTCTCTGGCATAGCCTCCAGCGCAATACCACTGTTAAAAACAAGCTCATCCCGTTGAGGATGAGGCTGCCAACCATAGCTGAGGATTAGCTTTGCCGGTGCTGGCAACGGATAGCGCAAAGAGATCGATAC
The DNA here is from genome assembly GCF_000482245.1 of Leptolyngbya sp. Heron Island J. Classification (GTDB taxonomy): domain Bacteria; phylum Cyanobacteriota; class Cyanobacteriia; order Phormidesmidales; family Phormidesmidaceae; genus Leptothoe. Next base: position 112,260 of record NZ_AWNH01000071.1, on the reverse strand, counting down.
CGGGTCAGCAACGATCTGATTACTCCCTGGAATAAACACACGCCGAGGCAAGGTATCCGGGCATCCATTAATCTCAAACAATAGATCAGCTCTTGTGCCATGGCGTTCGGCCAACGACTGCCAGGTCTGACCAGCCTCCACCTGGGCAACTACACCATTAAATGGAGGGACTTCAATGACCTGACCCACCGGTAAAGCTCCCTGAGCAGGCAGATTAGGATTCATAGCAATCAGCGTTGTCGGGAGCAAACCATACTCGGCGGCAACAGTGCTTAGGGTTTCTCCAGCCTCAGTGCGATGGCGGACCACCTGGGAAAGGGCTGCTTGCGGACAGGGTAAAGCTTGCGCAGGCAGGGTGAAGCCAGTAGCAACCAAGGCAAATCCAGACAATATTGGCAGATATTTATGAAATCTTTGGAATACATGCATTCTTGGAGCACCCAGGATTGTAAACAACAGCAAACCTGCATTTCGTCACTTTGGTAAGGAAATTTACCTGAGCACAGCACCGAGATTCAGTACCATGGACAGAGGCATTTAACAGTGTGTGCTTCAGCTCATACATTTTCGAACTAATCTTCGCTAAGGTAAGGTCATTAAAACCCTCATCTCCAGTTGATGAGGCAGCAATAATGAAAATTTCTCCCAAGCAAATCGGTTTATATGCAGGCTTACTTCTGGTTGGCAGCGGTGCTGGCTGGGCCAGTCATAGCTATTTTTTCAAGCCCGTCGTTGAGGAACCGGATAGCGAGCTACCTATCGCTACTTCGATTTTGCAAACGACCGCTGAGCCTACAGAAGCTGTAGCTCAACCTCAGCCGCGTAGCTATCCTCCGATTGATAATCCTAATTTTATTGCAGCTGCAGCTGAGCAGGTAGGGCCTGCTGTGGTTCGTATTGATGCTTCTCGATCGGTGAGAGGCGTATCCGAACCCTTTGAGCATCCTCTCTTTAAACGATTCTTTACAGACGAGTTTCCAGTAGAACCAGAACTGCCTGAGCGCCTAGAACAAGGCACCGGTTCTGGATTCATCCTCAGTAGCGATGGTCAGGTCATGACCAATGCCCATGTAGTCGAAGGCGCACAGACGGTTAACGTTACTCTTAACGATGGCCGCACCTTTGAAGGTGATGTTGTGGGTACCGATCCGGTGACCGATGTGGCTATTGTCAAAATTGATGGAGAAAAGCTACCCACGGCTCCCCTGGGCTCAACCGATAATCTGGCAGCAGGGCAATGGGCTATTGCCATCGGCAACCCCTTGGGATTAGACAATACTGTCACCGCTGGCATTATTAGTGCCTTAGGTCGGACCAGTTCTCAAGTAGGCATCTCTGATAAGCGCGTCCAGTTTATTCAGACCGATGCAGCTATCAACCCAGGTAACTCTGGCGGGCCACTACTGAATGCCCAAGGCCAAGTTATTGGCATGAATACCGCTATTCGTGCTGGTGCTCAAGGTTTGGGTTTTGCGATCCCAATTGAAACTGCTAAACGAATTGGTGATCAGCTTTTTGAAGATGGGGAAGTACAGCATCCTTACCTGGGTATCCAGATGGTCAATCTTGATCCGGATATGCGTCAGCGCATTAATGCAAGCGAAGACATGGACTTTGCCATTGAGGCCGACTCAGGGGTTATGGTTATTCGCGTTATGGAAGACACACCTGCCGAAGCTGCCGGTATCAAACGGGGTGATGTGATCAGCAAGGTGAACGAAGTAGAGGTCGCCACTGCTACCGATGTGCAAGCCCAAGTAGAATCAAGCAGCATCGGTAAATCTCTTAAGGTTGAGGTGGATCGCAATGGTGAATTAAAAACACTAGAAGTGAAACCAACTAAGATGCCTAATGGACTCCATTAGACAAGGCCTGGTCAGCTAGCTCAACTTCACCTCAGACTATTGTTGTGCATAACACACTGTTTTGCACAACCCATGCATTTGGAGAATTAAAGGCCAGGCTAGCTGTCTACATCCGAAAGGTCGCTATCCAAGTCATTATCTAAAGCCGATACTCCAGCAAGACTGGATTCAAGCTCCATGCGCTGCTCCATTTGACGCAAGAAATAGCCTGTCATCATCGCCGACGCGAGCAACCCAGCTAGATTCTCACGGTCAGTTGTCACCTGGACATTGAACCCTTCAGAGGGAAGCACTCCAATTAGCCCCTGAACATTTTGAGAAATGATTTGCTTGATCTCACCACTCACTGATTGAGCAACACGGGTCAGGACCTCAGGCGGCTGATGTTGCAGATACTTCAGTAACTGGTTGACTTGCGTATCTTCAGAACCCATGCCGATGAATTGGGCGCTATCAGGGTTAAACATAAATGGTTATGTATTGCTTCTAATTACCTTAGCGTGATAAAGCCGATTTCAGCTAGCACTTCCACGAATCATCAGTGTGAACGACATATCTTCAACATGCCCTAACATACTCGTTAGATTAACGATAGCTTAATAGGCTATTAACTCCTTGATAAACCTGTCAAGGCTCTGAGAGCACTACTGAATCAATCGTTGAATCATTATCAGGTAAAGCGCTTGAGACTATCGGAACCTCTGAACTGGCAGATAAATCATCAGCATGTTCCGTAGTTTTCTCCAGGGTTGTTTCGATGGATTCTGAGGGCTCCTGCGTGGCTTCAGGTAAATTAATTTGTGGAAGTTTATCAATTTCAAACCGTTGATAAAACTTTTCGGTGACTTGCAACCAGAAAGAACGGCCATCGGATTGACGACGGCGACGCACAAACCCCTGATCGACTAGCTCATGCACATGGCCATAGGCCCCTGACCCGCGTAAATCGACTAAGTCCGTCTGGCTAATGGGTCCTCGCATCGCTATTGCTGCCAGAGTTCTCAGGGCACCTAATCCGATATCTAGAGGAATCAGCTCATCTAGGAGGGGCTTAAATGGTTGTCGTAGTTGCAGGCTATATCCATTTTCAGTCTCAGCAATCTCCAAAGCTCCATCCCGGTGAGCATAGTCGCCCATCAGTTGAATCAGACTTTCCTCAGCAGTATCTTTATCGCACTTGGCATACTCGGCAATCTGGGCAATGTTAAGAGGTTTTGCCTTGAGGTATAAGATTGCTTCAATGGTGTGGGATAAAGACGCCATAGTTACAACTACTTGCAAATGTGGGTCAAGAATAGCGCAGGGGCATCACTTATGGATGCCCAAGATTCCAAGTTAGAACGCCCCACCTTAGGCTTCATGCCACCATTAGTTGGCAGCAATACGAGTCAGCAAAACTGGGCAGGGGGCATTGATGCGCACGTAGTCAGATAAAGAGCCACCGAGTAAACGATCAATATCCGGAAGCCCCTTGGCAATAGAAGGTCGACGATCGGGAGACCCTAAAATCAGCAGATTCACATTGAGTTCATCTGCCAGCGCACAAATACGTTGACCGGGCTTGCCTTCTGGTGCCAGGCAACGATAGTTGATACGATACCGTTTCGCTTCTGCGATCGCAGGAGCCAGCACTGGATCAGTTTCCGGATTGGCATTAATGGCCTCATCAATGGAGCTGCGTAAATTAGACAATGTATGCACAAAGACCAGCTCACTGTCTTTAATATCACGGGTTAAATCGATAGCAACCCTCAGCGACTCCCTGGCCATATCTGATTTATCAAGGGCCACTAGGACGCGCTTAATCGGGCGAATACTGTAAAGATCATCTTTCACCAGTAGCATCGGCTTTGAGGACAGCTGAAACACATACTGACTGACCGAATTCTTAAAAATTGCCTTCAGTCCACCCAGGCCACGAGACCCCATAATAATTAGGTTAGCGTCAGTTTCATCAGCCACCTTACAGACCATATCCTTAGGTTCACCTTCAAGTAACATCGGGTTAACCTTTGAGTCTTCAATTCCTAAACGAGCCACTGTCTCTGCAAGCTGCTGCTCACTATCAGCCAGCTGACTGTCCATTTTGCCCGCACTGTTTTGAGGTGGAATGACCTTCAACACGGTCACCTGAGCCCGCTGAATCATTGGAATTTCCAGCAGGGCTTTAAACATGGTCTCGGTGTTGCCTGGACCAGAGCTAGCTAGCAAAATCTTTTCGATCATTGAATAAACCCTATGGGATAAACTCTCAAAGATGTTAAATACCTATGATACGCATCCCGTTTTTGTAAACTACAGTAGGGTTCACAATTCGTAGTTTGGTAAATATTTTCTCTATGACTCACCGCTGGTTTGACTATAGGTTTCGAGTACAGCCTCATCACACAGACTATAGCGGTGTTGTTTGGCATGGCACTTATATTCAATGGATGGAAACAGCACGAGTAGAGTGCCTCCGTTCCCTGGAATTTGCATTTGAGGAATTCGTCGAAGCAGGCTACGACTTACCCGTTGTCGATCTCCAATTACGGTATCACCAACCCCTCACATTAGGAACTGAAGGCTTGGTCAGAACTCGACTAGACGTGAAACAACGGGTCAAGCTGACTTGGCTGTATGAGATTTACAATACAACGCCTGAAACACCTCAGCTTTGTATTACAGGACATGCCTTACTAGTGCCTATCGACATGACTAAACGGAAAATTGCCCGACGGCTACCCACCAAATTACAACCCATGTTTGACTCACTGGTGGAGTATTTTGCAGCTTAGTCATTAACAGCTAAATCTTCTAGTGCTTCACCAGCCACCCGACAGGTACGCCAGTCATTAAGCATGACAGCACCTTTGGACATATAAAAATCAATGGCAGGTTGATTCCAATCCAAAACACTCCACTCAAAACGTCCGCAACCTTTAGCTAAAGCAGTCTGGGCGAGATATTGAAAAATGGCAGTTCCAATACCTCGTCGCCGATACCCAGGCAAAACAAATAGATCTTCTAAATAAATGCCTGGTTTCATTAAAAACGTGGAGAAATTAAAAAAATAAAGCGCAAAACCAGCAGGAGCCCCATCAATACGAGCAACAATAGCGTGGGCTTTTGGGTGATCACCAAAAAGATATTTCTCCAAATCTTCTGGTGCGCCACTCACGGCATGGGCCAGGTTCTCATATTCGGCCAAAGCCATGACAAGTTCAAACAGTAAGGGGACATCATCACGGATTGCGGGGCTAATATTAATGGGGGCTGCCATTGAGTGATTAGTGAAAAATAGATAAAAAATGACTAAAGCGATGAAGCCAAACGACTGGTAACACGACCAAGAATGCAGGTTGCTTCGATGACACCAAAGTGTCGACTGTCACGGGCACTAGGCTCATGAGCATTATCGCTGATCAGGTATACACTACCGTCATAGAAGATTTCGCTGACTCGTTTAACCAGCAACAAAGGCAGAGCAGAGCCCTGGTTGACACACTGCTCAGACACTCCTGATAGCTTGACATAACTGCTCCAGCGTACAACTGCAATATCTCCTACTTTGATAGCGCCGCCTATCTCTGCCAAAACCGTATCCCCTGGCATTAAAGTCGGCACCATAGAATTTTCCCGCACTATAAACCGCTGTCGTCGCCTCAACAACCACTGAATGTACTCTCTCCATCCAGAATCAGGAATTGGGTTTTCTACTAGAGGACGTCGTCCGCCCATTGTCATTGCCCCATACAGATATAAAAATCCCGCAAAGCAAACACTTTGCGGGACATCTTAAATACTGACTATACAGCCACTAGCTAGCCGTATACCAAGCCACATCACGGCCTTTGGTTGCCCAGAAGATGTTGTGAATCTTCTCAACAGCCGCCATCAGTTCTTCAGCATGCTGCTGGCTAACTTCTACTTTGCAAGCGGAGCAAAGCTTAGCAGCTTTCCAGAAGGTATCGTGCAGGTCGGGATAGGACTCTAGGTGTACCGGCTTGAAGTAGTCAGTCCACAGAATCAGCAAATCCTCCTTAGTTTTTTGAGCCTGCTCTTCCTTGATCGCAATGTAACGAGAAAGAGTGTTCGCGTAGGCTGCTTTACCAGCTGCATCAGCTGGCTCCTCAAGGGCCAAAATTTTCTTAGTCATTGAGAGCACAGCTTCAGCGGTGATGCGAGCAGCAGACGGATCGTAAACACCACAGGGACCATCACAGTGGGCATGGACCTCAGTAGCCGGGAACCAGGCGTTTAGTAATGCAATTGCGTTGTTGAGCATAGTCACCAATCGGTTAATTATTTGATGGGTCGTCTGCCAGAAGCTTCGTCGGAAAAATCCTTCAGCGAAATCGTCCAGCGCAGTTAACAGTATACTGCCGTTTTCCCATCCCTCTCTGGGGGATACCAAAGGACGTATAAGGATTTATTTTGCAATATTTATAATATTTTTGTACTATTACCGGGGTAAACTCATGGGAGCAAAGCAACTACCCTAGTCAGATCGTTGAGATATAAAGGTTTAGGCCATTGGCCAGATTGGTTATCGGATACCGCCAAAACAGCACTCTTATTGCTGGCCATCACAGGCTGCGATAATTTAGTCACGCAGACAGCCGACCCCAATGCCCATTTGCCCCCATGTGCTGAACAAAACTGCGACTGTGGTGACTTTATTAGTCAAGAATTAGCCCAGCGAGTTCTTGATGGTTTCACAGGCGACCCCCATAACCTAGATGGTGATGGCAACGGGCTTGCTTGCGAACAGCTACCCAAAATCACACCTGAATTAGACTGGGAGACCTATTTCTCCAATAATCCCCATATTGCCCTAGGAAATCCTAGTCATGCAGGACAAGAGAATATTGATAATTACTTAATTGATCGAGAGCAGTATGTGCTGGCATATAGTCAAAGTCGTGGAATTTTGCACTGGGCCAGCTGGGTATTGAATCGTGACTGGATGGGCAGTATCGATCGACAAAATGACTTTCGTCCTGATGGAGTACTACCCAAGGGAGCATACCAAGTTACCCCTGGAGACTACACCAACAGTGGCTACGACCGAGGACATATGGTGCCTTCTGCCGACCGTACGGCCAGCCAGCCAGACAACTCAGCAACATTTCTAATGACCAATATTTTCCCCCAGATCGCTGAGAACAATCGCGGACCATGGAAAGAGCTGGAAAATTATGGTCGTGACTTGGTCTATGAGCAAAGGAAAACGCTTTACATCATTGGTGGTGTCTATGGTCAAAAGCAACCCATTGCGAAGAGGCGGATTATTCCCCCCAGTCGGACCTGGAAAGTCATTGTTCTTTTTGACGATGAACCGACTGTGGACAACGTTACCTATAACACTGAAACGATTGCTGTGGATATGCCTAACAGTGCTCAACTCGACGAACAATGGCAGACGTATCAAACCTCAATTGATCGGATTGAGCTAGCTACAGGTTATGACTTGTTGTCGGACGTTCCTGATACAGTACAGGCAGTAATTGAAGCTCAGCGTAGTAGTCGTTAAGTCTCCACAATTTTAGTTTTTACTCCAACCACCTGCTCATCCTCAGTTTCTCCGATGAGATAAACATCCATTTCCCCATTACCGATACGGTAGACTTGGAGGTTTTCTAAGGTAGTTTCAAGTAAATCTCGCAAATTTCGATAGCGTTCGACCAGAGTTAATTCACGAGAATCAAACCAGGCTCGCTCTACGGTCGCTTGTCCAAAAAAATCATCAAGGCTAACGGTGACTATCGGAGTATCGTCTGGGTAGTTCTTAAGCAGACTATCAACCTTGGGGCACTGAGCACCAGCTGATAAGATCGCAACCTCAAAGGGATAGTCTGTTTCACTGCGCCATAACAAGCCTTCGCAAGCAGCTTCCAGCTCAGGTATCAGATCTTGGGTTGTAGGCATAACCAATGGGAACAGGTTAAGGGGCTTACTTAGGAGTGAAGAGGTTCTGAACGGATGAGTCATGCTCAAAATTCAGACCTTATTCAAGGTTGACTCCCTAAGTGATATTATCCGGTGTTGTGGCAATAGATACATCAAACCACTAAACCATCACCCTGAAAGCCCAGCTAACTATTATCCTGTAAATGCTGTTTTAGAAACGCCACAGTTCTTTGCCAGGAAAGGTCTGCAGCCTCAGCGTTATATCGGGTGCCGGATGGATTAGCAAAGGCATGGTTAGCCCCTTCATACATATAAATCTCAGTATCTTTACCTAGACCATTTAACGCTGTCTCAAATGCCTGAACCGTATCAGGAGAAGGGTTGGTATCCAAGGCTCCAAAGTGCCCTTGAATAGGCATTTGCAGTGCCTCAAGGATAGCTGGATCGGTGGAAATTTGACCGCCATAATAAATCACAACTGCATCGAGATCAGTAGGTAAGGCAAGGGCGGTATTCAGTGACCAAGAGCCCCCAAAACACCAGCCAATACTGCCGACCTTCGTAGCCTGCTGGGCGTCAACCAGATAGTTGTGAGCGGCGACTACGTTTTGAGTAAGTCGCTCTGAATTTTGAATGGCAGCCTGGACGAGGGTTCTAGCTTCATCAGGGGTTTCTGCCACTTGACCATCGTAGAGATCAACAGCTAGAGCAGCGTAGCCTTCTGCCGCCAGCCGACGGGTCATAGTACGGATATTGTCATTGAGCCCCCACCATTCTTGAATCACGATCAGACCTGGTAGAGGAGAGGCGGCATTAACCGGCTTAACCAGATACCCCTCAAAAGGAACGTCGTTAAAGGTGCCGTAGGTAACATCTTCTGCGACCACCAAATCGGGGTCAACATCCTTTGCCATAGGAGACGCCACAGGCGCATCGTCTGTGTGGAGTTCTGCCATAGCGTTACTCTGGTTATCGGCAGGAGTTGGACTCGATGAGGGAAGATTGACCAAGGCACAGCCAACGGCTAGTAAAGCTGTAACTAAGGCAAGACCTAACAGTTTGCGCATTGCTTGCAGGTACTATAGCAACGGTTTAAAGGTACTCAATTTTTGTAAAAACAACCTGAGAAAACTTTTTATGGGACGGCAACGGTGTCCAATAGCTGAGCAATAATGGGTTCACTCTTGTGACCACCGCTGGCAATAACTCGATGAGCTAAGACGGGTATGGCTAGGGCCTTAACATCGTCCGGCAAAGTATAGTTTCGATCTTCTAGAAAGGCTAGAGCCTGTACCGCACGATAAAGGGCCACTGTGCCCCGTGGACTGACACCCAGAGCAACATCTTCATGAACACGGGTAGCGCGGACCAGGTTAATCATGTATTGCTGGACCGATTCTTCCACTTTAACCTGCTGGCACTGCTGCTGCAGACTATGCATTTCGTCTAGCGTGATGCAGGGTTGTAGGTCGGCGGGTTTTACGGGCTGCCCCAGATTGTGCAACATTTTGAGTTCTTCCGCAGCGGTTGGGTAACCCAGGCTCAGAGACAGGGCAAAGCGATCCATTTGGGCTTCAGGTAGCGGAAACGTGCCTTGATACTCCACCGGATTCTGGGTAGCAATGACAAAAAATGGGTCGGGCACCGGACGCGAGACACCGTCAAGAGTGACCTGATGTTCTGCCATCACCTCTAAGAGTGCTGATTGGGTGCGCGGTGTCGCCCGGTTGATTTCATCGGTGAGTAGTATGTTGGCGAAGACTGGCCCTGGCATGAATTGAAACGCACCGCTGCTGGGATTCCAAATATTGGTTCCTGTTACATCACTGGGAAGAAGGTCTGGAGTACATTGAACGCGCTGAAATTTACCATCAATGCAACGGGCTAAGGATTTGGCTAGCAGAGTTTTGCCTACACCGGGCACATCTTCGAGCAGAACATGACCACCGGAGAGAAGTGCCACCAGCACTAGTCGAATGGGGTCTTCTTTACCAACAATGGTTTTATTGAGGTTCTGGACGATTTGATCGATGCGATCGCGCATAGCTGCCCTTAGGTGAACTGACTACAGCTTACCCATAGAGTTCAAGATTGCGGAATGACCTGGCTCACTGGCAACCGTTTCCAGACATATACCCCAATATAGCCAACGGATAATGGCGATGTACACGAGTGTCACATCCATCAATATGTCCTAGACAGCAGATCAAAAAATGCTCACCCTATTTGACCCCATAAGGAGAATTTTTACTGCCCTTTTGGATGATTCCAAGGGCTGGAGACCATTGTGAAGAAACAAGAGATACTGCAACCAGTAGTATGACCCCGTTGGTCATTCCTGCATATTACATCAATGATAACCATAGATACCGACAAGGAGACGCATTCACTGGCATACAGCTATCTGCGAACGATGATTCTACAAGGCTTAGTGAGAAAAAGATGATGCCCTTCTCAGTTAGGTATAATTCCGAATTCAACGCTGTTGAAACAATCTTTAAGGGAATTATTAACGAAGCAGACATGCAGGCACAAATGCTGGAAAGTTGTGCGATCGCAGCAAAATATGCAGCATCCTATGCCATTAGTAATTTTACAGCCGCAACTCTTAGAGTATCTATTGTATTTATCTACGACATGCCTGAGCTTTGTGAACGCATGGGGGGTAATCGTCCCGTTCGACTGGCGTTAATCAATCTGAATCAAGAGAATGACGAAATGATTGGTTTTTATCAGCTAGTCAGTCAAAACAGGGGCTGGAATGTACAAATCTTCTCTAATACTCAACAAGCAAAAGCCTGGCTACTGACTTAGGGTTAGCTACCAAGGACAGCTAGCACGGCAACACACTGCAAGGCCTTCAGCCCTTTACCCGAGTCCCATGATTCACAGCTAGCAGCTCTATCCTGAATAGGTTAGACATTCACCCGTTGGGACAAATCCTGAAGCAGCCAGTGGGCATGGTGTAACCAGAGCACATTAGCAATATCGTTTTTAATCCTCCTGAGATAACGGAACAAAGCTGGCCTCAGAGAACTGTTTAAATATCAAGACGCCTTTGATTCTGGGGAATTATGAGGGTTTTCACCTAAGAGGCGTTTGATCCTAGGCAACAATTCACCAAATCGAAAAGGCTTATGGAGGCAGTCATCCGCGCCGAGTGCAATGGCTCGAGCACAATCTGCCTCACCCCGCGCAGTAATAATCATGACTGGGATTGACTGGTTAGTTCTACGTAGCCCTGTGAGTACATCAAAGCCATCAATTTTAGGTAGCCCCAAGTCCAAAAGAACAAGGTCAAAGTTATCAGCAAGCACCTTATCCAGTGCCTGACGACCATCAAAAGCTGACTCAGCATCATGATGCTGCCGTTTTAGCCCCTTTTCTAAAAATGCAACAATCCGAGGTTCATCATCCACAAGCAGTATTTTAGCCATGTCTCAAAGCTACCGTTCGTTCACAAAGTGCTGTTTGTAAGTATGGGAACGAATGTTAAAGCCTGAATGATAGCGAAATGAGAGATCACTCATTTTTCAGACGGTAGCCCATACCTCTCACGGTTTCAATAAAAGTACGGCCCAGTTTTTTGCGCAAGTAGCCAACATAGACATCAACAATATTTGAACCCGGATCATAGTCATACCCCCAAACATGATCGAGCAATTGTTCACGACTTAATATTTGCCCTGCATGCCGAATAAAAGTTTCAAGCAAAATAAATTCTTTGGTTGAAATTTTAATCATCCGATCGCCTACTCGAACTTCACGGGAACGCAGATTGAGTTCGATCTCGCGAAAACTCATCGTATAAGGAATAGCTGGGGCAGGCTGATAGCTAACGGTCTCTCGTAAACGAGCGCGGATTCGCATCAGCAGCTCCTCAAAGCGAAATGGTTTGGTCAGATAATCGTCAGCACCTAGCTCAAAACTGGTAACTTTATCATCAACTTCATGACGCGCCGAGAGAATAATGATTGGCATGACAATTCCCTGCCCCCGCAGCCGTTCAAGCACGGTCAAACCACTCATTTGGGGTAGTCCTAAATCGAGAATCATCAGGTCAAAGTCTTGATTTAGGGAAACTGCGATCGCATCGTCACCATTATCAATGATCGTTGTAGAGAAGCCATTAGCACGCAGTCCCTTCTCAATAAACTCTGCTACACGCAGCGCGTCTTCAACAATTACAATACGGCTCATAGGAAGAAATACACAACGAGGGGAAATAAAAGGCGTACAGACTGCCACCCTTCATCATTAGCAAACTAAAGCATTTATTAAACCCATAAATAGTAAGACATTACTAAACAGTTTTTTAGAATAAAGTAGTGATTTCGTGGCCATATTGAGCTGACATTCTGCCCAACAATTCCAATTAGTACCAACAAGAAACTGAGCTAGTGATATGAAGCCAATATTCGACACAATGCAGCCACATAATTAGAAGTATTATTTTAGTCTTTAGCTAGTATGGCTAAAATAGAACCATTACCAATACTACCTATCGGCTATTTTTCGACCACCAACTGACAGTATCCAGTTGACTAGTTAGGAATATCATCAAGCATCATTGACTAATTCAAATCAAACCTTCACGAACAGCCTTAGCAGCAGCCTGCACACGATCATGAACGCTCAGTTTACTCAGAATGTTACGGACATAAGATTTAATTGTGCCTAACGATAGGTAGAGTTGGTTAGCAATGTCCTGGTTAGAAGCCCCCTCGCTAATTAACTGTAAAACCTCGCGTTCACGTTCTGTCAGAGTAGATGATGATTGAAGTTGAGATGACGCTATGGTTGCGTTTGCTTTCAACATTGATGCTAGCTTGTGAGCAATTTGGGGATCTAAATACGTTCCTCCCCCCTGAATCAAGCGTAAGGCAGCCACCAGCTGTTGCCAGTCAATACTCTTGAGACAGTACCCATCAGCACCAGCCGCTAACATACCGACAACCTGGTTATCTTTGCCAAAGGCGCTCAAGGCCAGCACTCGAATCTCAGTTTCCAACGCTTTAATAGATTGCGTAGCAGAAATACCATCTAAAACAGGCATCTCAATATCCATTAAAACAATATTTGGCTGTAGCTGAGTAGCAAGGTCAATAGCCTGTTGCCCATTTTCAGCTTCACCCACTACTTCAAAATCAGGTTCCAGACTAAATTGGCCAACTAATCCACGTCGCATAAGAGCATGGTCTTCTGCCAAAAGAATACGAATGGGAGTGACGGACTCTGACATACAGTTCACACACCAACCTTTATGCTAGCGCAAACGCAAATTTAACCATCATGCGTCGGCAAACTAAACCAAAATGTAGCCCCAGGAGCCTGATGGTTATCCACCCAGATTTTACCTCCGTGAGCTTCAATAATTTGACGGCATAAGTATAACCCTAACCCGGCTCGGCCCTGACGTCCCGTCGCTTGAGAAAACCGATAAAACACTTGACTACTCTCCTGGGCATTGAGACCTGGGCCTTGATCACAAACAGCCACCTGTACGTTTTTGCGATCGGGTGATAAGACCTTAATTAAAACCGTTTTTCCAAAATCACTAACACGTACGGCATTATCTACTAAATTTTGCAGCACTCTCTGAATTTCAATAGCATCCCCGTACACCGTCGGTAAGTCAGAAGCAATATGTGTCTTGAAATCACATTTACCCTCAGTGCTAGTTTGAATCCATGTGAGCACACGCTCACACAATTTAGTCCAATGCAAGGGTTCACGATTGAGCAACTGACTACCCCCCGCTTCATAGCGACTGATATCCAACAGCGTTTCCACCAATTTGATTAAATTCTCATTACCTTCACAATAGTCTCTTAAGACATCGAGAAGATTCTCATTAAGCGAGCCAAAAGCACCATTAAGCATCGCATTGAACGTCATCCGATTAGCCAGCAGGGGCGTGCGTAAATCATGGGAAAGGGTACTAATCAGATCTTCTAGCTGCTGATTTCGCTTTTGGATACGCGCTTGCCGAACAGCGATATCCGCTGCCATGCGATTAAGTGTAGTCGCTAGCTGACCCATCACATCTTCTGATGTGTGGTGTATCCTTCTCTCTAATTGACCGCCATGCCACTTATGACCGACCTCAATTAACTGTTGCAATGGGATAAGTACACGTTGTTGTAGCAAAATAAAGTTGAGACTGCCACCCACAACAATGAGGGCAATACCAATAATATTGAGACCTACTCCTAAAACAATCAGCCGATCTAACCGCTTTATTCGCTCATTTTGTTTGAGAATAATAGATTGCTCGTAAGTTAAAATACGATCAACTGCTTCTCGCAGAGTATCTAGGGAACTTTCCTCAGCATCTAAAATTGTCTCATCAAAGGTACCATTTAGAATAGGTTGAGCAAATTTACGAAGCCATTCGGCATGAAAGGTTTCAATATTAGCTAACGTCTCTTGCTGTGAGCTATTTTTCGCTAACAATTGCGATAGTTGCTCCAAGCTTAATTCAAATGTCTCACGTCCTGCTTGATATTGATCTATAAACCTTTTATTTTCGGTTAGTAAGTATCCACGCAACGCAACTTTTTCTTCGAGTGCCGATCTCAATAACCGCTCGCTTTCACGTTTAATCTGAAACGCCTGGTTAATGTCATCGGTCGTCTGCTGTTTAGAAATACCCACTACAAGCCCCAACAGATCCTGGGCTAAGAGCAGGAGAATCAACACCATAAAGCTGGCATACAATGGTGCAAATAGACGTTTTCTTAGAAAAGATAAGTCCAATGGTCGAGTTCGACACCTTTTAACGTCATTCACCCATTTCTGGGGTATATATGTTGTTATACTCCACCTAACTGGCCCTTATTAAGGAAATTAAATGTTTTCTTAGGTTGATAAGAACAAACTCACATTTATCTTAAGACCTGCTTACATATCATTGCTTTAATACATATTTAGAACCGGCAGTTCGCTTTGGGATAGTGGTCACTGCCGAGGCAGCCAGCGCAAATGGGTCCAGCAATCGGATTTGCGCTGGTTTTACTCCGCCTAGAAAATACACAGAAAGCTTTTTGACCACATCGGTCACTATGGTCGCCAATTATGTATGGAGTACTCAGGCCATTCTCAGGTAGTTCCTGTACGCATCTTATCAAAGCAGAAAGATGCAGTTACCCACCGCTCAACTACCACTAAAGAGACTGAGCTATTTCCATTAGCTGGTTACGCAGCCATCGGTGATGGGTTTGATTATCATTACGCTGATGCCAAAACATGAAAATTGGAAACTCTGGCCCCTCAAAAGGTGACGATAAAATCTTCAGTCCTAACAAACGTGCGCATTTTTGAGCCATACGTTTAGGCAACAAGGCAACATAGTCGGAATTAGTTGTCAAAAAAGAAAGTGCCATAAAATGAGGTGTTGACCAAATTATGTTCTGAGTCAACTGTTGTCTCACCAAGAAATCATCTATTAATGTATCAAACCCGTCTTGCACAGGTACTAGAATGTGACATCTTTGAAGATACTGCTCAAGCATAGTCTCAGCAACATCAGTATCGTGATGAACTACACACACTAGTTCTTCACGATATAGCTCTTGCTTCAGATGCCAATTTTTATGCTGCAGATTAACATCAATGAGTAAGTCAATACTGCCATCATCTAGAGAGCCTAAAACTGCAGCACGATTGACATCACTAATTTTGACTCGCATAGTACCGTTTTGACTAGCAAGATTTTCCAAAAAAGTCTTACCCAGGATAGATTCAACATAATCACTAGATGCAATTCGAAAATCCTGGAAATTCTCACTAGAGCCAACAGTTTTCTTTTCGAGCAAATTGCTTTGAATATCCGTCAAGATTCTACGCACTGAAACGCTGATTTCACGAGCGTAGGGAGTCGTTGCCATATCCCGAGACGAGCGGATCAAAATAGGATCATCCAGAAGTAAGCGTAGTCGTTTTAGCGCATAGCTCATGGCAGATTGACTCATATTGAGCTTTTCTGCTGCCCTGGTAACACTCACTTCCTCAATCAGAACATTAAGAGCAAGTAGCAGATTAAGATCTAATTTTCGAAGACTTGAGTAATCAATCACCATAGAAGGAGGAGTCCAAATCGACGAAGCAAATACCAGCCATCAACTCTATTTATTCAACAGATTGAACATGTGGATATAAACCCAGAAATCAATCATATAAATATGAGATATCGATAGCGTTTGTTTGGCAAGTCATTACGATCTTATTTATGCATGTACGACGATATATTTGGACGTTATTGTACAGACTGATTATGCTACGAATTCACAATAAATTCATGAATAGGCACCTACAAATAGAATCAGGCAATATTTCGTTACATTAACCTATCACAGTTCAACTTCTAAAATTGAAAGCATTTATATTTTTATTTGACTAATATTTTCTTACATCATAAGACAGATGTATAAATTGCAATAAATCCTAGATCTAAGTCTTGGTTGACAAATTTATTTTCCATAACTATGTCTATTACCCTATAAAAACAATAATCAATAATAGGTTTATGTACTTAGGTAAGTCTCAAAGATTTGACGCTTATTTAAACAATTTGATGTCTAATGAGATTTTTCTCCAGTTAATAATAGATTAAATTATGGATACCTTGTCTGATCTGAAGAGTGCAAGAACTAAAAAATAATAAGTATTAAAAGGTTAAGGACGTAGTTTTCAGTATGTAGAATCAAGCAAATGAGGCTGTATATTTATACATGATATAAAAGCTATTACTACTTAGAAATATTGGAATGCTTTTGATCTAATACGACTAAGGTCTGTACTAATAGGCGGTTTTTTTAATAAATTAGGATAATAGTTCAGTTTAAACCATTAGTCTCTGACAATAGTCTTGAAGACTGAAGAGATAAAAAGCATGAATGTTTTTTCTTATTAGCTAATTTAGCTTTTGAATTCTGCAATATTTTTCAGTCTTCAACTAAACTGAATCAGTCATGAATTTAGACAAAGAGACATAGCAGAGATCATCTTCTATATCATTGAAGTAGCTGATTTGACATTATCTATAGCAAATAAAGCTAACTGACATCGAGTTAGTAAATGCTTTTGATATCTCGAACTTAAATATACTTTTATGCTAAAAATTTTGGATCCCTCTGAAGCTGACACCGTCAAATGCCTTGTAAACATGTGGGTTGGACGATATTTTCCTAATCTCACTACGCTGCCAGAAGACTTTTACCATCATAGGCAATTGCTGAATACGGTGTCGAAGCAAGGACGTACCTATACAGCACACAAATTGAAACAACCAGTGATTGATCAAGCATGTAGTCTTGCCGCTGTTAGAACAAGAGACCTTTACTCTCATCACGGTGCTTCATACTTTAAAGAGACTGCTAATCTAGCCAAAATAACCAGTCGCATTTATGAGCGCTTGCTCGAAATTTATCAAGAAACAACATCAGTTGTATCATCCTCTCAGAAAAACCAAGAAAATTTACTACTAGATTCCTCTTTAGCAATTTGGGGGATACCAACAATTGGCGAAGTCGTTACTGCCTTAAGTCCATTTTTGAAAGAACTTCAAGATTGGCACAGTCATGCCAAGAACTGGCAATCCGCAGGATTTATCACCACTCAGATTACTCTGAGTAACGCTATATTGCTTGAACGGCTCGACCCTGTAGAGCAAGTTTTTCTCAACTGCTATTTTAATTTTCTTGAGGAACAAGTAGCATTACCCTGGCAGCGTATGTGTTCAGCTGCAGCAGATCATTCCTCTAATTCTCCACTATTTAAGCTTGTCGAACGCCTATTGCCAAGCACAAGAGAGATTTCAGTCGCAACATACAACAAATGGAAGCATGTTTTCCCAATTTACTACGGCAACAGAGGTGCAATAGAGCATCCAGCCACCCGGCATTCTTCCATACGAGACTTTGATATGTTCCAGGTTTACCTGTGGATCAGCCTACTCGAAGGAAATTTTATCTTGATCGAGCAAGAGTTACTGACACTTTGTGCAATAGTCAACAGCACTTTGAAAATTCCATGGGACATGACTGCTGACGGTACTGTTTTGTTGATAAATGAAATCCTAAGTAGGTTAGAAACCGATGAAAAGAACAGAGTTCGTCCATACGCTCAAGGCATGATTAACGCTTTTATGCGTAAGTGAGCCTGCATGGAGATACGTTGATTTAAGACATAGGCTACAACCTAATTCCTATTGCTCTAGTGACAACCTCGGACATATTGCCCTGGTGTAACACCCAGCATTTTTTTAAAGTGGCGATGTAGGTGGCTTTGATCGGCAAAACCTGTGGCTAATGCTGTTTCAGCTATGGGATGCCCTGTAGCTAACAGTCGTTTAGCGCGTTGGACCCGGACATGGTTGAGGTAAGCATGGGGGGGTAAGCCAACTTGTTTTCTAAATACTCGCAGCAAGCGAAATGGGCTCAGATTTACAAGTGTTGCTAACTCATCCAGGGAAATATTGCAGGTATAGTGGCTAGTCAGATAGTCTCGTACTTGCTGTACAGCGTTGTTTTCTTGGCCAACTGCTTTGGTAATGGGGCGATTGCTAGCATAGCCGTGAATGAGTTGGGCCATTTCCCACAGAAAACGAGATTCTCTCTCCAGGGATGAAGGGGACGTTTCGAGGACGCGATGTAGGCTGATCAGCTGTTGATTTAAACATCGATCGTGAATAACCGGAGATGAAAAATACGGAATTGTGCCTGAGCGTTCGCTCAACTCTGCTGCTGCCTGCTGTAGCCAGTCGGTTGCTGGCAAAAGTGTACGATAGGTCCAGCCGGTTTCTAAGACGGCTTGCCCTGTATGCATTTCACCTGGTTGAGTAATCACTACACTCCCGGCTGGGGCAATATGACTCGCACCGCGATAGTCAAACTCCATGGCTCCTGACTCGACAATGGCAATGCCAAATCCTTCATGGGCATGTCGAGCAAAGGCGTAGGTAATGTAGGTGGCGTGAAGCATTTCTAAGCCACGCAGCGCTGAATCACGCCAAAATTTAACGCGTTCTTGAGGGACGGTTCGGCGATTCATAGACAACATAGCTCACAGGATCTAAAGCGGAACCATCAGGTTATCGGGACGTGGGGCCAGCCAATAGATGAAACGGATTAAAGTTGGTATGGCGGTCGTAAAAGTCTTCGTTTTCTTGGCGCTTTAGCCAATGGGTCAAAACGTAGGTGATGGGGGTAAAGAAAATTTCTACTCCACACTTGAAAACATAGTTAGATAGGATCAGGGTCACCATTAAACCAGGCGGGAAAAGTCCCCAGAATGCGATCGCAATAAACAGCCCCGTATCCAGCACCTGACCCACCAGGGTAGATGAAATCGTTCGCATCCAAAGCTGTCGCCCACGGGTAGCAACCTTCAGCTTGGCTAAGATAAACGAATTAGAAAACTCCCCAACCATGTAGGCAATCAGGCTAGCCATGACAATTCGTGGCGTCAGCCCCAGAATTTGATCATACGCTTCCTGGTATGGCCAATCAGTCGCAGCAGGCAGTGCTCCGACCACAATAAAGGTGACCGACATAATCAGGGCCGCCATAAACCCGGTCCAAATTACCTTACGGGAACGGGCATACCCATACACCTCAGTCAGAATATCCCCAAAAATGTAGCTCAGGGGAAACAGTAAGGTACCCCCATCAAAGGTGAAAAAGCCAAAATCGACAATCTTGGTCGACGCTACATTGGAAATCAACAACACAGTCACAAATAGTGCCGTAATAGTATCTAGGTGTCGAAAGCCACGCCTGGGGATTGGGTTAGCCATTTTCGTTATTGGGATCAGTGATTTAGATAAAATCCATCAGTTAAGGATACCAGGGGATTTGATGGGCAGCTAGCGCCTGACTATCTCGCCAATTTCCCAGTGGCCAGCAGCCTGAGAAGCTGCGTTAGGATACTCAGGGTTTTGATTTTTGGCTATGGAAATTTTAATTTCAGCCGTGCTGCCCATTGCGCTGGTGGCATTGGTGGGGGTTTGGGTGGGTTATCGCTTTGCACTGGAGCGCCAAACCCTAGCCCGACTCAGCATTTATGCATTAGTGCCAGCTCTAGTCCTCCACAGCCTGGCTCAAACCACCCTGGCATTAGGAAATGCGATCGCCATCCTCACCGCTTTTATTCTCCATACATCCCTCCTCTATTTACTGGCCATTATTCTGGGCGGATTCTTTAAATTCTCATCCGATCAAAAAAAGAGTTTAATTGCCACAACAATCTTTGCCAACGTCGGTAATATGGGTCTTCCCTTTGTCCTGTTTTCCCTGGGGGAAGCAGGCCTAGAACGAGCTATCGTATATCTTGTGGGCTCTAGCCTGATGACCGCCAGTGTCTTTCCCATTGTGCTCAAAGGGGAAGGCATTCTCAAAGGCTTGCGCTATACGGCCTGTCTACCAGTATTGTGGGCTGCGATCGCAGGCATAACCTTACAAAGCACCCATACTACGCTCCCTCTTCCCATTGAACGCGGGGTTACTCTCCTCAGCGAGGGGGCAATTCCAGTTGCCCTGCTGATGCTAGGCATTCAACTCTCAGAAACCCCCTTTGTCTTCGGTCGCTATGAGCTCATGGGTGCAGGTTTACGGCTGATCGTATCACCGCTACTAGCTTTTAATGTTGCCAATTTAGTCGGCCTCAGTGACATTGATCGCCAAGTTGTTATCTTACAAGCCGCCATGCCCGTAGCCGTTAATTCCCTGATCTGGGTCACTGAACTGGGGGGCGACACGGTGCGAGTCGCCAGAACAATTGTGGTATCAACACTGCTTAGCCTGGGCACGCTACCCATCGTATTATGGCTCAGCAGCTAATTTGGTTACTGATTTGAGAGTCTCCTGAGCAATGTGACAATCCCGAGAAATTTGCTCTTTTAAGGCATCTAAAGAATCAAACTTTTGTTCTGGACGAATAAAGCTCTCTAAACTAACTGTCAAAGTCTCTCCATATAAATCACCACTCCAGTCAAACAAATGCACCTCCACACTCAAGTCTTGGCCTGCAACGGTAGGGCGGTTGCCAATATTCATTACCCCTAAAATGGGTTTATGCTCCGATAGGACACCACGGGCCTTGACGCTGTAAACGCCTTGTCGAGGAATAAATTTATCACCGGGCAGCTTCAGATTAGCCGTTGGAAAACCAATAGTACGCCCTAACTGTTTACCTGGGGTGACCACACCGGTGAGGGTGTAGGACCGCCCCAAAAGTCGATTGGCTTTATCTAGCTCACCATCAGTCAGGGCCTGACGAATGCGGGAACTGCTAATACGACCCTCGACATCATTTTTGAGGGGCACAATGGTGACGGGGATGTGATGGCGGGTTGCGATCGCATACAGCAACTCTGCATTACCCCCACGGTTTTTCCCAAAATGAAAATCGCTACCCACACTAATATGGGTAGCCTGCAGCTCTTGAAGTAATATCTGCTCCACAAACACAGCCGCATCCAGATTGGCCAATTCTGCATTAAACGGCAACAGCACCAGTTGATCCACCCCCAAACAGGCCAGCTGCCGACTCTTTTCTGCCAAGGGCGTTAGCAACTGACGCGATTGCCCTGAGAAAAATTCCCGAGGGTGGGGGAAAAAGGTTACTACCGACGTCCATTCAGAAAATTCAGACGACAGTATCTCTGCTCGGTCTATGGAAAGGATTCCTGGCAAATGACTATAGCCGGACGCCTCAGCAGCCTGCAGACACATATCTTCAGCCAAAACCAAAGATGGCAGGCCACCCTTATGGGTTAAAACAGGCTCAATAACCTGCTGGTGGCCAAGATGCACACCGTCAAAGTTACCAAGAGCAATTTTAGTCAGCTTTTTCGCTGACGTAGGAGATGAAGTAATCCACACGCTTTACATTTTTACATGAAAATTAGAGCATAGCGCGGGATGATCGCAGCAAGCCTGATTAAAGGATTTTATTGAGCCTGCTCCACCGGTTCAGTCATCGCCTGAACAAAGTCATTGTAGGGGCTCACCATCTGTACATTGGCGACATCGACGATCGTGATACCACCCACTAGTACAGCAACCATCCAAAAAAATGGATCAAGGTCCTGCAAAATCTTATTACCCATGATTAACTATCTCCTGAAGAAAAGTGTGTATTACGCGGTGTGTGAAAACTATGCGTATCTGAAACTGCTGTATTTCTAACTATTCTAGAAAACCCATACAGCTCTCTTTTATCTTCACCCTGAAGGATTATTTAAAGCTTTTAACCGAGATATTTCTTCATTTGTAGTTCAAGCACAAATAGGCCTCTAGGAAGCCTCTAGGAGGATGTCTGCAAAGCATGACTTAGCCATACCACCCTGATTGCATATTTAAGGAGAATCGAACGCAAAATCCCAAAAAGTTAGAGGGATTAAAAAGTTTCAGCAGCACATTTGATATTTTTTATGCCCCTCTTATGGCCGAATCGACAAATAATGCTGGTTAGCCCATCAAAATAACAGTATCAATCACATGAATGATGCCATTGCTCGCTTCAATATCTTCAGCGAGAACAGTCGCATTTTTTACTTCCAGAGGACTGTGGCTACGTATCGGTATTGGCGACCCCTCTACCGAGACCACCTGATCAACCTGACGCAGCTGGGCAGAATCCCAGGTGCCAGCAACCACGTGATAGCAGAGAATACGACCAAGCTGCGGAGGATTTTGCACCAAGTTGTTCACCGTGTTGGGAGGCAGCTTAGCAAAAGCATCATCGTTGGGTGCAAAAACGGTGAAGGGGCCTTCCCCCTGCAAAGTCTCCACCAAATCAGCCGCCTGTACAGCCGCCACTAGCGTTTCAAATCCCGGTGTATTAACGGCTATGTCGACAATCGTTGGCATGATTCAAGCACAATTTAGGGACGTGTAATAATTTATCGTGGTCGTTGTAGGGGTGTTCCATGGAACACCCCTACAACAATTTTCATCGATAGCTTGGGGTTTGAATCTGACGTAGCCGCGCTTCTGGCCGCGTCAGCCGATCCATCTGAGCTTCAAAAAATTGACGGTTAGCCATCAGATGCTCCGGATTGGGATCATCAAGGGGATAGAGCAATGCCGTTCGTAACGCCTGAATTACCGCCGATGTCACGTTATACATCGACCGTTGAAACGTAATGCCTAACTGAATTAACTGGTCGTCTTCTCCGCGACAGTGCTCTTTGTAATAGTCTTGGAGGTAAGGGGGCAAGAAGTGCAACATATCCTGCATCAGCAAGGTGGGTGGAATACCCGCGCTGCCCACCGGAAAGACATCCGCATAGAGAATGCCATAGTGGAAGTCTGGCTGTTCACTGGGCACCTGATGCAACTGAGCATCATAGGACTTGGTGCCGCGAAAGGGGGCCGTGCGATAAAATACCGCTTCCACATAGGGTAGAGCAGCTTCATAGAGCCAGGTGAAACCAACTGATTTAGGAATCACCTCAATGCACTCATCACCAACATAGACATGGTGATAAATAGGGCGACCAGCTACAGCAAAAATACCATTAACCAAGAAATTCATGGCATCGGGCACGCCCTTAAATCCACCCTCATCATAGATATCCGACATCTCAAAGAATACCGGAGCCATGACTTCCCAAAACAATCCCAGGTTGGCGTAGTAAGACATTTGTCGAACCTGTTCTAGGAATAGGTCAGGAAAGACTTTGTAGAGAGCCAACATAGCTGGATTGCCTTTGAAATAGGCCTTAATCGCCCGATCTGCCGCCTCCTTGTAAGGCTCACTATATAGATATTCGTTAAATCTAGGATTAATATCCGTATGCCAAAACATTGCCCGCATGCAGGCTTCCGCGAACTCCATGTTGACGCGATCATGATTCAGATGGTGCAGCAATCGAGGCAAACGACTAGTCTCCCCTTTCTCCATGAACTCTAATAGTTCTGGATGAGCCTCACCTCGTCCCCGCCAAATCCTCAGAGGCGATTGGTCGCCAGAGTAGGTATTTTGGCGATCTAGATATTCTTGCGAGATAAAGTACTTAAAGAATGGCAGCGGCTGTAAAAATACTCGTTCACCGATATACAACAAATCTCGCCAGTAAAAGTCCATGGGGACGGCATAGGCTTTGTAGATACCAATAATCTGCATCAGATTTTCTGGGGTATCTGGTAGCATCGAGCCGCCAGCCTCCAGCCGATGAATGACATCAGCATGGATATGGGTAGAAGGGGGGAGCTTTATAGTAGTAGTGGTTGCCATGGGTATTTAAGAAAGCAAAAATACGGAAACAAGTAGAATCTTGGATGAGAATTAGTCACCCCAACTAGCCGGTTAGGATGAGGTTTTATTCAGTACACGGCTGCCCATCTTAAGCGGTTGTAGTTGCACCTGCTGCATCGGCGCGATCGCAACCGACTTCACATCAGTGGGCTCACTCCAACGCATGAGTAGATTGGGTTGGAGGCCCAGCACAACTATCAGCACAGCTAACACCAGAGCCGGTGCTTTCTCATTGAAAGAGACTTTTGGAAAATAAGCTCGCTCATTATCTAAGCGACCAAAACAGGTGCGATTAAGCAAGATGACAAAATAAACCGCCGTGAGCCCCGTGCCCACAATCCCAATCAGGGTTTGCAACGGAAATACACGAAAGCTCCCCTGGAAAACAGCAAACTCAGCCGCAAAGTTAACCAAGCCTGGGATACCAGCACTGGCCATGGCACCTAGCAACAGCGTAGCGCTGACAAAAGGCAACCCCCGAACCGGATTCATCAAGCCATTGAGCTTGTCCAAGTCTCGACTGCCCACCTTCGCCTCGATGACGCCAATTAGGTGAAATAAAATTGCCAGGACTAAACCATGGGCAATCATATGAGCAATACACCCCGAGATGCTGAGACTACTAGCCGCTGCGCTACCCAGTAGGATATAGCCCATGTGACTAACAGAACTGTAGGCCACCATACGCTTGATATCCTGTTGCACAATGGCCAAAAAAGCGCAGTAGATGATGGTAACCGCTGCCCAGGCCGCAATCCAGGGGGCAATCACTGTCCAACCTTTAGGCAACAAACTCAGACCAAACCGCAACAAACCATAGGTCCCTAGTTTTGCCAGCACACCACCTAACAAAATCGCCACTGGTGTGGATGCAGCCACATAAGTATCTGGTAGCCAGGTATGCAAGGGTACCATTGGTACTTTGATGCCAAACCCAATCGCCAAGGGAATCAGCAGCAATACCTGCAAGCGTGCAGACAAGTCAGTTTGAGACAAGGCAGCATAGCTAAAGTTGTCAGCACCACCCAGCCATAACAAACCGAAGCCACTGAACAGGATCAACGCTCCTGAAATAGCTGTATAAATGAGAAACTTGGTGGCCGCATAACTCCGCTTTTCACCCCCCCAAATGTTAATCAACAAATACAGGGGAATTAAACAGGCTTCGTAGAAAAGAAAGAATAAAAGAAAGTTCTGAGCCAGAAACGCGCCTGAAATCACAGCGCTGGTAATTAGCATCAAACTGTAGAACAGTCGCGGACGCTCTAGCTCAGGTCGAGCGCTATAAATCGCGATCCAGGTCAGCAAGGTATTTAGGGCCACCATCAGCAGCCCCAATCCATCCAAGCCCAGCTCATAGTTCAACCCCAGTGTCGGTAGCCAGGGCAAAGACTCCACCATTTGGAACCCGCTGTTGCTTAAATCAAACCGACTAAACAGCAATAGGGTCAACAGCAAAGTAACCCCTGAGCCCACTAAAGCCACCAACTTCGCCTTAGCCGGTGGAAAAAGACTTAACACCAGGGCTCCTAGAATTGGCAGCCCCATCAACAGAGTTAACATCATGGCTTGAATGGGTTAAACAATTTGCAGAACACAATCAGAATGTGAGACTAAAACGCTGCAGAAATTTAGCCTAGATTTGGTACGTACCTCCAGGTCATAAAGAGACCCAAAAGCACAACACAAATAGTAATCGTTAAAACATATACCTGAGACCGTCCAGGGTTGCTATATTTCAAAGTCTCTCCACTCAGCAAGGAGAATACTCCAATCAAATTGACAAAGCCATCAATGACATAGCGTTCTATCCAGTTAAACCCCCCCGCCACGCTAGCCACGGGCCAAATCACAACATTTTGGTAAAGGCTAGGAGTGTAAAAGTCGTAGGCCAGCAGACTTGAAAACCACCGAGGCATGTAGTCAACAGGCAACTTCTCTCGCTGAATACCATAAAATGCAAAGCCCAAACCCAAACCCAGCCCTGTGGACCAAATTAAGAGCAAACCTGTCTCGCCAATGGCAGTTTGCATAATCGGCAATAGTTTGAGGGTCTGCAGAATAATGGGGATGTGCAAGGTTAATGCCGCCATCGCAGCCATGGGTAACACGACTGACCAGATGGGCTCTGGCGCACGGCTACTCATTGCCTTAGGTTGTCCCGCAAACATCAGACAGAACATGCGAACCAAGCTAAAGGCCCAAAGAGTATTGATGGCTAAAACAATCACAAATGGAAGAATCTGACCGTCGTACCACAATCCTGTTTCTAGAAAACGCATGGCCCAAAACCCCCCAAACGGAGGTAGACCCAGTATCCCTAGGGCTCCGAAGATGAAAGAGAGGGCTGTCACTGGGCGACGAGACCATAAGCCACCCAGCAGGGTGAGGTCCTGGGTAACACAGGTGAGAACCACAGAACCCGTGCTAGCAATTAGGGTTGCGATCGCAACCGAAAACGCCATCAACAAAAAGTATGCTACCCCTACCTGAGAGGTGCCGACCGCAATCAGCACCAACCCCATAAACGCACTGGTTAAATAAGACAGCACCCGCTTGACATCAATTTGAGCAATCGAAATCAGGGCTCCACCAATGGCCGTCACCGTACCAATTGCCACAGCAACAGAATCAACTACCGGAGACAGCGCCAGCACAGGCGTCAGCTTAATCAACACCCAGGCCCCCACCGGAATCACCACAGAATTCCGTAAAATCGTCGTCGGCAGAGGCCCCTCCATGGCCGAATCAAGCCATAGATGTAGAGGAAACTGAGCACACTTACTAATTGGCCCCGCCAACAGCGCTAGTCCCAACAAAGTTGCCGTCGTTCCCTCAATCGGATGACCAGACGCCCACTGGGCCAGCTCAGAGTAGCTCCAGGTACCCGCCAGCGGATAGAGAGCAATCACCCCCATCAGCAGGATTAAATCCCCGATGCGCTTAGTCAAAAATGCATCCCGCGCTCCAGTCACCACCCGAGGCTGGTTAAACCAGAAGCCAACAATCAAATAGGTGCCCAGGGTCAAAATCTCTAGCATCATGTAGCTAAAGAACAACGAGTCACATAGCAACAACGCTGTCATCCCCACCTCAAACCAGGCCAGCAAGCTATACAAGCGAGCCCAGCCCCAGTCCATCTCCAAATAGCCGATGGCATAAATCTGCGCCAGCAAGTTGAGTGTTGTTACCACTACAACCGCAGCTAAATTCAAGGTAGACAGCTCAAACGGCAGCTCAATTGAGAGATCGGCAACCTGCATCCAATCTAAGGACCAACGCAGCGGTACTTGCCCCCAGACCGCCTGCAAAGCTAATATTGCATGCACCAAGGCTATGGTCGTCGTCAAAAGATTAATATACCCCGCAGGACGTGGACCTGTACGCCGAACAGTCATCCAAGGAATCGTAAACAGGATTCCTAACAATGGATAAAGCGGAATTAACCATCCCGTTTGTAAGCAAACCTCAGCCATGGAGCAACTTCAAAAGCAACATCTAGGGACTTAACATCTGAATCCGAGGCATTAATCGTGGATGCAAAAACCGCCATTGGAGTATCCCCAGCCCCAACAGAAGATTTTGAACCCTGACAAAGTGAATTCAAAAGATCATTTAGCTGAGTCTATCTGAATTCGGAAACGATTTACTTAAGTCTATTTATAATTTAAGTTTAGTTAATTAGGTGTCAAAAAGCCAGAATTTCAATAGAGCATTTTTAATGTAATTGTTCAGATAGATTTATCTACCTCAATGCAGCGCCACCTCTTCGATTGCATCAAGGTTGATCAATAAATTAGGCTCATCCGCTCGCTGACAGCGAATTTGAAATGGGCAGCGGGTACAGCGTTCTAGGATATCCGTTTGAGGAAACACCTGACACTCACGCAACTCCGACAAGCGATCGGTCAACCGCAACAGATCGGCTCTCGTGCGATCATGCTGTGACAGGCTGTAGATAAAGCGATAGTCGCTGGGGGGCAGATCCTTGCCCTGCGCATCCCGGTGTCTCACAAACCAGTAGACCATAGTTAATTTCTCAGGGGGCAACTGACTGGTCTCGGCTAACACATATAGGTAAAGACGGGTTTGCCAATCATCAGCCAGGCGAGCTTTTGCAGGTGGCTTGAGATAGGTCTTCCAATCCACAATTAGCCCCGAATTCTCTGTCAACACAATCAGGTCATAAATCACCGTAAACACGTAGCCATTAAACGCTAGAGTACGCTGATGCTCACTTTGACGGAGGCATTCTCCAGGCTCCGCTTGAAATAGCTGGGGTGCCTGCTGTCGCAAAGCTTCAACTTTAGCCACCATCTCTCCATGGGCAGGGGCCATAACAGCAATGGGTAACCCTAGAGCCTGCTGCTGCATCAGTAAGTGAAACTGATTCCCCCATAGAGCCGCTTCCTGACCTTGCGGTGAGGGTGGGACGGCTAGAGCCTGGTCAAAGATGTACTGAAACCGACGTGGGCAGGTCTCTAACAAGGTGAGATGGGTCTGGGATAGGGAAAGAACAGGCAATGCCATAACACAAACCAATAGATGAGCACATCTCAATGAGTAATTGCCGTAGGGGGACCTGCTCTCGCAGGGCTTGTTGCCGACTCTAAACCTTCCTCAGCACAAATACACTGCCTTGATTACCGCGACCAATCCGCATAGTGCTATCCAAATACGTCACCTCTAACCAACCAGGTTCTCGGTTTGAGCTGACGGTAAAGTCAATGCCGCGCATCAGGTTGAACTTACTCGTCTGCTGCATCGCCTGAATAAACTGGTCAGGATTTTGATAGCCCAGGGTAGATTGCAAGCCAAAAATTGCGCGGTCAAAGCGGACATTCACCCGCTGGTCAGAGACGGCTTCAAACGTTGCTGTCACAGATACCAGCCCCCCTAGGGCAGCTTTGATTTCCGCCAGATTGTAAATGCGCTGCTGGTCTATGCGAACACACTGATAGATATTGCCCAGCCCCAGCAGCGGGAATCGGTCAATGCCCAGTAATTCAGTACTAGTGGTGTAGAGCAACTGCCAGTTGCCATTGAGTAATTCCGTTGCTGCCAGGGGATTAGCGGTGGGATTACGCGCCTCTAAACAGACAACCTTAGATAAGATGTCAGCTTTTTGCTCAGGAGCCGCTAGTAATCCACGGTTGGTGGGTGCGATCGCATCTAAAAGGTCAGTTTTCTCAAACATGGGCACATTTGGTGGTGCGGCGGCGGGAAACAAACAGATACCTAACCATACGGTCCCCTATTTCAAGGGCTAACGAATTCTTGGCATCAAAGACTTGACATCAGCATCCTTTCATACTTTATTGGCATGGCATGGCAGGCAATTCTTAATATCCAGCTTGAGCCCATCCATATTCGTGGTGGCTACTGAAGTACTGTATATTTTGATGCAGAGATTTCTAATCTCCATGTAGAAAAAAGTAGTTTTGACATTGCATTTAGTAACTTTCTATCTACTTTTTTGCCATGTGAGTTGGGTATAGTTATTTACCCAAGTCCAATCTCAACCACAAACGCGTATGACTAAATACAATCCCTCCGTACGGCAAATTCCTCGTCAACAGCATGCGATGGTTATCCCCGAACGGGGCGACTCATCTATTTTACGTTGGCTAGAAAGTACAGGACGTTTGATCCCCCGTGAACCCGCAGAAGTTGTCCGTGACGAAGCGGATAGTGAGGAAATTTCCGATCTGATGGGTAGTGATGACGCTAGCTTTGATGACTCGGATGATACCTCTGACGATAGCGATGATAGCGACGAGCCTGACGAATAACGTGCTCTGCGAATAAAGCCAAGTACTTCCTTAGGCTCACATAAACCAATAGATTTGTAGCCTAAGTCCCTGGACTTTTAGTGATATTCGCTAGAGAATCTATAAAAGTGAGGCCTTTTTTTACTTTTAGCACTCCTTATCGACAGACGATTCTGTACGGAAAGTGGGGCTAAACGCTTGAAGTGTGTGGTGTGTGAAGGACGTGAGTTGTGGATGCTAAATTCTTTACCTCTAGGGCAACGGCCCTAACAGGTACAGGCCTTTCAGTGCTGCTAATGGGCACCCTGTCATGTTTAGCAGCTGGTTTAGATTTGTGGGTAGGTCGCGATTGGTTCACCCAGTCGAGCCTACTGATGCCATTTCTATTTTCAGCTGTGGGTGCCGCTTTACTTGGTTACGGTGTAGTGCCGCTACTCAAGCGACTCAGAGCAGGTCAGTTTATTCGAGAGGAAGGCCCTAAAGCACATTTAAAAAAGGCAGGTACCCCTACCATGGGGGGCATCTTTTTTGTCCCTGTGGCATTGTTGGTAGCGATTCTAGCCTCCGGTGGAGCCGTGAATACGCTGGCAGTTTGTGTCTTGACCCTGGCCTACGGTTTTATTGGTTGGTTGGACGACTGGCAGGTACTAAAGCGTCGTTCCAATAAGGGAATTTCCCCCAAGATGAAGCTGGCATTGCAAATTGGTTTTGCCATTGTCTTCTGTGCCTGGGCTATGACCACCCAGCCTACTGAAATTACTAGTCTTGCTCTACCCTTCGGCATTCTGCTGCCTCTGGGGCTGTTGTTTTGGCCCTTAGCCGGGTTTACGATGGTGGCCGAAAGCAATGCCACTAATCTAACCGATGGTGTGGATGGGCTGATGGGCGGTACAGGTGCGATCGCGCTTTTAGGGTTAGGCGCATTAATTGCCCCCGACTATCCCGAGCTCATGGTCTTTTGCGCAGCCATGAGTGGCGCTTGCGTCGGTTTTCTTACCCACAATCGTAACCCCGCTAGAGTTTTCATGGGCGACACCGGCTCTTTAGCCTTAGGTGGAGCCTTAGCAGCTGTCGGTATTTTGAGCGGTCACCTGTTTGCACTCTTTATCATTACCCTGCTCTTTGTAGCCGAGACTCTGTCAGTGATCATGCAGGTTAGCTACTACAAAGCAACCAAAGGCTCAGATGGTAAAGGCAAGCGGCTATTTAAGATGGCCCCTCTACACCATCACTTTGAGTTATCCGGCTGGTCTGAGATTCAAGTGGTCAGCGTGTTTTATTTACTAGCCGGGCTACTATCCTGTGTCGCTTTGACCACCTTGCATTAGAGCCTGACTGAGCGTCTTATCGGTTAGACACAGCCATTTGCAAAGTCCATACAGCGTTTGAAACAGCGGTATTCCTGCCGCTGTTTTATTGTTTGTGTTTAGCGGACTGGGCCAGAATTTGCCTTGATTCGGTTGGGAATTCTTGTCACACTACTGCTACGGTGGGGGCGTCAGCCTCGGATTTTTTGAGGGGGTTAGCCTTGGATTTTCTGAGGGGGTTGGGTTTCATACTTCAACCCAACCTACGGCATCTCCCACGACCTTCGCTGCTTTCCTTGTTTGCTGAATTTCTATGCCCACCTCTGCCATTCTGCCTCTGCTTAATGAGCTCAACCTGATCCAAGACCCTACTCAGGTAGCCAAGCTTTCTAAGGATTACTATCACTTCAGCCCAGTGCTGACATCTCTGCTGGACGATAAGGTAGCAGATTTAGTGGTTCGACCGTCCAGTGAGGCCGAGGTTATGCAGGTGGTGAAAGCCTGTGTTGCCACAAAAACGCCGCTCACGGTCAGGGGCGCAGGCACGGGCAACTATGGCCAATGCATTCCCCTAGAAGGTGGTGTGGTTCTGGACCTGAGCCAGCTCAACCGGGTGAAGTGGGTTAAGCCGGGGCTGGCCTGTGTGGAAGCAGGGGCTAAACTGGCGGCCATTGATAAAATCACCCGTGAACAGGGTTGGGAGATCCGCATGGTTCCTTCCACCTACCGGACTGCCACGATTGGTGGGTTTATTGGTGGTGGCAGTGGCGGTATTGGCTCAATCACCTATGGACAGCTGGCCGATCGCGGTAATCTCCACGCTGTCCGGGTAGTCACCATGGAAGACGAGCCGAGGATTCTGGAGCTACGGGGCGATGAGGTACAAAAGGTTAATCATGCCTATGGCACCAATGGCATCATTACCGAGTTAGAAATTCCATTGGGTCCGGCCTACCCTTGGGCAGAAGTGATTGTCACCTTTGATGACTTTATGACGGCGGCCCGGTTTGGCTACACCCTGGGTGAGGCTGACGGCATCATCAAAAAACTAATTAGCATTCACGCCTGGCCGATTCCCAGCTATTTTGCGGCCCTCCAGGATGCCTTACCAGAAGGTAAAACCGCTGCCTTGCTGATGATTGCAGAGTCATCGTTAGCGCCCTTGCGGGAACTGGCAAAAGAATTTGGCGGCACCATCACCTATGAAAAAACCGCCCAAGAAGCCAAAAAAGGTGCAGCTTTAGCAGAATTCACCTGGAATCACACGACGCTCCATGCCCGGAATGTCGATACCAGCCTCACCTATCTACAAACACTGTTTCCCTACGACACCGAGATGAAGCTGCTGGAGCACATGTACCAGCACTTTGGCGATGAGGTAATGATGCATCTGGAATTCTTTCGAGTGCATGGACAGGTCTGTCCGGCGGCACTGCAGTTAGTGCGCTATACCACCGAAGAGCGTCTGAACGAAATTATTCGCTACCACGAAACCCAGGGAGCATTTATCGCCAATCCTCATACCTACATTCTGGAAGATGGTGGTCGTAAGGAAATTAATGAAACTCAGGTGGCATTTAAGGCCCAAGTCGATCCCTATGGGTTATTGAATCCTGGCAAGATGCGGGGCTGGCTTGAGCGTGATCAGACTTGATTTTTACGTCTGCTTATTGTCCTGCCCCGAGAGAACACCCATCATTGAGCCGATGTCATTCATAGGCATGCTGCTGATTAAACCAGACAACTCAGGCTCATTGTAGGCGTTGGTGATATTTCTGCTATGTACATAAATTATGATTTCAGGATTTATTTTATCTAGATTGCTACTGACCCCTTCAAAATTCAGAAGATTCCACTTAGGCTGATAGCTGTTCTGATAAAACACCTGATATTGAGTATCACCATTGACTATTTTGTCCACCATCTTATAAGTCGTTGACTTGGACTTATATTGTTTATGCCTCTCCAAGATGTCATAGGCGCTTGTAGTGATGATGTAATCATAGATGCCGGCATCAATCTCCTCTTCTGATAGTCTATGAGTTGTTTCATAGGCATCAAAACCTCTATATTCAAACCTGGGAAGATATTCTACGTCTCCTATCCCCAAGACATAAGAGGTTTTAGGAATAGTGAGATCCATCTCTTTTTCAGTCACATATCTTGCATCATTGATCATGACTATGTCCACCGAAAAAGCTTGGACAAACATGTAGAAAAACAGAATAAAAACAAAGCTACGGCCAAGCACTTTATAGGTTAAATATCTTTTGCGGCTAAGCAAAACATCAGAAATAAACTGCGCCCCAAAAAAAGCAAG
The DNA here is from genome assembly GCF_000482245.1 of Leptolyngbya sp. Heron Island J. GTDB lineage: Bacteria > Cyanobacteriota > Cyanobacteriia > Phormidesmidales > Phormidesmidaceae > Leptothoe. The sequence continues at coordinate 78,842 of NZ_AWNH01000071.1, read as the reverse complement.
TATGATACAGACCGGAATAAGAAACCGAGTCCGGCTATATAGAATAACACTCACAAAAAACAAGTAGTAAGAAATAACCGGAACTAGCAGAGAAAGCTTACAGTAATTATTTATATCCCTACCAAAACCGTTTCTATAGACTTTAAATAGGCTCATTACCAAGCCAGCCAAACAGATCCCAAACACAGGTAATGTAAAAGAAAACTGTACGTTTCTCAACGACTGCAATAGTAGCTGCCAATGTTGGGACCAGTTATTATCATCTCTAGTAAAAAAGTCAGCACTATCATAGCTGGCTGGACCAATTAATAATTGAACATGAGATAGAAAGCCAGAGTAATTAAATAGAATGTTATGGATTGCGCAAAATAAGATAACAGACAGCGCTGTAGAGTATAGGACTTTTCTATCAGTAAGGGATTGCAGCCAACCTACTCGCAAAGTTCTTCTATCGTGGATGCATTTAGAAATCAAAATATAGGGTGCCGTTAAAACATAAAGTCCATAGGCTTGATCTTTAGTACAAATAGAAAGTACAGCAGCCGCAGAAAAAAGCAAGTAATCAGTTAACCTATGCGCTTTTAATATACGGATATAAAACAGCAAAGAAAGGCAAAACCAAAAAACATATGGAACTTCAACATTGATTATTTTTGAATAGTAGACAAAAGGTGTCAGCAAAGAAACGATTAAAGCTGTTAGTAATGATTCTTGCTTAGGAGATATTTCTCTTCCACATAGATAGACAACTAGGACGGTCCCAGTGCCCATTAGCACAGACACAATCCTGCCCACAAAATAAGAAATTTGATAGGTGAGGTGAAATATATTAGTTGTTGAGTTATCTACAAGCACTCCTGAAAAATCTATAAACCCAAGCTCACGCCATATAATTGCAGGCAGGTTTAACGGCAAGTAAAGTACAGCTAGAAGATAGAAATGGAAAGGAGGATAGGTATCATACCAATTACCAGAAAAGAGATCAGAAATCCCTAGTAAAACATCTTTTGGGATGATTTCATCTGGAGCCCAGCCTTCCCAGCTCGGTAATCCCCACCAGATCCCCAGTATGTTTAGGAAAAAACTCATTCCTAAAATAGGAACGATATTTAAATCGATAGCCTCAACTAAATAATGAGATAGTGAAGCCCTAGAACTCTGATATATATTCTTTGGAAAATGTCTCGGCAATAGCTGATTAATAGGCATGATATAGAGGGCCATTTCGGCTAATAATGATTCGGCTTAATATTGTCCGCTCATATTTTTAATGCAATTTAAACAGGCTAAACTCACTTGCTAATGACGAGTTCACCAGCCCCACCAATAACGTTTAACTTTGGGGATCAGCACGTTGCAATCAATCATAAGTTCATCCTAGCAATCCATCTAGATGAAACTAGACAGCTATCCTTCCCAACTACTGGAGCTGCCATATATGCAAAACTGTAGATTTAACATAAGTTGTCAATTTTTATACTCGCTTGGGTTTACTGGTAGTCTGCTTTTGACTATGGTGCCTAACGTCATGGCACAATCACAACCAGGCTGGCAAGACTGGCACAAAATTACGGGGTCTGATCAGCCATTACCCTACAGTTCTGGTTTCTCAAATCTAGAACTGGGAGGCTATTTAGAGTATCAAGACATTTGTGCCCAAGCAGCTAGTGCTGCCCAGGAACCCTTTACCTACTGGTACCGCCTCAGCGATCTTGTTTTGGCAATAGGAACGGGCGAGGTGGAGAATAAATGCCAGATGGGAGATGAAGTTGTTGCTACCTACAGGAGTACAGCTGTGCTGATGGGTATAGATGAGCCGTACTGTTTGCGGGTGAATACAGACGTGGGTGGCGGGCTAAGGGTGAGGGACAAGAGAAGTATTGCTTCACGACAGATTGATTTCTTGCCAAATGGCACTGAAGTCTTTTCGCTCAGTTTACCAGCATTAATCATGACGGATGAAACAGGACGCCAATGGCTTTCGATGGAACAACGTTCAGGAGAAAGACAATTAGAGGGTTGGGCATCAGTATCGTCAGGGGCAGGGGAATATGTAAATTTTCGGCTATGTGATCCTGATGTGTGATAGTCAGGCTAGGCTTAAGCGCGTGATTGATTTATCGATAATTAGGATACTCTCAAGTTCAAAAGACGATGCTTGATGAATGGCATCTATCTGGCATTGTCTGAGGATGTGGTTTTGAATAAACTGCGGTGGAGACGGGATAATCAGTCTGCGAAGCAGTGGCGAGCTGTATTGGAAGTTTTGAAAGTACAGGGTACAGCTCTTGAACTTGACGATTGACAAGAATGAGCTGATTTTTTAGCTCATGGATACCTTAATGCGAGCATTTGAACAAGCCGGATTGGAGTTGTAATCCGTAAGTGAGACTAAACTTGCCTTAACAAATAAACACATTTTTTGCTGAGGTTATTCGACTTAAGTCGTAAAAAAATCAATTTGGCTTGATATTTCTACTGAGTATCCTGAGGCACGATTTTGGATCGCGTAAGCCTAGAAGAATCCAGAACTAAGAGCTAACGTCTTTTTTCCAATTACGAATGAATCATACAAGAGTCGTAATTGTGGAAATCCCAGGAACCATTTAATGCTTCGGTGCTCTTACTTCTAAAGCGAAAACTTTATCTTTCAATATATGGAAAGCAGAAATTTTAGGATTTTAGCTTTTCTCTAAATCGACTTTTTTATAGTCCTATGATGTCAGAAATAAGCCTGCCAGCAGCACTGAGTAAACTCCCCGAAGATGCGCCTGAAGCAGTTGTCAGCGCAACCTTCTTTGTTCCACACGTTTTAGAGGAACTTGGTTTTTCTCAAAGTAATGGAGAGGTCATTCCAGAGTTTGACACTGGGAAAGGCGCAGCAGACTATGCCGTTCGGAAAAATATTGGTGATGATATTTTTCTACATACTCGTAACAACCCGTATATGATATGCGAGTTAAAAGGACGGGATATTAATTTAGAAGAAGGTTCAGCTCAATATAAAAGGGCTGTTCAACAACTCCACAAAAAATACCTTTTAGCTCCTAAATGTCGGTCAGCCAAATGGGGACTGCTTACTAACTCTTGTCATATTCAACTATTTAGAAAGCACAATAAGGTCATTCATCCCGCAACTCCTTGCTTAGAAATATCTCCTGAGACTATTGATACTGTCATTGAAACCATCAGACAAAAGATTGAAAATCCTATCAAAGCTCTAACAGTAGCCATTTATAACAATAAAGGAGGCGTGGGAAAAACTACTACAACAGTTAATTTAGCTAGTATCCTAGCATTGGCTAAAAAAAGAGTATTAGTTGTAGACTTCGATCCCAATCAGCAAGATCTGACGAGTGCTTTAGGTATCCCCTTAAGTAACGGTCAAGTTTATACAGCATTAGATGATCGTGATGCTGATATACGGGATGCAATTCAACGTTATGTACCACCTCTGAAGAAAATTGCTGAGAATGATTTGGGTTTTGACATTCTTCCTGCTGATAAAGTATTAGTCCATGACATTGATGAGTCAGACTTACGCCAAAAATGGAAAAAACATACGCTACATAGAAAGCTGGCTGAATTAAAAGACGCTTACGATTACATCCTGATCGACTCCCCACCAAACTGGCGGATCTTTAGCCAACAGGCCCTATACGCAGCAGAGGTTGTTCTAACACCAACTAAGCATAACAATCTTTTCTCCTTAGAAAATGCTGTTTCAGTTATTCGAGATTTTATCCCTGAAGTTCAATCTATGAAAGGGGATGCAACTCCAATAGCACTACCGATCTTTTTTAATGGAGGAAAGATCACTCCTTATCAATTGCAAGAAGCGCAAAAAGCCTTAATCGAGATGATTAAGCAAGCTAAGAAGATACAAAGTGAGAGACCTAAGTTTGATTTACAGCCTTACTTTTTTCCAAGATATACAAATGCTAGAAAGGATCTGCATATTTTTCAATTACCAAGCTATGCAAACATAGCCAATGCTGCATTTGCACGCATTCCGGCAGTCTACAGAGACAAATCTGCCCGTGAGTACTACATCAGTTTAGCGAAGGAATATTTTCTACATGGCTAGTCTTAGTGATATTGGTAATCTTATGCATCTTTACCTGGATGAAATTGAACCAGGTGAGGCAACCCCAGCCCCAGAGTTCTTGATTCAGGCATCAGCACAAGTCTTGAATCAGAAGTGCGATCGCAACTGGGTTCCTATCATTGTTAAAGAAACAGGCGAAGATCAGTACCAGGTTATTGGCAACTCATTTATCTACGCAGTCGCTGAAGAAGCAGGGTTGGAAAGAGTATGGTGTGTTGTTGCTGACGATAGCGACGAAACAGCCGAAGTAGCCCGAGTATTATCAGGTGAAGAAATCCCCAGGATCAATCTTTCCAAAGCTTCTCATGATGAGATCACCGCAGCGCTGCAATACTTGATTGAATTACCTGGTAGCGATTTAAAGAAAGTGAAGCTAGCCACTGCTGTCAATCGTATTGAAGAAGCCCCCCGCCAATATTGGAAAACATTAGATCCCATTGCTAATCTAAAGTGCGGCATCACACGAGGCAAAAAATTAAATACGCTAAAGTCGGTCTTCTATTTAACGCCTCAGCCCATGCCTGAAGTCATTACTGATCCAGTACTCCTCAAAGGTCTAACAGCAACAGAGCTAAAGAAAATGGCCAAGAAACGGGGAATCACTGGCTACAGCAAAATGAAAAAAGCAGAACTCATTAATGTTTTAAGCGAATCTGGCGAGGAGTAGTCCTGATTCAATCACTATTTGCGGTACTCGATGTGTCTTGCTAATTGTGAACTTCAATACTGGACAGTTCTCATAATGAGAGCGTTAATTAACTGCTGAAATCGTCTAGTCAACACCACAGCCGCAACAAATTGTCCCAGGGCTAATGCCCACCAGAGGCCAATCCCTTGCCAACCCAGCAAATGGCCTGCCAGGTAGCCCAGCCCCAGACCTATGCCCCAGTGGGCCAGCACATCAACGGTTGCCAGTAGATGAGTGTCTTTGAGTCCCTGTAGCGTGCCTGCACTGATTAACCGTATACCTTGGGCAATCTGAAACACTACACCGACTTTGAATAGCGTTGCCGCGATCGCAACCGTTGCAGCATTCTCCGGACTATTCACATCGAGATAAAATCCGGCAATAGTCTGAGGTAAAACCCATAGGGGAATTGACAATATCACCACCAGCAGTAAATTCATCAACAAGTTAGCATGGGCCACCCGTCGCGCTGCCCGAGGAGAACCCGCGCCAATTTTGTGTCCTGTTCGCATGGCAGCGGCATAAGCAAAACCCCAGGAAAACATCAACAATAGCTCTGTAGTAGTCATCACAATCCGATGGGCCGCCAGCAGTTCTGTACTCCACAGCCCCATCAGTAAAGCCGCTGCCGTGAGGGCACCCATCTCTGTGCCATAGTCCACACACAAAGGCCAGCCCAGGTGGATGATTTCGGAGAGGATGGTGCGATCGCACCGCCACCATCGTCTTAATAACCGCAGTCGTCTGAGGGATGGATGCAGCTTTAACCACAGCACCGCCACCACAAAACTCCACCAGAAAACTATCGTGCTAGCCCAGCCAATACCAGCCAGACCTAGCTCTGGTAACCCCCAGTGGCCATACATTAACCCATAGTTGAGAGCAATATTAAGTGGAATACTCACAAGCAGCAGCAGCATTACCAAACGCGGTCGTAATAGCGCTGTCAAAATTTCTTTAAACACAAACAGCCCTAGGGCCGCAGGCAGCCCCCAAACGATGGCATGCAAATACGCCGTCGCTCCATCCACAATAGCGGCCTGCTGGCCTAGAAGCCTCAGAATGGAATCCAGATGCCAGATCAAAACCATGGTGGGTAGGGAAATCCCAAAGCTCAGCCACAGACCCTGTATATTGATGCGACTGACCCGAGCATGGTCTTGGGCACCGTGGGCTTCAGCTGCGATCGCACCCGTCATTTCCAATAACCCCGTACATAGGGACAGCAGCATCCAAAACGCCGTCGCGCCCAAACCGCCAGCCGCCAGCAGCGATGTGCCTAAACCACCCATCATTAGGGTATCCACAAAATTGACCGCCCCCTCTGACAGCTGAATCAGCATCAAAGGCACTGCCAGCTTCAGAGATGCGATCGCTTCGGCCCGTAGACCATTGGACCAACGCGGTAAGGCATAGAGTTGAGGCATAGTAGATGCAAATTGTAGCTATGTCTTAGCTTCACAGATAGAAAACAGATTTCAGACCCACCATACAACTTTGCACCGGACCACTCTCCCTGAGCCATAGGTGCAAAACTAACAACACACAGCAAGAAGTTTTGGTAGGCTAGGTTTGCTCTACTACGCAGCAGCCATGGACAACCTACCCACCGCTGAACGCTATCTCTATGAGCTATTTAGCTTTATTAGCGATGGCTACTTGACCGTCACCAACCCCAGCGGTCAGGTTTTTCACTTTGGCTCACCAGAGACCCAGCCCCATCTGCATCTCCAAATCCACGACCAGCGTACCTACGCCAGCATCATCACCTTTGCTTCCCTGGGCTTTGGTGAAGCTTACATGGACGGTTGGTGGGACGAAGCAGAGAATCGGCTGACGGAACTCATCAGCATGCTCTACCGCAACCGGGTCTACTCTAAAGCTAGTCAGAAACTGACAGTCCCCCTGGCCCTACAAATCATTTCTCAGCGCCTCAAAACCATACCGCTGCTGATCCAAAACAGTCGTAAAAATGTGCAATACCATTACGACCTTGGCAATGACTTTTATCAGCTCTTTCTAGACCCCACCCTCACCTACTCCTGCGGGTATCAGGTCACCCCTGAGGACAGTCTAGAAACCATGCAAAACCAAAAATATGAGGTAATTTGTCGGAAGTTAGCGCTTAAACCCGGTGAAACTCTGATCGATATTGGTTGTGGCTGGGGTGGCATGCTGCTCTATGCTGCCGAGCACTATGGCATTACCGGTACTGGCATCACCCTGAGTGAAGAACAGGCAGCACTTGCCAAAAAACGCATCGCAGACAAGGGTCTAACAGACAAAATCAATATACAAATTCAAGACTACCGAGAAACAAACGGAGAATACGACAAATTTGTCAGTATCGGCATGTTTGAACATGTGGGTAAAGGTAATTTTTCCACCTTTATGGAGAAAGCCAGGGCCTTACTAAAACCCCATGGTGTTGGCATGCTCCATACGATTACTACTGAAAGCTCTGAGCGCAATGGTCCGTGGATTGACAAGTATATTTTTCCTGGTGGCTATGCTCCCCAACTCTCTGAAATTTGCCGGGATTTACGCTCAGCCAAACTAACCGTAGCCCACTGTGAAAATCTTAAGCCTCATTACGCAGAAACCTTCAAACGGTGGAGTGAGAATTTCACCGCCAATCGCGAGATTATTGCATCCCTTGCTCCTAATTACGATGAAAGATTCCAGCGGATGTGGTATCTCTACCTGCAATCCTTTGAGGCATCATTCAGAGATGGCAGTATGCACATCTACCAGGTATTGTTCTATGGCGATAAACAATGGAGATTAAACGTACCATTACCTGGATTTTTATCAGAGAATACCAATCAGCGCTAATGAACGTTCCATCAAGCCTCTTCTGTTAACGCCTTCAGAGTCTCGACTTTGATGGTTGAACCCGTCAAAAGGGTTTCAACATCACAGACAGTGAGCGGCTTTGAAAATAAATACCCCTGACCTAGCTCACAGCCTAATGTCTGTAGCTGTTGCAGATGTTGGGGAGTTTCAATGCCTTCCGCTACAACAGTTAGTCCTAGCTGTTTACTGAGAGCAAGAATAGTATTAACAACCTGATAGTTAGGGTTTTTCAGATGCATATTACCGACAAAAGACCGATCGATCTTGAGGGTATGAATGGGTAGACGATGAAGATAACTCAACGATGAGTAGCCAGTACCAAAATCATCAATGCTGATTTGAATCTGTCTTGATGCTAGCTGAGTTAACAAATCAATGGTCTTATCAATATCTTCAATCAGTGTACTTTCTGTAATTTCCAGGGCAATGATGTCTCCCCCTAGACGAGTCGAGTTAAGAATCTGATCAATGTCCTGAAGCAGGCTCGCCCTGTGTAAGTCTTGAACCGAGAGGTTAACACTGATTTTGATAGGAAAATGATTGGGAAATCGGTTTCGCCAGTCGGCCACTTGCTCGCAAACTTGATGAATCATCCAGCTATCTAGCGACGTAATCAAACCAGTCTCTTCAGCAATCGGAATAAATTCACTCGGGCAAATGAGCCCACGGGTTGGGTGTTGCCATCGGGCTAATGCCTCAAATCCAATCAATCGGTTATCAATTAAACGGATGATGGGTTGATAGTAAATAATAAATTCTTGCTGGGTGAGGGCCTTACGCAGATCGGTTTCTAAAGTAAGCCGATTCATTGCCTCTAAGTACATTTCGCCATCAAAGAACTTATAAGAATTATTCTCTTGGGCTTTGGCGCGATACATGGCAATATCAGCATCTCGAATCAGATTTGATGCCTCATGATAGGCTTCACTACCAATAGCGATACCAATGCTGGTACTCACGAAAATTTTGTGATCATCAATCAGAACTGGCGTGTGACAATCTGCCAGAATCCGCTCAGCGACTTGAATAACATCTTCAACGGTACTGACATCCTCTAACAAAATAACAAATTCATCGCCCCCCAGTCGGGCAACCATATCAGTATTTCGGAGATGTTGTTTGAGACGTTTAGAAATTTCAATCAGGAGTTTATCGCCGACTAAATGCCCTAAACTGTCGTTAATAATTTTGAATCTATCCAAATCTAGAAATAGGACGGCATATTGGTAAACTTGCAGCCGTCTAGCCCGTTGTAGCGCTAGTTCACAGTCGGTCTAACAACAATCGCCTGTTGGGTAAACCGGTCAGCGGGTCGTGCAAGGCGTTGTGAATGCTTTGTTCTTGCGCCTGTTTGAGTTCACTGATGTCTCGACAGACACAGATGATACGTCCATCTTCCATCAAACTCAGAGAAACTCCCTGAGCAAAGGTTGAGCCATCTTTGCGGGTTGCGATCGCTTCTCCCTGCCAGGCATAATTGCGTTCGAGTATTGGGAAAACTTCTTGCTCAAATCGTTCAATTTCTGCGGGAGCATATAAGATCCGCCAGGAATTACCCAATAATTCATCAAGATGCGTATAACCAAATAAATTCAGATGTGCCTGGTTCACATAGATATAGGCGTCATTTTGCAAAATACCAATGCCGTCAATCGCAGCTTCAATGGCAGCCAGTTGCTGCTTAATCACCATTTCAGCAGCCTTGCGATCAGTAATATCTTGACAAGTCCCCAACACTCCGATCACCTCCCCTTCTAGATTATGGAGAGGCAGTTTCGTCGTTTCTATCCAGATTTGATTGCCGTCCGCTGTTTGCTGGGTTTCCAGAACACGAACCTTAGCGGTATTCGATTCCATAATCTGGCGATCGTTAGCACGATAGGCGTCAGCTTCCTCTAGGGTCCAGGGCAGATCATAATCTGTCTTGCCTGGGATATCGCTCAAAGATTGTAGCCCTGCATTTGCCAAAAAGTTGCGGTTACCCCCTAAATAAACTGAATTCCGATCTTTCCAAAAGATCGTTAGCGGAAAGGTATCCAAAACGGTATGTAGAAACTGCTCCCGCTCTTGCAATTCAGCCGTGCGCTCAGCCACCTTAGCCTCTAAAGCCTGATTCAGCTGCTCTAAGGCATGATTGGCTCTTTGACGCTCTAGTTCAGCCGCTGCTCGGGCAGCAAAGACTTGAAGAATCTGCATTGCCCGTTGCACATCTTGCAATGGCTGATGATGGAAAATACATAGGATGCCAGTGATGTTTCCTTTAATATCTCGTAGAGCAATTCCCAAATAACTCTCTGCACCCATGTCTAAAAGCGATTGATAGTTAGGAAATTGTTGCTGAACAGCTCGCTCACAATAGAAAAACCCCTCTTGCATTGACCGTTCGCAGGGTGTGTCAGGCAAAGGATAAGACTCATTTGGCTGCAACTTACCGTTAGCCCAAACAGCTAAGGATTGAAGTTTGTGATCACAGCACTCAGTCACAAAAACATAGGAGACCTCTAAGGCTTCGGCAATATGCCTGGCTAACGCAGAAAAAAAATCTTGACCTGTTGTCGCGGCAGTCCCAGCTATCAGGTTTTGCAATTGGGATTCCGCCTGTTTGCGATCGCTAATATCCGTATCTACAATGGTCAGATCCCAGCATTCTCTAACCTCATTCCACTGCACAAAACAATTAGTTAAAATCCAGCAGGCGGACCCATCTTTGCGGTTAAACCGATACTCCATCCGATGGGTTGAGGTACCACGATGAGCCAGAATCGCTTGAAACACAGGCAGGACTTCCAGCGCCCAATCATCGCTATCAATCCGAGATTGCCATAGCTTTACATCGAGAAAGAGTTCATCAGCGGCGTAACCAAAGTTTTTTTCACAATGGGGCGAGATATAGTCATATTGGATCTCGCCATCTGGGTAAAGTCGCAGGCGAGTAATACCTGAGATCGCAGTATCTAGAACTTCACTGAGCTGTTGTTGCGAGTTTTGCAAAGCCAGTTCCAATTGCTTGCGGGGCGTAATATCTTGGTAGGTTCCTAACACACCAAACACCTCGCCTGACAGATTATAAAGAGGTAATTTATTTGTTTCCAACCAGACACGTTTACCCTCTGCATTGATCAGGGGTTCAATAATGCCTAACTTGGCCATATTAGAAGTCATCACCTGGCGATCGTCAGCCCGGTATGCTTCTGCTTGAGCTTCTCCCCAAGGCATATCGTAGTCAGTTTTTCCGATGATGTCTGCAATAGAAGCTAAGCCAGCATCTTGCGCACAATTACGGTTACAGCCTAGATAAACAGAATTACGATCCTTCCAAAAAATCGATAGCGGAAACGTATCCAGCACAGTCTGTAGAAATTGTTCTCGCTCCTGTAGTGCTGCTGTCCGTTCTGCCACTTTGGCCTCTAGTGCCTGGTTTAGCTGCTCTAAAGACATGCGGGCTCGCTGACGTTCCAGCTCGGCAGTCGCCCGAGCTGCAAATACTTGCAATATTGCCTCAGCTCGCTGAGGTGATTGAATAGGTTGATGATCAAGAATGCATAAATCACCGATGACATTCCCCTGGACATCGTACAGCGCAATTCCTAAATAGCTCTCTGCGCACATCTCAGCTAAATCTAAGTCTTCAGGGAAATATTGCTGCAACAAAGCCGCACAATAAAAACGGCCCTGACGCAGGGTAAGTTCGCAAGGGGTTTTAGCTGGATGATAAGAAATGGGTGAATGCAGCGTACCATTTGCCCAAAATGCCAATGCTCGTAGCTCATCACCAACCAGCTCAGTCACAATTGCATAGTTGACGTCCAGGGCAGCCGCAATGTGACGGACCAGGGCGGGAAAAAAGTCTTTCCCAGTAGTAGCAGCAGTCGCCTCAATCAATTCTTGTAGCTGTCGTTCAGCCTGTTTGCGATCGCCAATATCACGCACAATAAACAGAACTTCATCTTCCGCAATTTTGATTACCCTGACTTCTTCATCGCGGCTTTGGTCTTCTAGCTGTACTTGCTGCTCGTAGGTTTGCAAGTGTCCTGTACAGAGCGCCTCTTTTAGATAGGATAGTTGTTGTTTAGCAACTTCTCCTGGTAGCACCTCTGCCATCGGTAAGCCAACAGGGTCTAAATTTTCAGAAAATAACGTAATCTCTTTTTTATACGTTATCACCTCCCGATAGATACCTTGCCTATCCACACAAAATAAATAATCTGGAATCGCTGACAAAATTGCCTGTTTTATAAATTCTCCCCGATCCAAAACAGACTCAATATGCCTCACTGCAGCCGTAGGATCAGCACTCTGTTTTTTTGCCATCTCTTCCTGGCTATGCTGTTGAACTTCTGCCTCTTGTTGAGATGGCTCATGGTCAACAAGGGGTTGCAATATGCATAATGACTGCAAGGTGGTTTGAGTCACCAACCCTACCAAACGCTCTTGCTCATCTAGTAGTGGTAAATGGCGCACACGATGTCGTTGGAGCAATTCAAGAGTCTCGCCTACATCCGTAAAGTCAGCTTCAGATAAAGTGACCACAGGCGACGTCATGACTGCATGCATCGTCACCCCATTCAGGGAAGACTTTTGAGCACTCAGACGTACCACATCCCTCGCCGTCAGTAACCCACATACTTGCTCAGCCGCTACTACCACTACGCAGTCCGACCGCTCTGCCAAAATCTGCCTATGTAAGCTACTGACTCCTACAGGTTGGGATAGATTTTCCTGATTTTGCAGCTGGGCCATTTTAGCGATCGCATCAATCACCAACGTATCTGGGGCAACCACCAACGGCTCTCGAATAATCGCCGAGTCTAAACTTAGCGGCATAGCGCCCGTAACACGAGTGGTCATAAATCTTCAGGAAAGGCTCATCTTAACCAACAACAGAGGCTACACCTGAAGCCAAAAAGTTTCAGAATGCATACCCCTGTTTTAGCGTCAAAGACACCGTAGTGCCCTGTCAACTTTGATAGCGTACGTGTATCGAGCCAGGCAAAATTGCCCCACAAAATTAATGCATAGTAGTCTCACGAGGCTAGAGCGATAGGAAAGTATCAATAAAACAGAGGTGTCAGTCTTAGTAATGGTGTACTATTAGGCTGAAGCTTGTTAATATATGAAACGCTTCATGGCTGCCAAAGACGTTTTTCATAATGCTGTCAAATATGCTCTTGAAAAAGATGGTTGGCATGTCACCGATGATCCCCTATTCATCCGCTTTGGAGGGATTGATATGTACATCGATCTCGGGGCTGAACGTATTATTGCTGCTGAGCGTAATAATCAAAAAATTGCGGTTGAAATTAAAAGTTTTATCGGCCCTTCCGAAACTACTGAATTTAGTATGGCTTTGGGCCAGTTTCTGAAATATCAACTTGCTCTTGAAGAAGAGCAGCCCGAGCGCAAGCTTTATTTAGCGGTACCACAAGATACCTATAGAACCTTCTTTTCATTAGAGCTGACGCGCCGCCTAGTCGAGCGATACAAAGTTAGCTTGATTGTTTATGATCCAGAGGAGGAGGTTATCGTGCAATGGCAACCGTAGAGAACTATCGACAGATTGTACAAAAGCTCTTAAAGGACTACAGCGAAATTAAAGCTAGCAACGAAGATGTAGAGGCTGAAACCATCTTTGACCTTGCCCAAGATCGATATCAGGTTGTGCATGTCGGCTGGTCTAATAAGCGCCGTATTTACGGGTGCGTTCTTCACCTAGATATTAAAGATGCAAAAATCTGGATTCAGCATGATGGCACTGAAGGTGGTATTGCCAATGAGCTTGTAGAGCATGGCATTCCTAAGCATGATATTGTCCTTGCTTTTCAGTCGCCCTTTAAACGTCAATTTAGTGGTTTTGCTATCGATTAATAAAAAACATTCACTAGTCCTCAATAACTTTCAGAAAATCTAATCAGGTCACAAAAATCTGTAAAACTGTTTGTGAGCTATGCACTTAACCTTGCAAATCTGCCAGTGCGCCGCGAGCCATATTGGCAATCGCTTTATCCGTCGCCTTGGGCAGCTGATAGTACTTGCCGCCCGCCGTCTTAGCCAGCTCTTTGCCAAAACCAGTTGACACAAACTTTCGCTCGGTGTCGATAATCAAGAGCTGGAAACCAGTCATCCGAATACGACCAGCAATGTCTAGCAGTTCCGCTTTAATATCTGGCTTTTCACCCTCTTCCATCGGTTCTCCCAATGAACGAGCCAAGGGTACGTTCCCCCGACCATCGGTAATCGCAATAATCACCACGTTGCCCACATCACCAGACTGTTGAGCATTGACACCCACACGGACGGCCTGGCTAAGACCGTGAGCCAGGGGCGAACCTCCACCACAGGGCATGGTCTCCAATCGACGACGGGCAGAGGTAATGGAACGTGTGGGGGGCAACAACACATCTGCCTGTTCACCACGAAACGGAATCAGGGCCACCTGATCACGATTCTGGTAAGCATCAGTTAACAAACTCAGAACAGCGCCCTTGGCTGACTGCATCCGGTTTAGAGCCATCGAGCCTGAAGCATCGACAACAAAAATAATCAATGAACCGGCTTTGCGGGCCAAACGCTTTGCTCTGATATCCCCTTGTTCAACAATCACTTTTCGCTCGGGCTGACGGGCTCGGCGAGCTTTTTGGTAAGGAGCCGCCGCCCGCAATGTAGCATCAACGGCAATCCGACGGACTGGTCCCTGGGGCAAAATTGGCTTGATATAGCGCCCCCGATCTTCAGAAATAACCAGACTTTGGCTACCTGAGTTGCCTTGTTTGCTCATGCTCTCAGCAAATAACAAGAGCGACGGATCTAAGACAACTCCCTCAGGATCAAACAAAAACTCTTCAGGGATACTGGGAGGAGACTCTTCCTGTTCCTCATCAGTATCGTCATCATCGTTGTCGTCGTCGTTGTTCTCTTGAGAATCGTCTTGATCGTCTTCCTGCTGATTTTCTGGCGGCGGCGGTGGCGGGGGCTGCTCATCTTCCGGCGGCGGCTGATCCATATTCATGGCGCGGGGAATAATCACTAACTCCACAGCTCGCCGGAGGTCGTCGGCATTGATTTCAGTGCGTCCTTCGAGGGCAGCGCTGGCCTTGGCAACTCTTACTGCAAATAGTTCTGCACGGTGGCCTTCCACACCGCCACGAATTGCTTCGGTAACTAGATATTGCACCTGATCAGAGGTAATCACGACGTCTTTAAGCCATTCACGGGCCAGAATAATTTGAGTTTTCAGGTTGTCAATTTCTTCGGTGTATCCGGTTAGGAACCCTTCTGGATCGTTGGCGTAGTTAGTCGCCTGGTCTGTGGCATCTACCCGTTCTTCCATTGTGAGAGCCCGATCGGCGGATAGAGCGATCGCAATCCGGTCCAACAGATGCTGCCGTAAAACCCCTTCTTCAGGGTTATAGGTGGCCACCAAGAGCGGTTTGCAGGGATGCTGAAAACTAATCCCCTCCCGTTCAATTTGGTTCCGACCTTCGGTTAACGTGCCCAACAGCAGGTTAGAGATCTGATCATCCAGCAGGTTGACCTCATCGACATAGAGGACACCGCGATTGGCTTCAGCCAATAACCCCGGCTGAAAAACCGATTCTCCTGTTTGAATCGACTTAGCTACATCCACCGAGCCCAGCAACCGGTCCTCCGTTACCCCCAATGGGATCTGAATAAAAGGGGCTGGAATCACCTTAGTCGGCAAATCATCTAAATTGGGCGGTTCCCCACAATTACCAAAACGATCGAGGGTAGCATCATCCCACTCGCGCATATTAGTTGGATCAGCATTGGCACAAGAGCCGTCGATCACTTCAATCGGCGGCAATAGCTGGTGCAAACCTCTCGCTAATACAGATTTAGCTGTACCACGACGCCCTGCAATTACCACCCCTCCTAAGCCAGGATCAATCGCAGCCAATAGTAACGCTAATTTAATTGCATCCTGGCCAACCACAGCCATGAGTGGAAATGTAATGGGCGTATCCGCAAGGACCTGCATCTTTTCTCTCTACTCAACGTAATAATTAATGTATCACTGCTCTTCAGCAATCGTGCCCATGAAAGTAAGCAACTTCGATGGTGTGGGCCATACGTTCAGCCTTTAGAATTTAAACTGTCTATCTCTGTGAGTTCCTGATGCCTGTCGCTGTCTGTAAACTACTGATCTACAAGGGTCAGTACAGCAATTGCCAAATTAAAGTGCCAGATGTTGAGACCAAACTAACCGCTGTCAAGATAGGTAACCAACTCTACAGCCTGTTTCGTCGGTTTGAGACTGCAGAGGAGGTGATTAAGGCATTGATCAAACTGGCTCAAAATGTTGATGAACAGCTGGCCTTAACAAAACAAGGCCGACAAGGCTATGTCATGTGGGCCTTAGAACTTGAGGCCCAGGTCTTCAAAGGGCCTAGGAAGGATGGGCGTAAATGGCCCACCCATAGCCCTGCCCCCTGCTTAATACTGGGAGATGCTAAACAATATCACCAGTGCTATGTCATGGTCCCTGACCTGATCGAACCGCTGGTAGCCCTACAGTATGAGGATCGATTTTACAGCGTTTACCAAACTAGCCTGGAGGCCGATGAGGCATTGGACCTGTCCACTCAGCTAACATGGCGTGGACATGACAGCGCGATCGCATCTACTGCCAAAGGCTATGCCGTATGTCTGTGGGAACCTGAAGCGGCTCCCCAAGTACCCACATAACCGTCCATGTGGATCAGCCCTTTCTCCTGAATCCAGAGGCCTCAAAATTAGCCTTAACGACGTCCCGGCAGAATAGGCTGCTCTACCGCATTTCGGAATCGTGCAACATCTTCCCCAAAGTCGATGGGTAGTACAGCGACGACGTTTTCATGGGGACGAGGAATGATGACCCAGGTTTCCAGAACGCCACCAGGGGCATTTTCTGCAGCCTCAACTCCAGCCGCCATCGCCGCTTTCACCTCAGAAACATCCCCCCGAATGTTGATGCAAAAACGAGCACTACCTGCCCGAATGTAATTAACCAATGTGACTCGTCCTGCTTTAACCATCGCGTCTGCGGCGGCGAGTACAGGGGGAAACCCTTTTGTTTCTAGCGATCCTACTGCCTCGGGCATTGCCGTTCTCCTTAAATACGAGCCTTAAGTTGGCTATTACTTGATAACTCCAACGTCTATTCTACGGGAGACGCGGGGGCTTGAATAGCCACAGTGGGTTGCATTTGCTCAACAAACGTTTCAACAGTTGTAACGTATTTGAGTCCAGCCGTATCCGCCACATTGTTATGTCCTGCTTCTGGGACTAACCAAAGCTGTTTAGGCAAGGGGGATGCTTTATACAGTTGTTCTGACATTACAGCGGCGGTTGTGTCATCCTCCAGACCATGAATGTATAGCACCGGTACCTCCAGCTGGGGAACCTTGGCTATGGAATCAAACCGCTGGGTCAAAATCCAGTTCACTGGCACCCAATTATATTGACCGCTAAATTGAACGGCTTGCAGCATAGAGCTAAAGGTACTTTGGACAATTAGCCCTGCCATCGAACGCTGTGTAGATAGCTCAATGGCAATAGCTCCACCCAGGGAATGGCCAAATACCCAAATCTGCTGTGCCGGAATCTGATGGGTTTCTGCGAGATAGCGATAGGCTGCGATCGCATCGTCATACACCCGCTGCTCATTGGGGAACGGTCCCATACTCTGCCCATATCCTCGATAATCCACCAGCAATACATTGAATCCCATCCGCTGATAGCGATGGGCCAGCCCTAAATTGGCCCCAATGTTTTCACTATTGCCATGTAAGTATAGGAGTGTTAGTCCATAGTCAGCCAAGTTTCCCTGTAACCCTGGCAACCACCAGCCATGCAAGCCTTGCCCCGGTGAAGCCTTGCCTTCTGGACTAATCCAAACCTCTTCATAATCTAGCTGCTGTTCTTCTGGGGTCTGAGTTAATTGCAGCGTCGGTTTAAAGATCAGTCTCGTTTGATAAAAATACAATGCCACACATATCGTTCCATAAACGCCAGCTATCGCTATAACCAGCGCCTGAAAACCTTTATAAGCAATCATTTACAGCCTCAATCTAGAAACTCAACAGCCACTGGCAATAATGCCCCAAACCCATAGGCAATGTCGGTAGCAGCTCAAACCAATGGTCAATTATAAAGACCACTCTTCCTCAAGCGCCTCTAGCTGCCATACACGGGTTTCAGTAGTTACCGCCAAACACGCCTTAACATCAGGTGCCGCTGGCAAATTAGCCTCATACTCACAGTGGGCATCCCGATAATCAAGCCACGACAGCTGCACATCTACCAATGCTTCTCCGGTCGCTTCACTCGCTAGGGATTGCACATTCTGGTAAACCTCATTAAGCTGAGCATCGATATCAGCCAAACCGATTTCAGTTTTGACCGTTTGCTGCAATTCAGCAATCCGATTATCTGTAATTTGCTCCATGCAAGTCGCCTGAATTAATGGAGCCATGGAGCCCCCCTCAAAGCGATCGCTCTCAAATGTACACTGAGCATCCCGAAACACAATCCAACGTTCTTCAGCAGCAGTTAATCGCGCTTTAGCTGCATCATCCAGCCCCTGGCGCACCTCCTGGTATACCTGGTTCAGGGCTTTATCCGAAATGGCATAGTTTTCAGCAGCACACTGATTCATCTCCTGCTGGGTCGTCAGCTGCCCACAGTCTTTTTTAGCAAGCGCCACAGGTGAAGAGCGCGAGGACGGTTGGGATGCAGACGGAGTCTCTGTCCCGCTGGGGGAAGCACTTGAAGGAGTCCTCGGAGTTTCTGTCGCCTGACTTTCTGGGGCATCAGTCTCTGGGGGGGCAACTTCAGTGGATTCAGGAGTTGTGCCAGCGGATTCTTCAGGAGCCGTCACCGACGGAGACTGTCCACAGCCGACTAACCCTAAGATCAGCACTAAAGAGAATAGGTTTAAGGTTGGTTTACTCATGATCACATGACACCAGCTTGCTCCATTGGAGTGTAGCGCACCCATCTTCAGCCCATGGCAAATCTAAAGATTATTCAGCAGTTCTAGCCGTAGGTGTTACTGGAAGCTGTAGATTAAACGGACTTAGAGACTGGGTTTAAGCTGCGGCACCCCCAGCTTCCTTCACACGTTTGTCTGGCTGGGTAGGTTGCATAACAGATGCAGGATTGGCTAGGGCAATTCAGCCCCCTGAAACTTTAATACTTCAGAAATACTTCAGACCTTTTCCCACTCCTCCGTACTCATACTTTCGTCCCTCATTCTCATCGTCTCCTGTGCACATTGTCGCCTATCTCTACACAGATCCTCTTCTAGACCCACCAGTGGACAGTAGTGCTCTGTGGGGTTGGGAGGTTGATCGCGTTTATCACGATACGCCGCTAACAGCACAGCGCCCTCAGCTACAGGCACTGCTGAATCAGGCCCAGGCCCCTGACTATCTGCTATTACGACGACTGGCTGAGCTGGGGGATTCTTTGTCGGCAGTAGCTCAAAATTTAGCCACTTTAGAAGCCGCCGGAACCGTGGTTATTGCCACGGAAGAAGCCTATCAAACTCCAGCCCCAGGAGATTCTCATACTCCACTACCGGTTGTGTTAGCAGCAGTCCAGACAGCTCAGCGTCAACGTCGGATTCGCCAAGGACATGCAGCGAACCGATTAAAGGCTTTACCTCCACCTGGGAAGGCTCCCTATGGCTACCGTCGTGGCAAACAGGGGTATGTGATCGATCGAACCACGGCCCCAATACTTAAAGCATTCTTTGAACAGTTTTTGCTATATGGTTCGCTTCGGGGTGCCGTACGTTACATTGCCAAGCAATACCGTAAGCAGATCTCCGTTTCAACGGGACGGCGATGGCTAGATCATCCCATTTATCGAGGCCATACCCGCTATGGCGACGGTGGTATTGCGCTTAATACTCATCGCCCCATCCTAGACGCTACTGAAGCGGCTCAAATTGATCGGTTATTGCGGCGCAATAGCTCGTTGCCCGCTAAAACGGCCAGCGCCCCACGTTCTTTAGCGGGTCTGGTTACCTGCCAACAATGTCAGACTAAACTAACTGTCAGTCGGGTGAGTACGCCTCACCGGGCCAATAGCTATACCTACATGCGGGCCCCATGCTCAGCCAAATGCAAAGCCATTCCCTACGAGACTTTACTTAAACAAACGATTGAGGCGATTTGTACCGAACTTCCTAAAGCAGTTAGTCAGCTCTCAACACCTGCTCAGCATCCTAAAACTGCATTAAAAGCTGCGATCGCAACCCAGCAATCCATACTCGAACAGCTGCCCCAGCTAGTCAGCCAAGGTATCTTAGACCAAACAACTGCTGACCTGCGGGCCTATGGTGTACACACAGAAATTGCTCACCTCAATCAGCAACTCGCCCAGCTGCCCCCAGTCAATCTCAAAGAACTTACCCAAGCTGTTAGTATTCCTCAATTTTGGGAAGACTTATCAGAACCTGAGCGCCGTTTTTTCTTCCGAGAGTTTATCCGCGAAATTCAGATCCTGCGCCACAACCAAACCTGGACACTTAAGCTGGTATTTACGTTTTAAGTTTCAGAGGCAGACGAGAATTGAGCACCCAGTAATTACTCATCCAGCAGCCATTTGGCGGATGTGCATTAGATAACAACACTGCAACATTAGCATTCTCCGTAAGACCACCTAAAACAAAAGAGAACAAGTTCACTCTCTTTATGGAAGTCTGTTCTAAGCAACCCTTACAAGCCATGGCAGCCACAAACTCTTCAAGAAAAAGATAAGTATTTTCCAGCATTTCGACGCGAGTTTTAAGTATTAAATTTGACATACAAAGGTCAACGACACGGATATGCCACGTCGAAATCAACAAAAGTAATTATGAACAAATTCAATCCTTGCGCTGCACTGACGATTGCTGCCGTCGTCAGTGGTTTAGGAGCTGCGCCCAGTTATGCATTTACGTTAAACGGCACATCGGCAAGATTTGATAATGCACAGTTAAAAAATGGCACCACCGTTGGTCGAGCTGCCACTAACAATGAGTTCACTAACTACGAGCAAGCAGCCTTTACAGACAACTCTGATAACTACGTCGAATTTTTTGACTATAACGGAGTAAATCAAGTACGTTGGGGCGACCCAGTTTACGATTATTACAGCTATGACAAAACCCAGGAAGCCGGTCATAAGAAAATCTCAGACTATGGCTCCTATCGGAAAAAAAATGGCTCGCAATATTATGGCTCCCATAAAGATCGCACCGCCCAAAAGAGTGGTCTCGGCTTTATCGGTGTTAGTAACGTTGATCTTGGTGTAGGAGAGATCTTTAATCTAGGTACACTCAAACATTACAACAACACTATTTGGTCAGATGGTCGTGCCGCCACCAAAACTGATTTCAGCCTTAATTTAGACTTCGGTGAAACCGGTATTGGCAAACAAACTTTTAACTTTGCTCTCAACGTGGATGAAACTAGCAACAGTGCTAGCAATCACGCTGATGGGGTTTGCCCCTACGAGACCACTGGTAGTGGATGTTCTGACAAAATCACCTGGGACTTTGCGATCGACTCTGAAAACAGCTTTGAATTTGAGGGAGAGCAATATACCCTAGAGCTAGTAGGATTTAATGACACTCCTAACTTTGACGCTGGCGCTGTCACCGACTTTATCTCCCAAGAAAATGGCACCAGCCAGGCTAGTATGTTTGCCCGTGTTGTCAAAGTGGATAATGGGCCTGAAGATCCCCAAGAACCGACCAGTGTACCTGAACCAGGGTTACTGTTGGGTCTAGGAGCAGCAGCTCTCATCATCAAAAAGACATATCGCCAACAGTCAGACACCATCACCGCCAGCGTATAATCACCTGGCTACCGATAATCTTCTTCGCAACAAATAAAACACCCTGGGCTTGAAGGTCTTACAGACTTTCAAGTTTTTCTTATGGATATCTCTAACTCTCACATGGCATCACATCAGCTGGCAGTCGATTCATCCAACACCATGGGGTACCAGGGTTCACGACCATTCAGTTGCCAAATGGAAATAACCAACGCACTCGCCACGCTCAACCAAATCACCATGGGCACCAATAACTGCCCAGCCAGGGGAAAAACTTGCCAATAGCTAACTACCACCGCCACTGCCGAGGTCAAGGGGCCAAAAATGACAACCGGTACTGCTAACCCCAGTCGCCCCTCAACGGTAAAGATAGTGTTCCATGTATCCCCTAAGGCTAGATGAATCATCAAGATTGCTAGGGGCCATGTCCAGTATGTTTGCCCTAAAGCCTGCCATACCATGTAGGCAGTAATCACGCGCAAAACACCAATACTCATCCAAATGATGGGAAATGCGATGGGTGGGGGAGCCCAGCCAGGTCGTTCGACCTGACTGTAGGTGGTGCGAGTGCGGGCATTGTTGAGGGGAGAGAACAGACGGGAACGAATAGCTACCACCGTAAAAAATACGATCGCAACGCCAATTCGGGGCATCCCTTGCCAACTTTGAGTCAATTGCTGCAGTCCCCACAAACTCAAGAGCATCAGCCCAATTTGGGCCAGAGTTCCCGCAATGTAGATAGCCATCGCCTTCCAGTCAGCCTGACCATTCGGCAAAGCATTCAGCTGTTTCTCGTCTTCCGTACGCACCCCCATAATGGTATTCACCATGGATTCCACCTGTTTAAACAGGGTTGATTTTTCCGCCATAGCCTTGGGGTTCTTCCGCTTGGGTTTATTTACTTTCATTACTATTTATCATGATTGCCGTTACTATTTGGGGTGAGAGCAACCCAGCAGAAACGAAAAGCGATGGCAAATGTTCGGTTCGAACGTGTTACTAAGCAGTATGACAATGGCTTCGTTGCCGTCAAGGATCTAAACCTGGAAATTTGCGATCGCGAATTTTTAGTCCTGGTTGGTCCCTCAGGCTGCGGTAAAACGACATCGCTGCGTATGCTGGCCGGACTCGAAACCATCAGTAGCGGCCATCTATATATTAATGAACGTCGGGTAAATGATTTACCGCCTAAGGATCGCGACATCGCCATGGTATTTCAATCCTACGCGCTGTATCCCCATATGAGTGTTTTTGACAATATGGCTTTTAGCCTTGAACTCCAGGGAGTCCCCAAAGCAGATATTCGTCAGCGAGTTCAGCAGGCCGCCCAGCAGCTTGGCATTGAAACCCTCTTGGAGCGTAAACCTAAACAACTCTCTGGCGGCCAGCGTCAGCGAGTGGCTGTAGGTCGTGCCATTGTCCGCAACCCATCGGCTTTCTTAATGGATGAACCGTTATCCAATTTGGATGCTAAACTGCGCGTCCAGGCACGCGCTGAATTAAACAAGCTACACAAACGATTAGGCACCACATTTATTTATGTGACCCATGATCAAGTAGAAGCCATGACGATGGGCAGCCGCATCGCCATTATGAATCAGGGTATTTTGCAACAGGTGGATACCCCTCAGACCATCTACGAACAGCCCAACAACATCTTTGTGGCCGGTTTTTTAGGTAGTCCATCCATGAATTTCTTACAGGCTCAGGTCACGGGGGACAACAACCAGTTCTGGGTCAAAGCGGCCAACTTCAGCCTACCCCTGTCCAAAAATGCAGATAGCATCAGTCAGTATATCGACCAGACCGTTGTCCTGGGGATTCGCCCGGAAAGCATTTACCACCCCCACTATTTACCTCCTGGCATTATGCCAGTAGATGTTCAAGCCGAGGTGTCAGTAGTAGAACTGATGGGTCATGAATTAATCGTTTATGCCACCCTAGCCGATGGCAGTGAGATTGTTTCGCGTCTCGATCCGAGGGCTTCTCTAGTTCCTGGAGAAACCGTTACCCTACAGATCGACAGCAAGCGTATCCATTTATTTGATACCGAAACAGAGCAAACAATTTAGACAGCGCCATATTCTCTGGAACGGCTGGCTTTATTACTGCAACCTATATTTTCTTTTTTTTGCAACCGTAGTTTATGCAGGTTCCTAGGTATTACTTTGTTTTGAATTTTTGTACTCCACCGCACTTTTTCTTACGTGAAAATACTAGGATATGAAGTTATGAACATCTGACCGTAGTAATTTCCTGTGCTCTAATCAAGAGTCGGTGAATTGAACTAGCCAATTTAGTCCTAAGATGTGAATATTAGTCAAGGTTAATACAAGCGTAATCAGCCGCCAAATACCATGTCCCCTGACGGTCTTTCGATTAGCTATTCTCAACCAACCTTTGCTACAAAGCAAGATGCGATCGAGCAGGTGGTAGAGAATCTAGTACAGCACTCCCAGCATCTACGAATTAAAAAACTCTTATTTAGCGTTTGTTATGGGACGTGGGAGAACGAGGTTTCTGCATTAAACAGTGTGCCAATGCAGTCGTTGATTACGATCCTGTTGGGACGTTACTCAACACTTAGTCAATGTCGCGAAAGCCTTTATCAACGGGCTAATCACCTGAATCGAAAAAAGGTGTACACTGCGATCGCAAACGTCATCATATACTATCTGCGTTTTATCTTTCGACCGCAGGTTGAACTCTCACCATCCACCGATCAACAAGTCGCTAATCTATCGGCATCGGTACAATCACGGGCCACGTCAGAGCAATATAGGCCGGTCATCAATGAATTATCCAAGTCAGATAATCTAGAAGTCATTAAGACTTTTTTGGGCTATCTCGGTCAGCGACCTGGAAAAATTGCTGATACTGCCAGCACTGACTTATTGAGCTTAGTCCAGCTGGCTCATCGCCAGGCCCCTACACCGCTTGAGCTTAAACAAAATTTGCTAAGGATATTAAAGCATCAGTCGTCGTTGGCTAGTGCCCAGCTCATCGCAAAGCAAATTTTAAGAGCCTTTCGGCCACTTTATGTGACAGCTCCTGTCCCTGTGGTTACGACCCCCAACAGCCTGACTAACCTGGAACAGGACCTGACCCAAAAGTGTGACGCCAATCAGGTAAGGGTGCTGCTGTATTCGGTGCTTTATGGCCCCTATGCTGATAGCCCACTGCAACGACAAATTCTGCAAACCAAAACGCTTCGCGACTTGCTGGAAGAGACCTTTGACTACTGTCCTACCTACAGTGATTTTGAAAGTAAGCTAACAATTTTGGCTCACTGCTTGGAAACCTCGAATGAACTCAATCGGGCTCTGAAGGTGATGCTGGTATCTTTGTATCGCTATTACACCAGCAATAAGCAACTATCTATGTAGAACTACGCAGTCGGCGCTCTAGCTGCTCAATCAGCTGCGGTGCGTTTACCCAGCAGCCTTTCACGTAAGTGTTTGATACGATCGCGAAACTTAGCTGCCTCTTCAAAGTCCAGTTCCTTAGCGGCTGCCTTCATTTGCTTCTCTAATTGACCAATCAGCTCAGGAATATCCTCTAGGGCTAGATCGTCACTGTGCTCATACACCTCCTCCAGCTCCTGAGCATTGAGACGACGCGACACTTCTAAGAACGAGAGAATAGCATTACTCTTGCGACGGACAATTGGCGTCGGCACAATCCCATGTTTCTCGTTATGGGCCTGTTGAATAGCGCGTCTACGCTCAGTCTCCTCAATCGCTCTGGCCATGCTATCGGTCAAATTATCAGCATAGAGAATCGCCTGTCCCTGCACATGGCGAGCAGCCCGACCCATGGTCTGAATCAAAGAACGCTCGGCTCGCAAGAAACCCTCTTTATCCGCATCAAGAATCGCCACCAGTGATACTTCAGGTAAATCCAGCCCTTCCCTCAGTAAATTCACCCCCACCAACACGTCAAAATTACCATTGCGTAAATCTTGAATAATCTCGATCCGCTCAATGGAGTGAATCTCGGAATGTAAGTAACGGACTCTCACCCCATGTTCGTCAAAATACTCAGTGAGATCTTCTGCCATCC
Source organism: Leptolyngbya sp. Heron Island J (assembly GCF_000482245.1). Lineage (GTDB taxonomy): Bacteria > Cyanobacteriota > Cyanobacteriia > Phormidesmidales > Phormidesmidaceae > Leptothoe. The sequence continues at coordinate 53,304 of NZ_AWNH01000071.1, read as the reverse complement.
GTTTTGTTAGCGTGGTGACTAGGGTGCGTTCACCGCGCTGCACCCGCTCTTGAATCTCACCCAGAAGATCGTCTACCTGTCCGGTGGTGGGCCTTACAAAAATCTCGGGGTCTAACACTCCAGTGGGACGAATAATCTGCTCAACGACCCTATTTTCAGAAATTTCTAGCTCCCACGCTCCGGGTGTCGCCGATACAAAAATACAATTTCTGACCTTTTGCCAAAACTCTTCTGCCTTGAGGGGACGGTTATCGGCGGCACTAGGTAACCGAAAACCATGATCGATTAAAACTTTTTTACGCGCCTGGTCACCGTTGTACATTCCTCGTAGCTGCGGAATAGTGACATGGGACTCATCGATCACCAACAGCCAGTCCTCTGGGAAATAGTCGAGAAGACATTCCGGGGGTGCACCCGCCTCTCGTCCAGCCAGGTGACGAGAATAGTTTTCCACGCCGTTACAGTAACCTACCTCCCGTAACATTTCTAGATCGTACTTAGTGCGCTGCTCTAGCCGCTGGGCCTCTAGCAGTTTGCCTTCTCGTTCTAGCAGCTCCAACTGATCCCGCAGTTCTTGCTGAATACCGTTGCAGGCAGCTTCTAACTTATCGTCAGGAGTGACAAAGTGACGCGCTGGATAGATATTGAGCGCTTCCATACTCTGCAACGTTGCGCCAGTTACCGGGTCCACATAGCGAATGGCGTCGATTTCATCACCAAAAAATTCAACTCGGATGATCCGATCTTCGTAGGCAGGACCAATTTCTAATACATCACCTTTAACGCGAAATCGTCCCCGCCCCAGGTCAATATCATTGCGGGTATATTGCACCGACGCTAGATCCCGCAGTACCTGGCGCTGGTTCAGCTCCATCCCTACCCGCAGTGGGATTGATGCCTTTAAGTACTCGGTCGGAATTCCCAAACCGTAAATACAGCTAATGGATGCTACGACAATCACATCCCGTCGTTCAAATAGGGAACGGGTCGCCGAGTGGCGCAGCATATCGATTTCTTCATTAATCGATGCGGTTTTGGCAATATAGGTGTCCGTTACTGGGATATAGGCTTCCGGCTGATAATAGTCGTAATAGCTAATGAAATATTCAACAGCATTATTTGGGAAAAATTCCCGCAGCTCGTTGCAGAGCTGGGCTGCCAGCGTTTTATTGTGGGCTAGAACCAGGGTGGGTCGCCCGACTTTGTCAATCACCCGAGCCACGGTATGGGTCTTACCAGTACCGGTGGCCCCTAATAGGGTTTGGTACTGGCCTCCAGCCTCGACATAGCTAAGTAGACCGTCAATTGCTTTGGGTTGATCGCCTTTGGGTTCAAACGGGGCCTGAATGTCAAAGTCTGTCATGGGTGGTGGCAGCTGGCAAAGGGGAATGCGTAGGTAGTAATCGTCACATTAATGCGAACTTTTACGATTTTAGAAGTAATATCTAAAATCCGCACAGCTGTTTTTAAAGGTCACTGGCTTGTATTGCTTACATCCGTGCCACTTCCAAAGGTGGAGAGGCTAGGTATTGGCCGGTTGTCGGAGTCGCTACCCTATAGATGATTGGGGAGGAGCAGTCCTGTTACTCCAGTCAAGGCAACTTGATAGCTCATTATGGGGGTATCTATGAAAATCTGGCGTTGGAAACATATGGGTCTTGCGATCGCATCAGCACTGACTTGTCAGGTAGCAATTAGTGCCTGCACCCCAGGCCAACCCGTTAATCAAGCAGCTCCCTCAGCAGAAACTGCCGAAGCCATTGACGCCACAGGGACCGCTGCCGCTTGTGACCCAATGGATAGCCAGGTACCGCTGCAGCCTGCTACAGATATCGAATTACCGTTTGAGCGCTTTAATTTCCGGCCAACAGCGGTAGAAGCGACCGATAGCACGCTGACCTTCAAGGGCAGTCGCTACAGCTTTACCTTTTGCAAAGGCGATCGCACCTGGGGTGTAGCAGCTTTAGAACCCGAGCCCAGCGAAGAAGAAGACTACGCCGCATATTTTGCAGCCCTGAGCGACCCAGCCTATCAAACCGTTACTAGTCAAGATCAGCCCTATCAAGCACGGGTGCGTCTGGATGCCGCGTGGGTGGATGAGGAACCAGCCTCTGACAATGACTTAGAACAGGTCATCTTTGAACTGATTAAACCAGGAGACAGCCAGCCCACTGCCCAGGTGCTTTACACCAATACTGACATTATCGAGCGTGAACTTGGCGTTAGTGCAGGTGTCCCCACCATCACTGGCACAGCGGTTACCGCCGATGCCCTCTGGTGGTCCATTGGGTTTGAACAGAGCGAAGGGGCTAGCGGTATCGCTACAGTGGTGCAATATCAGCTTGAGTCCAATCAGATTGTCCTATGGCAACCCTCCGAACTGGGCAGCGCTCAAATTACAGACTTAGCATTGACCACAGCCAACGATGAAACCATTCTCTGGCTCGGCACCCAATTTGCAGGCGAGGGCAATCCCTATCTGCCAGCCAAGGGGCTGGTAGCCTATCGTCCTGACGACGACTCACTTGAAAGCTATACAGTTGCCAATAGCCCGCTGATTGGAGCCATCCCCACTCGACTCTGGAGCGAGGGTGAAAATCTGTGGGCTGCTACCGCCAACGGGGTATGTGAGGTAGATTGGGCCGCCATTGATACCAGTGATAGCTGGGCCTGCTGGCGCTTTACCACCATGGTCGATGTGCCAGCTAGCCAGGATTTGTATGCCAGTTTGCTAGCTGCAACCCCAATGGGTCAGTTTGATGGCGATCAGCCTGTAGAAGTGCTATGGCTGGCGGACACCGCTATCAGCACGCCAGATGCCTCAGTGCGATATGAAATTAGTTACGCCCCTGGGATCACTATCGAACTCAACCGGGGAGCAGACTACTACGTGAGCCCAGGAGACAGCCCAGAGGATGGATACTTTTGGTGGCCTGGAGGAGATTGGAGCTGGAACGGCCAACGCTTTGTACGGCCCTGGGATCAGGTCGCAACAAATTATGTGGGAGGTGGCCCCCAAGGAATTGGGCCAGATGATTACAGTGGCTATAACTATGTGGTTGATTGGCAAACCATGCGAGGAGAGATTGAACTGTTATCCTTGACCCCGGAAACTACAGAGATTACTTATTACTCCGCCTGGGTTAACGGCAATGAGTTCGAACCTTGGGTCACAGTAACCGCAGCCACAAACGCATCGCTGAACGCGGCTAATCCAACGGAGGAGATTTTAGCAGAACTCAAACAGGCCGCCAGGTAGTACAGGCGACAATAACTCACTCACAGAGATCTTATTATCTGTCTCTTCAGCCGAGAAGAAGAGACTGTGGATGCTTAAATCTCATCTGTTTGATGCCTTATTTGCATGATCCATAGAAGCACCTCTGTCTCCATGTTTTATGATCGTTAGCAATATCTCAACGGATGTGATTTCCATGCCAAGGCGACAGCTTTGGCATGCTTATTCAAACGACTGAATCTCCTCAACCCGCCTGGGCCATTTCAGTGAACAGCTTTGGCCAAGCAATGTTGACTGGCCGTTCCCCCTGATTGATAATTTCAAATGTTGTTTTTTCTGTGGTGGCGTTCTGCAAACACTCCACACAAGCAGCAGCAACATCCTTACGGCTGGTCTGCCCCAGTAACTGATCACCACGACCTAAAACAATGCCCTGTTTACCATCGGTCGATGCCTTGAGCAAAGTATTTAAGTCATAGGATGTGTAGGGTCCGTCAATCAGGCGTCCGGGTCGAACAATGGTATACGTTAGTTCCGAGTCACGTAGGGCTTGCTCAGCAGCCTGCTTGGCATCGAGTACCCCATAGGCATTGAGCAAATTAAAGGGAAATTGGTCTTTACGGTCTATCCCCAGCGATGAAACCATCACAAAGCGCGATACTGAAGAGTTTTTGGCCGCTGCAATGAGATTTTTCACCCCCTGGTCATCAGCAATTGCTGGAGAGTTTTTGGTATGGCGCTGGCGATAGTCAGCATCTAAGAAAATGCGGCTCCAGGTAAGCAACTGCTCAAAGGGCTGGGAGGGTAGATCGACCTGCCATTTATCTGAGGGAAACGCGGTTGTGCCACTGCAGCAGAGGACAGCATCAATCCCGTCTAGTGATGGGGTCAGGGTGTCGGGCTGTCGCAAATCAATCTGTTTTAGCTCGACTCGATCATCAAATAATGGGCGTGCTTTAGCTATATTTCGAGTACTCGCTCGCACCTGATACCCCTGCTTGAGAGCATAGGCGACGGCTAATTGACCGACACCCCCTGTAGCACCAGTGATTAAGAGCTGCTGAATGTTAGACACTGCGATCGCAATAAACGTCTCATCCTCAGTTAACCCTAAAACTAACCAGGCGCTCAAGCAGACCGTTGGGGGTAGCGAGCCCCCAGACAGCCGATTAAAATTAAAGACCACCTGCCCCCATCATCACCATGCTGCAACTGCGTCAAACTTGGGACAACCAACATTTCTTCAAAGGCACCGACGATCCTGAAATTGCTACCACCATTACCCACATCAGGGATCAGATCGCCCAGCTCGCATCGGCCTGCGCCTTGTTTTCAAACTATATTGAAACAGCTGAAACTTTGCCGGAAGACGAGTTTCCCCCCTTGATTGAGGCATTACGCAACATCCATCAAACCCGCACAGCCCTAAACAAACAGCTCAGCAATGTACGGACCTACATCACATCAGCTCTGAGCGTAGATGCCAAGGATGCCAATGCCGGTACTCTCATGCCAACGCTACAGCAGGTGGGCTCAGAGCTAAGTCAGGCCATGACACCAATGGAAGTGTTTTTAAATCGGGTACGGCCTGAATTTATCACCACCCTGGTAGTCGATCCAGTACTGATGGAAATGGCATTTTTGCTAACTCATCAACGCAAACTCAGAGATCAATTACTCAGTGTTGCCGAAGAAAACCTGATTACCGGCTTAGCAGTTAATGGTTTACACACCTGGGGCAATCTCTACACAGAATTAGCTGGCACGCTAAAATGCACCGTCAACGGCGAGACCATAGGGCTGGCAAAAGCAGCAAATTTGCTTGGTAGCCCACAACGAGAGACACGCATGGCCGCCTGGCAGGCAATCCGTAATGCCTGGATTGGTCACCAGGAAACAGCAGCCACTATTCTCAATGCCATTAATGGCTGGCGACTTGAAGAAACCCAGAAGCGAGCTACAGTTCGAGAACTGCACTATTTGGAGCGCAGCTGCCACCAAAACCGGATTAAGCGCCCCACCCTTGATGCCCTGATGGAAACCACCTATCAGCAGCGACAGATTGGGCAGCGAGCGCTAAAGGCAATGGCCCAGATGTTAACAATCCCCCAAATGGCCCCATGGGATCTGCAAGCTCCAGCCCCGGCAGCCGAGGAAACGCCTGAAATTTCCTTTGCATCAGCCATTGAATTGATTGCCGAGGCCTTCCGCCAGCTCACCCCAGCCATGGGGGACTTTGCAGTCATGATGGCTGAAAAGGGCTGGATTGACGGAAAACCCACCCCCAATCGGGCTACGGGGGCTTATTGCACCCGGTTTGCTGAGCCCCGTGAACCGCGCATTTTTATGTCCTATGAAGGCACCATGAGCAATGTCATTACCCTGGCCCACGAGCTGGGGCATGCCTGGCATAACTGGGTAATGCGTGACATGCCGCTGATGCGCACCTATTACTCCATGACCCTGGCCGAGACAGCCAGTATCTTTGCTGAGACCCTAGTACGTGATGCACTACTGCAGCAGGCAAAAACATCCGCTCAAAAGCTAGAAATTCTTTGGCAAGATGCCCAGAGTGCAGCCGTCTTTTTACTCAATATTCCAGCTCGGTTTGAGTTTGAAAAACGACTGGTCGAGGCCCGTAAACAGGGAGTTGCGATCGCACCCAAGCTAAAAACCATGATGGCTGATAGTTGGCAGTTATGGTACGAAGACAGCCTCTCGGAATACGACGACATGTTTTGGGCTACCAAACTACATTTCTCAATTTCTCAGCTCGGTTTTTACAACTATCCTTATTTATTTGGCTATCTGTTTAGCTTGGGGATCTACGCCCAACAAAAACACTATGGCGCAAACTTTAACGAGCTATATACCAATATCTTGCGCGACACTGGCAGCATGACAGCAGAAGAGTTGGTTACCCACCATCTGCAGCAAGATATTTCACACCCCCAGTTTTGGGAAGCCAGCCTCAAAATTGTCGAGCAGAGTGTTGCCCAGTTTGAGGCCCTGGTCGAGACTTAGTCTGCCATTCACGTTCTATCTGGAGAAGGCACCCAATGGCGCTAATCTAGTGAAGAACTCTCGGTAGAGCGGGATTAACAGCAACATTCACTATGGTCCTCAGCACATCAATCGACTGGATTTTTTTTGACTGTTTCAATACCCTAGTTGACGACTTTGATACGTCTGGCTGTGAAGCAGGGTTAGCACCGATGTACCAGGTCCTGGTTAGCGCCGGGCTCTATCAAGATATTGACGCCGTACGCACCGACTATCATCGGTGGCGGCTGGAGTACATTGCAGGTCAACCCTATGAGCAAACGCTGCAGGAGCGCTTTCGTAATTTGCTTGCCATCTACCGGCCAGGGGCAAGCAGCAGCATCGTGGAGCGGGTACTCAATGAGATGGAAATACAGTTTATAGAGTGCTTTCCAACCACCTTAAGGCTTCCGACCGGGGTAGAAAGTATGCTACAGCGCTGGCAGGGAAAAGTCTCCATGGGGGTTATATCAAACTTTTTTCTGGCCCATTGGCCTGCCAAAATGCTGGAACGTTATGGCCTCAAGCATTACTTCCAGTTTGTGCTAGACAGCGCTGAGTATGGCAAACGCAAGCCTGGTGACGCCATTTATCAAATCGCCCTAGAAGTGGCCGGAAACCCAGCCCCTGAAAGAGTACTGTTTATTGGCGACCATCTGACTAACGATGCGATCACGCCAAAGCGTTTGGGAATGCAATCGATTTACTTCGACCGCTCAGCGGAACGAACAACATCATCGTCAGCCCCTCCCCAAATCAACGCCATCACTCATTGGGATCAATTTGTTCCTAGCGCCGGGTAGCCAGACAATTAGCCCTCCAGCAAAATACAACTAAAGTAGAAGGTCAGACCTGATCAATAGAACCATCACCCAGGGCATCCTAAGAAACTGGCTGGCCTGAGCAAAAACGACCACAGCACACAGCTATATAGTGAGGGCATTGGCATATGTAAACGATTATTTTGAATGGATAATTGCTGCAAACAGTTAAACATAGACCATTTTTTATAGTTGGCTGGGTCTGAGCACCGGCTGCTGAATTTAATTAGTTGATTTAATTATTATTATTAGACTGACATGTCCCCCAGACTCGCCAACACCACCCGCATACTGCTGTCTGGCGTGCTCCTCGCCACTTCACTGATTGGAGTAGATCGTCAGTTAGCCAAGGCTGAAAATTCAGCTATACCCGACAACACCAAGGTTGAGCAGCCCCGTGAACGAGTAACCCCGTCAGAGCCAGGCCTATCTAAAGCCGTCTCTGAACCTACACTATCCAAAGCCTTAAGAAATGCAGCCGCTCCGGCTCCAATCGAACCCTTTATTCGAGCAGATGCGGTTGCCCTGGGGCAGTGGTTAGTGGTCAAAACCGTCAAAAATCTGGTCGATAAACCTGCCACCAGTGCCCTCCAACCGGATAAAGACACCAAACCAGCAGCGTCACCAGCTCAGAGTCCAGCAGCAAGGCCTACTAAACCAGAACCAACGGCACAGACGACGTCATCACCGGCCCCGCCTAAAGTCTCTGCCCTCCCCCCAGCACCGTCTAGCAATCCAACGATTGACACCTATACAGAAATGCGCGTTGCCCTGACCAGACAGGCCTCCAGCGTTACAGTAGCAGCCTCCCAAGGCGGCGTTATGGTTGGTACAGATGGTCAACTGATCCAGTCTCTAACAGCTGGAGTTGGCTATCAAATCAGTGCAAATGATCGCGGTCTATTAATCAATGATCAACCAGTATCCACTGCAGTCTGGCTAGAACCCGACACAGGGTATGTTGCCGTCGGCGATCGCTGGTATCGCGGCAGACTGCTGCTACTGTGGCAAAATGGCGGCGTCATGGCCATCAACTACGTGATGCTCCAAGAATATTTGTACAGTGTAGTTGGCGCTGAAATGTCTGCCAGCTGGTCTCTAGAAGCCTTAAAAGCCCAGGCCGTAGCTGCTCGCTCCTACGCCATCGTGCATACTATCCGTCATCAGCGACGAGCCTATGATTTGGATGATACCCAGCGCTACCAGGCCTATAAGGGCATCACCACTGAAGCCAACTCTACCCAACAAGCTGTTCATAATACATCCGGCGAATTTATTAGCTATGGCGGTGGCGTCGTTGAGTCGCTATATGCAGCCAATCAGGGTATTGTCGATGATGCCCACAGTGGGTATGGCATGAGCCAGACCGGTGCACTGGATCTCGCCGAGCAAGGCTATCAATACTACGAAATTTTATCGGCTTACTACCCGAATACATCCGTCGGTCGGATTGATATTAGTAACTAAATTCGGTCGCCACGAGGGCTGCTCTCAAGAAATTTTTGTAATTTTGCGAGCTAGGGTACAGGTCAGGTTATGGCCCCCAATCACCACTGGTCCCAAAACAGTGTGGACAATAAGTCGATTGTCATCGGTCTGAATCACCTGCTGCAGGTCAGCCGGAACTCTAGGTTGTTGAGATTTCAGCTGAGTGGTGCGTAAATCATCGTGGTAGGGATACTCCGTGGTAGGGAGTTTATTCTGTGTATGGTGTTTTCGTACCGTGATCTTGGGTCGACGCGCTTGGGTATTCCGATCAAGCCACACCACTGTATCCGAGAGTGCTAACGTTTGTTCTCCTCGCCAGGTCTTAACATAGATGGTGCCAGTGTCACACAGCATATGTTTGACCGGATACCATCGTCGATTACACAGCAACAAGATGTCCATCAGCTGCATCTTGCGGTGGTTTACCCACCAGGTTTTCCAGAAGGCTGAGGCGGCTTGACAATGAATCTGATAACCCGCGGGCACACTGTGATAATCGTACTGAGCAAACGTTGCCCCCGCTGCTCGCTCCGCTTCTAAATTGAGTGGGAGCAAACCGGCGTCAATGGCAAGTTGATGGATCAAGGCCCAATAGTCAGACCTGATGCGAATCATCACATTTGGGAGATTGGACGTAAATCGTCCTTTGGCCAACAAGAGTCCCTGTGTCGTCAAAAGCTGAATCTCATCGAGCGCTTTTTCTAGGCGCAGTTCTCGATTCGCCAGCAGTGAGGCTTCTCCCTTTAAAAACTTGTTGATCAATACAACGTTATCAATGGCGACTTTCATGAACAGTTTGATGGCACGGTAGATAGCCCATACAACAGAATTTATGGCAACACAATTGAAAAAACATGTTGCCCTAGAGATTAAGGCACAAAATCTTATCGGTAATTGCGAGTTTATTTTAATTACCCACAGTATTCCCAACAGGGTAAACGGTTCATACGTCTAGCATTTGGTCTTCAAACATTTCGGCAGAAACACTGATCACACCCCATCAAATCATTGCTGAAATAGCCGTGGATATAATAATCGGATGCAATACTTTCAACCGCTGATCAACACTGTTGCTGGCCATAATCCCAGCCCTTATCTGTCGCCCGAGACATCCATTATTAAGCTCAATAGCAATGAAAACCCCTATCCGCCATCACCCCAGACTTTAGCCATATTAAAAACATTGGATGGAGAATGGTTACGTCGTTATCCTGATCCTTACTCCCAGGAGTTTTGTCAGGCAGCTGCAGTTGTTTTAGGTGTTCCTCCAGACTGGATCATTGTTGGTAATGGCTGTGATGATCTGCTCAGTATCGTCATTAGAGCTTGTGCGGATCGAACACGTCCGGTGGTTTATCCAACGCCAACCTATGGTCTGTATCACACCTTGGCAGAACTCTGTGGGGTCCCGATTGTAGAGATTGGCTATGATACCCGGTCCTCTTTACCAATTGATAAAATTGTCGCAGCACAAGGAGCCCTAACACTCATTGCCTCCCCTAATAGTCCATCTGGCCATCAAATCCCCCTCGCAGAGCTGCACCAGCTAGCCGCTAGAGTCCAAGGTGTTTTGGTCATTGATGAAGCCTATGTGGACTTTGCAGCAGGCTCCGCCCTCAGTTTGGTCAAAGCCTATGAGCATGTCATGGTTCTCCGTACCCTATCTAAGGGGTATAGTCTGGCAGGGCTTCGCTTTGGGTTTGGCATTGCCCAGCCGCCATTGCTGGCGGGTTTATTTAAGGTGAAGGATAGCTATGGGGTGGATGCGATCGCAACCCGTGTTGCCGCTGCTGCGATCGCAGATCAACCCTATACACAAGCTTGTGTAGCTCAGATCAAAACTGATCGAAAGCTCCTGAGCGTGGCCCTGAAACAATTAGGATTTCAGGTCCCTCCTTCCCAGGGCAATTTTGTCCTAGCCACCCACTCAGACGCCCAAAGGCTACATAATTGCCTCAAAAACCAGGGCATTTGGGTACGTCCAATACACCAACTCGGCAGGACCCACCAGCTCCGCATTACCATTGGCACCCCAGACCAACACCAGCAGCTTTTAAAGAGCCTGTCAGCAATACTATGAAAACTGACTTATCATCAAAATCGAGAATACTCTACCTTTGGACAATGTAAAGCATCAATACAATTGGATACATTCATAGATGAAACTAAACCCTAGAGTTACACTAGGACTTGTGAGCTCTTGCTACAGAGGGTCACCAGTATCTTCAGCAAAGGGTTTACCCGATTGGGTTAAGCCTGACAGTTTATCCTAGTGTCTCTAAATATCCTGTCAATAATCTCCTGAACGTTAGTTTAGGAGATTTTTTATAAGCATCATCGTTCTTATAGCACAGGAGATTCTTGATTATGGAGTCACAGTCTCACTGAGTCAGCTCTGAAAACAAAACGCTTCAGATCTACAGCCATAGAAGACAATAGGGCCCATCAGCCAAGTTCCTTTAAAAGATCCATAAAGGCAAATACAGGCGGTGGTAGTAAGGCATCAGCCAATGTCGCGACACAGATAATACGATAGAACGGTTCTGGCAAACTGTAGACCTGTACCCCCGCAGGGATCGGTTCGGCGGCTAGTCGTGGCGAAATAGCCGCCCCTAGACCTTTAGCTACCATGTTAACAATGGTGGCATCCGAGCGAATTTGATACTTGGGCTTGAGTTCCACACCATACTGGCGACCATGGTGAATCACCATGGCATCACAGCTATCGCCATCAGGGGCCATAATCAATGGGTGGGATGTTAACGCCTCCCAGGTCAGAGGAGCAGGCAAAACTGCATCGGGCGGGAACAGTACCACAAATTCATCCCGTGTTAGTTCTGAGGCTTCTAAATCTGGTGCATGGGGTAGATAGGTAATGCCGACATCCGCTTTGCCCTTGCGTAAATCCGCTTCAACATCGGGTCGGTCATCGTATTCAGCAATGGTGATTGCGATCGCAGGATACCGCTGACAATACTGAGCAATTACCTCCGGCAAAATATGGGTGGCCGCACTGCGAAACGCCGCAATCCGTAGACGCCCCCCCTCAAATCCTTTGGCCAAATTTGCCTGTTGATAAATATCCGCAATCAGATGCAGCACATGGCGAGAACGCTCAACAATCTGCTGTCCCACCGGCGTTGACACAGCCCCATAGCGACCACGGGAAAACAGCATCACCCCCAGCTCTTCTTCCAGGGTAGCGATGGCATAGCTCACTGCCGACTGCGATAACTGCAGCTGTAGGGCCGCCTCACTAAAGCTGCCACTATCCGCCACCGCAATCAGCACTCGCAACTGCGACGGTTTTAGCTGCCCCAAGCGATCCTGACCCATGGCGTGCATAATGAGTAACCCACACCATTTTGACAACTTGTAGGCAATTCACCTATGGAATCGCCTGATAGCATCCATGGGATGGTTTTATGGCAGGGCCTTTATATAGGGGCTGACCTTGTGCCTGCCCTGGCGCAAAAAATTCCGGCAAGGCGTCCAATCACAAGGGATTACCCCTACGAGTGATTTCTATTTTTCCAGGTTGAACAATAATTTTTTCTCTTCATCTGAAAATGGTTGCGGTGCAGGATTCACAGTTTTAGCCTGATCGTAGGCTCGCTTTACCGCAGGACGCTCGGCCATCGCTTCAAACCAGCGTTTAAGGTGGGAAAAATCATTGAGGTCTTGTCCCTGCTTGGCATAGGGCACAATCCAAGGATACATGGCCATATCAGCAATGGAATAGGCACCAGCCACATACTCACGATCGGCCAGACGCTGGTTTAGCACTCCATAGAGCCGCGCCGTTTCCTTAACATAACGATTAATCGCATAGGGAATTTTCTCGGGAGCATAGCCAGAAAAATGATGGTTTTGCCCTAGCATGGGACCCAGACCACCCATTTGCCAATACAACCACTGCAGCACCTCATTTTTACCGCGTAGATCCGTAGGTAGAAACTGCCCTGTTTTCTCCGCTAAATACTGCAGAATGGCTCCTGACTCAAACAAGCTAATGGGTTCACCCCCATCTACTGGGTCCTGGTCGACGATGGCCGGAATCCGATTATTCGGCGCAATCTTTAGAAACTCAGGCTGGAACTGCTCGCCTTTACCAATATTAATAGGATGGATGGTGTAAGGGACATTAGCTTCTTCGAGAAAAATCGTGATCTTGTGACCGTTGGGAGTCGTCCAATAATAAAGGTCGATCATGGCTAACTGCCTTGTACGAAAATCTTGAACTATTGTAGCGTGGGTTGTAAAAAACGCGCCGTCAGCAGACCTGTGGCAGGATAAAACAGTTGCATTAGTGAGCAAATTTTATGGCCCTGTCCAAGGCGGAATCAAAACAGCTATTAGAGCGGATAATTTTTGAAGAAACAGCGCCCAAAGATTGGGCACAAGACATTTGGGGCCTCAGCCCGATGCACGGGGATGAAGCTGCCAAACTATTGGATGCTTTTGAGGCTCTGATTGAATGCTGCTCTGAGGAGAAGCTAGAGAATCTGGTCCAGGGTTTGGTGCGATCGCAAGCGGAGGTATAGCATGAGTACCTGGGATGCCGACCGATTCTTTAGCGTCATAGAAGAGTTAGTGCTTTGTCATTCGCCTAGTGGTGTGGAGGGTGAAGTCAATCGCTATATCCAACAATGGTTAGATAATCTTGGGGTTGACCACTGGAAAGACGACGCTGACAACATTGTTATCAAAATTCCAGGTCGCACCAGTGAAGGAGCAATTGCCGTCACTGCCCACAAGGACGAGATTGGCGCTTTAGTCAAAGGAATAGAATCTGGCGGCAGGCTACAGGTCAGACGGCTAGGGGGAGCCTACCCTTGGGTCTATGGTGAAGGGGTAGTAGACCTGCTGGGGGACAAAGAGACGATCTCAGGCATTCTCAGCTTTGGCTCCCGTCATGTTTCCCATGAGTCTCCACAAAAGTCTCAGCAAGAGGGTAAGGCAGTTTACTGGGAAACTGCCTGGGTAGAGACTAAACTCTCGACTCCAGAATTAATCAGAGCGGGAGTACGAGCTGGCACACGGATGGTGGTTGGCAAACATCGCAAACGTCCCTTTCGTTTGGGAGACCATATTGCTAGCTACACCTTAGACAACAAAGCATCAGTGGCTATTTTGTTGGGTCTGGCTGAACAGGTCAAAAATCCTCCTGTGGATGTTTATCTGGTGGCCTCTGCCAAAGAGGAGGTGGGTGCGATTGGGGCCTTATATTTTAGCCAGCGACAGCAGTTAAGTCGGCTGATCGCCTTAGAAATTTGTCCACTGTCTAAGGAGTACCCAATTGCCGACGGTCCGCGACCTGTATTGTTTGCTCAAGATAGCTATGGTCTGTATGATGAGGAGCTCAATCAGGAGATTCTCTCAGCCGCGTCTACAGTTGGGATTAACTTACAGCAGGCGGTGATCTCACAGTTTGGTAGTGATGCATCGATTGCCATGAAGTTTGGTCATGTGCCCAAGGGAGCCTGTTTGAGCTTTCCCACACAGAATACCCATGGGTATGAGATTGCGGACTTAGGTGCGATCGCCAACTGTCTCATCGTCCTCACCGAATATTTGAACAACGGCATTCAGTAATATCGCCGTACTGACAACAACAGTTAAACAGGAGTGTACAATGCAGCTCAATGGTAGCAAGAACCTGGCCAATCGGACCTGCTGGGTGTTTGATATGGATGGCACGTTGACTTTAGGCATCCATGATTTTGAAGCAATTCGAGCAACCTTAGAACTACCCGTAGGGATGCCAATTCTAGAGTCACTACGCCAGCTGCCTACAGAGATTGCAGCTGCTAAATATGAACAGCTCCGAGAAATTGAATTAGAACTGGCACGTCAGGCTACTGCCCAGCCAGGTGCCCATGAGCTGTTAGCACTGCTCCGTACCCAGGGCAAACAAGTTGGTATTCTCACCCGTAACGGCAAGGATATTGCCCATGAAACCCTGGTAGCCTGTGGCCTCATGGACTTTTTTGATCCTACCCTCGTCCTCAGCCGTGATTGCCATCTCCCCAAACCAGAACCGGATGGCATTTTAGCGTTATTGAATAGCTGGGAGGCTGCACCCACCGCTGCTGTGATGGTAGGAGATTATAAGTTTGATCTAATGGCCGGGCAGCGGGCTGGAACAGCGACGGTCTACATTGACACCGCAGGGGAATTTATATGGTCAGACTATGCAGACTATGGGGTGCGATCGCTAGAGGCTGTCGTGAACTGGCTAGAAGCCAATAATAGCCTTGGGCTTTAATAAATTGACACGGAAGAAGTACATACCCATAGTACCTATCACGCATTCAGTCTTGTCGACTAAACTTAACCCAAGTCAGCCATTATTTTATCCGGCTGATCGGACTGGCATTACCAGGATGAAAAGAACTTTCCGTTCGGGCAACGACACCCAGCACCAGACTTTCGCTAAAGCCTGCTAAAAACGCGATCGCAATATACAGGTGAGTATTCTGCACAGAATCTGCCCCTTTCAGCTGGATAAAGTTACCCAGCACACCCGATTCAATGATGGCAAATACAAAGATCGCAAAGGCCATACCAACAAACGGTCGTGATAACCCAACAATCTTCAAATCTTTCTTCTCCGTTTCAGCCCGTTCAATAATTTCTTGAGAGCGAACGATAATGCTAACCACACTTCCCAGAGCACCAAACGCAACAACCAGACCGATTTGAGGCAAGTTGATATTCAGGGATCTAGCCAATAGTTGCGTCTGAGGAGAAATTACTGGACTAGACCCCTCACTAATTTCACCATTGGCCTCTATCGTTGCATTAGCTCCAGTTGCCTGGGTTGCGGGCAATTCTCCAGCCAATTGAGCTGTTACATTAGCAATCCTAGTCTGGATTTGCCCTAAACGATTGATTTGTTCACCCGCATCTCCGGATGTTTCTCGATTTGTCTCTGAATTAAGAATCGTCTGATACTCATCTTGCCTGAGGCGTAGTTCACGATATAAATCACTTTGTGCCACTAGACGATCAATTTCCTGAGTAATGCTGGTTAATCGTCGTGTGAGTTCTGCAGGTGTAGCTGAGGCAGAAACGGGTACTGAAACCAGCTGTTTTAGTTCGGCAGCAGAGGTCGTGGACGTTGCTGGAGTAATTAAAGTATTGATCACCTGTAGTTGTTGCGTAATACTTGTACGCTGCTCTGCCGAAATATTGGCCGCTGATTCAATTGTTTGCTGCAGCATTGTCAGCGTCGCTGTAGATGTCTTTAATGTCTCAAGTTGATTATCAGTTAACGTAGCTACACTACTTTGTTCCAGCAGTTTCTGAACACTTTGGTTAACAGAGGCTGAATAAGCAATGAGTCGGGACTGTTGAACATCTTCCTCAGTAATATAAGTGCTCACAGGCTCAAGCTGTTCACTTACATCGGTTAGTAAAATATTTTGTTGTTTAGCAATACTGCTAAACGCACCAGAACCTGCAAATAAGTTTCGGATGACAAACGGCATGCCAATACCGACAACAGGCACCAGCACACACCAGAATAAAAACATTTTTAACCCGGCAACTAACTTGTGATAGGGACTCTCCTGACCTTTAGACAGTTTGATCCGTTTTCGTATTTCTTCAGCAAACACCAGATTTTTGGGCTGGGCTTCCTGCTGGCCATGAGAGTCTTGAGATGGAATTAGGTTGCTATTGACCAGAGCTAAGGACGTCATCTTAAGTGTGTCATGACAGTCCTTATATTGATCATCCTGCAACATAACCAAATGCATGGCAAGCTCTTCTTGAACTTTGGGATGTAATTCCTGTTTCTCAAGTTTGGCTTGAATCTGGCGCATACATTGACTGATAGTCAGGTCCTCGGAAAGTTCATCAGTCTTTTGTACATCTGACTGAGATAAAGACTTTAAGTCTCTTTCTGGAGAAATTTGTTCTAAATTAAAGTGATCGGCATCAGTCATAGCAATTTATCCCATTTGTGAGGGGAATACATAACAACGGGACCGATGCCTAAAACAGGTATAAGCACACATCAAAACAAAAAAGGCGTTTCCTATGGCTCAATTAATTTCACCGTATCCTGGTAGTTTCTTTGATTTTCCCATAAGATCCTCATCTTTTTGTCGTAGAGTTAAGAGACGATAAACAGGCTGGCGTGTCCTGCCTGAGCAAAGTGCTGGTTTATCGACCAAAAACTTAAAAATTGCATCACGCATCGCTGCAGACTTTTGCTAGCCACCACTAGATAGGCAATCTAGAAACGATGCGCAAGGAGGGTCTTACTATGACGCTACTCCAGAAAATTTGTCGATTGAAAAATCCTCCTGTAAAGGAACGCTATCCGAAATGTATAAATGTTCCTGAGAACATAGTGCGCAAGCCCGATCCCTGTATTTACTCACAGGATGAACTTACAGCCAGCCCAGAACAAATCAAGTGGGAAAATATCAATATCCGCCTTTTTGACGTTGGTACAGGAGGTTTCGTTCGCTCTACCTTTGGCCTTGAGGAAGGTAGCTCTTACAGAATTGAGGTGGATGTTCGTAACTGCTCAGCCGACGTTGTGGCTCACAACACTAGGGTCGAGCTTTTCTTCGCGCCCTTTGGCATCGGTGGGATAGTGGTGGGACTAACACACATTCCTTTATCACAGTCGTTGGTCAATATTCCACCTGGAGCAGCTCAAACTGTAAACACCGTCTGGGTTAACCCCACCACCAGCGTAGCGTTCCTGGCGAGAGTATCACACCCCCATGATGTAAACACCATCAACAATCAAGGCTGGCACATCGTCCGCGTCGACATGCAGGAACCGGGCAACAGCTCAAGCCCGATTTTTCCGATCTGGAATCCCTTTAGTGGCATGCGGTTTATAAAGGTTCTGATTTTAGAGGAAGGTCCTGAGAAGTGGTTCCCCCAAAGCGAAATTGTCATTGGTCGTTTTGATGACTTTCTGCCGGTAGGGGAACTCCCTGATTCCCTATCCCATATCATTGACGGTCATCTGTCGGGATTGGGTTTGAATGTCCCTGACACGGTGCCGGTTGGAGTTAACCACATCTCCCACTTGACGGCCTACGCACTGCCGACACTTGACGGGCCAGAAACACTGGTTGGTGGGGTGACCTACTATATCCAGATCATCTGAGAGGAGGTACTGCAATGGGTGAACATATAACATGTGGACTCATCGGGCTCACTGCTGGCGGCGTTAGTGGGTATATGGCCCATGCAGGCATGAAGTTGGCCGAGCCCGTTGGGAGCATCCTGATGGTAGGTCTTCTGTTCGGTATCGTGCTCGGTATCATAGCCTTCTTGTTTGTTGGGCTATCTCGCACGGAGCAGCTCCTAGGAGCCTTTGCCCTACTGGGACTTATCCTTGGTGGCCTGGCAGGCTTGATCAGCTCAGCTGGGGTGATCGTATTGGTGGGAGTCCTACCCTGGTACATTGTTGCGGCTATGTTGGGATTTGCTGTGGGCTTTTTCCTCTGCTGGCTATGCGATCGCGCCGACATCCTCCCAATGACTTCTAATTAATAGGAGGGGCTAATTATGAATGGTAATTGCAGAGACAAGCCACTGCTCGACGCCCGATCGGCCCAGTCGGCCATCGGCCTCGGCGGACTTGGAGGACTGATCGCTGGGGCTGCCGCTTCAGCGATTACAGGCAGTCTGATTCTGGGTGGAGCATGGAATGGCGGGATTCTGGTTACAGGTGCCATTTGGGGATACTGCCTGGCCCGGTTTTTTGGTCGATTGCAGGCACATCAGGAGGAAATATGTGCATCCGGATTAGTCGTCAATCCAGGCCGGACAAATTTTTTCAGGGTGTGGTTTGCTCCCTTTTTATGGGATCCTGACTTTGTTTGGGACCTCATTCCCATCGGAGCCCATATCCGTTTTGTCTTTGATAATGCGACGCACCCACGCTGTAATGACGAGAATCGTGGCCTATTGCACTGCGAAATTGATTCGGCTATTAAAACAACCGGATGCATTGGTGCAATGATTGGTGCTGCGATTGGTGCTGCGATTAGCATAGCAGTCCTCGTACCACTACTGGCTGCATCAGCGTTCTGCGGCCCTTTTATCTTTCTCTGCGTGATTCTTGCCTTTCTGATTGCTGCTGCTGTTGCCTACCTGGGAGCCTACATCGGCGCTCTGATTGGTCATCTAGTGGGTTATCTCATTGATACTATCAGCGGCGCAGGAGATGAATTTGAAGCAATCCAGGCTAACACTTGCATAGCGGTAACTGGCCGTTGGGTAATTGATCTAGATCATGGCTGGAACGAGATTCATCCAGTGGAATTCCTCACTGATCCGGCCTTGAACGATCGAAACGAACCCATCCGTAATGACTGCCCCGATTTATGTCCGCCGCCGGTGGTCGACTAAAATCTCTAGTATGGCAACGAAGTTATGCTGAACCGTAGGACATTACTATCTTGCCAGTTTGTTTTGTTTCTTCATGAGATCCTCACATTTTTGTTGCAGAGTTAGAAAATCAAGAGAAAAAGACTGAAATATCCCCCTTACACACCTTATATGTACGATTCAAGAGGTGGCTATGTATACCCTGATTCGAGCACTATCTTTTCGCCAATTACTGAGTGAACAAGTCCCTGCAATTACTGTTTCATTGCTGATTGCAGAGTTGTTCTATAAGTTTCACAGCTTTTCACTCGAATGCCTAGCATTTCTTGTGACTTGGTATTTTGCAGATATTCTCATTCAATTCTTTAGTAAAAAGTTACGTCCTAATCGACAACGGAATAATAGTAAATCAGTGGGATGATCTCTACTATTCCTCTCTCTTTTGATAAGTTTGATCGAGATTATGTTGTTGAGTGCGATCGCTCATCGCTGTAGGCTGGGTTGACACCCGAAAACCCAGCATTTTTGAGGTGCTGAGTTAATTTTTCACGGGTGAACCGTGGCCATTAGGTCACACTTTTTGGTATGCATCATGGAAAACCGCTAAATACGGCATGGACTCCGCACACCCCGTCCACCGCAATTTAGCACGTGAGTATAAATCGTGGTTTGTTTTTACATCCTTGTGGCCTAACAGCTCTTGTACGGTTCGGATATCATAGCCATCTTCCAAGAGATGGGTGGCAAAGCTATGGCGAAACGTATGACAGCCACCATGTTTAGTGATACCAGTACGCTGAATAGCCTGTTTTACTGCCCGCTGTATAGATTGTTTATACACATGATGTCTTCTCACAATCTTCGTACGGGGATCGATGGAACGCTTCCAGGAGGGAAACACAAATTGCCATTTCCACTCGCTGTGGGCGTTAGGATATTTGCGCGCAAGCGCATAGGGCAGCTCTACTGTGCCATAACCCAGCGCTAAGTCTTGTTCATGGAAGCTTTTAGCTTTTTGTAACTGTTGTTGTAATGGATTAACTAGTGAATTGGGTAACATGGTGCGACGATCTTTCTGACCTTTGCCATCTTGTACTGTGATTTGGTAGTAATCAAAATCCAGGTCCTTGACACGTAGGCGTAGCCCTGCCATCAAGCGCATGACCGTTCCGTAAAGCAGACGGACTATCAGATGTTGGATGCCGTCTAGGTTAGTTAAAATTCGCTTTACTTCTGAGCGGGTAAATACAACCGGTAAGCGCTGAGGTCGTCTAGCTCGTTCAATATCGTCTATGTACGGTAGCTCTATATTTAGAACCTGACGATACAAAAACAGCAGGGCACTTAAAGCAACGGTTTGAGTTGATGCCGCCACATTACGGTGAATCGCTAGATGGGATAGGTAAGTCCTAATTTCAGGCACTCCCATATCCTTTGGATGTCGCTTGTTATGAAACAGGATGAAATCTCGAATGTAGTGGATATAAGATTTCAGTTGCAAGGCTGAAATGCTTTAAGCGAGAGACTTCCCTAACTTGATCTAGCAAGCGCGGCGGCTTGGGTGGTGCCATGGCAAATGCTGTATAACTCCCTCATAGGGGTGCTTATCTGTCAAAAGTACTGGATAAGATTCCTATTTCCCATACTTAACTGTCAAAAGTGCTGGATAACACCTTGGATTCCCGGAGTTATATGGCAAAAATTCGGTATAAGTTCTATGAATAGGGGTGTTATCACGCAGATCTGCTGCTGAATTACAAGTTCTACCGCAACAAAGGCTAATGACTGCGTAAACCCATCTTGTTCGTCAGTCATTTTAAGTTTGTAGTAACCACGTTGATACGAACCCTTGTCACACTATTCCCTCTAAATGTACGATGTCGGCTGGTACACATGGCTTAGAGGAAGGAGTTCTGTCAATTGTATTTGAAACGAGTTTCCATCCAGTACACGGGACCAGTACCCAATCTTGAAAGAGAACTTCCGTTTATCAACGATCGACCAATGCCGGTATGCTTCGTAGGTGGAAACGGTTCAGGTAAATCGACGGTAGTCTCCACGATCGTGAATGGAATGGTTGTTACGAAGGCTGGCGTTTTTGATGATGCAGAAATTGAGAAAGGTAAAGTGTATCGTCTGCGAAGTCGGCAGTTCATTCATCAAGGTCAAAATTATTACCATACTCTCGTTCAGTTCACGGATGGCATTGAAATAGAAGAATGGGTGCTCGATCGGTCTCGGGAGAAATTTGAAGCAGAGCTAGGTCACTGTCCGGCATTCGAGTCTTGGAATCAGATCCCCCTGTCAGAGGATAGCCACTATAGACAGATTCCAATCCCAGATAATACTGCTGCAAATATTTCGGTAGTCAAGAAAGCATTTTCCGACGGCTGCGTACTGTATTTTCCGCCGAATCGCTTTGAAAAACCTGCGTGGTTAAACGAAACAAATCTCTCCGGTAATGCCACATTTGAGCAACGTCAAAATATCAAAGGGTTATCGGAGCGCCTAATTTTCTGTCAACGGCGAGTTGCCGCGACATGCGATTGGTTACTTAATGTTCTACTCGACAAGTTGACTACGGAAGTTCAGAATGTGCCGGTAAATATCCAGGAACCGCCCACTCCAGCTGAGATCGTGATGATGCGCCAGGATGTTGATGGACCTAATTCTCAAATAATCAAGGCGATCATTGACATATTGAAGCTGATATTTGCTGACGAGCAAAGTCAGGTGCAATTGGTCATAGGAAATAAGCACCACCGCCAAATCGGTATTAGTATCACGTTTGGAAATGGGAAAAAGAAGACCATTCAGAATATCTTCTCGCTGTCATCCGGAGAAAGTTCTTTATTTGCACTGTTTGCAACAATCTTATTTGATTTCGATAGAAGTGGTGCCACATTTTCGACAATCCAAAATGTGGCAGGCATTGTTGTTATTGACGAGATAGACACCCATCTACATCTTGATCTACAACGGAAGGTCTTGCCAAAGTTGTTGCGTATGTTTGAACGTGTGCAGTTCCTTATTACGACACACTCACCACTGTTTCTTCTTGGGCTACAGGATGCATTTGCCCCGAACTCAGCCCAAATCATTAGCATGCCAAACGGACAACCAATTGCCGTCGAGGAATTCAGCGAGTTTGATTCTGCTTACGCAGCATTCCAGGAAACAATACGTTACAGAGAATCAGTGCAATCGGCTGTGTTGCATTCCCATCGTCCGTTGCTGGTTGTTGAGGGGCGCAGCGATAAAAAAATCCTGCGGGTGGCGTGGCAAAAGTTATACGGAACAGGATCAGAACCACCGTTCGATATTCAAACTGCTGGCATAGAAGCTGATCAGGATAAACGCGATGGCGGCGCAGAGCAATTGCGTCGAAACATTGAGTTCTTAGCCACAACGAGTGAACGAGCAATCATTGGGCTGTTCGATAATGATCAAAAAGGAAATGCTCAGTTCAAAGGGCTAAAAAAGGAAGCGTTTGAGGATTGGAGCATTACAGCATCTTATCGAAAACATCGCACGGCTTCCGTATGGGGAATCCTATTACCAATAGTTCCAGGGCGAGAAGAGTTTGTTACAGAATCAAATATCAATCATCGATATCTTTCAATCGAACACTATTTTCGAAACCACATTCTTTCTTCTAATGGACTAAAGGGAGATGGAATTCTTGGGACCGATGTATTCGAAGTTTGTGGCAACAAAATGGCTTTTGCTGAGAATTGTGAGTCCTTAGATGACGATGAGTTTGATGATTTCAGAACGTTGTTCGCTACGCTTCAGACAGTCTGCAATGCCTTTGCTATACCGATAGTGGATCCTATTAGCGAGGGCTAACAACCTATCTACAAGAAATGGAATCGTACTCTGAATGAAAAGGTGAAAATTCCAGTAGAAAAGTGGCAGAGCAAGCGCATGCACCGGAGCCGCAAATTCAATTAAAATAGAGCATCATTCACGGCGGCCCGGTGATGCTGGTTGTACTGCTAAGTAGTAGAGTATTGAATTCGAAGTTGGCGGAGAGATATTCGGCATAGAATAGTTAATGCGTTAACTATTTGACTTGGGGGCAAATTTCGAGCGTAATGCCTGATTCTTTTTCAAAAGCCAAGTTTCTTGAGCAATGGCATCATGCCCTTGCTCCCTACAACATAGGGTACAAAGTCAAACTAATATCTCAATTAATGTATCGAGATTTTCTAGAGCGGCTAGAGCCATATAAGCTAACCCCATTTCACTACCTGGTTCTATGTTGTTTATGGGAAGAGGATGGACTGTCAACCTCTGGGATTGCAGACAAACTTAAACAGCTTGGGGCAACACTAACTGGAGTCGTTGACCGAATGGAGAGTCGTAACCTTGTTTATCGAGAGCGTGATCCTAGAGATCGCCGGATCGTTCGTATTTGGCTAACCGATGAAGGCAAACAGTTAATGAAAACTCTTCCACCTATTGGTGCGGAAACGATTAATCAAGCCACCGAGGGCTTCTCAAAGGCAGAACAGGAGAGTCTTTCAGCGTTACTGGATCGAGTAATGGACAATATGATGTAGGAAAAATTAACCTCCTGGGGTTGCCATTTTGGAAAATACTTAATACATTAACTATTAATATATTAAGTATCTGGTTTTTCGCCAATCAATCAAAGCCAGAAGTCGCTTGACCCTAAAGATTTTCTTGGAGGAACCCATGCCAAAAGCAAGTATCAAGCAAAAAACCTGGATCTTATCTGCTCACATAGGATTTGCAGCACTTTGGACTGGAGCCGTTTTGAGCATGTTCTTGTTGTCACTTCGCAACACAAAAGCTGTCAATGCAGATGCGCTTTATGCAATCAATTCAGCGATCACCTTACTCGATGACTACATCGTGATTCCCGCTGCAATTGGTTCAGTGCTGACAGCGACGCTACTCTGTTGGACTACTAATTTTGGATTCACTAAGTTCTACTGGGTAATCTCTAAGTGGTTTTTGACCACTGGACTAGTAATATTTGGCACTTTCTGGCTTTTCCCTTGGGGAAACGCGGCCGAAGATATTTCCGCTCAAGAAGGGTTACAAGCGTTTACTAATCCTATCTACACCTTTGATGCTAAGGGAGTTTTAGTCGGAACTTTAGTACAGGTTCTCTTGCTTACAGTGATTATCGGTATCTCTGTGCTGAAACCTTGGGGAAGACGACCAAATACAAAACAAATCCCAACCAATGCTAATAATTAAATATTATTGGCTGTATCCTCTAATGCTGATTGCAACAAAGACAAAAAGATCTTTGTTGGCATTGATGTTCACAGGCGAACCTATTCTGTTGTTAGCTCTGTGGAAGGAGCTGTTGTTAAAAGATGACAAACTGTGGCTTCCACCTGACGCACGGGCCAAGCAATTAAACTCTCTATATCCTTGCTCAGACATTTTCACAGCATATGAAGCCGGATTTTCAGGGTTTGTCACAGAACATTGGAGCAAGTTGCTATGGCCAACTGAGTGGTGAATCCAGCTAGTATTGCTGAAATTAAGTCACTTGAAGAAGAATGATGAAGCCGTGGACGTGTCAAGCAGAAATTTCCTTTTCCACGCGATCGCTAAACCTAGCAAAAGATCAGAAACGACCACTATTCAGCCTCTGCTATTTCCTCTTCAATATATTCTTTGCCGATGCGCTGATACTCAGCCAAAGTAAACGAATCCACCTGAATCGCATCTAGCTGCGCCCGTTCTGCCGTTGTCGCTAGGTCCGATTCTGCCCCCGTAATCACCCCAGCTCGCAGAGCCGCTTCTACCCGACCTACAGGTGGAGTAATATTCAGTTGACCATTGCGCAACGCCGTTTTGATTTTCTTAAATATTGGCATCGCCACAATTGACAGCTGATACGCACGCTCCAAACGTCCCAGCGCCTGCTTCGCATCAGTAGGCACATGTACACCTCTCGTCAGATGATTACGTCCATCAGGAGACTGGAGTAACTGAGCCACCGCATGGCCCTGCGCATCAGTAGGAATCACACCAATGGGGTTTAACCGGAACCAGGGCAGCGTAGTCGCCCGCATGAGACTGCCCAACACAGGTATGTTGAGATTTGCCAACAGACCTTCTAAAGCGTGTTGTACCTGACCCAGGCTATGGTTCATCGCCCAGTGCACCAGAGGTAAATCAGCTTCTCGCCGTCCCTCTGCCTCAAACCGACGCAGCGTCGCTGTCGCCAGATACATCCAGGAGAGCATATCGGCAAAACGCCCGGTGATTTTCTCATGGCGCTTGAGACGACCGCCATAGGTAAGCATGGCAAGATCTGACAGGGCGGCAAAGGTAGCAGAGGCCCAGGCTAGTTTCTGATAGTAGCGAGCCGTTTCTCCTCGCACAGGAGACTTCACCACATGCCCATGGGTCCAGCCCAAGACCTTGGCACGGGTGAGATTCCGCAACATCAGCCCCACATGTCGCCAAAAGGCATAGTCAAAGGCGGCAACATTGTTGTCTTCTAAAGCGGCAATTTCATCCACAATATAACTGTGACAACGAATTGCACCCTGACCATAAATGATCAAACTGCGGGTAAGAATATTCGCTCCTTCGACAGTGATCGGGATGGGGGTAGCTGTGTAAATGTTGGCCAACAGATTGCGAGGACCACGGCAGATACCGGCACCGCCAAGAATGTCCATACCGTCATTGATGATGTGGCGGGACAGCTCGGTAAACTGATACTTGGCAATGGCAGATACTACTGCAGGCTGTTCACCTTGATCCACAGCACCGCAGGTATATAGCCGGGCTGCATCCATTAGATAGGTAAGACCACCAATCCGGGCTAAGGGTTCTTCGACACCTTCAAACTTGCCAATGGATAGGCCAAACTGTTCTCGCACTATACTGTAGGCACTGGTCACCCGTGAGACTAGCTTCGCCACACCTGTAGCGGTGGCCGGGAAGCTAATACCGCGACCAGCAGCGAGACTTTGCATTAGCATGGTCCAACCTTTGCCAGCCTGTTCTATACCACCAATAATCTGGCTAGCGGGTAGCACTACATTTCGACCAGCGATAGGAGAGTTGTAGAAGGGTACGCCCATGGGGTCGTGACGGCGACCCAGCTGCACACCGGGAGTGTCTGCAGGTACTAGCACACAGGTGATGCCGACATCGGTGCCCTGGCCCAGGAGATGATCGGGGTCGCGGAGGCGAACAGCTAGACCGATAAGGGTTGCGATCGCACCCAAGGTTATGTATCGCTTCTGCCAGTTCAACCGCAGATACAGCTCACCGTCTTTGCCCTTAAACACCGTACCGCTGGACTGCAAACTGGCCGCATCGGACCCCGCCGTTGGTTCAGTCAGGGCAAAGCAGGGCATTTCTTCACCCGTAGCCAGTTTCGGTAGATAGCGCTGCTTTTGCTCAGGAGTACCGTAGCGCAGCAGCAACTTAGCTGGGCCGAGAGAGTTGGTTACCCCTACTGTCGCCGTGTGGGTAAAGGATCGCGATGCCAGCTTGGTCATCACCGCACTATAGGCTGTATTGGAAAAGCCGCGACCGCCGTACTCCGACGGAATCATCATGCCAAAGAAGCGTTCCTGCCGCAGATAGGCCCACACGTTTGGGGGTAAATCCTTGCGCTGGTGAATCTCCCAGTCCGTGGCCATGCGACATACCTGCTCCACTGGGCCATCGACAAACGCTTGTTCTGCAGGGCTAAGCGCAGGGTAGGGCTCGGCGAGAATCCGCTTAAAGTTGGGTTTGCCGGAAAATAGCTCGCCATCCACCCACACGGTACCTGCTTCAATGGCGGCCCGCTCTGTATCTGAGATGGCTGGCAACAGCTTAAAGAATCGGATTGCTTTAACAATGGGTGCTGTAATTGCCACCTGGCGAATAAACGGCACGTTAAAAACAATGGCTATCATGCCAAACAGACACCATAGCCAAACCGGAGCTTGGACAACGCCCAACACTAAGGCACCATAGGCAAACCAAGCCAGTATTGGCACGTTCATATATGCCAGCACAACAAACAGGCCGAATAAGCCAACAATTAAACCAACGGTCAAGAGAGCCATAATTATTTACCCCGACTTGTAGGGGCGTTCCATGGAATGCCCCTACAGCGCCATGAAGAAGAATCTGTAATTTTGTTTAAGCACTATTGGTAACAAACATCACCCTATGCTTCTTAAGCCTAATCTTGTTTTGTCACTCTCTATGAATTAGAGCAACAAATTTTCAAACACACCGGCAGCCCCCATACCACCCCCAACGCACATGGTGACCATACCGTAACGGATCTGGCGGCGTTTCATTTCATGGAGCAATGTTGCTGTTAGTTTCGCACCACTGCAGCCGAGGGGATGGCCCAGTGCGATCGCACCTCCATTCACATTGATGATGTCCTGGTTCAAACCCAACTTCCGAATTACCGCCAGGCACTGGGAAGCAAAGGCTTCGTTTAACTCGATCAGGCCAATATCCTTCAGACTGAGGCCGACCTGCTCTAGCACTTTGGGTACTGCTTCCACCGGGCCAATGCCCATAATTTGAGGCGGTACACCAGCCACCGCAAACCCTAGCAACCGGGCCATGGGAGTCAGATTTAGCTCCTGCACTTTGGCGGCGCTCATCAGAATGGTCGCGGCTGCTCCGTCCGACATCTGGGAGGAGTTACCGGCTGTGACGCTACCACCACGACGGAAAACAGGCGGTAAGGCTGCTAGCGCTTCCAGGCTAGTGTCGGTCCTGGGGCCTTCATCAATGGCAAATTGGGTCTCATCGGTGTGGACATCGCCGTCTTTGTAAACCGTTTCCGTCACGGTTAGGGGCATAATTTCGTCATTGAAGCGACCAGATTTGATCGCATTGAGGGCATTGTGGTGCGATCGCAAAGCAAAAGCATCCTGATCTGAGCGCGAAATCTCAAACTGCTGCGCCACATTTTCAGCCGTCAGCCCCATCGACACATAAACCTGAGGCGTTTCAGCCATCATGACCGGATTAGGACTCCAACGATCTCCCCCCATGGGAATCAGGCTCATGGACTCCGCTCCCCCCGCCACCATGACATCCGCCTGCCCCAGACTAATCGCCTGGTGAGCCATGGCAATGGTTTGCAAACCCGACGAACACAGCCGATTGACCGTCATCCCCGGTACAGCAGGTGGCAGACCAGCCCGATGGGCAACTACCCGGCCCAGGTTATACCCCTGTTCTGCCTCAGGCATGGCACAGCCCATGATCACATCCTCGATGTGGTCTGGGGATAGAGTCGGGAGTTTTGCGATCGCACCACGCACCACCGCTGCCGCCATATCATCCGGTCGCATATGACGAAGAGCCCCGCGCGGAGCCTTCCCAACCGCCGTCCGCACACTCGCAACAATATAAGTGTCTTGCATAATGTTCTCCAAAAAATGAAACGTAGGTTGGGTTGAGCCACAAAACCAAACACCCTCCAACTAATCAAAACCACAAAACTCCGACAAATTCTCAACCAAACCAAAATCACAAAATCCAACAGTCTGGATCAATCCCCAATCAATCTCCAATCAATCTCAAAGCAACAACAAACAATCCAGCCGCCCCAAAAAACACCTTCAAATCATCAATTACGCAACGGTTTCTTCGTTTTCAACAAATGCACAATCCTTTCCTGTGTCTTTTTCTGTTGCAACAACGGCAAAAAGACCTCCTGCTCCAGCCCCAATAAATACTCCTCAGACACTCGGGCCGGGGCCGTCAACTGCCCTCCCGTCATCACATAGGCCAGCTGTCCCGCCAGGAACCGATCATAGTCACTGGCAAAACCGCCCTGCTGCATGGTGTAGGCCATGTGATCAAGCACAGCCCGTCCCTGCTGACCCAACACCCAGAAACTGTCATGAACAGGAGGACGATACCCTGCCCGGTCCAGACACAGCACCTTTTCTTTAGCGATATAAAGACGCTGGTCATTGTTCATCACAATGTGAGTGTTGGCTGGCAAAAAGCCCAGTGTAATTGCCTCATAGGCACTGCCTGCCACAGTTGCCGTGGCCACCGTCTTAAACACGTGGTTCAAAAAAGGCTGAATGTGTTGAACAGATCCACTAACAGCCTGCTGGGACGCCCATTTAGCCATGCGTGTTGTGCCCGTCGCACCGGGGATTAGCCCCACACTCAGTTCCACCAGGCCGATATAGCTCTCAGCTGCTGCCACCACGTGGGGACAGGCCATCACCAGCTCGCAGCCACCCCCCAAGGCCCGTCCCTGCACAGCTGCCACAATTGGCTTATGAAAGTATCGCACGCGCTGCAGCAGCGTCTGAAATTTGACCAACAAATCAGCAATCATCTGCCAGTTACCTGTCTGGGCAGCCGTCGCCATTTCTACCAGGTTGGCACCACCGCAGAAATGAGCACTGTTGTTACCAATGACCAACCCGCGGTAGCGATCGTCTTGAGCCAACAAATCTAAGACCGTCTGCAACCCATCGACAACAGCCGTGCTCAGGGTATTCCCTTTAGAGCGAAACTCGTAGAGCACAACCCCATCACCCATATCAAACAAAGCCGCTTCTGGGTTCTCCCACACCTTACTCTTTGCAGTTTTAATCAGCGGTAGATGCAGCTCATCCGCAGGCTGTGTCACCGATTGTGCCCCCATCGGCCCCAGCACGGCATTGGCCATCAGCAAATTACTGGGAACACCGTGGGGACTGCGATAAAAGTGCCCTTCACCTGTAGCGGCCATTTCGCTAACCCACTCCGGCACCTGCAAATTGACCGCCTGCATGTCGTAGAGTATTTTGTGAAACCCAATGGCATCCCATAGTTCAAACGGACCTAGCTGCCAGCCAAACCCCCAGCGCATCGCCCGGTCAACATCCACAGGGCTATCGGCAATTTCTGGTAGCCGACAGGCGCTGTAGCTCAATAGGGCGATCGTGTGTTTTCGGAAAAAATCGCCCGCCCGGTCAGGCAAGGCGTAGAGCGCCCTGACTCGATCGATAAGTTGAGATATGGGGGTAACCGTTTCCAGCTCAGGTAAATCAGATTGGCGTGGCAGTTCATAAGTAAAGGTTTTGGGATTCACCGAGAGAATCTCTTTACCTACCTTTTTATAAAATCCTTGTCCCGACTTAGCTCCCCGTGAGCCGGTCTTCACTAAAGTCTTTAGCAAAGACGGTAGTTTAAACATTTCCTTTTGCTCATCGTGGGGAATGGCTGGATAAATATTCTCAGCCACATGGAGCAGAGTGTCTAGACCCACCAGGTCTGCTGTTCTAAACGTGGCCGATTTTGGCCGCCCTACTAATGTGCCTGTCAATGTATCCACCTCTTCAATAGAGTACCCCTCGTCAGTCAGGGCATGGATACCGAGAAAGGTTGAAAACAAACCAATGCGATTGGCAATAAAGTTGGGAGTATCTTTGGCAACAACAACCCCTTTGCCGAGATAGCTACGACCAAACCACTCTATCAGTTGTACAACTTTTGGATCAGTATCTTCTGTGGGAATTAGCTCCAACAATTTTAAGTAGCGAGGCGGGTTAAAGAAGTGAGTTCCTAAAAACCGCTGCCGAAAGTCTAAGGCACGTCCCTCTGCGATCTGTGCAATAGGTAAACCGCTGGTATTGGTGGAAATTACAGCATCTGAACGCACTACCTGCTCTAGTCGAGCCATCAGCTGTTGCTTAATATCCAACCGCTCAACCACAGCCTCAATGATCCAATCCACCTGACTTAGACGAGCAAAGTGTTCATGATAGTTACCTAGCTCAATCCGATGCCCAGCATCAGGCGTGAACAATATGGGCGGTGATAGCTTTTTTGCCTTCTTAAAGGCACCTTCTACCACTGCATTTTTGTTACCCTCAGGAGCAGGCAAATCCATCAACAACACCTGTAGCCCTGCATTAGCCAAATGAGCGGCAATCTGAGTACCCATAATGCCAGCCCCTAGCACAGCAGCCGTTTTGAAAGGAAGAAAAGTCATGGTGGATCTCCTCAAAAGAAGGTAAATATGGGGTGGGCCTCGCCCACAAAAAACAGAACCTAGGTTGGGTTAGGCCTCACACAACCCAACAAGACCAAATCAAGCCATCCGCTGGTCATGGCGGTACCAGTTACCCCAACG
This sequence comes from Leptolyngbya sp. Heron Island J, assembly GCF_000482245.1. Taxonomy (GTDB): domain Bacteria; phylum Cyanobacteriota; class Cyanobacteriia; order Phormidesmidales; family Phormidesmidaceae; genus Leptothoe. The sequence goes on along the minus strand of NZ_AWNH01000071.1, from coordinate 22,232 downwards.
CCTCCACCGCTGGTACAAACGAGAAAACCTGCTGGGCCGCACCTGCCTGCCTGGCTCAGCCTCTTGATAAAGGGATTCAACCTCCTGAGCGTAAAGCTGATAACGCTGCTGACGGCTGGTGCCTGCTTTTTCATTGACCAAAGCAAACCGCTTAATGGTTGACCAGCTTGGCAATTGACTGTTGATCTGATCGATGAGGGTTTGATAGTGCGATCGCACTACATCAGCCCCCCCTCCAGCATCCGACAACTCCTCTAACGGCAGCTCCCGACTAGCCCAACTGTCACCTTGAGACTGCAGAGACTGCTTTAGCGTTCTCACCTCAGGCACCATTAACACGCCACAAAACTTCTGCCCTGGCCCCACCAGCAAGGCACGTTTTACGAAGGGTGACTTTTCTAACTGTGCCTCAATGGCGGCAGGAGCGACATACTTGCCCGTGGACAGCTTAAATAACTCCTTCTTACAGCCGTGGAGCGTCAGCAGCCCATCCACCGAAAATTCCCCTAAGTCCCCGGTATGGAACCAGCCATCGGCGTCAATTACGGCATCGGTAGCCTCTGGATCATGGTGATACCCTGTCATTGTGTAAGGGCTGTGCGCCAGAACTTCACCATCAGCCGCCAGCCGCATTTCGACACCAGGGATGGGCACCCCAACCGTCCCCGAGCGCAGCCAGCGATCGCGAGTATAGGTCAAGACAGAGCTTGTCTCCGTCAGGCCATAGCCCTGCTTAACCGGGATGCCAATGCCATTAAAAAAGGTCATAATTTCCGACCGCAACGCCGCTCCACCACACAGGAGATAGCGCATATTCCCCCCAAAGGCCCGACGCAACGTGTTAAAAACGCTATGACCAAGTAACCAGGGTCGGAGACGACGCCAGCCATCGCGCCGAAGATCGGCGCGATGAGCCAGATGCCACCCCCAGTTTAGCCAGTACTGTTTGAGCCCCTGAGACTGTTGCCGCAGGCTATTAACCCGTTCATAGACTTTTTCTAACAGCCGTGGCACCGTGATAAAAATAGTCGGCTTAACAGTCGCCAAATGAGAGAAGACCCGTTTGGGCGACGAGAAATAAATATGGTGACCAAAGCCAAAATGACCGTAGAGAAAGGCTCTAGCAAAAATATGGTTCAGGGGTAAAAACGATAGGGCGACTTCCGGTGTGCCTGGCATCAGCCCTGGCATGCTGCTAAACGCTGCCCAAATATTGCCGGTCAGACTGCGGTGACTTAACATCGTCCCTTTGACATGACCGCTAGCATCGGGATTATAGACAATGGTGGTTAAATCATCGGGATGAAGCTGCTGCCTCAAAGCTTGAATGGCCTCAGCCGAATAGAGCCGGTGTCCCTGACGACGAATCTCTGTGAGTGTCTTAATTTCAGGCTGTGATAATGCCCAGACAGGCGGTGAAGCCTCCTCGACAACAATTATCAGCTTGACCTGCTGTACCTGATGATAAAAGCGCTTTAGCGTTTTCCAGGTAGAGACAACTAAGGCCTTCAGGTCAGCATCGGCAACTATCCAGCCGATAGTATCTGCAGGCTGCCCCTTATCAATGGGCACAGTAACTAGATGCGCGATCGCACCTGCCATATCTACTAACGCCCAATGGATATCGCTCTCTAGCAGCAAGCCAATTCGCGCTAACTCATGGTCATCATTCGCCCAGGTTAGTCTTTCAGAATTCAGACCCAGCGCCAGCTCTTCTGCAGCTGTGCGAAACTCACTGTAGGTGTAGGCTTTCCATCCATGGACAGTCCACTGATGTAGCACAGGCATAGGAGCATAGGCACAGCCCATATCCAATAAGTCAGGAATGGTGTAGTGAAGTTGGACAGCTCCCTTAGTTGCTGGCGCAACATACAACAAACAGCACAGAGGGCATCGATCAACCATTTACCTAAAGAGAGCACCACAGCTCTCTGCCTCAACAAATTGGAGAATCCCATCGATATCACCCCAGAGCAATTACTCAAGCAGTCCTACAGTCCTGTCTGGAACAGAGAAGAGTGGATAAAGGCAGAACCATCGGCCCACTACTGGCTACAGCCATAGGTAATCTACTCAGAGCGCTCATCAATCAGTCTCAGCCTCACCCGCATGTCAAATGGCATTTTCTATATAAAAACATCCATGAAAAAAGACCCAATATAGGAGTCATTTACGGGATTAAAGTCGTAACTTCTCATCAGGCTATGACTCAGGTAAACTATTTAATAACAAGAAAAAGTAACCAGATAAATAGCAACCTAAAGCCAAGCATTCAGCTAATTAACTAAGCAATATGATTTTCGTGAACTAAGCTGTTTAAGTAAGCTTAGCTGGTTTAGCTGAGCTTTCGATACATCTATTATAGTGGGATCGCCCATGAGACAGGCGTTGTCTTAATATGGCTGTAATATTAAGACCTTATCTAATAGTTATTGAAATCCAACATTAATTTGTTTTGACATGATCTTCTAGCCAATTATTAATATCCTTCATAATCTCCGTCTGATTAATTTCGTTATAGAGTTCATGGTAGGCCCCTTCATAACTGATAAAGGTTTTATTCCTCTGGGGCAGCCCTTCAAAGAACTCTTGGCTCACGCTCGGATCAGCAACTTTATCGGCCATACCATGGAGGATAAGGAGCGGCAGTGTCAGATATGTTTTATGAGTACGGAGAAACTTGATTGTTTTGATAAACTCTGTCGCCAATCGGGCCGTGCCTCGCTGGTGTCTAAGTGGATCATGGGCATAGGCCAAGACAATCGAGCGATCTCGCGATGGCAGAATATGGCCTAATCCTAAGGACATGGAAAATCTTGGCCAGCTCAAGGATAAAAGTTGGCCAATCTTTAACCGCAAGTCAGTGGTGGCATGGTTCCCAAAGGGAGGCGATGCCACGACAATACCGTTTATTTTTGGATAGGGTGTACTGTGGGATTCTCCTAGATTCATCTGTCTGTGTAGCACATATTCCAGGGCAACAATGCTACCTAAACTATGGGATATTAAGAAACAGGGAACCGTTGGATGTTGTTGTTGCACCATAGCAATCAAATAAGCCAGATCATTGCGATACTCTGACCATCGATTAATATGACCCCGCTGGCCTGGGGAGCGTCCATGTCCTCGAAGGTCATATCCGTAAAGGGCGTACCCTTCAGGCAATAGGGCTTTGACAACATTTTGAAATAGGCCGCTGTGTCCCCCTAATCCATGCAGCAAAATCACCGTTGCCCTCACAGTCGATGTCGGTAACCAGCTTTGGTAGTAGAGACTTAAGCCATCAGCCGCTGTAAATAGACCATCTTGATACTGGGCGGTAATGGTTTGCCATTTGAGCTGGGCCAGACGCTGCTGAAAATCATTGAGAACAGGCTGTAAAGCAGGAGCAGATTTAGCACTAATAAGATGCAAATCGTAAGGTGCCTGGCTAATAGAACGGGAATAGGCAGACAGCGCTAGACTGGCGGTGTCTGGTTGCTGCAAATGTTGCTTAAAAAATAGAATACTTAATCCGCAAAGGTAACTATCAATAATGGGTGGCGAGAGCTTCAAGGTGGGCAAATCGCTCTGATTAGCAAGTTTCAAAGAAGACAACAATTTGCTCAGGTCATGCACATGGGATTTACCGCGAATGACAGCTAAAAATCGTTCCTGACTAGCCAGCTGTGGGAACATCTGCAAGGGCTCTAACGCCATCGGTGCAGTTTTATCACTACTTCCAGTGGCAATCACTGTAGGAATTGTGACGGAGGCCAGCCCTTCGGCTCCAAACAGACCGCTGCCAATGGGATTAACCGCAAAAATTGCTTTGATTCGAGGATCTTGAAGTGGTTTAACCGTCGGCGATAGGGACAGGGCTCGACACTGCAATAACAACGACACATTGAGACTATCGGATACGCTTTCGCAGCGTTGAGCTAAAGCCTCAAAATCAATAGTGGCACCAGCTAAAGCTAAAGCTGTATAGCCTCCAAATGATTCGCCCAGGATACCTACATCGGTCAGATTTAGATGGCCATCATACTCACGGCCATTACGACGTTCTAATTCATCTAAAAGAGCACTGACATCATGGGGACGCGCAAAAAATTCCTGTAGTGAGAAAATCTCATCAACACTCCCCGTCAGCAGGCTCTGCACCTGATGGGTGTCGCTGCCTGGATGTTGAGGAACAGCCACTAGATAACCATGGGAAACGAGATGCTTGGCATAGTGAGTCATGGCCTGGGGATTAGCTGCCAATCCATGGGAGATCACCACCACGGGCACAGGACAGGCCACATCGCCCACAGGTTCATAGAGAAAAACCTGAAATGGCTGTAGAGAGCGCCGCTGTAAATGCAATACTTTTTGGCGTATCCCCCAGGGACCCGGCAACCGAGGATCAACGGCAGGTACTTCCTGTTCCACGGATTCCTGCAACATCAGTGTTTTAAGCAGAGTCAACAGCTGATCAGTGGTCTGGAGCAGCAGATCAATTTGCTGGGCTGTCTCCAACAGACGATCGGTCCGCAAATTACCAGCAATCTGATATAGCAAACTCATAATCGACAGCTGGTCCGCTTTGGTAATGCGCTGAACAAGTGCGTGACGGCCTGCAGCATCATTGGGCAGCTCAATGAGCTGGCTGAGTCTGTCTAACAGTGACTCACCAATCTCTGTGCGAAAAAATCGCTGTAAGCTCTGAGAATCGAGCTTTACCTGAGTTTGCAAAATCTCTCGACAGTGGGTTTGAGCCCTGGGTCCCTGAGCATCGAGATATAGCTCACAGGTACGCTGGGCTAACTGCGGCAGGCGTCGGCGCTGCCATAGCTGCGAAACTCGTTGTTGCAATACTTGCTGTACCGAAGAGGGAAAAAAGGCCATAACAAACCTCATAGACAAGAATCCTTGTCCACTCCTCTCCTGCTTTGATTATGGAATAACCACTGGTAGTTTGACTCAGATTGATAGGGTGTTTAATATATCGCGGCGATGGCTACCCTCAGCAATTACGCCTAGAGTACTCGGATTATTTTTGTCATGCTTTGCTAATAAATTGTACGTATTTACGCCTAGTCTTGATTGTAATCAAAGCAATGGAGCCTTGAGACGTAAGCCAGTCCAGATGCTGAAATCCTGACTAAATCAGTCATTGATCCATTGGCCATCAGCTCAAGAGTGCCTTTGATGCAATATCACTGCTGCTGCTGAAGACACTCTATGGTGCAAAAAGAGTATGGGACTGTCTTGATTCAGAAAAGTGGGATCAATACACTACTCCCAGGTGTGTTGTATCCATTTGTAAAGTGATGAGCGTTTTTCCTAAGGCAGTAGAAAACCATCAGGGTGTGGACTATCGAGAGCGTCAGTTGATGAAAGTGGGGCGATATTTAAAGGCCATCCGCACACGCCAGGGGTTGTCATTACAGCAGGTAGCTAAGCGCACCCATATTCAGCCTCAACAATTGCAAGCCATTGAAACAGGCAGCTGGGTGCAGCTCCCCGAAGCAATCTACGTCAAGGGATTTCTGCAAAGATATGCTCAATCCTTAGGATTAGACAGCAGAGCAATTGCCGACGGAATCGCAGTCAAGCCTGCAGCGATTAATCCTAAATGGTTAAATTCATCTGACTTTTCTATCCGCGACCAGGGAGTCTGGTCATCCTTATCCCACTGGTGGGCTAGGTTGACTCCTTTGGTGTAGCCTGAGCGGCGACGGGTGCGATCGCACCCTCTTCTTGGCCTTGATCTGCCACAGCTGCTTCGACTGCTGGCGTTGAATGCGGTGCCTCATAGACCGCTAAATCAAACCAAAACGTAGTCCCGAGGCCCACCTCACTGACCAGGTACATTTTACTGCTGTGCTTAGCAATAATATTTTTGACAATAGACAACCCCAGTCCAGTCCCCTCCAAGGTATGAACACGGTTTTCTACCCGATAGAAGCGATCAAAAATCGCCTCTTGGTCTTCAGGCCCAATGCCAATCCCCGTATCGGAGATCTCGATACGGACATTGCCTGCAAAGTCCAGGTGCTCAACAGTGGATGGAGCCCGATAGGCCCGAATCGCAACGCAGCCACCTGCCGTAGAAAACTTCAGACCATTGCCCACCAAATTGCCAAACACCTGCAGCATTAGATCGTAATTACCCAATACCGGCGGTAACCCTTCCTCAATCTCCTGAATTAGCTCAATCCCCTTATCCTTGGCATTGAGCTGATAGGTACGCAGGGTTTGTTCAATCGGCTGATGAATATCTAATGCCGAGAACTGATAGCGACGATTAGACTCCAACCGTGAGAGATCCAACACGTCATTCACCAAACGTGTCAACCGATCGGTTTCATTATTGGCAGTTTCTAGAAACTCCCGCCGCTCCCGGTCAGATAGATCATCCCCATACTCATAGAGAGTTTCAATAAACGATTTGATGTTAAATAGCGGTGTCCGCAGCTCGTGGGAAATATTACTAATAAACTGACTTTTAGCCGCATTGAGCGCCACTTCACGGGTAATATCCTGAATGGTGAGAGCAATCCCCTTAACGGTTGCTCCCGACTGGTCTAGAACAGAATTTAACAGGACACGAATCGTACGACTGCTAGGTTCAGTCAGGGCAATGCGAAACTCTTGACTTTCTGAGGAATCACCCTTAGCCGCCTGGTATAGCGGTCGCGTCATTTGTATCCTCACTTCAGTGGGCAAATGCTGCAACACATTACCATCGGGCGGCAGGTGTGCATCCCACCCAAAAATACGACTAGCCGCCGTATTGGCTAACACCACCTCCATGTTGGCATCGATCAAAATAGCGCCGTCGACAATCGTAGAAACAAGACGTTCTAATTTGGCTTTTTCAGCCGTTAGTTCCTCGATGTTTTGTTCTTCATAGCGTTCCAACCGTTCTGCCATGTAGTTAAAGCTTTGGATCAGCTCACCCAGCTCATCACCACCACGGGAGAGATCAATCCGTTGCTTAAAATTACCCGCCGCAATATTTTTGACCCCAGTTAGCAGTTCTTTAATTGGCTGAGTAATGGTCAAAGCATTAAACACAGCCCCTAAAATCACCATCACCCAAATACAGACAAACACTGCAATGGTGACGTCACGGGTAAGGTGGGAAGAGGCTACGACCGTTGGATTAGGATTAATCCCTAATGCTAGAACGCCAAGATAGTGCTCCTTCGATTTGAGCGGCACAAAAACATCAGTGACTTCACCCGCCGGGGTTAGATGCTGCCGCACCATGGGCAGATCAACACTCGTGAGGTAGTTTTCGGGGAGCTGCATGCGGCGGCTGAGGGTCAGAGAGTTTTGGACCGCCGAATCAGAGTAGGGAATGCCAAAGAAAATGGAACCATCTGGATTGGCATAGAGCATGTAGCGAATGCTCGATGTGCTCTCCATAAAGCGCCGTGAGAACAAGGCCAGCTCATCCAGCTGCTGGGATTCAACCAGAGGAGCCGTATTGGACGCCAGTAGCAAGCCTAAATCACGGCCAAATCGGGTGTCGTTTAAACGCGCATCCATCTGAATTGTATTCACCGCCCAAAATGTCAGGCTGCTCATAATCAGAGACACAACCAAGGTGGCCGCTGCCATCAGCCGAGTCTGGAGGGTAAAGTCTTTCCACCAGTCGGCAATCAGGGTCCGAATTTTTTGAAACAGCTCAACCATTCAAACTACATAACCCGCTCAACGCTATTGTGACATGAATCCCCAAATGGGCAATGGGCTCAGGAATGGGCAATAGAGTTTGGCTGTAGATAGGTTTGAACGTTAAGTGCTTAGGGTTAAGTTCAGGGTAACCAAAATCCCAGCAGGTTAAGAGCCTCGGCAAATCCCGACTCATTATTCAAAATTCATGCCTCAAAACTGATCCCTAACCCGATGGCCAATATCTCGGCGATAGTAAGCATTATCAAACTGAATGGCTGCGATCGCACTATAGGCATTTGCGATCGCAGTTTCAAAGCCATCACCCAGGGCCGTCACTCCTAAAACCCGACCGCCGTTGGATTGGAGCACCCCTTTCTCAAGCTGAGTACCGGCATGAAACACCATAGCGCCGGTATCATAAGCTGCCTCAATACCGTCAATGACCATTCCTTTAGGATATTTATCGGGGTAGCCTTCAGCAGCCATCACCACACAAGCCGCATAGCCCGACTTCCACTCAAAGGGGGGCAAGTCTTCTAACCGCTGCTCACAGCAGGCCAGCATAATCTGCTCTAAAGGCGTATTTAACAATGGCAGCACTACCTGGGTTTCGGGATCACCAAAACGACAGTTAAACTCAATCACTTTGGGGTCCCCTTCGGGGGTAATCATCAGCCCTGCGTAAACCACTCCCCGGTAGTCAATACCTCGATTTCGCAGCGCCTGTACCGTCGGTTCTAGGATTTCTATTTGAATGCGCTCCATCAGTGCCGGGGGGACAACTGGAGTGGGGGCATAAGCCCCCATGCCTCCCGTGTTAGGGCCAGTATCACCGTCACCAATCTGTTTATGGTCCTGGGCCGGCAGTAGAGGACGAATTGTCAGGCCATCGGTAACCGCCAGCACCGATGCTTCTTGACCAGCTAGAAATTCTTCAATGACAACCTGGCTACCAGCTGTGCCAAACTGACCGCTAAAGATGTTGGCGATCGCATCCTTAGCCTCTGCCAGGGTCATCGCCACCGTCACCCCTTTACCAGCCGCCAGGCCATCAGCTTTGATCACAATAGGAGCTCCCTGAGCTTCCACATAGGCCGTTGCCTCCTCACCATTATTAAACACAGCACTCGCCGCTGTGGGCACCCCAGCTTCCTGCATTAGCGCCTTCGCCCAGGCCTTACTAGATTCCAGTTGGGCACCGTCTTGGCCAGGACCAAATACCGTAATCCCTTGAGCCTTAAGGCCATCTGCCACCCCATCAGCCAACGGCTGCTCTGGCCCAATTGCCACTAAACCAATATTTTGCACCAGACAAAAACGAGCAATCCCCTCCACATCATCAACAGACATGGCCAAATTACTACAGCCGGGCAGCGTAGCCGTACCACCGTTCCCTGGCACACACACCACTGCAGTCACCTTGGGTGACTGTAACAATGTCCATGCCATGGCGTGTTCGCGCCCACCACTACCAATTACAATGGCCTTCACAGCGTTTTGTCCTGACAAAATAAACGGGCTTCATTCTCCCACGTCATGGGTGTATTGGGAAAATGTTGTCATCTTCAAGATCACAGGAAGACTGACGTGCGGATAGCTTGGAGCATGCCTCAATTGATGGCTTACCTGATTGAGCACCCTCTTATAACCTAATCTACTTGAAAATTCATCAAGTCATTCAGCCTGTTCTGAATTCGTATCTGGTGGTTGGTTAGCGCTTTGAGCTTCATCTGCTGCCAACAGCTCAGCAGCAGTGAGGCCTTCGGTGCTGTTGCCAAACCGCCATAGAACAGCCGCCGCTTCAGCACGGGTTACTCCCTTATCAGGCTGAAACAGGGTGGTATACCCCAGGGCTCGACGAATATTGGCAAATTCTCCATTACTGTGATCAGCCAGGATGGCTTTGAGAGCAGCGGGATCAACTTTACCAGCATCTTGAAATCCCCAAGCTTCTGTCACAGCCGCCGCAGTCGCCTCTGGCAGTGCAGAGCGGGTATCTAACGGCACCTTCCAAAGAATCAGATCCTTGCGGGTTAAAGGGGCGTTGGGTCGAAATTTTAGGGATGTCGTATTACCGTTCAGCGGGCTGGGGATAATACCCGCTTCAGCTAATCCCTGAATTGCCGAAAAATCAATGTTGGTCTTACCCACATCTTGAAAGGCGGGCTGAGCACTCTCGACCGCTGGACGAATTCTTTTGGTGCGCTGATCGCCGTAGAATCGATTGTTGGCGGCTAGCAGCCAACGGGCATACTCCCGCCGTGTAATGATTTGGTTGGGTAAAAACTCATTGGGATTGCGTTCAACATTGTCATCCGCATTGACATCGATCAGCAGCAGTACATCCAGAGCCACTAAGTCCTCAACGTACTGTTGCAGCTCCTCCGGTGCTTCGCCAATATCGGTGTAGCTCGCTTGGGTAAAGGTAGGCGTGACTGGCGTGTCAGACTCCGTTGCCTCAGCCTCAGCATTGGCCTCACCCTCAGACTGGTTAGCAGGCGCTGACTCAGCCTCCGTATCTGAAGCACCCACTGGCTCGTCGGTTGCAGGTTCTTCCTCAGTCGCAGATTCTTCCTCTAGTAAACGCGGATCGGGTTCCAGGTTTTGCTCCAGAGAATCCCCCAGCGGGCTGCCTGCACAACTGGCCAACAACAAGCACAGGGTAAATCCTAATAATTTGACAAAGCGAGGAGGGAGATACTGCATGCGCCTAAGCTCCATAGAAGCTGCGTTACCACGCTAGCGTATATCATCAACATGCAACTTTGCCGTCCCCGCTTTCCTTACTGTCATCTCACTACCGCCTGTTATGCCCCGTTCGATTATTATTGACTGCGATCCGGGAGTAGATGATGCGATCGCACTGCTACTTGCGATCGCCCAGCCATCAGCACTCAATATCCTTGGCATCACAACCGTTGCGGGCAATGTCCCCTTAAATTACACCAGTCAAAACGCCCTCAAGATTTGTGCCCTGACAAAGGTGGATATTCCAATTTACGCAGGTTGCCCTCGGCCCATCCTACGGCCCCTGTCCACTGCAGCCCATGTCCATGGAGCCACCGGTCTACAAGGAACAAAGCTACCTGAACCAAAGGCAACACTAATGGTGCAACACGCTGTTGCATTTTTAATCGACACTCTGCAACAGGCAACAGAACCCATTACCCTAGCCACCCTGGGGCCACTAACTAACATCGCCGTTGCCCTCATCCAAGCCCCTCAAATCACCCAGAAAATTGACCACATCATTGCCATGGGTGGTGCCATTACCCACGGCAATGTGACCCCTGCCGCCGAATTTAATATCTATGTCGATCCCCATGCAGCCCAGATTGTATTTGGTGCAGGCATTCCCATTAAACTGATTACCCTCGATACCACACATCAAGTCCTCACCACCTCTAAACATCTAGACGCTTTTAGACAACTCAATACCCCTGTTGGTATCGCCGCCGCCGACCTCCTGAGCCATTACGGCACCTCAGATATCGAACGTTACGGTATGCCTGGGGCCCCGCTCCACGATCCCTGTGTCATCGCCCATCTGCTACAACCAGAGCTATTTACTTTTAGACCCACTTACACCACTGTTGACACCATCAGCCCAGAAAATTTAGGACGCACCGTCATCGACTGGTGGGGACAAACAGACAAAACACCCAATGTAGAAGTAGCCGCCTCTGTGAATACACCAGGGATATACGAGCTACTCATCGAATCCTTAGGGACACTATAGCCCCGCTTGCCTAGTGTCCAGGGCATGGCGAGGGCAAGCACAAGGCCAGCCCCTACTCTATTGCCTACTCCCTTTCACCCCAATACCTGAACAAGTCCTTTACTTTACGGCACCAGCCAGCAACCATTGCTAAAATGCCATCAAGCCGCCCGGTAGAGTAATGACCTACACCACCCAGGAACTTATCGACATCCTCGATCAAGAACTCAAAGCCGCCTGGCGCGGAGAACGAGTCTTACTATCCACCGATGATCGCTTAGCTAACCCCGTCGTCTCTAAAGCTATTGGCGCTGACAAACTAAGTAAAGTCTTTGCCCTTAAAGATTTTCGCGATCAGATTCATCAGTACCAACGGGAACACAATGTATCTGGTCTCGTGTGGCATCCTTGCACATTCAAGGGCCAAACTATTCGGCTACCAGAAATTCATCCAAACCTAACGGCAATTCCAGCCGATAAAGCAACCCTAGCCGCTGCTAAAACGAGCATTATTGAATTCTGGCGTACCTCTAGTGAAGGGTTAAGGCTGTGGGCAGCCGGTCATGATCCTATAGAAATTGATGCCGCCACCGTTGAAAGCTATATCCAAGAAACGGAATGGGCCGATATTAGCGCCACTCGCAGTGAGCTATACCTGGGCCTCTGTTGGGGCAACCCTAAAGAATGCTACTGCGGCTGGGCCTATCCAGAATCTGGCTGTCATCGCATTATTGCCGCCACCGCCGAACCCAGCGCTATCAAGGTTTAAAGCAATAAGTTTAAAAGCCCTGATAAATCAACAAAAAGGGTAGAGAGCAATTGAACTCCCTACCCTTTCTCAAAGATTGATGACTTCTAGCCAATCAAACTTAATAGCGGTAGCTGCTGCCAGAACCGGGCTTGTGAACGATGAAGCTGAGAATTTGGCACTGCTTCACGTTGTCGAAACCAACTACGCGGATAAAGCAGTCAGGATACTCAGAACGGCACGCCTGAACTTCATCAAGTACTTCGCGAGTATTATTGGCGTTAAACAAAGGCAGCTTCCACATGGTCCAGTAGTAAGCCGTAGGATCAGAATCCTCGTTAAACTCAATGGCAGGGAAATAACCCTGCTCTAGAACGTACTGGATCTGACGCTCGATTTGAGCATCACTGAGGGGAGGCAAGTAGGAAAGCGTTTCGTAACGACGCTCTTTGGGCAGAGTTTTCATAATCTACTCGTAGTATCTGTTTACAACGTTGGTTAATCAGACTGGGATTCTCCATCAGCTGTATTACTGCGAAGCTCTTCTGAACTCATTTGAGTTATACGCTCTAAATGCTGTTTACGATGCTCGATATTTGCCTGCTGAATGCCGGTCAGCACCATTTCTGGCAGAAATTCAGTAACTTCTTCAGCCAGGTGCTGACGTACAGTCATTACCCGCATTGCTAGATCAGCCTGCTCCTGCATCAGTGCAGCGATAAAGGCTTCTCCATCTTGCAATCTATCTCGGGTGGCAAACTCGTTGAACCAGTAGGAGCGAGGTAAATTGGTCTCCCTCAATTGTCCCATGACTATGCGAACCGCTTGATAGGTGAGATAGCTTGTTAGCGTCTTAGCCGTATCTTTCGCAATTCGCTTTAAATCCATGGGTTAGCTCAATGCATCAAAGGCATTAAAGCAGCTTCAAACAGCCGATGCGGTAACCAGAGCAGCAGTTTTATATTAATGCTGGCATTGCTAAGGGATTAGCGATCGCATCAACTACTGCTCTAGCCTTAGCAATTAGAGAGTATCAACAGTGTCGAACTCGAACTTGATTTCCTTCCAAAGTTCGCAAGCTGCAGCCAGCTCAGGAGACCACTTAGCAGCTTCGCGAATGATGTCGCCACCTTCGCGAGCCAAGTTACGGCCTTCGTTACGAGCCTGAACACAAGCTTCAAGCGCAACACGGTTAGCAGTTGCACCAGGTGCGTTACCCCAGGGGTGACCCAGAGTACCACCACCAAACTGGAGTACGGAGTCGTCACCGAAGATTTCAACTAGAGCAGGCATATGCCATACGTGGATACCACCGGACGCTACTGCCATAACGCCGCCCATGGAAGCCCAGTCTTGGGTGAAGTAAACACCACGAGACTTGTCTTGCTCAACGTAGTTCTCACGTAGCAGGTCTACGAAACCAAGAGTACCAGCGCGGTCACCCTCAAGCTTACCAACCACAGTACCCGTGTGAATGTGGTCACCACCGGACATCCGCAAACACTTAGCTAGAACACGGAAATGAATACCATGGTTCTTCTGACGGTCGATTACGGCGTGCATTGCTCGGTGAATGTGCAACAGCAGACCATTATCGCGGCACCAGTGGGACAGAGTAGTGTTAGCTGTAAATCCACCAGTCAGGAAGTCGTGCATAACGATGGGCTGACCGAGTTCCTTTGCAAACTCAGCCCGCTTCAGCATCTCTTCGCAAGTACCAGCGGTTACGTTCAGGTAGTGACCCTTGATTTCGCCAGTTTCTGCTTGAGCCTTAGCGATGGCATCAGCACAGAACAAGAAGCGATCGCGCCAACGCTGGAAAGGCTGAGAGTTAATGTTCTCATCATCCTTAGTGAAGTCAAGACCACCACGCAAGCACTCATATACTGCACGGCCATAGTTCTTAGCAGATAGACCGAGCTTAGGCTTAATGGTGCAACCTAGTAGAGGACGACCATACTTATTCAGCTTGTCGCGCTCAACCTGAATACCGTGGGGAGGTCCCTGGAAAGTCTTGAGGTAAGCGACCGGAACGCGTAGGTCTTCCAGACGTAGAGCACGCAGGGCCTTAAAGCCAAATACGTTACCTACCAGAGAAGTTAACAGGTTAGTAACGGAACCTTCCTCAAACAGATCGAGAGGATAGGCAACATAGCAAATGTACTGGTTATCTTCACCAGGTACGGGCTCAATGTCATAGCAACGACCCTTATACCGATCCATGTCGGTTAAAAGGTCAGTCCACACAGTAGTCCAAGTACCTGTGGAAGATTCTGCAGCTACAGCAGCTGCACACTCTTCAGGAGGAACTCCAGGCTGAGGAGTCATCCGGAAAGCGGCCAAAATATCGGTATCTTTAGGCGTGTAGTCGGGGGTGTAATAGGTCAGCTTGTAATCCTTTACACCAGCGCTATAACCAGCCTTCGACTGCGTCGACGTCTGAGAGTAAGACATATCTCCCTTCCTGTGAATCAAACTAGATGGTTTAGAACTGTCGCAACGCCTAAAGGGGCAGTCTATCGAAGACCCACCAAACCACGTCCAAGTTGAAACCTGGCGCTTCCTCCACGACAAAACGTCAGTTCTAGACGTGGACAAGGTTTAGCTCCTGAGGCGGCTGAGTTCAAAAATGGTATCGAGCAGCAAAAACTGCCAGACAGCCAAATTGACTGTTCTCCTTATTTCCCTTAGGTAATGAGAAATACCTAATGCTTTAAGAATACTATCAGCGATCTGATAAGTAGCATTTTGGAAGTTCTGTATAGATTCATAACTTTTATTTATGAATCTACGTTCATTAGCATTAAGTTTTCAAAAGATGAGCCTGTTTATACAGAATGTGGCGATTTGAAAGCAGCACAGGCTTAGCACATAGCACCCTTTCTACAAAATTAATATTCCATGGATGTTGAGAAAGTCTTTTCTCTTCTAATAAAGTTTTTAGATTTACTAATGATTGGCGTACTCTAATTTAGATTGACATAATCCCCTGGGCAAGTTATTAAAGGCACCAGGCTATTTGCTGACGAGTATTGCAGCGCAAATGAATTGTTGGCTAACGGATTATTGGAGACGTCACTGTGGTTTCTGCTAAACACCTTATTCAAATGACCGTAGGTGCAACCCTCTTGGGGAGCATGGTTCTACCGGTTGGCGCTCAAGAATCAGACCGTACTCCTATCTATACCGATCCACCGCCAAGGGTCACCCCATTACCCTCAGATCGGCCTTCTCAAGTTAGTCCGCTAGCCACTAGTTTTCGAGTCGGAGCACTCCAGTCAGACTTCACGGGTAGCCTTTGGGTTGGCTCTCACCAAGGCCTAGCCCGCATTAATCCAGCTACAGGCGTGATTCAATCTCAGGTGAACGTGCCTAATCGGTTTATTGATGCGATGACCCAAGACAAAGTAGGTCGCATTTGGTTGGGTACTTACAACGGTATTGTTAGGGTCGATCCACGGATTAATCAAATTACCGCTCAGAACTTTCGCTTACCCTCCAATCGGGTGTTGGATATGGTGATTGATGACCGAGGTTTTTTGTGGGTGGGTACGGATCAAGGACTGGCGATGGTTAGCCCGGATCGGGGCCTGTTGATGACTACGCTACAAGAACTACCCGGTGTGAGCGCTAATGCTTTGAGTCTTGATCAATCAGGTCAGCTATGGGTGGGGACGCTCACAGGACTAGTCCGTGTAGATACAGCCAGCGCCTTTATTCTTAACCGCGTCTCTAATGTGCCGGGGAGTTCCATTCAAAGTATGGCGACTGGCCCCCAGGGTCAGCTGTGGGTGGGGACATCTCAGGGGCTATTTGTGTTTGATGCGAATACTGGCGCACTGCTGCGCTCTGTCACGCAAATGCGTGGCAGAAGTGTCACTGACATTACCTTTGATAATACGCAAAGCCTATGGGTTGGCACCGAGAATGGTTTGTTTAAGCTCAATCCTTACAATGGGGCAATTGTCAGCCAGGTGCCCAATTTACCGTCAAGTCATGTGCTGGCGATCGCAACTGATGTGAGCGACAAACTTTGGGTGGGCACGACAGAAGGGCTAGGCTGGGTCAGCCTGACGACTGGCCGAGCATCGACCCATGAAGCCTTTGCTAGTCAGAGGGTATTGCCAGAATAGGCGCTTGGTCTTGGCCAAATAGCACATCATAAAATTGTTCGTCCTAGCCTCGAAATGGTCTAGCTGTGGCCTAATTGTAGAAGGGATGGTTTAACCATCTATCGGCACCAGCCGACCAAACATGACGACAGTGTGATTAGCCATGACCATAACGGTTTCTCAGATAGCCCGTAGGAAAGACGAGGGGCCTGCCCTAGCCGCACTGACAGCTTGGGACTATCTTTCTGCGCAGCTTGTAGATGCAGCTGACGTGGACATTGCCTTAGTAGGTGACTCCCTCGCCATGCCAGTGTTGGGATACGACACGACAGTGCCACTAACCTTGGATGAAATCATCCATCATGCTAAAGCCGTACGCCGTGGCGTGTCTGAGGCATTCATGGTGGTGGATTTACCCTTTTTAAGCTATCAAATCAGCCCGGAACAGGCGTTAGCCAATGCCGGCAAAGTGATGAAAGAGACAGGGGCGCAAGCCGTCAAACTGGAGGGTGGTCAGCCAGCCATGGCGGCCACAGTGGCACGTTTGACCCAAATTGGGATTCCGGTTATGGGGCATGTTGGCCTGACACCTCAATCGGTGCACCAGTTTGGTGGATTTAGAAAACAGGGCAAAACAGCAGAAGACGCCGAGCGAATTTTGCAGGAGTCGCTGGCTCTGGAACGCGCCGGGGTATTTGCCATTGTGTTAGAGCATATTCCCCATGAGGTGGCTAAAACGATTACCCAAACCCTGGGTATCCCCACCATTGGCATTGGGGCCGGACCTCACTGCGATGGTCAAGTTCTGGTCACATCGGATCTATGGGGTCTGTCAGCCTGGCAGCCACCGTTTGCAAAACCCCTGGTAAATTTGCGATCGCAGGCCATTCAAGCCGTCCAACAATTCTGCGACCAAATCCACCAAACGCCCTAGACTAGTTAGTCATTGAGTTAGTCATTGACAAATTATTCAGCGGCTAATGAATACAGCTAAGCTAGCTGATGGAACCTGGTGGCATATTGCTTAGTCAACATGCAGAAGCTGGGAATGGGTAATTTGAGGTTTTGGCGCTTGGTTGTTTACTGTAGGCATGGCCTTCTGGGGCAGACTGGGTCAAAAGCACAAACTCAACCCTCATAATTCGCTTCCTCCAGACCTGCGCTATCTCTGGTGAATCTTTTATAAGTAACCTCTAAATTGACTCGCTATGGCTAAACTATCCGCTGAACTTCAGCGTTATTTTTTAGATGCCCCCTCGCTGACGCCCACCCCCCATGAAACCGCAGCAGCGGAAGTGGCAACATTAAACAATGAAGTCACCTTGAATGAGCTTCTCACCCTGGGTGGTGAACGGACATTCGGCTTTTTGTTTGTCTTATTATCGCTGCCATCAGCTCTGCCAGTGCCGGCACCGGGCTACTCAATTCCGTTTGGCATCGTCATGTTGCTGCTGGCCGTGCAGTTGATCATCGGTCGGGCCAAGCCATGGATGCCAGAGGGTTGGATGGCCAAGGGATTTGAGCGGTCTAAAGTCGCTGGGTTTATCACTAAAGGATTACCCTGGCTGCAAAAAATTGAGGCTATTTCCCGACCCAGGTTGTCTATCATTTGCACCAGCCCGGTGGGACGTTTCGTTTTGGGAATTGCGATCGCGCTCATGTCCATCTGCATGATGATTCCCATTCCAGGCACCAACACCCTGCCTGCCATCGGCATCTTTGTGATTGGCTTTGGTTTACTAGATGACGACGGTGCAATTAGCTTAGCAGGGCTGACAATCTGCACCCTGGCCTTCGGCTTGGTAGCATCCATCTTTATCCTGGGTGCTGAAGTCGT
Organism: Leptolyngbya sp. Heron Island J; assembly: GCF_000482245.1. GTDB lineage: Bacteria > Cyanobacteriota > Cyanobacteriia > Phormidesmidales > Phormidesmidaceae > Leptothoe. Next base: position 4,167 of record NZ_AWNH01000071.1, on the reverse strand, counting down.
TGAGCAAGGAAAAGATTGGGTTAAAGGTCTATTGTTTGGCCAGTAGCTAAGAACAGCTATCGCATCAAAGATGAGGCAATCTCCTTGATTGCCTTCTAACATCTATCGTAGACCTACATCAATTCCGGAAACTCATACACCACCACACCTGAGTCAGGACGATTCGTAACATCTACATACCCAGACTTGACCATAGCCATAAGCTCAGTTTCAATCGTTTGAAATGATTGTCCAGTTTCCATCACGGCTTGAGTCACAGTAATCTGGCCACCGTGCAATCTGGCTAAACGCAACAGCTTTACCGACAGCGTATCTTTGCTCACTGTTGCAGCCACAACAGACTGCGGGTCAAACTCAGAAGGTTGATCACCAAATAACTTACGGTGACGTTGTTCAGCCATGTCAGGGATTAACAATAGATCCACTAGCTGACCAATCCCAAAAAATCCCCAGGTCACCATCCACAGAAGACCTGACGCAATTTTGCCATTGTAAATCCGGTGCAGCCCACCCACACCAAATACCCACCCTACCCACAGAAGATAGCTAGTGGTCTTTCGATTCTGAACTCGGTGGGAAGGCACTATAGCAGCCATGACTCAACCAGATTGGGGTGTATTTTTCTAGCTTACAAAAGGGAAACTGAGAGCGTCCATAAAGATTCAGTCGGGTTGACCGAACAACGGCAGCAAAAAAAGCGCAAATTTTGAGTTTTGTATCCTGAGTAAAAGCCACATTACTAGTTCATAGAGCCTATCCAGAGCAACAACTCAAAACAGGGCACTCAACGCTTACTCCTGTCGCAGCCTTTCTAAGAGTTCTCTCGCTTCTTCTTCACTCATACCTAAACGCTCACGGGAATGCTCCCAAAATCTCTCCCACCAGTCATCGGGTTGGGTATGCTCACCGTCATACTCAGTGGGTCGATCCTGGCGACCATCTAGTACCAAACTGCCCACATAGTCCGCATTGTCATAGACCTTTTGGATCTGTTCATGGATTTCGCGCATATCGTCAGCAGACACGACACCGTTACTGGTGGCCTTGTAAAACTGGACGGTAACACGAACAGGAAAATCAGGATCCCGCTCAATATCGAGATTATCGATTTCGGTAAAGGGGCCTTCAACTTCACCATGACCAATCACAGCCGCCTCTACATTACTACGGTACTGCACTGAGTCTATGGCGGCTGATTCAAGCATGACAGCATCTGCCATGGGTGCAGCCGGTAAAAATGGCTGCTTTTGCTTGAGAGGCACCTGAATTAGCATCACCATATTCAGCCCGGCTGATTCAGCTTCAGGATTAGCAGATTGTTGCTCGGATGGTTGGCTCACATCACTAGCGTCCGATTGAAAATCACTCAGGCGCTGACCCGTCAGGCTAGCACGTTCACCATTTTTGTTAAAAAACAAACGCTGCCCCCAGGTACGGCCAGCCGAGAATCCGTCTCGCTGATTATCGATAACAGTCACACTGGTCCCTTCACGGGTCACCAACAAGGTGAGGACAGCTGGATCACCAGGATAAGACTGGTAATTAAACAGGACAGGATTAAAAGTCGCCTCATTACCTTGAGGAATTGGCAAGAATGCCGCCTGAGCGCTAACCAGCACATGACTATCACGGTCTGCTAATAGGGAGGTTTCAGAACCTGCCCATGAACCTGGCTCACTGAGATAGTCGCGTAAATCTCCCAGAACTTCTTTAAGTGAGACCCGCTCTAGTTCATTACCTTGTTCATTACCCGTCAAAACATAAAATTGGTCGATCGGTACATCCCCAGTCAGATCCGCAAAATTGGGATAGCGAATTACAGGCATTAAATGTAGAGAGTAGTCGCCAGTATCAGGATCTTGTTGTTGGATCTGAATGGTCATATCACTGATATTGGGACCCACCGCAGAGTTGTCGTAGCGGCCGGTATCTTCCCAAGTGACATCCAGGATATCCAAACCCCAACGATCTGCCAGGGTTTGACTGGGCTGGTCATGGATCATTGAGCGCGTACGTTCGATTACTTGACGGTAGTCTTCAAATTGCTGACGGCGAACAATGCGAGGACTCTCCTCCAGTGATATAACTGGCACATTGGCTACTTCAGACGGATCGGAAGCTAAATTCGCCTCGGCCTGATGGGCCAGGCCCACGAGTGCCATTGCGCCCAATCCTAATAACCAACGCCGTGCAACCATTATTCGCTATCCTTTTGCTCGTCATGTCCAGCATATGAAGGGATACAAAAGTATTTGGCTGGGTTACAGAAAATGCAACGCCTTGTAGTGGTGAATACTTTGCCATATCTTGCAAAAGGTTACACCTCATCAAATGTCAATTGTTTAAGGTGAGCTAGGGAAACACTACGGATGAGGTTGTGTTGTTTGAGCAGCAGCTGAGTACCTTCAGTCATTTCCTCGACCAGGTAGCGATCTCATATCTAACGCTGCTGTCTGTTCATCTGCAGACCGTTGCCAATCTTCCAGATGACTCAGCCACCAATCGTCAGGGACACGACAAGGACGGTGATCAGGAGAATACAAAGGGAACGGGGCATCAGAGAAGAGGGAAGAGGGAAGAGGGAGACTGATTTAGCAGCTGGTTTAACAAAAGTTTGATTAGCCTCCGGACTTCTGGCTCCCTAGTTTAAGATCCGCTTCAATGTAAGTACAAATCCTGGCAAAATCTTCTCTCCTGATAATTTCCTGGGATTCTCCAATATCTCAACCACCTGACCCGGACGATAAATTTCTACTCGTTTATTTTTAGGATCAATCAGCCAGCCCAACTGTGAACCGTTTTCCATATATTCCTGCATCTTCTCTCGGAGATCTTTAAGACTATCTGTTTTAGAACGCAGTTCAACAACAAAGTCAGGGCATAAAGGAACAAAGCCCTCACGCTGTTCAGGAGTGAGCGCTTCCCATCGCTCTTTTCGGACCCAAGACGCATCCGGAGAACGATTTGCACCATTAGGCAGAGCAAATCCAGTAGATGAATCAAATGCCTTTCCGAGGGTATCATTTGCTTCAAACCAAACACTGAGTTGCCCGGTGATGCTGAGATTACGATGGCCGATTTCGCCACCAGTGGGTGGATTCACAATTAGGTGTCCTGTAGCAGTGCGTTCAAGCCTAAGATCCCGATTTGCAGCAACCAGAGCTGCAAATTGCTCACGGGTCACTTGTAAAGCAATTTCATCAGGGAGCTGGAGTAGAAGCGGTTGAGAAGGAGCCTGTACCATCAGAGTTCGCCTGGCTGCATCGGTCTATTATTCTAGCTTTTTTTAGAATTCGAAGGTTCAGCATTCAACTTGCCGCCCTCCACCCTCCGTCTTCCATCCTCCGTCATCCGCTCTCCCTCTTCCTTCCCACTCAGGCATGAACTCAGGCGACTTTTCACCTAACTCAGGTATGGCCTCAGGTAGGTAGTTGGCACGATGCAATTGTCAACTAACAAGGAGAAATACATGCAGGTTTATTTAGAACACCTTCATGCGGCTTGGAGGCTAGTTCAGCGGGGGAGTCCGGCGGCGGGGGTGGATGGCATTACGACCGATCTCTTTGCTGGGGTAGTTCATGAGCAACTGGGGCAGATGCAACGACAGCTAAGGCGTGAGTGCTATCGAGCAAGTCCGGCTAAGGGATTCTTTGTCTCTAAAAAGAATGGTGGGCAGCGGTTAATTGGGCTGTCTACAGTACGAGACCGGGTACGGAGCAGTGGATCGGGTGATGGCAGATTATGGCCAGCAGCCCACCTGGCAGAGGCCTGGGGTAAGCGACGGTATCACGAAGCGTTTATTGCCAAGTTGAGTGAGGCTGAGACCAAGGCAGCGGCAGTGCAGACCTGGCTGGCTTTTGCCGTGGAGTGTGGGTATAGGCGGATGAGGGATTGGCCCATAGTGACTGCTATGGCAGCATTTTAGCCGGAATTGGAGAGCTGATTGAGAACGCAGAGGCGTGGTTGGTAGAGATTCCTTGTTAGGAATAAGGATTTTATAGTATCCACATTTGCACAGGTAGGATAGCCTAAAAAATAGGTAGTTTCAGAGAACCAATGCTTGTGTCCTATTCTGCTGAAATCGAAGTCCAGATGCAGCGTTATTACCAGTCACTGTCAGAAAAAGATCGTCGTCGCTATGCGGGCATTGAAGCAGTCAAATTAGGT
>NZ_AWNH01000070.1 GCF_000482245.1 Leptolyngbya sp. Heron Island J | reverse complement strand
TATAGCTTTCCTACTTGATTAATGAGAATGTTCCATACATGTGCATTTTTGGGAAATCAAAAATCTCCAGTGCGCAGAATTGTTCAAATAATGCCTTGAGCCCTATAAAAGAAGGCTTTAATCCAGCCATGCGTCTGACCCACGTTTTCGTCTGTAACCACACATCTTCAATCGGATTTTGAGTCGGATCATTGGGCGCAAATCGAACACAATGTATTCGCCACTTGGATTCTGGCAGACCGGAGTTCAAGGCGCTTAGGGCAGATTTTACTTCTTGAGCGCGATGGTAACTGGCCCCGTCCCATAAAATTAGCAAGCGCTGGTCTGGAAACTGCCGTTGCAAAAACTTCAGGTAGGCCAATGTACACGCCGTATTCCCCTTGTCTTGCGCCTCAATGAAGACACGCTTACTCAGTAAATCCAATGCCCCATAGTAGGTTTGTCGTTCCCGCTCATTGATCATGGGCACCTCGACTCGCTGGTTGCGACGTCCCCAAACATAGCCTTCCAGATCACCACTCATCAGATGACATTCGTCGACAAACAAGACTCTCAACTTGCCGCATTCAATCTCGGTTCGATAGCGTGCCAATAGCCGTTCGATGTCGGCTTTTTTTTCGCAACCAAAGCTGAATCTTTCTTAGGATTGACTTTACTCGTTTTCTTCCAACTCAGTCCCGCTGACTCAAACAAATCGTAGTAACTCTGTTTAGATTCATAACTCACCCCATATTCACTGGCCAGGTGATACTCCAATTCATTCAACGTCCAAATATCTTTGCTTCCTAACCACTCGATAACCGCTGTCTTTTGCGCATGACTCAAATAGCTTTGGCGGCCTTTGTGCCGAGGAGCAAAGCTACTGACTCCTTCGGCTCCATACGCCTGTTTCCACTTCGCGATAAAGCCCATCGAGACGTCCAGAATGCTGACGATTGATTCATAGGTATGCTCTTGATAGAGCAGTTTAACCGCCAGGGCTTTCTTCACCTGACGACTATCACGTTGCGTCTTGATGAAGGCTTTCAATTCCTCGATAGCAGAGGTGTTACTGGAGGATGTTGTTTCCGAACTCATAACGATAAGCAGAGGCGATGCTCTGATGGATACAGGTTCTCTGATCTTACCGATCTACCCTCAAGAATCAAGGCGGATGACTATAGAACTCAGAAATATCATCAAGCTCAAGAAGCCTATGGACAAGTATTTCAAGTTTTAAAGACATTAAAAAAGGTAGAACTGTCTACCAAGCAGTCGATAGCGGCAATAACTTACCACCAGTTGGGTATGGTGTCGCAAGAACTGCGGGAGTATGAGCAGGCGCGATCGCACTATCAGCAGGCCCTCGATATCAAGATTGAATACAACGACCGCTACAGCCAAGCGAGCACGTACCACCAGTTGGGCCGGGTGTCGCAAGAACTGCGGGAGTATGAGCAGGCACGATCGCACTATCAGCAGGCCCTCGATATCTTCATTAAGTACAACGACCGCTACAGCCAAGCGAGCACGTACCACCAGTTGGGCAGCGTGGCGCAAGCGCTGCGGGAGTATGAGCAGGCGCGATCGCACTATCAGCAGGCCCTCGATATCTTTATTGAGTACAACGACCGCTACAGCCAAGCGAGCACGTACTACCAGCTTGGTAAAGTTCTCGAAGAACTAGATAACATTAGTGAGGCTAAAGCTTGTTACTTAGAAGATTTAAAGATCTCGATTGAGTACGATGACAAGAGTGGTTTAGCTACAACACTGAGGAATCTTGCTCGATTTTGTCGTAAATATCCGGATAGTGATTTTGTCGCTGAAATAGCAAATTCTCTGAATGCAACAGTAGAAGAGTTAGAAAAACTCTTTGAAGATTTCAGCAATGATGAATAGCTTTGAGCAAGTACCCTCTCAGGACTGTGTATCTTCTTTTGGCTTTTCCGGTTCGGTATAATCACAAAACGTATGAATCCCCAATTTCAACACCCATAATACTGTCACCGTCGCCAACGCCGGATTGATCGGCAATGTTACCAAATCAATCAACCCCACAATTAACCCGGTCAACAGTACTGCCTGCCCTGGCTTCTTGCTGTACTCTTCTACCTGGGTACGAAAACTCTCATCCCCACAAATCTCTCGCCGCAGGTTCTGCAAAAATACCTCTTTGAGCTTCTTTTTCTCCTCACCATAGGCAGCAGTCCCCGCCGCATCCGCTACCAGGTCTTCAAAGCTAGCATCCAGGTCCCCATCATGCTGGACCAGGTTAACCAGAGCTGGCTGGGTCGGATCATAGGAGCTTAGCAAGTCTTGAGCAGCTTGCAGTTCAGCGGAAGAAAGCTGGGCAGTCATGGGCAGCGGCGATTAAGGTCAGAGGCATTGTAGCCCAACTAAGCAAAACTAAAGACTAAAACCCGACCTCGACGCTGCCAATCTCCTTGATCTTCAGGCAGTGCCCTAATCGCCTCCGCTTCTGACTCTAAGACAAACTGTAACTCTCCAGGTATTACCTTACAATCAACAAACCTGAAGGAGCGATCAATTCCTGCTGCCTGTTCCGCCGCAAAATTTGTCAGCATCTGAGCGCATTTGACCTTACCCCGATGTTGTAGCATCGCTTGCTCCCAAGTTGCCGTGTAGCGAGGCCGATTCTCACTATCGGTCCCTAAACAAGTTGTCTGAAAAAATCTGGGTTGTTCAATATTTCCATAGTTAAAACCCAGAAATACGGTCACTACCGTAAACTTGCCAACCGTATCTTGAGCCACCAGCAAGTTAGCTCCATCATTCATGAAAGCTCGCCAGGTTGATTCATCATCGCAGATCACTGGCTGATAGTCCTTCAAAATATAGCGATGGGGATCTCTAGGGATGTTCGGCAGTTCAGTCATTCCAATGGCGGTTCTTTATCGTTTAATCATGATACAAATAATGCTAGGAAATTTATGAATCTTGCTGAATTAAGGGGACTTAAATGACAGAACTTGAGCAAGCCATAGAAATTGCAGTTGGACTGCACGGAGCTATTACCCGGAATGACTCAGGTTTTATCGCTTGCTTCTCAGATGCTTTGACCGCTGAATCTTACATTGTCTTGATAGAAGAATTTGAGTCCTTGACTGCCGACCGTCAAGATAGATGTGTAGTTGTCATCAAGGTCTCTAGTTTGATGTAGCGTTGACCATTGTTCTCTTAGACTGATAAATCAGCAAGTGTGTTGAGAGGATGTATGAAAAGGGTTTCAACGGGTAAAAAAGTCACATACCCGAATCATCTGAGGCTATGATTTACCTTGCTATGACTCACTCGATGCTCAGGAGACTGGCACGATTTGATACACGTCTTTACCCTTTAAAACATCCCTCTTAAACAGTTTCTCTACTTGCCTTCTGGTAATTGCTGAGTACCACTCGCCAGATTATTCACCGCACTAGCAATATCTAAACCCGTCGTTTGTTTGAGCTGTTCGATAATCGCAATGGCCTGCTTAGCAGTCCCTCCTGTTTGCCCATCAATCATGGTGACATTATGGACATCGACATCAGGCACCGTAGCACTGAGGGTCTTTAACAGCATTTCCAGCTTTTGCAGCAAGAAAATATCGCGGGCATTATCTCCAGCAGCACGCCAGGACTCAGCCAATTGCTTTGTACCTTCAGCCTGAGCTTTACCATCTTCAATGATTTGGGCTGCATCACCCTTAGCCTCTGCTATCGCCCGCTTACATTCAGCCTCGGCTGGCGCGATCACGTCAGCTTTTAGTTGTTCAGTCACCTGTTTGATCCGCTCCTGCTGCACCGGAATTTCAGACTGGAACCGGACCAGTTCGGATGCAATTTCAGCTTCTACCTCAGCGACAACTGCACCCCGTTTAGTCAGGGCATCGTTAATTCGACGCTCAGCTTCAGCTTCAGCAATGCCAGTGTCACGCTCAATCCGGCGAACAGAGGTAATCTTTTCGTTTTCTGCAGTTTGAATCCCAGAGGCTGCCTTGGCTTCTGCTTCTGCGATCCGGGCGTCGCGTTGGAGCTGAGCCTGCTGCTTACGACCGATGGAATCGAGATAGCGTACGTTATCAGAAATATTCTGGATCTGGAGGGTATCGAGCACTAGCCCTAGTTTTTCAAGATCTTCTTCGGCTTCATCTAAGAGACTTTTGGCAAAAGCAATTTTGTCTTCGTTAACCTGCTCCGGGGTGAGGCTGGCAAGAACGCCCCGTAAGTTTCCTTCTAAAGTCTCTTTGGCAATCTTTTCAATGTCTTTGCGGCTCTTACCCAACAGTCTTTCAATGGCATTATGGATAGCGGGTTCTTCACCTGCAACTTTGATGTTGGCGACACCGTCTACCTGGAGCGGAATGCCGCCTTTGGAATAGGCATTGGTCACCTTGAGCTCGATGATCATGTTGGTCAGGTCCATGCGCAGTACCCGTTCTACCAGGGGTTTGCGAATGCTGCTGCCGCCTTTCACCAGGCGATAGCCGACCTTTTTTTGGCCAACTCGCTGTTGAGCCCCAGCAAAGATCAGCACCTCGTTGGGCTGACAAATTTTGTAAAGGTTGCGAATGATTAGGGAGATAACTCCAGAACCACCGCCAAGAATAACGAGTAAAAGAATTAAACCTTCCATGATCAATTGCCCTCCATGTTGGGCTCTACAGTAGTTGCGGCATCAGGCATGGCAGCGGGTTCTAATCGCCGCTGAAAATCTAACTTTTGGTTTAAGGTACCGGTAACATCAATCCCCAGAGTATCGTCTACCTGCTTGAGGAACTGACGCACAACATCGGGGTAAACATTGACGAGACTGGCAATCGCCTGGCCATCACCGTTATCGATTACATTGACATGGTTGAGATGAAGGCGACCTGGAATTTTGGCGGCTTCTTTCAATACCATGTCAATTTGTTGAATCAAAAAGACCTGGGTCGCATCAGTTCCGGTTTCAGCCCAGACCGCAGCTAGCATCTCGTTAACGAGGGCAGCGGCCTTAGCGTTCTCTTCTAGAGCGGCTGCCTGTCCCTTCGCGTGTAGCTCCTGAGCTTGTTTTGCAGCCTGAGCGGGCAGCACTTCATCGGCTTGTAGACGCAGGCGTTCAAGTTCAGCTCGCACGGTTTGGAGCTGCTGCTCGGCTCGGGCTCGGGCTTCTTTGGCGGCGGCAATGGTGCGTTCTTCTTCAGATTTGGCGCGTTCTTCGAGTTCGGCTTTGACTTTACGTAGTTCGTTTTGCTTTTCTTGGACTACGGTCAGGGCCTGAGTTTTGGCCACTTCTGCCTGTCTCTGGCAGTCCGCTTCAATGCGGTCGGCTTCACCAACGGCTTCAGCTTCAGCAATTTCGGCATCGCGAATGATGTTAGCAATCCGACGGCGACCAATGGAGCTGAGGTAATCGACATCGTCGGTGATGCTTTGAATTTTTAGGGTGTCTAAGTGCAGCCCTAGTTTGCCAAGGTCCTTGGCGACATCGGCAGCAATCCGCTCTGCAAAGTTAAGCCGATCTTCGTTGACCTGTTCTGGGGTCAGTAGGGCAACCACACCCCGAAGGTTACCTTCTAGGGTTTCGCGGACTACCCGACGAATTTCTGAGCGGTTACGGCCTAGAAAGCGCTCAATGGCATTGCCGACAACGCTGCGGTTGCTAGAAATTTTGACATTGGCAATGGCCTGAATATTTAACGGTGTGCCCCCTCTAGCATAGGCATTAGTCACTTCCACCGGAATCGGCATGGTGGTCATGTCCATACTTTGCACCCGCTCAATGATGGGCACAACTAGCGTACGACCGCCAAAAACCACCCGATAGCCAACCGTCTGACCATTTCTGTTTTTATATTTACGCCCTGAGATGATCAAAATCTGGTTGGGGTTACAAATTCGCAGACATGTTTTGAGCACTACGATCAGTGCACCAATGCCAAGCAAACCCAGCACCAGGGCGCTACCGCCTAAAACAGCTCCCAACTGGGCTGTATTTTGGTTAGCCTGCGAAATCGTTAGGGCCTGGGCCAGTTCGTAACTAGCAGCCTCAGTGCTAACGGTCTCACTGGTTTCGGCATTGGCCGATAGTTTGGAATCACTTGCTAGGGCAGATTGCCCCAGCAAGAATGTAGGGTGTGTCATGGGTATCCGTTAATGAGTGTGGGTTAGTTCTGTTGGGCAGCGGTTTCGTCTGAAACGACCCAAAGGCGATTCTTCTCAAGATTGACGACGAGCACTTTATCTCCCGGTACGAATTGTTTGGTGTCATCCGTTAATGCCATCATGTGCAACGTGCTACCGCCTAGTTCCAGACAGACTTTGCCTTTACTTTGGGCATCAAAAGGTAGTTCTACGATGCCCACCCGTCCAGCAAAATCTTCGGTGCGAATGAGGCTGTCGGCACGACGGCGGGCCAAGTGACGCAGGAGAATTGCCAGGGTGCCGCCTAGTGCTATACCCATGAGCAAAGCAGCCACGAAAATAATAGAGGCCGACCAGTTTGGCTGCACCCAGCTGAGGCTGAGACCGGTCAGACCAAAGAAAAATCCGCCAACGGTCCAGAATTTGAAACTAGTTAGAATATTCAAGCTAAAGAGGTAGGCCCCTTTGACTTTTTGGAGGAGCTGGAGATCAGTGTCTACTTGAGCATCAAATCCTGCACCTGGGGCATTGCCATCAAGCTCCAGGTCACCCTCAAAATCGGCATCGGCGTCTAACTCCGCATCAAAGTCAGCATCTAACTCCGCATCAAAGTCGGCATCGGCATCGAAATCGGCATCACCGGCACCTCCCAGGGTTGCGATCGCAACAAATACGCCGCCGATAACAAAACAAAACCAATAAATTGACTGCACAGTATCTCCTTAGGGTTCATTCCCTAGTGATAGTCAGATACAGTCTGTGACCTAAAAAATCCTGACAATTTTTAACGATTAGAGGCTCCTGGGGATCGCAAGAACGTTTTCCCTGTCTATATCCTCAGGATTAATAACCATAACCTTGAAGTGGTTACTGCCCATCGACCCCTGTAAACAAGAACATTACCCAATATCGTCCGGATCGATACCCATTTCCTGAAGCCTGGCTTGCAAGCGTTCCAATTTCTTCTGAGTTTCTAACTTAGCCTGCTCTGCCGTTTCAGCCCGCTGTCGTGCTTCTTCAGCTCGCTGTCGTGCTTCTTCAGCTTTTCGTTCTGCCTGTTGCCGTGCCAGAGCTTCTTGCTCAAGCGCTACGGCAAGTTCACTGGGTATTAACAGACGTTCATCATTATCCTGACGATAGAAGCCAATCAGCTGTCCTTCATGAACAAGTCGTAACTTCAGAGCATGACTGATGCCATCACTGATGGGTTCGTACTCTTCACCGCGTAAGCGATATCCCTGAAGGGCAGGCTCTAGCCATTCTTCTTTCGGGTCAAATAGCCAATATTTCTGTACACCTAACTGAGCGTAGAGAGTTTTCTTGAAAACTTCGTCGTTACTGCGAGTCCCCTGAGAGGTCATTTCAAAAACGACCGAGGGCACTTCTCCCTCCTCCCAAATTTTATAGTTGTCCCGACCGCCAGGCGCTACGCCAAAAATTACCATCACGTCCGGCGCAACTCGCAGACGCGGAAACCCCTGGGCATAGTACATAAACTGGTTGCCCAGCACCGTCGCTTGCTGACCCTGCAGATATTGGGTTAGCACCTCGATGGTGACTAACATGGCATAGAGATGGACAAACGTTTCCGCCACGGGCTCTCCGTCAGAACTGGGATAGACAATGGTGGCTTCTGCCTCAGACTGAGGTGTAGGAATAGTTGTAACCATAGTCCATACAGCGAATGTATGTACTCATCATATCCTAGGCACTCCAGTAGCCTGCAAGCGTCGAATCCTTTGGGGGATATCGACCCCAGTGAACAAGCACCGTCTGACAAAATTTATCTGGTACTTGGTCAGCCTATCCCCTATAATTAGGGGCTGGAATATTCCTAAATTAGGAGACTAAACGCATATGGCGCGATATAGAGGTCCTCGCCTCCGCATTACTCGCCGTCTGGGTGAACTGCCCGGTCTAACCCGGAAGGTTGCCCGGAAGGCGTATCCTCCTGGTCAGCATGGTCAGGCGCGGAAGAAAAAATCTGAATACTGCATTCGACTCGAAGAGAAGCAAAAACTTCGTTACAACTATGGCGTATCCGAGCGTCAGCTACTGCGCTATGTGAAAAAAGCACGTCGTGCGAGTGGTTCTACTGGGCAGGTGATTCTGCAACAGCTAGAAATGCGCTTGGACAACACTATATTTCGACTGGGCATGGGACCTACAATTCCCGCTGCTCGCCAGGTCGTTAACCATGGTCACATCACTGTCAACGGTCGCGTTGTTAGCATTCCTAGCTACCAGTGTCGCCCTGGTGACGTGATTGGCGTTCGTAGTAAGGAAGCTTCCAAAAAGCTGGTGGAATCTAACCTGGAATTTCCTGGTTTGGCTAATATTCCTACCCATCTGGAGTTTGATAAGAACAAGCTCGAAGCTAAAGTTAATAGCATCATCGAACGTGAATGGATAGCCCTCAACATTAACGAGCTACTCGTGGTTGAGTACTACTCCCGTAAAGCGTAGACCGACTGTCGCTCTACTTGAACACGTTAGGCATGCGGTTATGTATGTCTACTGGGCGTTGCTGATACTCGATCGGGTTTAGTCCTAGATTTTGATTATTTGATCAAAAGCGGTTAACCCAAATCGAAACAGTCCTCCAAATCAGCAATTGCTCTTACCGCGCTAGTTTAGTTATTTCCATTTGCCCCTGAGGTCCGTCAGCCTGAGGGGTTTTTTATGGCTACAGTGGCATCCAAGATAAGACAATCAGCTGCCCCTTGACGACTCCGATCCGGAGCTCATAGATAAACTCGTAGCGATCTTCGTTTCTATCCCAAGCTGTAATCCATAGCTCATAGACGCGAGCATTGCGTTCGTAGCAAGGCAGCTGTCGTAAAACATCGATTTGATGACCGCGATAGCTTTGTAGAAGATCTGCAACAGCAGCCGTGACAGCTGATGTATAGTGTTGCTCTGAGTAAATTCTCGGAAATGCCATGGATCAACGCCCAGAAGCGATGGTGATTGTTTTCATTAGCTACGTGACGTTACGGAATGGGCTTATGGTTGCATCAGATGTGTAAAGTTTTTGAGAAAACGTTCTAGGACTGTGTCAAGCTGGGAAACCGATAGGCAAGTGGCAAATAGTTGTTGATGAGCATTAATTCAGAACGGCTGCGAACATTGATCAATCGTGCTCAGCGGCTAACCGAAGCAGAGGCACTGGCAGATCTTCCTATCCCAGTGACTGAACGGTTAAAAACAGAATCTTCTACGCCGCTAGTGGCTGCGCTAGGGTTGAGCGATGCCCTTTGGATTGATAATCCCTACAAAGGTGAAAAGGGGGCCTCAAGGGCGGTGCGAGTAATTCAGCGCGATGAGGCGTTAATTCGAGCATTAGCGTTCTATCGCCTTAAAGGGGGGAAAGACCTCGAAAAAACAGCTGCTTTTTTTGAAGAGACCTTTGCGACAGAAAGTAAGCATGATGGCCAGGTAAAGCATGCGGATTAGACGCTGTTACTGGTGATGGTTGATCGTGTGGGGAATTAAAGAATGGGGTTTTTCTAGATCGTAGGTATGCATCAGGCGATCATCTCCCATAATCTCCCTGGGAGGTCCATCGGCAACAATCTTGCCCTGATACATTATTAGAGCGCGATCGCAAACCTCTAACAAAAACTCCAGATCGTGGGACGCAATCACCATAGTTTGCTGCAGCCCTTGCATAAACGTGATCAACCGGCGGCGGCTGCGAATATCCAGACTAGCGGTGGGTTCATCATAAAGAACGATTTGGGGCTTCATCGCCAGCAGCCCAGCAATGGCCACCATCTGCTTTTCCCCACCCGACAAATGATGGGGCGGTCGCTCTGCTAAAGGCTGTAACCCAGTCAGCGCAATAGCTGCATCCACACGTTCTTCTACCTGGTGCGGCGGCAGATTCATATTAGCCGGACCAAAGCGAATATCTTCTCGCACCGATGCCGAAAACAACTGGTTGTTCGGATTTTGAAACAACAACCCAATTTGAGGATTAAACCCGCCAGTGACCACCGGTTTATCCATCAGTCGCACTGTGCCAGACGTTGGTGTGAGTGCACCACACAAGGTCATAAATAGGGTTGTTTTACCACAGCCATTATGGCCAATAATTCCAACTCGCTGACCAGGGGAAATTTGCAGACAGATATCGTCAAGTACCTGGGGCCGATCGGGATAAGAAAAACACAGATGTTCAACAGCAATTGCCGCAACCGTTGCTGGCAACACAACAGAATCAACTGTTTTCTTGGGTAGTAGAGACGTCATAGATACTACTCAGAGAGTAAGAGCGTGAGATTTGAAGAGATTTAAATAAGTTTTTATTTTTGAGGTGCTGAGTTAAAGGAATTAGTCTGGGTTCTTAAGGTTTTAATTGGGAAAGGCAGGTTAAACCTATGCTCCAGGCAACACCTACCACACCTGGAGGCCAATTAACGTCAGGCTAATGGTAGCGCACAATCCTATGGCCGCAATATCTGAGCTCCGACCCCAGCCTCGCAGCTGGGAGGCACTATTACGGCTGTGGCCATAGCCTCGCAAACGCATGGCTTTATAGACCCGTTCTGATTGTTCATAACTGCGCACGAGCAGGGTGCCGGTGACCGCCGCTAGTTGCTGCCAGCTCTGGCGACTGCCAGTGGGTTGAAAGCCTCGCAGCCGCATGGCCTGGCGTAACAGGGCAAGCTGATCAGAAATATCAAACAGATAGCGATAGGCCAGCAGCGCCATTTCTGCCAGCAATGAGGGTAACCCCAAAGAGACCAGAGTGTCCATCAGGGTTAGCAGCGGCGTCGTGCCCAATAACAACATACCTAGGGTGACAATGGAGAGAAATCGTCCAGCAATCAGCCCCATGGCCAGTAGTCCTTCCTGGCGAATGGCCAACGGTCCCCACTGCCAGAGAATGGTGTTGCCGGACAACAGCGGCAGGGCGATGACCATGCCGAGGAGAAAGAGACCGGGATAGCGCAGGCGCGATCGCAAAAATGACCAGGGCAGTCCCGATAACAGATACAGCCCAGCCGTCACCAACAGACAAATCGGCACCAGTTGCACCTGCTGCACACTAGCAAACCCCAGCATCAACAGTCCCAGTCCCACTAATTTGGCCCGAGGCCACCAACGATGGAGGGGAGACTCCAACGCAGCATAGGGATCAAGCGTTAGTCGCATAGCTGCTCTCCCGATGGTCGCACCGATTGATTATGCCTAGTCGACGGCATGACTAGGCCAGTCAACAGTTCCGGTTTTGTTCGCTGTAAAAATGTCACAATCAGTGCCGTAAAGATACCCTCAACAATGACCAAAGGACCATGGGCAAGACCTAAGGTCAGTAGCGCCGCCCGTTCGGTGGCCACATCAAAGCCGACAGGCACTGCAAAGATTAAGATGCTGATAAAAAAAGTAACCGCCAGAAGCATGCCAATGGCACCCGCCAAAAACCCACTCACCCCATAGCGCAGCGATGGCTTCAGCGACTGGGGTAGCCAACGTCGTAGTTGAAAAACGCCATGGGCAGTCAGGGCCGGCACACCGATAATAATGGCGTTTACTCCCAGAGTGGAAAACCCACCGTGACCTAAAAATAGGGCCTGGAAAAACAAACCAATCAGGATAGCTAAAAACGCGTGATAGCCCAGGACAGCTCCTAGTAGGCCACTGAGTACCAAATGCAAACTGACGGGCGGCAGTGGAATTTGGATCGACGATGCCACAAAGAAGGCCGCAGCTAGCATAGCCGCCTTAGGCATCTGGGTAGTCGGATCTGAATGCCGGTTAATTTGTCGTAAACATTGCCAGGTAACAAACCCACTGAGACCATACCCAACAATGCACAGCTGGGGGGGTACAAAACCATCTGGAATATGCACTAGGAGTTTTTACCTCGTGAAAAAAATAATACTGTCCCAATCAACCCCCAAAAGGCGGCTCCGGCACTGGCCCAACGTTGTACGGGGCTGGTAGCGGGGTCTGATGTAGCCACAATGGCGGTTGTAGACTCAGTTTCAGTGTGCTGGGGCTGGACTGCTACTTGGGTAGTGCCGACTGGCACGCTGACAGTTGTGCCATGCCCCGCCTGCCGAATCACGACCTCCCAATTACCGTTAGTATCGGGTTGAAATTCAAATTCTCCTTGCGCGTTGGTTTGGCCGGTGATCCTGGGTTCACTGGGATCTTCGGGGCTATAGACCAGGACCTGAGCGGAGGCCATCGGCTGTCCAGATGAATAACTGGCTTTCACCGAAAAGGTTTGGGTGACGGTTGCGATCGCAGCATGACTCCACCCAGGTTGACCGCACAGCAGCACCAAACCCACACTATAAAACCATGGACTCAGCCTGAATAAAGACTTCAATCGGACTAAACCCTGACTGGGGATAGACATCGTGGATGCACATGAGGAATTTTCCCCAATCAGTTAATCGCCTTCTCTTCTATATATTCAATGCCCCAGGGGGGGACATGGGCTGAGTAAACGCCCAAAACAACAAAGTCGCCAACGCCCAAGGTTAGGCACTGGCGACTTTAACGCAAATTGGAAGACTCAATTAACCCTGGAGAAGGGATAAAGAAGTTAACACCTAGCGGATGCTGGTGGTCGACAAACGACTAGCCAGAAGTTCAGGAGCCGTCAAAACCTGAGCATAGAAAGGACCATGATTGGCAGTGTCCTGAGCCAGGCGAATATTCTGCACCCGACTGGCCAATTCAGTACTTTTCACATCGTAGGTTTGGGTAGCCAGCTTGGGATAGAGACCAATGCCAATGATGGGCACCAGCAGACTAATAGCCACAAACGCTTCGCGGGGCTTGATATCCCAAGACGTATTGTCAGGAATTTCCAACTCGCCAGGGTTACCAAAGAAGATGCGACGCAGCATCGACAGCAGATAAATCGGAGAAAGAATTATACCGATAGCCGCCAAAATCACAATGGCTGCCTTGAAGAAAGTACTGTAGGCATCGCTGGTGGAAAAGCCCAGGAAGACAGCTAGTTCAGCCACAAAGCCGCTCATACCCGGCAGGGCCAAAGATGCCATCGCACCAGCTGTAAACATACCGAAGGCAACCGGCATTGCTTTGCCCATGCCGCCCATCTTGTCCATAGCCAGGGTGTGGGTACGCTCGTAAGCGACTCCAGACAAGAAGAAGAGAACTGCCGCAATCAAACCGTGGGAGATCATCTGTAGCAGCGCACCGCTGAGACCCAGGGTAGTAAATGCCGCTAAACCGAGTAGTACAAATCCCATGTGCGCCACAGAGGAATAGGCCATGCGACGCTTGAGGTTGTCTTGACCAAAAGCGGCCAGGGAAGCGTAAACGATGTTGATTACACCCAAAATTGCCAGGACAGGTGCAAAGTAAACATGGGCATCGGGCAACATCTCGATGTTCATCCGAATCAGACCGTAGCCTGCCATCTTCAGCAGCACACCCGCCAGAATCATGGATACCGGTGCCGGTGCCTCACTGTGGGCATCCGGTAGCCAGGTATGAAACGGAAATACTGGCAGTTTGACACCAAATGCAATCAAAAAGCCGGTATAGGCTAACAGCTGCATCGGTAAGGAATAGTCCTTAGCCGCTAACTCACTGAAGTTAAAGGTGAGGTTGTCACCGTAGAAGGCCATGCCCAAGGCTGCTAGCAGAATGAAGATAGAGCCAATAGCCGTGTAGAGAATAAACTTAGTCGCTGCATAGAGGCGCTTCTGACCACCCCAGATAGAAATCAGCAGATAGACCGGTACCAGTTCTAGCTCCCACATGATGAAAAACATCAGCATGTCCTGAGACAGAAAGACACCGACCTGAGCGCTGTACATCAGTAGCAGCAGTGAAAAATAAAGACGTGGCTTGAGGGTAATGTTCCAGGACGCAATCACCGCCAGCGTGGTGACCAGACCGCTCAAAATCACTAAAGGCATGGACAAACCGTCCGCTGCCAATGACCAGTTAAGACCGATTTGAGGGACCCAGGCAAAATTGTCAACTAGCTGTAAGCCGTTTTGATTGAGATCGTAATAGTTAGCAAACGTATAAAGAATGAGGCCAAGTTCTGCTAAGCAAGCGCCAAGGGTATACCAGCGGAGGGACTTACCTTCGCTATCTGGTAGCAAAGGAATGGGGATAGCCGCTAGAAGAGGAAAAAGGACTAGCGCTGTTAGCCACGGAAAGTGTTCAACGATCATGCCAACTCATGCGTACAACTCGTAGAGGCGCATTTTACCGAGAGGCAGTTGGTCTAGCTTAAAGCGAGAAGGCTTAGTCTTAGCAACGTACCCTGTCAGGGGAACTACTGTTTTCGCGGCGGCCTTAGTCGAAGAGGTCGGAGGAATTCAGAAGCACGTGTGCGTTAAAAAACACTAGGCTAACTTACCGGACGGCGATGAGGAAAAATACCTATTGAAATACGCCCAGTCACAGTATATGTAATTTAGTTAACTTTTGATAAGGTCAAAAGGCATTAAAAATCATTTGTTTTTCTTAATTGCCTTAATATATAAAGCTCATGGAAAGATGTTGAGCTATCACAGATAAATAGTGGATATGAGGGTAATCAATCACACTTATGTAAATGTAAATTAATAAAAATCTGGCCAGAGGATTTTTGATGTTAAGTCCAGGGTCAACGCCATACCGTAAACCGTGGCAGACATTAGCCGAGCAAACTGGCTTGAGTACCGTTTAGATCAATAACTAGCTGATGGATGGTGTAGGGGATATTGGCTAATTGCCAGGCACTGCCCAGGGTGCGACAGACAGTTGGTACTGCCTCAGGGCTAGTCAAGGCCAATAGGGTAGGACCAGCACCGCTGATCACCAGTCCCCAGGCTCCAGTCGCAAGGGCACTGGCATGGATATCGTCGTAGTTGGGAATCAGAGTTTTGCGATAAGGCTGATGGATGCGATCGCAAAGCGCCGTTTTCAACCAGTCCCCCTTACCCGCCGTCAGCGCTTGAGTTAGTAACCCCAGGTGAGCCGTATTGAAAATAGCATCGGCACGACTGTAGCTTGCGGGTAGCACCCGACGGGCATCAACGGTGGCCAGCTCAAAATCTGGAATGGCTACGACTGGCACAATCGATTCGTGCCAGGGAATCTGACAGATCGTTAGGGGACCGTTGGTCCCATAGACAGCCAATTGACAGCCTCCCAGTAAAGCCGGGACAACATTGTCTGGATGGCCTTCTAGCTGAGTCGCCAGGGTAGCTAGCTGATGCTGATTGAGGGGACTGCCTGCTAGCAGATTTGCACCGACCAGACCACCAACAATGGCGGTAGAGGAGCTGCCTAACCCTCGAGCCAGAGGAACATGCAGGTCAATGTCAATGTGGACGGGAGGGGTGGGCTTATTGATTTGGTTGTAAAACGCTTCGTAGGACTTATAGACCAGGTTGTCGGGGCCAGTGCTGAGACGAGCGGCTTCTTTGCCAGTGATGGTGATGGTTAACCTATCGGCTGGGGTGAAGGTGAAGTGGTTATGGAGAGTGAGGGCTGCACCAAGGCAGTCAAAACCGGGACCAATGTTAGCGGTGGTTGCGGGGACTGTGACTTGGGCAGTTTGAGACATTGTGGGTCTTTGGAGAGCGATAAGGAGAGGAGACGGCCCGGTCAGGGATACGGTTTTCTTCTGAAAACCAGGAAAAGACGCAACATCAGCAGGGGCACTCCCTTATGGGTGCCCCTGGAACTGTCAAAAAATGGGGTTCAACCAATCAGTATTTCAGATCAGAAGTACCCATGGCTATCAAGGGCCGTTTTTAATCGGCTAATGACATCGGCGACTGCGATCGCACCCAAATCCCCATCTTGGCGCGTACGAATACTCAGACTGTTAGCCTCGACTTCCTTAGCACCAATCACAGCCATCACCGGGATCTTCGCTTTCTCCGCATTACGCACCATCTTGCCAAGACGTTCACCACTGCGATCAACAATCACACGCATACCCAGCTGCAGCATCTGGTCAGCGACCTGCTCCGCAAAGGGAAGCTGCTCAGCCGTAACCGGCATCAGCCGCACCTGCTCAGGAGCCAGCCAGAGGGGAAATAGCCCAGCATATTCTTCGATCAAAATACCAATCAGACGTTCCAAAGAGCCAAACGGAGCCCGATGGATCATCACCGGACGCTGACGGGTGCCATCGTCAGCCACATATTCCAGATTGAACCGCTCGGGTAGGTTGTAATCTACCTGAGTAGTTCCCAGCTGCCATTCCCGACCCAGAGCATCGGTAAAGATGAAGTCCAACTTAGGACCATAGAAAGCCGCTTCACCAATACCCTCAAAATGCTCCATACCCAAGGTTTCCACCGCCCGACGGATAGCGTTCTGGGATTTTTCCCAGGCTTCATCGGAGCCGATGTATTTATCAGAGTCAGGATCGCGAAAGCTGAGTCGAGCCTTGAAATTCTTGAGCTGGAGGCTGTTAAAGACGGCCAAAATCAGATCAACCACCTTAAGAAATTCAGCATCAAGCTGGTCCGGTGTGACAAACAAATGAGCATCGTCCACCGTAAAGCCACGCACCCGC
Organism: Leptolyngbya sp. Heron Island J; assembly: GCF_000482245.1. Lineage (GTDB taxonomy): Bacteria > Cyanobacteriota > Cyanobacteriia > Phormidesmidales > Phormidesmidaceae > Leptothoe. The sequence continues at coordinate 164,927 of NZ_AWNH01000070.1, read as the reverse complement.
GTTAGCCCCCCTAGCTCGCCAGACTGCTCATAGCGATAGACCGTGCCAAACTCGGCCAGCCGCATGGGCAGTTCCTTATAGGAGCGCAGTTCGTTTTTATAAATCTGGATATGGAAAGGGCAGTTCATCGGCTTCATGACAAAGCCCTGTTCCGCCGCGCGATCATCATCAGTTTCCGCCATCATCGGAAACATATCTTCGCTGTACTTTTGCCAATGGCCAGACGTTTTGAACAGGTCCACCTTGGCAATATGGGGAGTCACCACAGGCAGATAGCCACGTTTCACCTGCTCCTGTTTGAGAAAGTCTTCCAGAGTAGAGCGCAGCAAGGTACCTTTTGGCGTCCATAGGGGTAGTCCAGGGCCAACGTCTTCGGAAAATAAGAACAGGCCTAGCTCTTTGCCAAGCTTACGGTGATCGCGCTTTTTAGCTTCCTCACGACGGCGCTTATACTCCTGCAGCTGCTCCGGTGTTTCCCAGGCAGTACCATAAATGCGCTGCAGCTGAGCTTTGGTTTCATCCCCACGCCAGTAAGCCCCAGCCACGCTTTCCAGGTCAAAGGCTTTAGGATTTAATTTGCGAGTACTTTCGACATGGGGGCCCGCGCACAAATCCCACCACTGCTCACCCAGGTGATAAAGGGTGATCGGCTCTTCAATGCTGTCTAGAATTTCCAGTTTGTAGGGTTCCCCCAGGGCTTCAATGCGCTGCTTGGCTTCTTCCCGCGATACCTCTTCGCACTCAACTGGATAATCTTTTTTAATGATTTTAATCATCTCCTTCTTGATCATTTTTAGATCTTTGTCAGAGAAGGGATCAGGATTGTCAAAATCATAGTAGAACCCATAGTCGGTCCAGGGGCCAATGGTGACCTGAGCCTTAGGAAATAGCCGTTGTACAGCCATTGCCATCACATGGGAAAAGGTGTGGCGAATGCGCTTGAGATCTTCAGATTCGTCTGTTTTGGGAAGGTATATGTTTTCAGACTCAGCCATGGAAACTGCTCGGGTTTATATGCCGCATCTTAGCTTAGACAGGCGCTACAGCTTTGACAATATCTGATTCAAATTCAGTAATTCAAATTCAGTAAATGTCGAATATGGAACTGTAGGCTTATCAGGACATCGGGACCCGCTGATTGTACGTTTGTATTGAAATCTTTCTAAAGAGTTATGCTAAACGGAAACCAGTGTGGTATCTTTTATCATTGTGAAATTCATTGCTTGCGATAGGTAGCGTATGCCCTCCGATATAGGGCCTGAATTTCAATGTACGACGAAATTTTTTCGGAAAATTAAATCCATTCATTTATGGCTAAAACCACAACAGCTGCTCCATTGGCGTTGCATCCAATGGCTAAGTTTCAGCGCCAAGTGACATCCCTTGTAGAATCTGACGTCATCAAGCCCACCGATAAACTCTGGAAAATAGCGTTTCTGTTTAGAGACAGCTGGGAGCATTGGAAACAGGAGCTTGAAGAGTTTGAGTTTTCTATGCAAGACCCAATTAGCGATCTACTGGCAGTGGAAAGTTGGGAAGAAGAACTCTAGCCTGAGATCGCCTCTCAGGTGGCCCAGGCGCTGTCCTAGATCAGCAAAGTTAAAGACAGCCACAGGGCTGCAAATGGTACCAGAAAAAATACCCCTACGACATAGGCAATCGCTACGATGCGATAGTTTCGAGCTGTTGTTGCTAGTTGTTGTGCCATAGCTAACGGCATAGCCCGCAGCGGTGGTAGGCCATAAATCAAACCGACGGCCAGCAGGTTAAAGCTCAAATGCACCAGGGCAAGCTGCAGGGCCACGGGGTTGGCTAGTGCCAAAGTGGCCATTAGGGCCGTAATACAGGTGCCGATATTGGCTCCTAGAACAAATGGATAAACGTCTTGCAGTGTGACCAAGCCAGCCCCAGCTAGGGGCACCATCAAGCTAGTGGTCATAGAAGAAGATTGCACTAGGGCGGTTATGGCAGCACCGGTTGCCAGACCGCCAATTCCCGAGCCATGGCCCGTTGCCCAATGAATAGTGTTCTTAACTGGGGTATCTAGCCAATGCTTCATCAGCCAACTTAGGGCCGTCACAGAAATCATTAGCCCCCCGACGCTGGCGCTAAACAGCAGCAGCGAATCCCAGGGACCAGGCATGCTGTTAACGCCGTAGGCCATCAGCCAGCGGGATGGATGTAACAACCAGTCCATGGGAGCTAGCCAGTTTTCTAGCATAAAATCGGCACTCAAGGTTTGGCGTAATAACCACTGACTTAGCTGTTCTAAGGGGTGCAGCCCTAACTCCAGAGGAAAGAAAATTAGCAAAGCGACTAGGTTAAAGCAGTCGTGTATCGTCGCGGCGGCAAATCCTCGTTCAAACTCTTCATCATTGCCAACATAGCCCAGACTGACGAGGGTGTTGGTGATTGTGGTACCGAGGTTAGCTCCCATCACCATGGGGATGGCAGTCGCCAGAGGTAAGCCTCCAGCCACGAAGCCAACTAACAAGGTCGTAACAACGCTGGATGACTGCATCAGGGCAGTGGCTAAAATCCCTAGCAACAGACCCAGCCAGGGATTAGCAGCCAGGGTCAACAGCGCTTCAACCTGGGGACCGAGAATGGATTGAAACCCGATATTCAGCCAGTCTATGGAGGCGAACAGACCATAGACCGCAAGTAAGGCTCCCCCGGCATACAGCCAGGATTGTCCTAAACTAAGGGTCTGAGACTCGGATGTGTTGCTGGCTGCTGATTCCTCGGCAGGGCTAACGGCTGTTGACGAGGCAGCGGTCGTCACAGTGGCTGTTTGATCAGCATCGACAATGGAATTTGAGTCGCTTTGAGAAGAAGGAGTCACCATGAACGTTGAGGCACTAATTAACTGGGTTGAAGCCTGGGCACCGCCTGCGTGGCAGGAGTCTTGGGATAACTGTGGCTGGCAGATTGAACCGGGTATTTTGTCTCAACCGGCAGGGGTATTGGTCTGCTTAACGCCAACGCTGGCAGTGATGGCCGAAGCCATTCGGCTTAAGCAGGAGGGTGCCCCAGTCAACCTGATATTTGCGCACCATCCGTTAATTTTTAGTCCGCTTAAGTCTGTGGCGGCAGGTAATCCCATCGGGGATATGGTGCGCCTAAGCATAACCCATAGCATCGGCGTGTACAGTGCCCATACCAATTTTGATCAGGTGGCTGATGGGACGGCGGATCGGCTGGCTCAGCTGTTGGGCTTGCAGAATGCGATACCGGTGGTACCGACCCAGAATGAGCTGGGCTACGGTCGAGTGGGAAATTTGCCCAGGTCACAATCATTGGATGAACTGCTGGCCATAATCCAAGCTAAGCTCAATCCACCTAATTTAATCCATTCACCGACGGCAGATTTACACCAGATGATTGAGCGGGTGGCTGTCCTGGGAGGCTCAGGGGCCAGCTTTATGGGAGCAGTGGCCAAAACGGGAGCTCAGGCTTATCTAACGTCTGATTGTAAGTTTCATCAGTTTCAAGAAGGGCGCGATCTCAACCTCATCCTGATCGACGCCGGTCACTATGCCACCGAACGCCCCGCCTGTGCCAAGCTTGTCGAAAAATTCCAACAACAGGGTGTCGCCTGGACCCAACTCAGTACCACTGACGAAGACTTTCGTCAGTTTTGGTAGTACCCCAGCTATTTCTTTTTGGCCGCTTGGGCCGCTCTTAAGCCTTCTGCACCCCCCACCCGAGTCACATCCAGCTCCAACATTGTTGCAGTTTGATCCTTAATTTCCGCCTGCATCGCCTGATCGAGATAGCTAATGTAGTAAGACATATTATGATCGGCAATCAAATCAAATCCCGATTCAAATGCACTTTTAACCAAGCCAACAAAGCCATCAACAGCGCGATTGAGCGCTTTGTAGTTGACCATCAGCAACCCTTTCGAGTTAAAGTACTTGACTGCACCCAGGTGACCATAGAACCGGAAAGGATTTTGTAACGAGAATGGTGGCGGCACATGGGGGACAACATCATTGTTATTAACAAAGCGAAAAACCTTATCCGACAGATGTTTATTAAGCTGCCGACTAAAGGTAAGATCGCCCACGCGAGGTTGTCCAAACGTATATAGACCAGCAACCTCAAACCCATTTTCATGGAGTGATGCCGCTGCCATCGTAGCCAATGCCCCACCCAAACTATGTCCTGTAACCAACAGCGGCGGCAAAGGCTTAGAAATTCCATTGACCTTATCTGCAGTTTGCCAACGCTCAAACTGAGCCAGCACGTCTCGCTCAATCTCAGCCCAGCCCAAAAAGAAACCCGTATGCACTCTCCCTTTGTAAGACGACAAAGTTGTCTTGCCCGCCCGTCGGATAGTAAAGTTCCGCAGTTTTGTATTCAGATTGGTCATCCAATCACGAACCTCCTGAGTACCGCGAAAGGCAAGTATCACACACTCATCTGTGCGAAACATTAACGCTTGCGTATCCCGATTGTGGGCATTAAAAAATCGAAAGTTGTTCCGAATATCAATATTCCACAGTTGGGCAATTTTAGCGATATATCGAACATCCTGATAGACCAGTCGAGATACTTTTGCCAGACTTAAAGCCAGCCTGGTGTTGTAGTGTTTTATATCTCCTAGTTTTTCAAAGTCATTCCCCTTATAGGGAGAGCGTAAAATCCGATAGCCAAACTTTTCAAACAGCTGTCTGACACCGTCAAACCCATGGTCATAGATATAGTTGTAAAGCTGTTCGTAAACTCTCGAATCACAGTTGCGCCGGTAGGTTTCGTCTGCGATCAGTCTCACCCAGTAGTTTAGCCATGGCTGTACCTCCTTGACACTAAACACTTTAGAATTCACCAAGTAACCAAAATGCTCAAGACCATTGAGCATTTGGTTAAACCAATCACGCACGGATGTTTCAGCGTAATACTCCTTGACATCAGCCTCCTGAGTGCCAGCATCAGCATCCAACTTATCCAGCTCTTCTTTTCGATGTCTCCGTAGCTTAGAACTGCTTAAGGCCTGGCTCAAGAGTTCATTGGTGACCTTAAATGTTTTGTCGGTTGTTGCTGATGTCTGAGGCAAATTGAGTGGATAGTCTCGGTACTCTTCAAAGGCCAAAATGCTTAACGCGTGGGAAATACCAGGATCGTTTTCAAACTCTTGGGTAGCTCGCCGCAGAAAATCAATGCGCTGCCATTGGTGGTATTTGCTGTAGCTACGCACACCGTGGACCAGGGCTAGGGCACTCAGCCCGACGGCGGCGGCAAATGCCCCCTGGATTAATAAGAACTGCTGTCGCTGAACGGCTTCAACATCACCATTGTTACTATCTTGTGGCAGCAGTGCCTGAACATCATTATCAAGTAGTGGCACAACGGCGTCTTCAACCTGGTTGATGGCAAGGCTTCTTTCTACCTTCGGTTCCTGTCCCTGGGTTACCGGAGTAGCTCCCATCAGCAGTACACTACCAAGAAGCGCTGCTGTACTGACTGAAAGAATATTGGTTGAAAAACGCACCATAATTTTCTAATGAACCAAATCTCTTCGATGCTACCGAAGCATGCCCAGTTTGCTGCAAAGATCAAATGAAAATTGATGTACCTGATACCTGGCCTAGGGATACGGCGGATGCGATCGCAGTTCAAAACCACCTGCGTAGCCAGGTCATTACCACTGACCAATTTGCATCCATCACCACCGTGGCTGGGGTAGACGCTGGCTTTGAGCAGGATGGCACGATTACTCGGGCCGCTGTAGTAGTTTTGCAGCTACCGGAACTGACCTTACTAGAGCAAAAGCTGGCCTATCGTCCCACCACATTTCCCTACGTCCCCAGTCTACTGTCATTTCGCGAAATGCCAACGGTCCTTGATGCCCTTAGCCAGTTAACCTTAGAGCCTGATTTAATCCTTTGTGATGGTGCCGGCATTGCCCATCCTCGTCGCTTAGGGATTGCCAGTCATCTGGGTGTCCTGATTGATAAACCCACCATTGGTGTGGCCAAATCGCGATTGCTAGGTACCCATCAGGAATTGCCACCTGAAAAAGGAGCTTGGGTGCCACTGATGGACCGAGGGGAACCCATTGGGGCTGTGCTCAGAAGCCGAACTGGAACTAAACCCCTATTTGTATCGGCAGGGCATCGTATTTGCTTAGAAACGGCTGTTGACTATGTGCTGCAATGCACACCCAAGTATCGGTTACCAGAAACAACCCGACTGGCGGATCGACTAGCATCTAATCGAGGGCCAATGCCATCGGTAGGAACGTCAGCAATCGATGGCACAGAACAAATGAAATTATTTTGATGGAAGTGTAGAAGAGAGAACAAAAAAGAGAGTTAAAAAAGTCCATCGTCGGGGCGCTCCAGGGAACGCCCAAGGTTAAATCAGAATTAAATATGTTGCACCTTATCCTCTAGGGAAAAACGCACTTTGGGCAGGTGAGCATATTTGTCGTCTTCTGACCGATAGCCAGCGGCACAAACTACAACAGCGTGGTACCCCATCTCAGGCAACCCCAAAATTTCATCGTACTTATCGGGCATAAACCCTTCCATGGGACAGGTATCGATGCCCAGTAGAGCGGCGCTAACCATCAGCTGCCCCAGGGCGATATAGACCTGACGAGTTGCCCAATTATCCACATCCGGCAGAGTTTTCATAAATCCCTTAATCACGTTGCTAAAGCCTTCTAGCGACTCCAGGGGGACCTCGCGGACTTCTGAGGTACGCGCCATAGAGCGATCCACATCGGTGTCATTTAAACCGGTTTTGATAGCCAGCACCAACAGATGGGACGCGTCGACTACCTGAGATTGCTTCCAGGTGGCTTCCAGTAGCTGTTGCCGGACAGCTGGGTCATCGATTACAAAAAATTTCCAAGGCTCTAGCCCAAATGAAGAAGGAGCCAGCACTAAACTTTGCTCTAATGCTGACCAGGTATCGCTAGGGATTTTTTTACTGGCATCAAACATTTTGGTGGCATAGCGCCAGTTGAGTGCTTGCAGGACAGATTCGCTAGAAAAATTGGGGGCTGTCATAGAAAATACCTGTTCAACATGGCTGTTATAGCAGGTATAGGTCTGATGCAACACATAGCTAGATTACTTAGCAGTGTTAAGTATAGGGTTGCGATCGCGCCAATTCTCGACAAAACCTGGCTCGGAGGGGGGATTCCATCGTTAGATAGATGTCGATAGCGTTGAAATGTGTTTTACTAGGGCTGTCCGACGTAATCGTATTGGAGTGTAGTCCTATTACTAATAAGAAGCAGAAAAGTCTCGTCAATCGCAACATCAAAAGCCCTCAGGTTTTGTTCATTGACCACGCTGGTGAGAATCATGGCGTCATCGATACCCAAGATGCTATTAAGTTAGCAAAGGCGCAAAACCTTGATCTGGTAGTGGTTTCTCAGCGAAAAGATGGCGCTCCGGTTGCCAAAGCCATGGATCACGGCAAGCTACAGTATCAAAAGAGCAAACGCCAAAAGCAAACATCTCGTCCATCGGTAAAAGAGGTCAAGTTCCGTCCCAATATTGGTGAATCAGATTATCTGCTGCGGGTCAAGCGCGCAACGACATGGCTTGACAAGGGTGATTCTGTAAAATTTTTAGTCCGTCTGCGAGGACGTGAACACCAGCATCGCGATCGCGCTACTGATCTGCTGCGGCGAGTCATCGATGACTTGGATAATGCCGGTAAGGTGCAATCTTTTGACAGACGAGCGCTGACTGTACTGCTCTCGCCTGCGTAGACAGCCTAATTATCCCTAAGCACAAAATAAGACCCCTCCGCCAACACTAAGGTCTGCGGAGGGGGTCGGTTTAGATATAGGGAGTTAGGCAATAGGACGTTCCATCTAACAGGCTATATGGTTAGCAATAAACAGTTATGCAATAGGGGGTTTCATTCCTGGACCCACTCTATGCCAGCATGAGCCCTCCCGACATACTTTAGGAGTGGCCCCAACTCCCCCTTAATATAGCCATCAATTTTTCTTGGATTGTGTCGACGAGCACAGCTAGGTGAAAGAGCATGACAGCTTTAAGCGTTAATCAATATCTGGCAATGTTGGCCACAACCCCGCAGCAACTACGCCGACCTGGACAGGCAACGTAACTACCCGATAAATACACGATTATGCTGTCGGTCATAGCGCAGTTCACCGCAGATAATCATACGATGTAGACTACTACTCAGGGACGGCATAATCTCACAAACAGGAAAATGCAGCTGTTGAGAACACTCCTGAGCTAGCTCATAAAGACCATAGGAATGTTTTTTGAGCAGTTTAGGCACCAGTTGGCTAACGCTAGACACTAAATTGGTATCAGAGATTACTTTCATGAGTACATATACCTAACGCTTCCTCTTCATTACGCCATAGGATTTTTTATCATGGGGTAGAGCGTATAGTCTGTTGAGAAAACTTCAATGTCTCACACCTGATGTTATTTTTCTTCAAACCTTCCTCATAGACGCCCTGTCTATGGTGCGGTGTATCTATTTATACAATATTATCTGCTTATTGCAGGGCACCCCATGCCTAACGTGATCAAACTAGTGCTCAAGACACTGATTCGAGGCTATCAGCTGCTAATTTCTCCCCTGTTGCCAGCTACTTGCCGCTATACCCCTACTTGCTCAAGCTATGCCCTCATAGCCATAGAGCGATTTGGCCCATGGCACGGTGGCTGGCTGGCGATTAAGCGGATCGTCCGCTGCAATCCCTGGCATGCAGGTGGATATGACCCGGTTCCTCCACTCCCCATGGTGGGTAGCACCAGCCTTAGCGATCAAGTTGTAGTCAATGAGGCATCTGCCAAAGCGGTTGAGCCAGACAACTCAGCTGTGAGTCACGAATGATTTACTCGGCTCGGGGCACCTGCTCCCTTGACGCGGTCTGTCCCTACGTTTATTCCCTGTTATGAAACACGTTAACCTGAATCAGCTAGCGGACCAGGGAGTTTCCCATAATCCAGCCATTCGCAAAAAAGTTATGCTGCAGCCGGGGGATATTCCCCACTTGACTAACTTTTCCCAGGCTACATTTGCGCCAGGGCAAGTCGCTCAGGCCCATGCTCACTCAGACATGTATGAGGTATTCTTAGTCGCAGCAGGCACGGGGATCATGGTAGTCAATGGCACAGACCAGCCCCTGATGCCAGGCGTATGTATCCTGGTGGAGCCCGGTGATGTGCATGAAGTCATTAACACGAGCGAAGCGCCTTTGGTGCTGACATATTTTGGGATTGCCTAAGCCTTGCAGCTCTAATATTTAGGGGAACACCCACGGGAGAATATCTCTGCAATTGTTTCTGGAATTGTTGTCCCCGTCTCTTTTTGCAAACCTGCCCTGGACCTAGCACTCAATGCCCTATGACGTACCGCCCCCACCGTTAGATAATCCTGTGTATCTAAACCACCGACGGTGGATGTTGCGGGCATTGGAATTGGCGGAAGCAGCAGGGGCTGTAGGAGAAGTGCCCGTTGGGGCTGTGCTCGTTGGCCCTGATAATGAGGTATTTGCCGAAGCAGCCAACCGTCGCGAACGGGATCATGATCCCACGGCCCATGCAGAGATTTTGGCACTGCGACAGGCTGGTCAACGTTTACAAAATTGGCATCTTAATGACTATCGGTTATACGTCACCCTAGAACCCTGCCCTATGTGCGCAGGGGCAATTGTGCATGCTCGGTTGGGCTTACTAGTATATGGCACAGATGATCCAAAAACCGGGGCTGTACGCTCTGTTCTAAATGTGCCAGATGGACCAGCGTCTAATCATCGCCTGATGGTTCAAGGGGGAGTATTAGCATCGTCCTGTCAGCAACAGTTACAAAACTGGTTTCATCAGAGACGGCAGTAAAACTGTCCTGCAGATTGGCAGAGCTTGCCTCAAGATAGGTATATGGTATGTATACAAATGTGGAGTTGGGTATCGTCGAGCACATGGCTGGCGACATTCATTTTCTGCTTTGGGTGTGTTTTCGTTTCCTGAGCATCGCTAATGGCTTTTAGTCCGCAATTTTTGCTTCATAGACAGCCAACATCAGACGTGGTGTATACTCCCTGCCCTTCCAAACTATCCCCCTGGCTAGCGCCGTTAGCTTACAAAATCGGAAAACGGGTTGTCTTACCTAATTTCTTCAGAACTATTCGCATTGTTGGTCAGGAAAATATTCCGACTAGCGGTCCAGTTGTGTTTGCCCCAACCCATCGCTCTCGCTGGGATGCGTTATTGATAGGTTTGGTCGGACATCAAACTACCAGGCGCTATTTGCGTTTTATGGTGACTGCGGATGAGTGCCTAGGGATGCAGGGTTGGGCGATTAAGCGCCTGGGCGGATTTCCTGTGGATGTGAGAAGACCTGCGATCGCAACACTACGCCACGGTCTACAGCTACTCCAAAACCGTCAAACCCTGGTCATCTTTCCTGAAGGAGATATCTTTCGGCAAAAGCAAGTCCAGTGTCTCAAGCCTGGTCTTGCCAGATTAGCCTTACAGGCAGAGCAGTCCACCCCAAACCTGGGAGTAAAAATACTGCCAATTTACCTCGACTACGACAGTCCGCATCCCAGCTTTGGTAGCAGCGTCGAAGTCCGCATTGCCCCAACCTTATCCGTTAGCAACTACATGGCATCGAGTTCAGCCAAACAACAAGCCCTACGATTGACGGCAGACTTAAAATACTCCTTGGAATCTATGGCTAATATTGAACAACCTCTAGAATTAGCTGCATAGAATCGTTCTGACCAACCAAGAGAATATCAGAACGTTAAGACATCGCTGGCACCAGCGGTATGACTCAGAGTATGCAGAGTCTGGGTTACTGTATGGCGGGTGAAGAGTTGGATAGGGCATTTGGAGCCCTGAAACGTACTATTGGCATCTTCTTCATTCCTCCGTCTTCATGCTTCCGCCCTTTGCCATCGCTTAAGCCGATATACCTGGCTTCCAGAATTTAGGCACTGCCTGTAGGCTACACAATCAGCTATTTAATCTGACTAATAAATATAAAGTTGTTCAACTCAGGCAAGAAATCCTGATTGAATAAGAAATCAGCATTCTGACTTCAGAATACAGCCAAAACTGGTGTCTGATGGATCAATTCTACCCTTGGGAAACCGCCCATCTTCAGTCAATGCTCAAATAGATCTGTTTTAGATAAAAAAAGATTTTATCAAAATCCACTGACAATTAACCTTTTATCATTCTCACTAATACGGATAGAGGAGAATTAATGTTTAGCAGATTTATGGTTGGGGTCAAACTCTCTACAGAACCATTAGCTAGCCTCATTAGCTTGGCAGTGCTTGGGAATACACTGCCGGTTGGCGCAGCCGTTTCAACATTAATTAACCCATTGTCGATCTCTCCTCTAAGCGTTACGAGAAAGGAGCAATCATTGACAAATGTACGTTTGAGTCAGGGTGTCCCCTCCCTTCCGCCACAAGATACGCTACCGCCAGAATTACCTGAGCCTGAACCCAAACTGCCTCAACCTCTACCACCAGTAGAAGACTTATTACGGCCCTTGCCGGAGGTTTTGCCGGATACTACACCTGAGCTAGATATCCCTGGCACAGTGATCATCAACTTATTTGAAATTAACGGGAGTACGGTCTTTAGTGAAGAAGAGTTAGCCGCCGTTACCCAGCCTTTTAGCAATCGACCGATTACTTTTTCAGAACTCCAGGAGGCTCGTTCAGCTATCACACAGATGTATATCGATGCAGGCTATGTAACATCCGGAGCTTTTATTCCTGCAAACCAGCCTTTATCCGATGGAACTGTTGAAATCCAGATCATTGAAGGATATCTCGAAGACATTGAGGTTTCGGGGACAGAGCGCCTTAAACCTAACTATCTGCCAGGAGAATCGATCAAACATTTCTCAACGGATATACCTAAGACCGAGAGCGATTCAACAGCAGGTGCATAGTAAGGTGTTATTTAATGAAACGTTTTTGGGTGAGACCTTTAAAGGGGCAATTGATGAGACTGCGTTTCCGGTTGTGCATCTAGCTACCCACGGTCAGTTTAGTTCGGACCCGGATGAAACCTTTATTTTGACTGGGACAATTGAATCAATGTTGCTGAATTCATGAGTTAGTTGTACGGTGATTTAGCGACATTACAAACGTCTAAAGCTGAGATACTACAACAGGCGCAATTACGTTTGCTCTATAGCGAGGAGTATAGTCATCCATTCTTCTGGGCTCCCTTTGTTCTAGTCGGTAATTGGCTCTAAGCATTTCGTTGATGGGAGATGGCCTATGCAATTGCCAGGTGTTCAACAACCTCGCATAGGGTAATGGTCAGTCTGCTTTCAGGCTGATGTCTGTTGGGGCTTTGGGCTTCTGCAGCCGCTTCTCCAATAATCTGATCAATGGTCTGGGTGAGAATGGTTTCGATAGATGGAGCTAGCTCCGTCAACCGCTGGGCTGATGTATGCTGGCCAGCCGCTTCGTAGACAAAGTTTTTGATGTTGTCCAGGGTGAGCTGACGAATTTGGGTCCGTAGCTCTTTTAGCTTGAGTAGACGGGTAATCTGCACCTGGTTGTTAAAGCTGAGGTGGGGAGAGAACTGCTGGGAGAGACGAGCTGCGATCGCACCCATGGACAAGCCTTTCTGATGAAACAGCCGCACCGCTTCTAAATAAGCTTGCGCCTTGAGTTCGCTTGAACGCTTTCTAAGGGACGCTACACGCTGCTGTAGCGCCTGTTGAATAGCCTGTCGCAGACACTGTTCTAAATTGGTTTGATACTGCTGAAAAAAGGCTTGTTGTTCATCGATTTCATCGTGACCCGCTGTCTCTACACTCATGTAGCGCTCAACCGAAAAATTATCCAGCTCATCCAGGTAAATCACATTACCTAGGGTTTGAATATTACCGCTACGTTTGTAGATGCGATACTGGCGTAATTTAGTCGCCAGGCTCTCTAGCTTGGCCAATACCTGTTCTGGCGACTGATTGATCGCTATTTTCTGCAGCTGTTCATAGGTCGGGCTCTGGCAACGGGTACCCTGTCTGCGGGTTTGTAACTTCAGGTGGCGCTCACGGCGATATACCTGATGATAGCGCTGTAGAAGTACCTGGGCCGCCTGACGTTCTGCTTGAGGAAACTGATAAAAGTTCTTAAAAATACGATCTAGCTGAGAGCAAGTAGTATCGTTGAGAATCGCCCAGTTACTGATCCGATAGAGGCCCTGTTCTAACAAAAAATCATTTAATCCTCGATGGTTTTTGGTCAGGTGAGTGGTCCAGGTGCTGAGCTTGGCCTTGTTCATGGTGTACCGCTCTAAAATCTCTAGTGAAAAAGGTCGGTATGAGTTTCTCAGACGACCGTTGTCATCCAACACATAGGGTAGTATGTCTGTGGTGCGGAATCCGTAGTGTTGTCCAAACTGCTGGGCGAGATGACGGCAAGTATTATAGATGTGATGACTGATAAAACAGCGTAAACTCAGCTGGGCGATACTCATGTCTGGCCCGCCTGTCTGCCAACGCTTTACTAAAGCCGTTTGCACATCGCGGTCTGACGCATCGTCTAGAGTACTTAAAAAACACTGTTCAAACCAGGTTTGAACATGGGGAAATGGTTGGCAACAATAACGACCAGAGCTGGTAATTTTTGCGAGCTGCCAGTAGTGAGAGAAGCTTTCCATGGTTTTAGAAGAGATGTGATGAGCTGTCAACGATGGAATGTACTGATGTCTATCAGCCAATACCCTGATATTGACAACTTTAGAAGCTTCAAATTTTCTAATCATCTACTGTATCTGCAGTCCGATCCTCCGAAAACAGATAGGCTCTTTGCAGAAAAGTACAATTTTGGGATAACGGCAGGCTGCATCAGCCCCAAAAAGCTTACGCCCGTAGGGATTGAACCGTGTTTGGCTGTATGGGTTTACGAAAACGGCCAAATCAGCAGCGACCTTTGCAGAAAACTGCAAGGTGACCCGCCATAATCGACGATAAGCTTGGCCTGTAAATGCCCTGAGTAGTGCCTAAATTATGGTCCTACGTACTAGTCTGAACTTATATGCTGTGGTCTGGGCTAATGGCGACATGATAGCGAACATGGCCCAGGTAAATGGCGTATTAGTAGGTATAAGTGTGACTATATTGATGGGCAGTGCGATCGCAAACTGGAGATCGCAACGTGCAACGCGACAGCAGCAACAGGCATGGCACTGGTGGCACAACCAGCAGCAGCAGCAACAGCATATACAGGCCGAAATTGTCCGAGATGGCCTGCTACAAGAAGCATTTGCCCTACGTCGACATTTAGAGAAAAATGACCATTCCAATGATGAGAATGCTCCTTATTTAGAGCAATTTAACCAGTTTTATCGATCCTTAGAAAACCTCAGCAACGAACTTTCCCCACCGTTTGTAGACGATAGTCTGCCCCTGGCCCTACAGTTTTTGCTCAAACACCACGGGCAGCAGGAAACATCCCTTGATATTGAGCCTGACACCGATTGGTCATCGGATGGTAGCGATAGTAATCGGACATTGATTTCTGTTGTCGCTGAGCTTTTACCCTTACTGCTGCAGGCAACCCAGACTCCGCTAACAGTACAACTACGACGCAGCGGCAATCTGAATAACCTACAGCTGACTCGAAATATATTGGATCAGCAAACTACCCTATCCTTGTCAAATTCCACCGAACTCCAGTATCTCAAAGAAATTTTCCATAGCCTGATGTCCGGTACATTAGATATTAGTCAGGATAATGTCGAACTCATCTGTGAGCTTAGTTGGCCCGCCATCGTTGGCTAAACACATTTTTAGTTCGATACTATTTAATTACAGTGTGTTTACTTTTCCATCATAGGAATCTCCTGTCATGGTTCATGCAGAGGCCCAAGCCCCCACGTTTGTTGTTTTAGACGATCATGCAGCAGTTTTAGCTGGTACCTGTAGTGTTTTGCAGGAAGAGTACCCCGATAGCAAGATTACGACCGCAACCACAGTGACTGAGGTCAAAGCGCTATTGACAGATACCCTACCGGATCTGTTGGTGATGGATTTGTCGGTGCCGGTCAAGGCAGGCGATAGTTCTCAAACCCAGGCTGGGTTAGATCTGTTAAAAAGTTTATTAACTGCATATGCTGAGTTAAACATCGTGGTGCAAAGTGCCCATGTGCGAGCACTGGTGCGTCTCAAACCGATTATTGATGCTCACCAGGGAGGCTTTACCATTGCAGATAAAAGTTTAACCAGCAGCGAAATGCTGACTAAGGTGGACTGGGCGCTGAAGGGGCTACTCTATACTCCACCCGAAATGCGCACGGGGTTAGAAGTCAAGCCAGAATGGTTAACAGTGATTGAGCTAGCCTTTAAAGAAAGCCTGACGGATAAAGCGATCGCTGAGCGCATGCATGTGGGAGAACGCACGGTTCGCTATTACTGGACCCGAGTGCAGGATGCCCTCCAGGTATATCCAGACAACGGCATTAATATTCGGGTGCAGACCTATGTGAGGGCACGGGAAGTAGGGCTGTTGGATTAGAAGATGCATCCAACGACCCCAAGTCTCTACAAGTGAATGTAGTATGGGCATTTTCAAGGACAGACGGCTTAATTTCCATAGTGGAGAATTTTCCGGGTTATCGATTATTGCCATTATTGTGGCCTTGCGGATGCTGGGGTTTTTGCAAGCTCTGGAGTGGAATCTTTTAGATTTTGCCCTGCGCAAGCGCCCTGCTGAACCCACCGATGACAAAGTCACGATTGTCTATATTACTGAAGCAGATATTCAAACATCCCTCAGCTATCCAATTTCTGATCAGTCCCTGGCAGACCTACTTAAACAAGTGCAAACCTATGAGCCTCGGGTGATTGGTCTAGATATTTTTCGAGATTTTCCAGTGGGTGAGGGGTATAACGAGTTAGCTAATGTATTGACCAGTTCAGATAATATTGTCGGCATTAAAAAAATTACGACGCCGACAATTTCTCCACCTCAGGCATTACCACCGGAGCAGGTAGGGTTTGTGGATGTGCCCTTGGATCAAGATGGCTTTCTTCGTCGTAGCTTGTTGGGAGTGACCGATCAGCAGGGTAACTATCAGTTTTCATTTACCATTCGTCTGGCGGCGAAATACCTCGCTGACGAGGGGTTTAACTTAGACAATGGTCGCCGTGATCCGGCAACCATGCGGTTTGGTGATGCTGAGGTGCCCCGTTTTCGCGCCAACACGGGCGGCTATGTGCGGGCGGATGATGCGGGTAACCAAACCTTGATTAACTTTCGGGCTGGAGCAACGCCGTTTACTAAGGTGACCTACGGTGAGCTGGTTTCAGGCGCGGTGCCAGCAGCCCTGTTGCAAGATCGTGTGGTCCTGATCGGCTACGATGCAATTAGTGCTAAAGATTTTGTCAATGTAGCGGCCCTGGCTGGAGAAAATCCAGGGTTAGTACCAGGTGTGGCTGTACAGGCCCATGCTGTTAGTCAGTTGATTAATGCAACGCTCAACAACCGGGCTTTTTTAAGCACACCACCCATTTGGATAGAATATGGGTTGTTGATTGTCGGTGGAGTCGCTGGATTGGTATTGGCTAGCAGCTGTCTTAAGCCATCTACTCATTTGTTGATTGTTGCCGCTGTTAGTATTGGCCTAGGTGTAGTATTTTATGCTCTGTTGTTGACTAACTGGTGGCTGCCGATGGTGCCGGTGATGGTGCTATTTGGGTTGAATGCGATGGTGCTCTATCCGATGTATCAGGCACAGGCACAGTTGCGATCGCAGCTAAACCAACGACAGCAGCTGATCGATTGGACCTTCAGCACCATTCACAACGGCCCGCTACAAACCCTGGCTAGATTTCTCAAAGAATGGCCCACAGACAGCGACAATCCTAACTTTAATAAGGCTGACTTAAAGCAGCTAAACCAGGAACTGCGGGCTCTTTATGATGCAATGCGTCAGGAAATGCTGATGCCTGGACAACAGCTAGTACTCAACCAACGGCAGATCATTAACCTGGAAATTCCCCTGACCGAACTGTTGTATGAAATTTACAGCAACACAACAAAACGTCGAAAGGACTTTTTTGAAAATCTTTTACACATTACAGAGTTTCAGGAGATTGACGATAGTCACTTACCCCCCGACCAAAAGCGTGAACTCAGCCGGTTTCTAGAAGAAGCTCTGTTAAATGTTTGTAAATATGCACCCGAGACTACACGGCTTCATGTAGTATGCCAACCCGAGGGCACAGATAACGTTATCCGAGTCATTGATAACGGAGCAAATGGGCTATTCAACCCAGAGCACGAAGGCTACGGTACTCATCAGGCCAAACAGCTGGCCCAGACTCTCGGCGGAGTGTTTGAGCGCTACGCAGTCAGCCCCAAAGGCGTCCGGTGTGAGCTGCGCTGGCCGATTACTTCTCAACAACAGCAGAGGTGGTGCTGGTTCAATAGACTTAAGTTTTGGGCTGGGGTGCCCGGTATTTCAACCATTTTCAAAAACAACAAACTAGAATCATGATCGACGCTAGCCACAGATACGAGTGAACCGTACCGTAATTCTTTCTTGTCCCCCTTAGCTTTCAGGTAGCCCTATGGTCTTCTATCCTATTCCCAATCTACTCAGGTTCTCCCTCGGGCTAAGTGCTCCCCTACTCTTATTTAGACCCCAGGCCCAGGCGTCTGTAGATGTTCCAGCAGCACAGTCAGTTTCTCCTGTGCCGCCCTCTCTGATCGCTGAATTTGAGCCGACTACCACCGAACCTGTAGGTTCCGATACTGATATCAACACCACCGGGGGGCGGTATTCATACTTTCAACCGCCAGCCGATGGTAGACCCTTTCAAGGGGCAAGGACTACTACCGGAACTCGGGGTGGCAGCTGTCCAGTGGATGCTGCGATGTTCTCAGGGCTGGGGCCACGTTCCATCATGGGACTGACCACTAGCGCCCGCCCCGAGTTTGTCTGGTATCTGCCAGATGCGTTGGTCGGGGTTCCGCTCCTCTTTCGATTGTTGGCCATGGATGTCAATGGTCAACCCATTTTGGTTGATAGTGTTGAGCTTTCTGCCCAGGCAGGCTTTATGCGCTATCAGCTGCCTGACAGTGTCCCTGCCCTCGAAGTGGGGCAAGACTATCTATGGCAGGTCATTGTCATGTGCGATCCTGAGCGGGCGTCTAGCTTTTTGACCAGTACTCTAGGATTGCGGCTGACCACTCCCACACCAGAGTTAACGACGGCCCTGGCAACAGCCACCACTGATGCGGAAAGAGCGATCGCATATGGTGCGGCTGGTATTTGGTATGACGCTCTGGCCACCGTTGCCGCCGGAACAACTGCTACAGACATAGAAGTCAGAACAGGATTAATCCAAGATCTAGCCACATTCGAGAGTGATGATGAAGCCTTCAGTAGCCTATTGATCACCATCGCCGAACAAACTGCTACCGAATAGCTCTTGCATCCATATCTCGCATCCATATCTGATGCTCCGACCCAATCACAGCAGCAATAGCGACGGCTGTCGCTATTGCCTTCTAATCTCCTTGTGAGGTAACGACCTCAATGGTTACTTTAGGTTTAGGTTCTTCCTTCTGCTCAGATGATTTAGCGGACGGAGCCAGAGTCACTCGACTCCACATCATTAACACGGTGCCAAAAACAAAGATTGGTAACATAGCTGAATATTTGAGAGTTGTTTGCAGAGTTTTAGAGATTTTAGAGATTTTAGAGTGATGCGAAATCTCTTAGTCAGCCTTGACAGCCACTGGCTGCTGCGACATATTACACAAAGTTTTTAATTGTTGCGCCACTTGTCGAGCCCGAGGCTTTTGGCCACAGGCATTCAGATACCACAGTGCATCTAAATAACATTCGATGGCTACATCCGGATGATGGGTGATTTCTGCAATGTCCGCTATTTTGCATAACACCGTTGCCATCCGACCTTGGGTTTGTTTGTCAGGGTTGGATAAAGACTCATAGGCCTCCAGGGCTGCCTTAAATGAAGCCAGAGCAAACAGATAATAGCGCTGAGTGTGGTAAATTTTCCCCATCATACCGAGCACAATGGCAGCACAATATTGACCCTGCTGATAGTCAATATCTGCCAAGACATCGCTCAGATTTAAACCCCGCTCCAGCACATTCAGGGCCACGGGATGTTGATAACGACGGCTGTAGCGCGATCCCAAACGGCAAAGTCGCAGGATTTCAATTTTTAAATGAACCGACAGCGATAGGTCTTTTTTTTGACCTGAACGGGATTCTATCTCACAGTTCAGGTCATTGAGACGCTCTGTTAGTTGAAGCGCTGCGTCTTGATCATCATCACGTTGAAAGGCTTCAATAGCGTTCAGATAGTCCAAACAAGCCTGGTCTAAGTTGCCAAACTGAATATGCAGATACCCCAGGGTTTGATGATAGCTCCCGTCTGAATACATAAGGCAGATGTCCTTGCTTAGATGCTCATCTATGCTTAATTCTGAGCTGCTACAAGTTATACGTCGGATGGGTGGGTGTTACACCTGAAATTGACAAACCCGGTTTATCATGGTCAATTACGCAGGTTTTGTGGCTGCTCTGAAATATTAGGAGACGATCAATTAGGGTTGCGTCTGGGCCGATGGAGAGAGTTTAAACAGAAGATCAGGGCAGTTGTCTTATAAGCTAACGTTAAGTGCCCTTTGATCAACTACTATGGCAACTGCAAGAACCCCAGTAACGTTACTGCTCACCCCTGACTTGTTAGATAAACTCCGTCCGTATCAGCAGGAGCAGGCGATTACGTCTGTGTCCGAAGCAATTTTAACAATCCTCCATGAGCATTTGGAGCTGGCGGATAAACCAACCCCTCCCTTTTCCCCTAGCCCCTCCATTTACGATGGGGTTGAAGATGGAGCCTGTGAGGTACTCTCTGAATTCTTAGGTGCCTAGCAGCCTTAGCCAAACGTATCCAGCAACAGCTTTGAGGCCATTAGAAAACAAACCATCGCAACAACCGGACGAATCAAAGTAGCTCCTTTGGCGATCACAATTCTGGCCCCAACTGAGGAGCCGATCACCTGGCCTGCCAGCATAATCAGACCCACTCGCCAATACACCTCGCCAAAAGCAAGAAAGTACAGCAGTGATGACACGTTGCTTGTGCAGTTAAGTAATTTGGTGTGGGCGGTGGCCTTAGTCAGGTTATAGCCCCGCAGACTCACCAGCGATAAGGCCATAAACATGCCGGTTCCTGGCCCAAAAAAGCCGTCGTAAAAGCCAAGCCATGGGGCTATCAACCCAGAAAATGGTTTGTGAGCGATGCGCTGTTTTTGATCGGTGATTCCCAACTGTGGTGACAGCGCAAAATAGGAGCCCATACTGATCAGTAAAAACGGTATGATTGCCTGGAGCGCCGTGCTATTGATCTGTAGCACGAGCCAGACACCCACCACGGCTCCCACAAAAGTCATCAATATTGTTAGCCTGATCTCGCTGAAGCGAACAATCTGCTGACGGAGGAAATAGAGGGAGGCAACCAACGTGCCGCCGCTACCCTGGAGTTTGTTAGTTGCCAGGGCAGCGGCTGGAGGTATGCCGGCCATCAGCAGCGTGGGTAATACAATCAACCCACCCCCGCCAGCAATAGTATCTACACAGCCTGCCACCATGGCCACGATAAACAGTAGTGCCACCGTATCAAGGCTCAATTGCATCCCTGCCCCCTAAGGTATTTGCTAATCACCAAGGCAACTTAGCATGTCCGCCTCATACCCAACAGCTCATAGGTTTTCTGGGTAAGCAATTTTTTACCAAAACTCAGCAATCAGATTCAAGTATTGTTTTGATGCTTGTTCCATAGTGGTGTCTGTAGACTAAACATCAGCAGTTGGTCACTGCACAACAAACCTATGAACTATTACACATTAGGCAATACCGGATTAAAAGTCAGTCGCTTAGCACTCGGGACAATGACGTTTGGTGATGATTGGGGTTGGGGAACGGATGAGGCCAATGCTCGCCAGTTGTTTGATGCCTATGTTGATGCGGGGGGAAACTTTGTCGATACGGCGGATCTGTATACCAATGGCAATAGCGAGCGGATGTTAGAGCGATTTATTCGAGAGAGTAAGAATCGCGATCGCATCATCATTACTACCAAATTTAGCTACAATGCCGACCCCGGTAACCCCAATGCTGGCGGCAACGGTCGCAAAAATATTCTCCGCGCCGTCGAAGGCTCCTTAGAACGCCTTGGCACCGACTACATTGATCTCTATATGCTGCACACCTGGGACCAAGTCACCCCAGCGGCTGAGGTCATGCGCACCCTGGATGATCTGGTGCGCTCAGGCAAAGTGCGTCATGTGGCCCTATCGGATGCACCGGCCTGGTATGTGGCGCAAGCGCAAACCCTGGCCCAAGAACGCCACTGGGAACCCATCAGCACCGTCCAGCTGGAATATTCCCTGGCCGAGCGCAACATTGAATTTGAATACACGGCCCTAGCCCAAAATCTCGGCACCAGTCTGATGGCTTGGTCGCCCTTGGCCAGCGGTTTGCTGTCTGGAAAATATAAGCCATCCGAGCAAGGTGGCGAAGGTGCAGGACGACTGGCAATGCTGGCCAACAGCGGCAATCCAGCCTTTGATAAGTTTACTGAGAAAAACTGGGCCATTGTGGCTGCACTGGAGCAGGTGGCGAAAGAATTGGACCGGTCCATGGCTCAAGTGGCCCTGAACTGGGTCGCTAACCAGCCTGCTGTGGCCTCAGTCATTATCGGAGCCACCAAGCTACATCAGCTGCAGGATAACCTGGGCGCACTGGATTTCGAGATTCCCGCTGAGCTACAGCAGCGGCTGGATGATGTCAGCCGTCCCGATGCGCGTTTCCCTTACACCTTCTTTGAGCCTAGCCTACAGGGTATGCTCAATGGCGGCGCGACTGTGGGTGACAAACCCGCGTCTTTTAATCAGCCTGTTTTCGTCCAAGGATCAGGAGCAGGCGTCACTGCGGAATAAGTTAACCCTTCCCACCGCTGACGTAAGCTGCAGTCAGCTCATGGGTGGGGGCTGCAAACATCTGCTGGGTGCTGCCAAATTCAATTAGTTGTCCCACGCCATTTTGAACCCAAAACATACCCATCTGATCAGCGATGCGGCTGGCCTGAGCCAAATTATGGGTGATGACCACCTGAGTATAACGAGGACGCAACCGCACAATTAAGTCCTCAACAATGCCACTGGCAATCGGGTCCAGGGCACTGCAGGGCTCATCCAGCAGTAATACCTCTGGCTGTAGTACCAGGGCTCGGGCAATACACAGTCGCTGCTGCTGTCCACCGGATAAGGCTAAAGCCGACTGGCGGAGACGATCCTTAACCTCTGACCAAAGACCTACATCCCGTAACACGGTTTCAATCGTCTCTGCTAGTTGATGACGCGGGGTGATCCCATGCTCTCGTAACGGTAGGGCCAGATTTTCCCAAATACTGAGGGGAAAAGGATTAGGGCGCTGAAAAATCATCCCCACCCGACGACGTAGCGATAGGGTATCTGTAGCCAGGTGCAGAATATCCATATCTCCCAGCAGAATTTGTCCCTCCACATAACAATCGGGTACTAGATCACTCATCCGATTTAAACAGCTCAAGAAACTACTCTTCCCGCAGCCCGAGGGTCCCACAATCGCCGTAATTTGTCCTGAATAAATCGGCAGAGAAATATCCTCAAAGGCGATGTGACGTCCATAGCGCAGTGTTAGCTGTTGAACGTCTAAGAGGCAGGACGTCTCAACAGAATTAGAATCGGTATATGGATGGTAAGAAAGCATGAGTGAAAAGAAAATAATCGCAGTGATGTCAAAATCAGCAGAAAATTAACACGTGATCAGGTGCTTGAGGCGTAATCTTGTGAGTTGAGATAGTCTTTCATCTAAACATTGCCATAACTTACCCCTTACCTGGCCGACCAACGCAACGTAATCAACGCTGCCAAGCCATTTAACCCAAGCAATAATCCCAACAACACCAATGCAGATGCTGCCGCATTCCCATCTCCACCCGGCACATTCATCGACAGGTCAAAAATATGAATTGACAAGACCCGCCCTGAATCCAAAAGTGATTCTGGAAATCGGTCAACATAGCCACTAGTGAAGATTAGGGCGGCAGTTTCTGCTAAAGCCCGTCCCATAGACAAGACAACACCAACCATGAGTCCCGGTAGGGCCGCAGGCAAGAGAATTTTGAACAGTGTGGTGGTTTTGGAAAGCCCCAGGGCCGCGGCTCCCTGTCGATAGCTGGCGGGTTGAGATCGCAATCCCTCCTCCGTCGCTCGAATCAACAGTGGCAACACCATACACGCCAGGGTCAAGCCCCCAGACAGGATTGAAAACCCTAACCCCAGTACCTGCGAAAAAAACACACTGCCAAATAACCCAAACACAATTGATGGGACCCCGGCCAAAAAATCTAGACTGCGCCGGACCCAGCTCCCCAGACGTTGATCACTCACAGTAAACTCTGAGAGCAGCAGTGCCGTGGCAAGTCCTAGAGGTAGGGCAATCACCAAACACACTCCCAAAATCAACAGAGTAGATACCAGAATTGGGGCAATTCCTCCCTCTCGCCCCGCATTGATGGGCTCAGACAAGAGAAAATTTAAAGACAGCTGTCCTAAGCCTTGCCCGACAATCGAGAGCACAATCCATAGAAAAATAGCGGTAATACCGCTGGCTGTGGCCCAAGTCGCCCAACTCAGCAGTCGATCGGGCCACTTTTTAGAGATTGCTTTAGATACCATAACGTTGTCCTTATTCATCGGCCCCTAAAACAGCTGCAATCATCACCAATAATCCAATCAGCCCGAGTAACACCAAACCACTGACAAACAACACTGCACGGTGATCCGCCGTGGCGTAGGCCATTTCCAGAGCGATATTAGCGGCTAAAGAACGCACCGGATCAAAAACAGACTTTGGAATTTGGACTACGTTGCCGCAGACCATCAGCACTGCCATTGTTTCGCCTAACGCCCGACCTGTGGCCAAAACGACTGCTGTGAACAAACCGGAACGGGCTGTTGGTAAAACAATTCGAGTCAGCGTTGTCCACCGTGACAAACTCAAGGCCTCAGCCCCCTTTAAGTAATCGTCAGGTACCTCTCCCAGGCTGGTTTTTGAGAGCAGTGCCACTGTCGGCAAGATCATCAGACTCAGAATCAAAATTCCTGCCAACAAACTTTGTCCGGGCGGATGGATCTGATTAATCTTTGGCACGAGGACAACTAAACCCCAGAAGCCATAGACTACTGAGGGGATGCCGGCGAGTAATTCCAAAAGTCGCTGATAGGCAGAGGCCAGCAGTTTGGGAGCGTAAAACTGGCAAAAGAGAGCGGAGAGTAACCCGAGGGGAATTGCGATCGCAATTCCTCCCAATGCCAGCAACACAGTTCCCAACAAAATCGGCACCAGGTTAAACTGCCCTTCCAAGGGATACCAGGCCTGATCGCGAAAGAATCGCAGCACGCCAATAGATTGCAGGGCAGGCAACGCTTCTCTAAACACAAACACAGTAATTAAGACACCGACCATTGCGGTCAGACTGGCCAACAACCGCAGGCCAGTTAGCAAAAGCCAGTCATTGCGCTGAGCCTGTCTAAGAGCTAATGATGAGTCTACCTGCCCCGACAAATTCTTTTTATTGATAGAAATCAATAGG
Organism: Leptolyngbya sp. Heron Island J; assembly: GCF_000482245.1. GTDB lineage: Bacteria > Cyanobacteriota > Cyanobacteriia > Phormidesmidales > Phormidesmidaceae > Leptothoe. Next base: position 140,249 of record NZ_AWNH01000070.1, on the reverse strand, counting down.
GACAAAATTCTGCTGCTCCACAATGTCATGCACCTCAAAAGACTGAGCAAAATCAATAAATGCCTTTGTCAGCGTTTCTGGCTCACCACTCGTCACAAAGTTAAGCGTGCGTGATAACGGAAATGAGCCATCCTGTACCGATGCTGTACTCGGGTTTATGCCCTCTAGCGGCAACAGCTTTAACGGTTCCCCCCGAGCAATGCTGTTTTCCGCTGCGCCAATGGATACATAGCCGATGGCACTAGGATTTCCAGTGACCGTTTTGATGCCTTGCTCATTGTCACCAATGATCACCTGGGCTTGGATATCGCTATTTTCTAAGTCGAAGTGTTTGAGAAAAACTTCCAAGGTGGAACGCCCTTCAGCCTTATTGACCACACTGATCGCTGTATCATTACCGCCTACAGCCGACCATTCGGTAATGTCACCCGTGTAAATATCGACAAGCTGGTCAGGACTCAACTCCGTCACCGGATTATCCGCATGGACAATCATGGCCACCCCATCTTGGGCAACCGCATAGGCCACCACATCCGTTTCATCGGCGGCTAAATCCCGTGACATCATGCCAATATCCGCCTGGCCGCTGCGAGCATCCGCTAATCCCCGTGAGGAACCGCCTGTCTGCACATCCACGCGCACCTCAGGATGCTGCTGTTCAAAGCGTTTGCCCAATTCAGACGCCAGGGGAGCGACCGTACTCGATCCGGTTAGAATCACTTTTCCTTGCAGTTCACCACTAGCAGAATCTGGGGATGATGGTGAACAAGCTGATAGCCCCGCCAATGCTAAAGCAATGACCCCTAACCTTTGCCAATAAAGCGTTTGCACCATAGACCTGATGTCCTTGTAAGAGGGTATGGATCAGGACACTGTGGTCGAGCCTAACGGTCAGGGGAGTATCCCCTCACACATTACCGAAACGATAAAACACAACAATCCAGGTTGAGGCTGTTTTGCTCAATCAATAGGTCGGGTGCTAGCCGATAGAACACTTGCTTACCCATTCTTTCAGGGATTACAAATTTAGCCTTTCGTAATACGCGTAAATGATGGGATAAAAGCGTTTGCTCTACATCTAAAGCCACCATTAGAGCACCTACGGATTGAGGCCCCAAGCGCAGTAACTTCTGTAATATGCCTAGCCTTGTGGTGTCGGCCAAAATCTTGAGCTTATCGACGCAAGTGACCTGATCCATGACCTTGAGATTGACAGAGACAGCTTAGAATGAACTGAGATTCATATGAAATATGATTCATATAGGTTAACGAAGGGTTAGGGGTAATTGAGATCAGCCCCCCTCAACGGCTAAACAACAACCAAACACCAACTAAGGCAACCATGGCTCCACAGATAGCTCGCAAGGTAATCCGTTCGCCAATCACCAGAGCCATCGGCAGCACCATAATCGGGCTGGTCGCCAGCAGTGACTGGGCGATACCAGTAGGGGAATATTTGAGGGCAACTTGCTGTAGCCAGATGGCGAGATAAGTACCAAAAAAGGCCGCGATCGCAACACCCCCAAGCAATCGAGCTGAAACCACTTGTTTGGAGATTAAGGGTTGCGATCGCCTGCGCCACAGACATAGCCCCCCGATACAAACCAATCCGGCCACCAGTCTTAGTAAGCTGCTCCACAGCGGGTCCACCGTTGTATCCGCCAGTGCTGCCCGCGATAAAACACTGCCAATGGCCTGGCCCAGGGCCGCCATCACCCCCAGGATGATCCCCCTGGCAGACGCAGGCCCCGCGTTTAGCTGAGGACTGCGTTCACTCACCACCCAGACAATGCCCACCAGGGTCAGTGCCATACCGAGCCAGGCAATAGCTGAAAGCCGCTCTTGCAAAAAGACCAGAGCCATCACAGCTGACATCAATGGGGCCAACATTTCCAATAGCAGGGCACGGCGAGCCCCCAAGGCATTGACGGTGGCAAAGTAGGCCGTATCTCCTAGACCAATGCCCACCACACCGCTAACCAGTAGGAGCCCGACTGACTCCATGGGTAACGACGCCAGCAGCTGTTGCCGCACCACCAGGGTCAGCACAATAAACCCAATGGCCATACTGCCCTTAATCAGGTTCAGCACCAGTGGCGATAGCTGTTTACCCAATCGACCAAACATCAGCGTTGCAAATGCCCATAGCGCCGCCGCACTGAGCGCCGCAATTTCCCCTTGAAACATCTTTACCCGGTTTTTAATTTGAATATTAAGTTAGTGGCATCCTACAGGAGTTCTGAAGCACGGGTTTTGAGTTGCGCGATGAGATTAGTGGCATCCTAGAGAAGCGTAAGCTGTTGAAAGAACTTCTCCCCTTTCGGCGTTCAGCCAAACCTCCATGTCAGTCGCTCTCAATCTCCACCAAACCACCCAAGATCCGCACTCCTCGATCTCCAATCCCCACGCCCTATCCCCTGCTTTAAAATCCCGTCTGGCCACTCCTCTCAAAATTGGCACCGTCGAGGTCCATAGCCGGGTGCTACAGTCGCCGCTATCTGGCGTGACCGATCTGGTGTTTCGTCGCCTGGTGCGCCGCTATGCCCCTGAGTCAATGATGTACACGGAAATGGTGAGTGCGGCAGAACTGCACCACGTGCACAAGTTGCCCAAGGTCATGGAGGTTGATCCCGATGAGCGGCCCATTAGCATTCAGCTATTTGATCGACGTCCTGAATTTCTAGCAGAAGCGGCGAAAAAAGCCGTAGATCAAGGGGCTGACACCATTGATATCAACATGGGTTGCCCGGTGAATAAAATCACCAAAAATGGAGGGGGATCATCGCTGCTGCGTGACCCGGATACCGCAGCCCGAATTGTGGAAACGGTGAGTACGGCGGTATCAGTGCCGGTTACAGCCAAGACTCGGATCGGCTGGTCGGAAGATGACATTAATGCAGTCGACTTTGCTCGCCGGTTGGAAGCGGCTGGTGCCCAGATGCTCACCCTCCATGGTCGTACCCGTTCCCAAGGATACAACGGCACCGCTGACTGGGACTGGATTGCCAAAGTCAAGCAGGCGTTATCCATTCCGGTGATTGCCAATGGAGATATTTTTTCGGTGGAGGCTGCGATCGCATGCCTAGAACAAACCCAGGCCGATGGCGTCATGTGCTCCCGTGGCACCCTGGGCTATCCATTTTTAGTCGGAGAAATCGATCACTTTCTTAAAACTGGTGAGTATCGCCAGCCGCCTACGGTGGTTGAACGGCTGCGCTGTGCCCAAGAACATTTGATTATGCTGGCTGAGTACAAGGGAAAAAGCGGTATTCGCCAGGCCCGCAAGCATATGGCCTGGTACGCCAAGGGTTTTGACGGAGCCGCCGAACTCCGGGATCAGCTCTGCCGGATCGAATCGGTTGAAGCCGGGTGTGGATTATTAGACGACGCCATTACGGTAATCTCGCCAGAACGTTGCCACCATAGCCACCGAAAGACCGCTATAGTATAAGCATTTTCAAGCAGCGTTTTCGGGTCAATCATCAGCATGTCATACGCCACTTACAGTTCCAGAGCAGATATGGGCGAACTGCGCCGTTTACGTAGTTTGTTACCGCCAGAACTGCAAAGCTGGGTTACGGTAGAACCGGCCATGGACGTCGGCCCACCGCTGATCACCTCTGAGGAACTGGGTAAAGATCAAGTCGAAGTTCAAATTGATCTACCCAAGTGGGAACAGCTGGCCATCGATCAGCGTAACCTGCTGTTTTGGCACGAAGTGGCTCGGGTACAAAACGATACGATCCCTCGGGATGGATGGGAAATGGCGGCGTTAGCCATCGGTCTTGGTGGTGCTGTGGGCGAACTCTGGGTGCAGGATGGTCTGTTGCTACTATTAGCTCTAGGACTGTGTGGCATTTCCGGCTGGCGGCTCTATAAGCGCAATAACGCCGAAAAAACCCTGAAAGAAGCAATGGACGCCGATGAAAAAGCCATTGCTTTGGCTACTCGTTTTGGCTATTCCCTGCCCAATGCCTATAAGAGTCTTGGTAGCGCTCTTAAAACGTTAATTGAGCAGACGCCTAAGAAAAAGCAGCGCGATCGCTATGTCAAGCGTCTGGAAGCATTAAAACGTAGTGCTAATCGCGCCAAAGATCGCATTCGCTCAGACCGCGATACCTCACGGGCCTACTAAAGCTGTTCTAAACCTACGCCTGGAGTCTTTTGATAGCTGAGGTTCCAGGTGTGACCAAGGTTGAATTTTATCAATCCTTTATAAAGCACAGGTTAAACAGTCGGTATTCACACAGAACCGGCTGAAATATCTGTGTATACGAATCACGAAAAGTTGTCTTCAACTAGATTAAGACGTATTAATTCAGGAATATCCGCATAACTATGTGAAGAATTCGTCTATTTCTTCACATAGTTTCGCCTGAATATCATAAAGATTTGCCTATCTCGCTTGTTCGCAGTCTTCAAAGTCCTACCATGTAACGTGGTTGTTGTCCCCGCACTGATGTGCCACATCTAAAAGTCTGATGGTAAACCGTCTGACTAAGAGAGTTTCCTGAAAAATAGGTAGTACGGTTAGAGAAAAAGATAGCTGCTATGGGGTCAGTTAAGTCGCTTGTTTAAGCTAACAACATAGAACGTTTGCAGGGGTTTAGTGTATGTGGCCATAGAGAAGTTGGTTGCTTCAAAACAGTTGGTTTTTCAGCTGTCAGCGTTGAATTTGCTACTGTTTACGGTAGTTCCAACACTCTGATTTACAACAGCTTAAGTCACTACGTTTGGTTTGGAGAGCGAGCTGGTTTCTGTTGACAAGTGCTGGTACTAAACAGTTTTTCCCTAGATCTTCATGGTTACCTCAGCCAGAAGTCGCCAGACAAGATCTTTAGATTGTTGGAAAGCTGTTAAGGGAACCCTCTAAATAGGTACTTGCATCTTCAGAAATACGCCATGTAAATTGCCGTATTTGCGAAAGACAAGTTGGGCTGATTGTAGAACCATATTATTGGAGTTTGAAGGCATCTCTTGAGCTTCATGCTCTGGTCTACATAAATTTCTGGCCCTGCTCGCGCTAGTTGCTAATTTATTCACTGCGACATCAGTAGTCAGAGCGATTCTCATGCGTATACTTATTTATTCGTACAATTACCATCCTGAACCCATTGGTATTGCCCCCCTCATGACTGAGTTGGCGGAGGGGCTAGTTACTAAAGGGCATGAGGTACGGGTAGTGACGGCAATGCCGAATTATCCCCAGCGTAAGATCTACCCTGATTATCGCGGTCAGCTCTACTGTGAAGAAGAACGTAACGGGGTCAAGATCCAGCGCTGCTATGTTGCCATCCATCCGAACCCTGGTGTTATTACCCGCATATTACTAGATGGTAGCTTTGCCTTACTGAGTTTTTTCCATGCTCTGAAAGGATGGCGACCAGACGTTATTCTGTTTACGAGTCCATCGTTGCCGGCCTGTATTCCCGTAGCTTTGTTAAAGCTAGTTTATGGATGTCCAACAGTGCTTAGCCTCCAGGATATTTTGCCAGAGGCGGCTGTACGCACAGGGCTGATTAGTAATCGGGTCGCTATTCGGATCTTTGAGGGACTTGAAAAATTTGCCTATGCCAGTGCTACCCGCATTGGAGTCATTACCGATAGCTTTTCTAGAAACCTGATTAGTAAAGGGGTACCTGCTAAAAAGATTAAGCGGATTTGCAACTGGGTTGATACCAACTTTATTTGTCCTTTGCCCAAGGACGATAACTCGTTTCGGCAGACCCATGGTTTGCAGGATAAGTTTGTCGTCCTCTACTCGGGAAACATTGCTCGTACACAGGGGGTAAGAACCATTATCCATGCGGCTGATGCGCTGCGTCATATCACTAATATTGAGTTTGTGATTGTGGGTGAAGAGCGGCAGCTGGGGGATCTGCGAAATCTGCGTGATGAGCTGGGGGTGAACAATGTCACTCTTTTACCCTTTACGCCGCGTAAAGAGCTGCCGACGATGCTGGCAGCAGCCGATATTTCTTTGATTATGCAGAAAGCTAGCGTTGTTGGCTTTAATATGCCATCTAAGACAATGGTGCTTTTGGCAAGTGGTCGTCCGATTGTGGCTTCTGTACCCGAAGGTGGGGCCGCAGCCCAGGCGGTGCAAGACAGCGGTGGTGGTTTAGTGATTGAGCCTGAAAAACCAAAAGCGCTGGCCAGAGCTATTCAGGAACTGTACAACGATCCTGAGCGGCGGCAGCAGCTGGGGAAACGAGGGCGTAGTTTTGCGATCGCAAATTATTCCTTTGAACAATCCCTTGAGGCCTACGAATCCTTATTAGCGAGTTTAGTCAATAAAGCTACTGCTACCCCGATTCCCTCCACCCTACAGCCTAAGAACATTTCGCTGAAGCCATAGCGGTCTCCAGTTGAGGTTGCATGCTAGGAACACCGTGTGGGAGCAAGATGATAAACGTGGAGCCCTTGCCCACCTCACTTTGAGCCGAAATTGTTCCCCCTAGCATGCGCACAAATTCACGGGTGATGGTTAATCCTAATCCTGTGCCCCCATAGCGGCGGGTCGAGGACGTATCTGCTTGGGTAAAGGCTTCAAAGACTTTATTCAACTGATTCTTCTCCATACCAATCCCCGTATCAGCCACGGTAAATTCAAAGTAGTCTGCAGCCTGATAATGGATTGTTTTAATCCCTAGGGTGAGCTGACCCTCCTCAGTAAATTTATTAGCATTACTCAGCAAATTCAACAGACATTGACGGAGCTTACCCAGGTCACTCTCAATCACATCAATGGTACTTTCATTTTTGAGAACCACCTGATTAAACTTGGCACTCGCCACTGGTTGAATGGTGCTAATCACATCCTGAGCTAGCTCAGCAATATTGATCGGTTCTAGATACAGCTCCATCCGACCCGCTTCAATTTTGGATAGATCAAGAATACTGTTGATGAGATTTAACAAGTGCTTGCTAGATCCCTGAATCTTACGCAAATCAGGAATCATACTGGCATCCCCGCTCAATTCAGCTTCTTCCTGTAAAATTTCGCTGTAGCCAATAATGCTATTGAGGGGTGTACGCAGCTCATGGCTCATATTGGCCAAAAATGTACTTTTTGTGAGGGTAGCCGATTCCGCTGCTTCTTTGGCTTCTTCCAGTTCAGCGGTGCGTTCTTTGACCCGAGACTCTAGTTCTTGATTACTGTTTTCCAGAGCGGCAATCGATTCCTGTAGCTGCTGGGCCATCCGGTTAAATGTACGAGCCAGAAAACCGATTTCATCGTCGCTGACGATCGAGATAGACTGCTCTAGCTGCCCACTTTCGAGTTGCATGGCGGCGGCTGTAATCGCTGCAATCGGCTGGGTGATCCGCCGGGATAACAGATAAATCCCCGACAATAATAACCCGGTCGCCACCGTACCAATTAGCAGAATATTTCTAGCCAGGGCACGAGCCGGGGCAAAGGCTTCTTTTTGATTAATTTCAGCTAGCAGTGCCAAACTTTGGCCATCAAGCCAACGATAAACCCCAATGACAGGCTCATCCGCATAGTTTTGATACAGCCCTGAACCATTCTGGCCAGCCGTTGCTGCATCAATCGCAAAGCTATGCAGGTCTTCTGGTGCTTTGTTGTCTTTACCCGAAGCAATAAACGTGTTGCGACGCTCTAACTGACCAACCAGATAGGTGTTGCCCGTATCCCCCAACCCTGTGCGTTCTCGAATCAGTGAATCTACATCTTGTAAATCTAAGGTCACCGAGAGGACACCAACGCGATTTTTGTTTTGATCTAAGATCGGTGTAGCAAATGTAATTGCCGTTCTCCCAGTCACCGGAGAGATATAGAGCGTTGGCACAATTTTCTCAGCGGAGTTTGTAAAATAAGTAGTGGTTGCCCCCAAGGGTTGATATGTTTGCTCTAGCTCTTTGTTAGTGGAAAATAAGACAATTCCCCCCTCTGTCAGAATCGAGACCTCGGCCAAATTAGGTTTGGCTGAGATAATATCTTTCAAGTAAACGGATAGGGTTTCATAGGCATCTTGTTTCATCGTGTCATCGGCAAGTGCCGCTGTTTGTGCCTTGACTTCTGGCAACCGCGCCAAGAGCAACATATCTCGTCGTTGAGTTTTGAACCACTGAGCAATTTCTTGTTCTTTCAGGGTAGCGGCCACGCTGAGGCGATCAAACAGAGATTGTTTAATCGTTTCTCGTGCTGAAAAATAGGTGCTGACTGAAATCGTTAGCACCGTCATAGCTGATAATAATGATAGCGGTGTAATTAGCCGCCTTAACAGACTTTTTTGTCGAGTTTTCACGCTTGTAATATTAGATAAAATTAATAATTGATCGCCGCACCCGGTTATGCAACTATTGCCAGTCGTCAAATATAGTCTGAATAGTTGCGATCGCTTCATCTGCAGCGGCGTTACTATCTAGTTCACCCGTCGCAATTTTGTTCATGATCTGTCCCCAAACATTTTGAGCAGCGACCTCACCATAGGCAGGATTTAACACTTGATAGGCGGGGCGGGTATTTTGCAGCTGTTTTACTGCCACAGAAATGTGGGTATCTTGCTGTTCCTGCCAGAACCCATCCTCAAAGAGATCAGGCATAACTGGTAAATAGCGTCCCTGCGCCCCCTTGGTATAAGCAGATAAGTTATTCGGCTGCGCTAGAAATGTTAGAAAATCTTTGGCAGCTGTCTGTTGGGTTGATTGGGCTAAAAGAACAGCCTGTTTAATTTCAATCACATAGCGCATCGGCCGACCGTCAGGTTTACTGGGCCATTCCACTGTAGATAGTTTTTTGTAGTATGTCTCGCTATCGCTACGCTGAGACCCTGGCGCTGACAAGGTATGATTGACCGTCATCAAACTCTTGCGACTTAATAGGGATACATTATTGCCGGTATTATCCCAGTCGACTGAGTCAGGCGGAACAGTACCATTCAGATAAAAACGTGCATAGTCTGCGATCGCATCAACCAAGGCAGCTCGATTAGTCTCTGTGATGGCAAAATTACCGGCTTCATCGAGGACTGAAACGCTATGGGCTTCTAGAAACTGTTCAAAATTATTGTAGGTATCTAAACTCAGCGACATGGGCATACCAACGCTGTAGATCTCAGCACCCTGACTCGCTTGCAGACGGGTGTGGGCGGATTGCCAGAAATCCCAGAAACCCTGCCAATCTTTGGGAATGGTAGCGCGACGTTCTCCAATGGCATTGATTAATAGGTCTTCCCAGTAGTGAATATGGATAGCTGATTGCATCAGGGGCACTGCATAGAAGCTACGGGTACCTGCCGTCTTATTTTGGTAGTTAACGCCGCTTAATACATCAGTCGTATAGTAGTTTTCAACCGATTGAATTACGTCTGAAACATCCACCAGTTCACCATTCCAGGCTAAACGAGGAATAGTTGTGAGGTCAGCTGAGCCAGAATAAAATATATCTGGAATATCATCAGTATTGGTAGCCAAAGCCCGCTCAAGGGCTGCCAAAATATCTTTTTGTGGAATAACACTTAATTCAACATCTACCTGGCTTTGAGCTTTCCACTGCTCAATAATTTGCTTAAGTGCATCAATTTCTTCTGGATAAAACCCTTCCTGCCACCATATTTTTAGGGTATCTCCAGAAGTAGCCTTGATGGTATTGGCTGGCTGTTGTTCGCTGGCACAGCTAATGGCTAAACCACCTAGACCGCACAATGATAACTGTGTAAATTTACGCCGCTTCATAAATACAATATCTCCAATTAGAACAACAACACCTCAACGGCACCATTGTTTAATTAATGACTAAAAAATCTGTATTCAGAAATGGAGGGATAATTCTTCGAATTTATGAGTAGCTTAATCACTAAACCAATCAATCAAGATCTAAAATTTGATTCAAAAGCCCCTATTTGGACAATTATCATCGATATCTCAACACCCTTCATCCTGATTTATCTATATGCACCCGGAGTATCTTAATACGAAGCTTAAACTCATCCAACAGGCTGCTTTCAGGTTCCGTCATGATTTGCTGATGCAATACCGAAACTGTAGTCAATCAATGATGCAACTACTGAGGTGAAAGCCCCAGAGACTATATAAAAAGCATCTAAGATACTAATTAGACCTCTAAATTCCTCCCATTTTTCAAACTTGAACAGCAGTTCTTTCAAAGCCTTAGAAAACCCACATTCGAGAAATCAGCAAGACAGTTTAATCGCTTCTATAAATGGAATCCGTCTGGTATTGAATATTACCGTTAAAGCACCCGCTTAAGATAAGTCATATATATACCTGTTTGATATTTACAGCAAGTCCAAACCCGGGCCTCAAAGGAAAATTATTTTTAGTTGTCTATATCTTAATAGTTGGTTGAATAGTTATCGATACATAGAGCTGTATTGTTAGCATCGTCACAAGATTCCTCGGAAAACATACCAGAGGGTTCTGAATCTTTTATAAATAAGAAAATCCAGTAATAGAGATCATGGATGCATAGCTGTCTTTAAGTGATAGTTAACACCATAGGCTATGTAAATTCACCAGTTTTGATCTCAATGTTCAAGCCTACCAGTAATACTCAGGAGAATTAAATAAAGAGTTCTTAAATCGATAAATTAAGGCTATGAAAATTAACGAGTGGACGTCTAGCTAGTACCGAATGGCAGAAATTTGGCAGCTATTTCATCCCCCAATCCACTCATTCACCCATCCCCCCATCCACTCATTCACCCATCCCCCCATCCACATTGGATAGTGGGCAAACTTACGCCACAGAGTACTAGTAATGCGATCGCACCCCTTAGACCTTAGCCATCGCTAACTGACGTTTAGCTCCAGGAATTACCTGTGGAATCCGCATCGTAAACACCGCCCCCTGCTCCCGACCATTTTGAGCAGTAATCACACCTCCGAGCATATACACAAACTCACGGGTGATAGTTAACCCTAAACCAGAGCCATCATAGAGACGAGTTGAAGAATCATCTGCCTGAGTAAAGGCCTCAAAAACATGGTCTAACTGATCTGGAGCGATGCCAATCCCCGTATCCTCCACCGTAAACTCAAGATAGTTCTCATCCTGGTACTGCGGTGTTTTCATCGTGAGGGTAATCTGCCCCCGTTCAGTAAACTTATTCGCATTATTGAGCAAGTGCAAAAGACATTGGCGCAGCTTATCGGGGTCAGTGTCAATCGCCTCTATTGTAGTGAGGTTATTGAGAATAATTTTGTTAGATTTCTTCTCCGCCTCTGCCTGTACAGCTGTTAGTACATCCTGCGCTAGTGCCAGCACATTGATGGATTCCAGCTGCAGCTCCATCCGTCCTGCTTCAATTTTTGATAGCTCCAGCACACTGTTAATTAGATTCAATAAATGCTTACTAGAGCCCTGTATCTTTCTTAGATCAGGAACTAAACTATGCTCACCAATCAGCTCCATATCTTCCTCAAGAATTTCGCTATAGCCAATGATGCTATTCAGGGGTGTACGCAACTCATGACTCATGTTGGCTAAAAACGCACTTTTAGTTCGAGTGGCAGATTCTGCAGCTTCTTTGGCTGACTCTAGCTCAATCGTCCGCTCCTTAACCCGCACCTCCAATTCTTGATTCGTGCTTTCCAAGATTGCAAAAGATTGTTTTAACTGCTGGGCCATATGGTTAAACGTCTGAGCCAGCACCCCAATTTCGTCCTGGCTATTCACCGCTAACGATTGATCTAGCTGACCGCTCTGTAATTGAATAGCGGCGCGAGTGATTTCTGTCAGCGGCTGGGTAATCCGGCGAGATAAGAAATAAATGCCTGACAACAGTAACCCTGTCGCTACAAAGCCAATCAACAAAATATTTCTAGCCAGGGCACGGGCTGGGGCAAACGCCTCAAACTGATTAATTTCAGCCAGGAGAGCCAGGCTTTGGTCATCTAACCAGCGATAAACCCCAATCACCGACTTTCCTGCATAGTTTTGATAGAGACCCGCTCCACTCTCCCCAGCAATAGCCGCATCAATAGCAAAGCTGCTAATGTCCCCCGTTGAATCTTGGTCTTTATCAGAGGCAATAAATGTCTTTTGTTCTCCAATTTGACCGACAAGATAGGTCGTTCCCGTCTCTCCTAGGCCGGTGCGTTCCTGGATCAGAGCATCCACATCCTGTAAATCTAGGGTTACCAACAGCACCCCAATCCGATTTTTAGCCGCATCCAAAATCGGTGTTGCCAGTGTAATCGCAGTGGTACCCGTGGTCGGCGAGATATAGGGAATAGGGGTAATATTATCAGACCCATCGGCAAAATAAGTGGTGTTGCGCTCCAGGGACTGAGTAGTATTCTCTAACTGCTCATTCGTTGAAAATAGAACCAGCCCCCCATCGGTCAAAACGGAAACTTCAGCCAAATCAGGCTTAAACGTAATGATATTGCGAAGGTAGGAGGCCAGCTGGTCACGAGCTGCCTGTTTCACTTCTGGGGTGGGTAGGTCAGCTGACTCAGCATCCTGAGGGGTTGAACCAGACAGCAGCAATTCGGTTTGGGCCTGAACCTCGGGTAAGCGAGCCAGTAGTAAAATATCGTTGCGATGATACTCAAACCACTGATTGAGCTCTTCTTCCTTAAGCGTTGCTGCCACACTCAAGCGATCATAAAGCGATTGTTTGAGGGTTTCTCGCGCCGAAAAATAGGTGCTGACAGAAATAGTCAACACCGTCGCAACAGACAGTAGCGATAGGGGAGTAATGAGCCGTAGCAGCAGGCTTTTAGATCTAATTTTCACGCTTAGCTTCCCTTATGGAGTGGATGAGTGTCTTGCGCTAGGAACTATGTCATTGCTGATTTAGAGGATGAACCGCTCGATTAGAAACGCCATACGGCGACATCTTTAAGAGCAAGTCATAGTTTGGATCAGCAACGCCAGAAATACTAATCATCCAATTGGATAAGGCATTTCCGGATCGCTATAGCAGGTGGGTTAGTTAGGACACGTTAGAGTCCTGAAATTGGCTACTTCAAGCATTTTCCTCATTCCTCCAGCCTCATTCTTCCGACCGTCCCGATATGACGGTCGGTCGTTCCCGCATAACTTTCCAGACGATCTCAAGGGTCGTCAGGAGCCCATGTCAAGAAACAGTATGAAAATTTGTTGGGGTATGCCTATTGCGCAGTTTGAGTCAGTTGATCAAGCAGTCTGCCTAGGCGCGTTTGCGCCTCTCCATAGGCTTGCCAGTCGCCGTTTTGTAATGCCTGCTGTCCCTGAGTATAGGCATCAAGAGCCGCCTGGAGCAGGGCCTGTTGAGCTGCCGTGGGGGATGGTGTGTCGCTCGGTGACGTAGAGGTAGCAGGCCCAGGTGCAGGTACAGCCACAGCCGAACGACGCTGACCAAAGAGCTTCGTTAAGCTATCCTCTAACGTCTGCTCCATTACGATCGAGTCTTTATAGGCAACAATCACTCGCTTTAGTTCTGGAATCGCGTTGCTATTACTGTCCTGACTGCGGGCCTGCAGGTAAACAGGTTTGACATAGAGCAGGGATTCCTCGATGGGCAACACCAGTAAATCTCCCCGAAACACCTCTGAGCCTTCTTGATTCCAGAGGGTTAACTGTTGAGAAATTTCAGTATCTTGATCGATACGAGAATCAATTTGACGCGGTCCGTATAGCAGCGCCTGTCTGGAGAACTCATACACCAGCAGCTTACCGTAGTTATCGCCATCACAGCGAGCCGCCATCCAGGCCACCATGTTATTTTTGCCAACAGGGGTAAAGGGCACAATCAGCATAAACTCCTCAGCCTTACCCTCGGGCAGTTTCATAATCACGTAGTAGGGCTCCAGGATCTCAGGGCTTTCTTCTCGGGTAATCTGAGTTGGAAAATCCCAGAGATCTTCCTGGTTATAAAACACATCTGGTCGATCCATATGGTAAGCCCGATAAATTTGAGCCTGGATCTTAAACAACATTTGGGGGTAGCGGAAGTGGGCCCAAAGATCAGCAGGTATATTTTCTGGGAGTTCAAAAAGTGTGGGAAAGATCTGTTGGAAGGAGGTAAGAATTGGATCAGTGGTGTCTACAACATAGAGCTTGACAGTACCATCATAGGCATCGACGACGGCCTTGACTGGATTGCGAATATAGTTGGTGCCTCTCCTAACAATGCGCTGCATCGCCGTACCCTGGAGCACGTCCTGGATGCCTTCGCTACGGATCAAAGGTTCAGAGTAGGGATAGCGATCGCTTAAGGTGTAGGCATCGACAATCCACTTGAGCCGCCCATCAATCACTGCCAGATAGGGATCACTATCAAGGGAAAGAAACGGAGCCAGCTGACGAATTCGCTGTTGAATCAGTCGATGGTAGTGAATACGTGAGTTTTCTCCTAAGGAATTGGAGAACAGCAACTGCCAATCACCCAAATTGTAGGCATAGACTAGTCGTCGCAGGAAGGAGCCAATGGGCACCCCCCCCGGACCGGTGTAGTTGTACTGGGCGTTGTCATTGCCCAGGGGATAGTCAAACTCAGCTTGAGCTGTACCAGTCAGAATATAGCGATCGGTAGCCTCACCATAATAAATACGAGGCTGCTCAATGGTTAGATCAACAGAACTTTTGGGCGGCAGGTCTTTAATAAACAGTTCGGGTAGACCGTCTTCAGTGACTTTATTAACCGGGCTCATGGCTAAACCATAGCCATGGGTATAAATCAAATGTTGATTGACCCAAGTTTGCGCCTGGGCGGGCAGAGCATCATCAACTAACTCGCGAGGAGATAACATCACCTGGCGATAGTCATCGTCGAAGGTGTAGCGATCAATATCGACATCCTGAAAGCGGTAGTAGGGCCGTAGGGTTTGCAGACTCCCATAGGTGCTTTGCAAGGGTCGATAGTCCCATAGACGAATGTTGTCGATGGTGGCATGGTTGCGTTCTAATTGGGTGGCATCCAGCTGATTTTTAACCTCAAAAGATTGTTGCTGAACATCATTAAGGCCATAGGCTAGCCGGGTCAGCTCAATGTTATCGGCAATATAAGGGGCTTCTTTTTGCAACTCATTGGGTTCAACAACAAATTTTTGCTGAGCCCATGGGTACAGTCCTGTAATTAGAACGAAGATGGCGGCATAGAGGCTAATGGCTGTTAAAGGCAACAAAAAACCACTACGCCATAGGGAGGCGAGAAATAAAATCCCAATGGCTAGGGTAATAAATCCCATAATGCCGTAGGCTTGCATTCGA
The DNA here is from genome assembly GCF_000482245.1 of Leptolyngbya sp. Heron Island J. Classification (GTDB taxonomy): domain Bacteria; phylum Cyanobacteriota; class Cyanobacteriia; order Phormidesmidales; family Phormidesmidaceae; genus Leptothoe. The sequence goes on along the minus strand of NZ_AWNH01000070.1, from coordinate 125,062 downwards.
GCATTGACATCGGTATAGCCAGCTCCAAACACCACACCAGTTGGGGAATAAAGCAGCTCATAGCGAGCCAGCCAAAAACCCAGGGCAAAAATGGTGGCTAATGCGGCCAGCAAAACACAAAAATGGGTTTTGACTTCTCCAGTCAGAAAGTACTTCCAGCCCCGTTCTGGACGAATTTCTCCTTTGATCCCATAGACACAGGCAGTCAGGACGAGACTCCAGAGAAGCAGCTCGATGGTGGCACGATGAACATTCTCAAATAGGGGCAGTTGGAAAATATAAAAGCTAATCTCGCGGCCATACAGTGGATCTTGGGCTCCAAAGTCAACCGGATGTAGAAATTTTAAGACCTCTTGCCAGGCCTCAGCGGCGTTGATGGCTGCAGACAGTGCCAGTAGGGTAATCAGACCGAGGCTACCATAGCGGATCATTCCGGGTAAGTAGGGTTCCCACTGAGGATTTTGCACAACCCGCAGGGGGCGCTCCCGGGTGATGTGTTGGGCAATGGCAAAGTTAAGGAATAGGAGTCCCCACCAGCTGGCAAAGGCTAAAAGTGCGATCGCAATCTGCCAGCGCCAGCGCGTCCATAACACATCTGAAAAGCCAATCGCATCAAACCACCAAACCTCTGTAGTTAAGTGGACCAGGGTACCGGAGAAGACGATAGCAATCACGCCTCCAAAAATTAACCATAACCACTTTGAACTCATGCTGCAGCCTGTCAGATAACGCTTAAAAAAGCGAGGAGTAGAGCAACGGTTAAACCGTTGATTCCTCGAACCTAAAAAGCTTAGCGCACGCTCACGACCCCCAGGATTTATTTTAAGTAGTCACAAGAAACTAACCTCTGTCCCAGCTTGCTTTACGATCAAGCTTTAACTTTTATGGCGTTGCGTTATGAAGCAGATGCCAACTCGGACCTTTAAGGTTGATGCCCTCAACGTGCAAGTTTATTCTGGACCTGACACCCTGGCCCAGGCAGCGAGCCAAAGTGTAGTTAAGCGGTTAAACCGTATCCTCCAACAGCAGTCCACTGCCACCATTGTCTTTGCAACCGGACAATCGCAGCTTGGGTTATTGAGACACCTGCGTCAGGACTCTACTGTGGACTGGTCGCGGGTAATCGGTTTTCACCTGGATGAGTTTTTAGGCCTGAGCCGTGAGCATCCAGCTAGTTTTAATGCCTACCTACACAATCAAATTGCTCAGTGGCTACCGTTTCGAACATTTAACTATCTCAATGGCAATGCGTTAGAACCTATTGCCGAGTGCGATCGCTACACCTATCTTCTGACTCAAGATGCAATTGATATCTGTTTACTAGGTGTTGGCATTAATGGCCATCTAGCTTTTAACGATCCAGCTGTGGCCAACTTTGACGATCCTCGCTGGGTAAAACTAGTCCGTTTAGACACCATCAATCGCCAACAACAGCTGACTTCTCAACATTTTTCGCAGCTTAGGGATGTACCCACCCATGCCATCACCCTAAGCCTCAAGGCCATTCGCAACGCCCGCTATAATCTCTGTTGTGTGACCGGATATCACAAAGCTGATATTCTTAAGACCCTACTGACAATACCTCCGTCTACAGCCTGTCCTGCCTCTGTTTTAAGGCTTGATAGCAATGGCAACAATAGTCTCTTTACAGATGAATCTGCCTGTCAATTCTTCTAATTATTCTCAAATCATCAAGAGCCAGGACATCGGAGAGCGTTGCCCCCCATAGCCTGACTCCTGGGTTCTGGTTGCTATCAGCTAGTCTCTAAGCGGGACATAACAGACTATGGGGCTGTTCTGCAGCTAGCCAAACGGGTTCTCGTCTAATTTGTGTGTTGGCGGGGTTCGCACGACTTAGCCAAACAACCGGCTCCTCTAGATTAAGCACCTTCTCCCCTTCGTCGGTGGTAATGGTGAGTAACTGTTGATGGATACACATACCATGGATAGGCAACCAGCCAGACTGCCCTTGCAGTAGTAGATCGCGGCTGTGATCGCGGCGGACAAACAACCGTCTTAAAACCCGCCAGTCTTGCCAGAGCCGTTTTGCGCTATCGGAGTTGAGATAATAATCAGGTAAAACTTCTAACGGCAGATAATCCCTCACAGGGGCGTGACCCGCTGTCACATACTGCCCCCAGCCAAATCCAAAAATCATACTCAGCGCCCTATATACAGACTGGAGTAATCTTTTCCACAGCCGGAGCTGACTATCATACTGAGACGACCCAACCCGATTCCAGGGAATGGGGTCATTAATCAAAAACATCCGATTGAACCAACTAGTAACGAGGTGCAACTTGGAACTCCTATGGGCTATTGACCTTGACATAGTTCAGCATTCTGTCAAAGGACCTATGGACAGGAAAAAAACACAGAAATACATTACTAATTCCGTAATTCCACGGATTCCAATGGTCAGACATCTCTGAGTAGCACCTATTCCTGATATTATCCATAGCGCTATTAAGGGCTGTCTCTAAATCTCTGAAAACCCTATGGATATTATTGTTCGTCTGCCCCAAGCCAGCGATCTTGCGCCCCTCACAGACCTTTATAACTATTACATTCTGAATACAACCATTACGTTTGACATCACTCCTTACACACTGGCAGAACGCCGAGAGCGCTGGTGGTGCCACTACAGTGCCAAAGGTCGTCATCGTCTACTGGTTGCTGAGCAAGATAAGACAGTTGTGGGGTATGCCACTAGTAGCCAATTTCGAGCGAAAGCCGCCTATGACACTTCTGTCGAAACCAGCATTTACTTAAATCCCGATGCCCAGGGTCAGGGCATCGGGACACAGCTGTATCAAGCTTTATTTCGTTCACTAGCAAATGAGGATGTGCATCGCGCCTATGCGGGGATCACAATGCCCAACTCAGTATCTGTTGCTTTGCATCAAAAATATGGTTTCTACAGCGTTGGTCGGCAGAAAGAAGTGGGCCGTAAGTTTGGTCGTTATTGGGATGTGGAATGGTTTGAGAAATCTCTCTAGGTAAGCTTGTGAGTGTAGAGTGAGCAGATACTTCGAATGCCATCTTCAGTATCACAGACATACTCTCATCACCTCCACGCTTGAGCAAACATTAAATTGTTTGTAAAAAAAGTATTCGCATCAAGAAAACTGCGGTAGCGAGACCATACAACAGGCAAAGACCATTAAACAGCCACAGCAAACTAATCATTGAAAAGTGAAGCCATGGATTGGTATTGAACTGAGATGAAAAATTCATAGATGAGCGTATTTGCCGTCACGACAATTTTAGTGATGCAAAGAAATTTGATCCAGAGACGGTCAAAAAGTACAGGTTTATTCAAACTTGTTCAAGAATGGGCGTAATTGTTATGTCAGCCAGTGAAGAACAGGAGGCATAGTATTGATCTTTTTGTGACGCTCAATTGTGTCCTCATAAATACCCGGATAGCACATCGGTCTGAACTATACTAAATTCTCGATATGCCATACCAAAACGTCCCCTTTAAAACCGATAAGCCTGTCCTCTCTTGGGCCAATCACGATCTCGGCTCAAAAGAAATTCAAATGGCTAAAAACGTCGCTTCTCTGCCCTTTGTTTACAAGCATGTAGCGCTGATGCCCGATGTTCACCTTGGCAAAGGCGCACTGGTGGGATCTGTGATTGCTACTGACGATGCCTTGATCCCCGCAGCGGTTGGCGTTGATATCGGCTGTGGCATGTGTGCGATCCAAACGCCTTACCAGGGCAAAAAGCTAGACGGTAAACTCAAAAAAATCCGTAAAGACATCGAGGCAACGATCCCGACCGGGTTTGACAGCAATAAAAAGATTGCTAAGTCTGTTTACAACTGGCAAGGCTGGCGACATTTTAAGGACTTGCACAAAGGTGTACAGCATTTGGAGAAGAAAGCCCTCAGTCAAATGGGTTCCCTCGGTGGTGGCAACCACTTTATCGAAGTTTGTGTCGATACCGAAGACAGTATTTGGCTGATGCTCCATTCTGGCTCACGCAATATTGGCAATATGTTGGCTAAAAACCATATCAGCACCGCCAAAAACCTGCGTAAACTGGCCACTGAAAAACTGCCGGACCCAGATTTATCCTATTTTGTCGCTGGTACTGCCGAATTTCGGAGCTATTGGAACGACCTGCAGTGGGCTCAAGCCTATGCTTTGCAAAATCGTGAAGAGATGATGGCTCGCTTTAAGCAGATTATTGCAAAGCACCTGGGCGGCGGTAAACCCTTTAAGCCACTGCTAGCCGTTAATTGTCACCATAACTACGCCGAAAAAGAAGAACATTTTGGCAAAGATGTCTATGTCACCCGTAAGGGAGCTGTGCGGGCTCGCACCAGCGACTATGGTATTATCCCTGGCTCCATGGGCACCAAATCCTATATCGTCAAGGGCAAAGGTAGCCACGAGAGCTACTGCTCCTGCAGCCATGGTGCCGGGCGGGTCATGTCCCGTAGCAGAGCCAAAGATACCTACACCCTGGATGACCTAATTGCCCAAACCGCTGGCGTAGAATGCCGCAAAGACAAGGGCGTCATTGATGAAATTCCAGCCGCCTATAAACCCATTGACGAGGTCATGGCCAATCAGCAGGACTTGGTGGAGGTCGTTGCAACTCTCAAACAGGTGGTCTGTGTCAAGGGGTAGAGGCTAAATTTGGTCTAAATCGCTGGGGCGCTGCCGCTGCCGTAACCCAAAGTTGAGGGCATTGCTGGAATAGGATGTACCGAAGGTTTCGGCTAAGCTCACCACCTGCCGCAGGGCTGAACGCAAGTTATCCCCCTGCAGTGTGCTTAACGGGTGTACATAGACGGCCACAACAGCCCCGTCTGTTACAGCGTAGCGGGCATCTAGAGCTGTGTGAAAATTAGCGGCCAACATGGCTTGTACTTGCGGCCCGGTGAGTTCTTCTGTGGGGATGACGGGGCTAAATACTCGCATGCGGTCATTGCTGGCGTCAGCAAGTACGACTACGGTGCGATCGCTAACCCGAAACTGCCACTGGCCATCTGCCCCCTCAACGCCATCCACCTCAGACTGTAGGATTTGCTCTAAACGTGCCAGAGTCATTAACTCCAGCCGCTCAGATGTTTGAGCGCAGGCCGCTGTCGTTATGAACGGCACTGAAGCAGCAATCAGTCCAGCGGTTACAAATGAGGCCGAGCGAGGTAATAGGGTCATGATTTAAGGGATGAAGATTAGATTTACGCTAAATCATCAAAATGAGCCAACCCTGAGAGTTTTCTAAAGGATTTGAGGTTTTTTACGATAACGCTAAAGCCTGATGAACGTACTAAAACCAATAATTCGTCTACCATGCCCCATGGTGAACTATTAGGGCTTGTGCTTGCTATGAACATCAACCTTGTCAGCCTATTAATTGGCTTGGTATTGATAGGTGGATTAATCGCCTATCTGGCAACGGCGGTTAAAAGGATTAGTCACCGCAGCATTCCCCCAACAATTACTCCAGAAAATTGGCCAATAACGTCTGGGGGAGCCCCTTTAGAACCCGAGATCGAGACCCGCATTGACGGTTTGATGGCAGCCATGACCCTAGAGGAAATGGTCGGTCAAACCATCCAAGCAGATATTAGTCACGTTACTCCAGAGGATATCCGTCACTATCGTCTAGGGGCCATCCTTAACGGTGGGAACTCTGCCCCCGGCGATAATGTTCGTGCTGCTACAGAAGATTGGCTCCCTCTGGCTGATGCATTTTATGAGGCCTCCATGGATACCAGTAATGGGGATCAGGCCATTCCTATTCTTTGGGGAACGGATGCCGTCCATGGCCATAACAACATTATCAGCGCGACTATCTTCCCTCACAACATCGGCCTGGGGGCAACTCGCAATCCAGCCCTCATGGAACAAATTGGAGCCATAACAGCGCGGGAAGTAATAGTCACCGGCATGGATTGGACCTTTGCTCCCACGCTAGCCGTCGCCCAAGATAGTCGCTGGGGGAGGACCTACGAAAGCTATTCCGAAAATCCCGACCTTGTTGCTCAGTATGCCAAAGCCATCGTTACAGGATTACAGGGAGAACTCGGCACAGACACTTTTCTCAGCCGTCAACACATACTGGCCACCGCCAAACACTTTATTGGCGACGGCGGCACCCAAGGAGGTAAAGACCAAGGCAACAACATCGACAGTGAAATCAAGCTGCGGGACCGTCACGGTGCTGGCTATCCACCAGCGATTGAAGCTGGTGTTCAAACCGTTATGGCATCATTCTCAGCCTGGCATGGTCAGCGATTGCACGGTCATCAGCCGCTGCTAACCGATGTTCTCAAAGACCGTATGGGGTTTAATGGCTTTGTCATCGGAGACTGGAACGGTCATGCCCAACTACCGGGATGTTCGACCACAAGCTGCCCAGCTGCTTTTAATGCCGGCATCGATATGTTTATGGCCCCAGACAGCTGGCGTCAGCTCCATAAGAACACGGTGGCCCAAGTTCAATCTGGAGACATTGCGCGCAGTCGTCTAGAAGATGCGGTACGGCGGATTTTACGGGTCAAATTTCGGCTTGGGTTATTTGAAAAACCCAAGCCTTCAGAACGACCTTTAGCCGGTGACTACTCCTTGTTAGCTCATCCCAATCATCGGGCAGTGGCTCGGCGGGCTGTGCGTGAGACCCTGGTTTTACTCAAAAATCAAGATAACCTTTTACCTTTAGCTGCCAATCAGACCTTATTAGTGACCGGCGATGGTGCTAACGATATTGGTCAACAATCAGGCGGATGGACGCTCTCCTGGCAAGGGACCGGCAATACCAATGCTCAGTTTCCTAATGGAACATCCATCTGGGCAGGAATTCGCCACGCGGTTGAAACCAGTGGCGGTCAAGCCATACTTAGCACCGATGGGAGCTACAGCCAAATACCGGATGCTGCTATTGTTGTGTTTGGAGAAGGCCCCTATGCCGAGTTTAGGGGAGATATTGACACCCTTAACTGTTTACCAAATACTCCTCTGCAGCAGCTCCAAGAGCTGCGAGCAGCTGGCATTCCAACAGTGGCGGTTTTATTATCAGGCAGACCCCTGTGGGTCACCCCTGAAATTAATGCCGCTGGTGCCTTTGTGGCCGCATGGCTACCGGGTAGCGAAGGGGCTGGCGTCGCCGATGTTTTAATTCGCCAGCCCAACGGTGATATTAACGCTGACTTTAAAGGTAAACTCCCATTCTCATGGCCTCGCACAGCAACTCAGACCAGGGTTGACCAAGGTAAAAATAACTACGAGCCCTTGTTTCCCTATGGCTATGGGTTGACCTATGCAGACAGTGGCAATTTACCCCAGCTGCCCGAAATATCGGGATTAGATGGCACCGAAAACACCCAGAACGAGGCCTTGTTTGCCCTGGGGCAACCCATGGCTCCCTGGAGCCTGCAGGCTTCCGTTGGCAATGAATCCAGTGTTGTTATAGATGAGCGTATCCAGTTAGAAAATGCCTTGACTATTCGTTCCATCGATCGAGCAGCTCAAGAAGATGCCCAACAATTTACTTGGAGCGGACAAGGGAGTGCCTCAGTCGCCATTACCGGCCCTGCTCAAGATTATATGGTCCCATTGCACTATGATATGGCCCTAGAAATTCAGTATCGAATCGATACGGTCCCTGAGGGCCAGGTTAAGCTAGTTATTGGGTATGGTGACGATGCTAAAAGCGATTTAGATATCACTCGACCCCTAGTGGGCTGTCCACCAGGGAAATGGCTTCAGACCCACATAGCGCTCAATCGCCTCGCCGCCACCGGGGCCGATCTGTCCCAATTGACAATACTGGCATTGGAAACAGCCGCACCCTTCTCCCTCAGCATCTCTGATATTCGCCTGGTTGCCAAAGATTAGCAGGGCGTATTCCGGCAGTGATCCAGCTCAAACAAGATTTAGACAACAAAGTTATTTATATCAGCCAATTCTGTTGGGGTAACGTCATGGAACTGAATAAAGCGTCTTAACTCATCTCCACCACCATTGGTGTCAAGCCGCAAGATAGCACTGGAATTGATGCTGCGAGGCAGGATATCAAGATAACCATCGACAAACGGAGTAGTGCCAGTGTAACCAAGGCTATCTAAAAGCGTGGTTAAAACAACTTGATCCACACGGACTTCAAAGTCTAGAACATAATCAACTCCATCGTCGGGACTAGTGTAGAAAAACTGATCGCTACCCGTACCTCCTACTAACAGATCGCGAGCTCCAAATCCGATGATCATGTCATCTTCTGGCGTACCCACTAAGACATCTCGGTTATCTGTTCCCTCAAGGATCTCACCACTAGGCGACAAGTTGTTTAGCAGGGCGTCGATAGCTGCATCTGCTTGAATCAGACCAAATCCACTGGCCGGATCATAGCCCAGATCAAATTGCTCCGTAAACGGATTGTCCATGTCAAGAGCAGTCGATTCCAGAGCTGTGTAAATATCCTGGGGGGTGGGATCTAGCCCGGCATTGTTAGCGGCCTCCAGCATCAGGACCGCCACTGCAGCCGCATGGGGAGCTGCCGCTGAAGTACCAAAAAAGTTTGGGAAAGCACCACTATCGTCGCCAATATCAGTACCAAAAAACGTAGTATTAGTACCGTCTACAGCCACAAAATCCACCGTCTGACGAAGTTCTGGCATATCCAAACGGTTACCATCGGTATCAAAGAAAATCTCAGTCCCGCCTAAAGAGGAGAAGGATTCTAACCTGGGCAGAACCGTGCCAAACGCAGGCGTATCTGCGTAAAAAGCAGCTCCTACCGCCGCCGCCCCAGCAGCATTGGGATGGCCAAAGGATGTGGAACTATTGGTGGCATATTCAACATCTGAGGCTTGGCCATCGAAATCAATATATTTTATGCGTCCCGGATCGGTTCCTCCCTGCATGAGGTTACGACCAATGACAATGTGAAAGTCTTGGGTCGAGCCAGTGTCATTAACAAAATTCAGAAATTCAAATGCATTCCCACTACTAATATTGTCTTCTACGCTAGTGGCAACAATATTACCCGTTGTTAAATCGGGGTTATCAAAAACAAAAATGTCTAAATCATTAGTGGAACCGCTGCCACCAGAAGAACTAAAGGGCTGATCCCACTGAAAAGACAGGGTAATCCCCTCACCTGGAGCAAGGGTAAAGCTCTGAAAAATATCGAGTACATCATCAGCGGCAAAATCATGTAATCGATAGTTACCGATTTGAAGACCAAAGCGAAACTCGTCTTCATAGGAGTTAGCCCCCGAATTGCCAGCAGCAGAGAAATAGGGGACGCCAGCCGCAACGGCTTGATCAACGGCTTGAGCAATGACACCATCCTGGAAAAATGGCTGATCTAGATAGCCAATGTCATCGACAATTACATCTGCACCGATAGCCACTAGCTCTAGGATGCCGTTGGCAAAGTCAGCCGCCCCTCTAAACGCAGTTCTAAAGGCCAGATCAGCTCCCGGTGCCAGGTCGTGAATCAGCTGAGCCATGGCTCGACCTTCGTCGCTACCGGAGGAGATATCGGCCACAATGGCTACATCGTCAGGGAGGTCACCACTGGCAATGTCTTCGGCATAGCTACCGTTAGCGCCGACACTGGCTGAAAAAGAGTCAGATAGGATGCCAACGGTAATATCGGTGCCATCAACGTCGAAGAGATCTCGGGCGATATCAGCCGCCAGTGCCGGATTGGCCTCACTGGTTACCTGACCAACTCGGTTAATGGCATAGGTGGGACGGGCAGAGCGAAGATTTTCTAAATCGGCTAGGGCGCTGATGGAGGTCAGGGGCAACCAGCCGGAGACGGTATCTCCAAAGGCAGAGCCTGCAAACCCCAGGTTTTCTAAATCGGCCAATAGCTGTTGGGGATCCCTGTGGGCGATCGCATCAATGATGACACCGTCGCCATAGGTCTGGAGACTGTCTGCAGCCGTGGAAATTATATTATTGGCAAATGCGATCGCATCATTCCCCAGCCCTTCCATAGAAAAGTCTGGACTCAGGGCGGCCAGAGGCATCCCCAAAGTTTGCACCAATTGATGGTCAGCAAACGCCTGATGGCCCAAAAACAGATCGTTGAGGGTGAAGCCATCCTGAGCAGTTGCTGGCAGCATCTCGATTTCAGGCACAGAGAGGCCTACATCAAGCAACTCTTCTACAGCCGACAAGTCACCCGCTAACAGCAACGTGACCAGTTCTTCTATAAGCGCTTCTGGAGTCGGTAAATCATCACCATCATTCAAATCCACAGCTGCCCCCAGGAGGGCAGCCACATCATTAATGGCACTGTCTGCAACGAGCGGCTGAGACAATTCACCCCTCACAGCAGCAGCAAGCTGACCTACCAAAGAGGAGAGGTAGTTACGTTCAGCAGAAGTATTATCAAAAACGTCGAATAGGGATGCAAGCAAGTCTAAAGATAAGTCATTAGACAACTCGGCAGTGATCGGCAATAACCAATGACGCATGCTTAGGATGAGATTACTAAACGTACTACTTCGGCTCTCTGATCTACTTATTCAAAATCCTGAGCCACTTATTCAAGTTGATTGGCGTTGCTGATTGAGAGGATGAACCGATCTGTTAGAGGTGCCATATAGCAGCACCTTTCAGGTAAAAACATAGTTTGGATCAGCAACACCAATGCATTTAAATCCGCCAACACAGTTTGATCAGGGACACCAGCTTAAACCACGACTCTTTTTAGGAATGAGAATTCAATTAGGTCCTATCTTTTGCCGTACAGGCGTTCCATGGCACGCCTCTGCAGACAATATTTTTGGATCTGATAAAACCCTGATCCCTGTGATCTTGATAAGAGATACTAGAAAACACTCCTCTTGTTCTCGAAAGAATGGCTGCGGATCATATTATTTTTTCCTCCTAAAATAATTTTTACACAAGACTCCACTGCGGAGAAATCATGAATATCTAAACCTCCTAGCCAGTTCCATGAATGCGACGGGGTATTTGAAAATGATTTTCCAGCCGTATCCCAACACCAAACTCTCACACCTTGTTTTTGAGCTTCAATCTTGATTTCATCATAATGTCCCAAAATCCTGCTATCGTGCGTGAGAGCCAAATCGTTAATTATCAGTGCTTGTGACGTGAGAAAAGCTACCGTAACCGAAGGCAAATTGCTCCCCACCTTCCCCTTCCCTGCCGAGGCTCGTTTGTTTGGCTTGCCGCCCGATCAGGGTCGCTGGCTGTTTATTCCGCTCGGCTTAATGGTGTTGCTCTGTTTAGGTACGGTTTATTCCTGGAGCATTTTTAGCGGCCCCTTTGAGGCAGAACTCAAAAGTCGTCCGGGTACGATTTTACTGCCATTTTTGGTTTTGGGAGTCACCTTTACCCTGGTGATGCCGATTACCGGACTGTACATGAATCGCTGTAGCCCACGCATTCTTACCAGTTTGGGGGGAATCTTAGTGGGTCTGGGCTACCTGCTGGCCAGCCAAGCATCTAGCCTGCTCTGGCTGGTGCTGAGCTATGGCGTAGTGGCCGGTTTGGGGGTGGGCATGACCTACGGCGTGCCCCTGGCAGTGGCAGCTCGCTGGTTTCCCGATCGCAAAGGATTGGCCGTGGGGTTGACGGTCGTGGGATTTGGCCTGTCGCCACTGGTGACTGCACCGCTAGCCTTCAATCTGATTAACGGCAATCCCGCCTGGGATTTACCCGCCCTGGGAATACGCCAGACCTTTGTTTTGCTGGGTATTGTGTTTACGGTGCTAATTGTGGCGATCGCCTCTGTCCTGCGAATGCCGCCGCCCCGCTGGACTCCCAGCAACTTTGCGCAGACGCTCAATCAATCGGTCGAAACGGACGCCAGTCTGCCCATGATGCAAACCCAGACTTTTTATGGGCTAATGTTTTGCTACACCGTCGGTACCTTCGTCGGGCTAACGGCGATCGCCACAACCGCCCAGGTCGGAAGCGAACTGGTTAACCTGGAGGCCGAGGAACTTGCTCTGACTGTGCCGCTATTTGCAGTCTTCAATGGGCTGGGGCGACCGCTGTTTGGATGGTTGAACGATCGCCTGCGCCCCAAGTTCACGATTATCATCATCAACAGTCTGATTTTGATTGCCTCAATTTTGATGATTCACACCAACCCCAATGAACCCGGTCAATTTCTAGTGGCGTTTTCCATTTTCTGGTTTTGTCTAGGGGCGTGGCTGGCAGTCGCACCAGCGGCAACCTTGAGCTTTTTTGGGTTGCCCAACTACCCTAATAACTATGGTTTATTGTTCCTTGCCTTTGGCGGCGGTGGTCTTTCGGGAATTTTTACGGCGATCGCCCTGCGCGGCATCACGGGAAGTTTTGCGCCTTTTTTCTATGTCACGGCGACCCTGGCGATCGCGTCAATTTTGATAGCCTACTTTACCCTCAACGCACCCCGAAAAACGCGGCTGGCGGATTGGCTATTTCGCTATTTGATTAGCCCGATTACGCCTCTGCTAATGACATTAGTAGAGGGTTGGCTGGCAGTGGTAAAACCAAAAGAAATCAGGGAAAAAGGGGATGGCAACTAATCCGCGTTCGACTCCATCTATGCATCGTTTTGATAATCGTTCGGGAAATGATTCTGCCAACTATTTTTCAACCAAAGAACGGTTTGAGCATACCGGGTTAATCGACTATAGCCACCTGCGATCGCTCCCACAGATGTGGGAGATTACAGAACAATACTTTGGCAATGTGGAAGCGCTGATTGATCCCCACAGTCGTCCGGCAGTATCGCTGACTTATCGGCAGGTATATCAGCAAATTCGACAGTTCGCGGCAGGGATACAAACGCTGTTGTCCCCTTCGTCGCCCCTGCAAACTTCATCACAAACTTCATCACAAGATTTATCGCTAAATCTCTCACTAGGTCTATCTCAAAACCCGCCTCAAAATCCACCCATCGTGGCGCTCTTTGCCGACAATAGCTGGCAGTGGCTGGTGGCAGATCAGGGCATCATGCTGGCGGGTGCAGCGGATGCGGTACGATCGGCGACTGCAGATCGAGATGAACTGCTCTACATTCTGGAGCATAGCCAGAGCAGTGGGCTAGTGGTGGAAAACGCCAAAACGTTAGACCGGTTGGGTGATCGCATCTGGACATTGCCAGTGGAGTGGGTGGTGCTTCTGTCAAACGAACAGCCCGACTTACCCGGTCGCCCCTCCCACGTCAAACTACTCACGTTTGACCAACTGCTAGAACTGGGCAACCAGCAACCGCTACAATCCGTCAACACAACTCCAGACACCCTCGCCACGCTGATTTACACCTCTGGCACCACTGGCCAACCCAAAGGGGTAATGCTGAGCCACGCCAACTTTATCTATCAACTGGTAGCTTTAACGGCGATTATTCAACCCCTGGTTGGCGATCGCACCCTCAGCATCTTACCCACCTGGCACAGTTTTGGGCGGGTAGGCGAATACTACACGCTCTCCCAGGGCTGCACTCAGGTATATACCAATCGTCGTTATCTCAAGCAAGATCTGAAAACCTATCAGCCCGCCTATGTGGTGGGAGTGCCGCGATTGTGGGAGTCTATCTTCGAAGGTATTCAAAAGTCTTTTCGAGATCGCCCACCTCGAATGCAAGCATTCATTCAATCGTTTCTGGCGATCAGCAGTCGCTACATTCAAGCGGTACGTACCTGGAAGCACCGCGATTTGCGCAATTTACACCCGACCCGAGCGGCAGTCCTGCGAGCCTGGGCGACCACGCTGTTGCTGGCTCCGCTGCACTACTTGGGGGAACTGTTGCTCTACAAGCGAATGCAGCAAGCCCTGGGTGGCAACGTCAAGCAACTCATCTGTGGCGGCGGTTCCCTGGCTCAGCATTTAGAAGACTTTTTTGAAATGATTGGCATCGAAATTTTGGTCGGTTACGGTCTGACTGAAACCTCCCCCGTACTCAGTGCGCGACGCTATTGGAACAACGTGCGCAAGGCTTCTGGTCAACCATTAATCCAGACCGAATTTCGGGTTGTTGATCTAGAAACCCGACAAGCCTTGCCCGCCGGAAAACGCGGCTTAGTCCTGACAAGAGGTCCCCAAATCATGCAGGGCTATTATCGCAACCCCGAAGCCACCGCCAAGGCCATTGATCCCGAAGGCTGGTTTGATACAGGCGATATTGGCTGGCTAGCAGACGATGGCAGCATTATCCTGACCGGCAGAGCCAAGGATACGATCGTCCTCAGCAATGGCGAAAACATTGAGCCACAACCGATCGAAGATGCCTGCTTACGCAGTTCATTTATCGATCAAATTGTTCTGGTTGGGCAAGATCGAAAAGCACTGGGAGCATTGATTGTGCCTAATCTGGAAGCCCTGCAAGCCTGGGGATTAGCCCAATCACCTCCGTTGATGATTGGGGAGAATGAAGCGATCGCACCCGACAACCTCATCATTCACAAGCTCCTGCGCCAAGAACTCAACCGAGAAGTGCGCGATCGCCCCGGCTACCGTTCTCAGGATGAGATTGCTGCATTTACGCTGTTACCGGAGCCAATGACGATCGAAAATGGTCTGCTCACCCAAACGCTCAAAATTCGCCGCAATGTGGTTGTGGATCGTTACTCTGAGATGATTCAGGGGTTATTTTAGCGTTGCCAATAGATATTGCTCTTCAATGACTTCAGCAAGCATCTTTCGACCATTTTACTGGCGTTAGTAACATGATCGGAGAGTTAGCCATCGCTTGATATATATAGGTTTTATATAGTTAGTTGGTTGTTGTTGGGTATGTTGGATAGTTTTCTATTTCCAAGGATATAGGAAGTTAAGCCAAAAATAAGCCAAGGCGTTATATGTCCTGGCAGAGTACTGCGCTAATAAGGCTTTCAGCAATTCAATCTGTTTCATTTTCTGAAACTTAGGGGGCATCCGGAATTAGCATCGGCCATACTAACAGCCATAGTTGCCGGTCTAAAGTGGTCTATGGCTACCCCGACATTGTTACATCACTTCAGCCTATTCAAAGATGCACGAGACTATCAAATCCTGTGTCTAAGCTTATTTTTGGTCCTAGGGGTAGCCATGCGTGACTGGTCACTTCAACCAGCCATAGTGACAACGGCCATAGTGACAACGTTGGTGAGTCAAATCTTGCTATCTTGGTTAACCAAGGCCAACACCCTAGGAACAGAGCCAAAACTATCATTTACTCACGTTAACTGGCGCAGTCCATTGATTACGGCCCTGGGTCTAAGCTTACTGTTACGAACCGATCATATGACTACAATGGCTCTAGCGGCTGGCATCGCTATTGCCAGCAAGTTCTGCTTGCAGGTCGGTGACAAACATTTCTTTAATCCAGCCAATCTGGGAATTATCGCAGTCCTCACCCTGACTAACGACGCCTGGGTTTCTCCTGGCCAATGGGGCGATGAAATCTGGTACGGCTTGATCTTTATCGGTGCAGGGGGCATGGTGCTCAAGCGCGTTGGGCGTTGGGATACTACTGGGATGTTTCTAGCCAGTTACGCTCTGTTAGAGGCCATACGCAACCTATATCTAGGCTGGACCTGGGATGTGTGGACCCATCGGATGATGAGTGGTTCGCTACTGTTGTTTGCATTGTTTATGGTGACTGATCCTAGGTCAATTCCCAATGCGCGACCGGCAAGGTTGATGTGGGCAGTAGCCATCGCGGCCCTGACGTTTGTATTACGCAATCAGTTTTATCTCTCAACTGCTATTTTCTGGGCCTTGTTTGCGTTATCGCCATTAACAGTTGTGCTGGATCGGCTGTGGGAGTCTCCTCGCTTTGAGTGGAAGACAACAAGTTTATAGAACAGCAAAGTCATTGATATCCATCGTATCTACTGCAAACAACTCAAAAACTAAGACTCCCACCCTCGTTGTTCCTAGAAAAACAAAATGCTTAGTCTGTTCCGTATGGGTATGGTGGCGATCGCCATCATCGCCACCCTGATCATTCATCCTCAACCAGCCCATGCCTTCTGTGGCTTTTACGTCGCCAAAGCTGACACCAATCTTTATAACCAAGCCTCCCAAGTGGCCATTGCTCGCGACGGCACCCACACAGTGTTGACCATGGGCAATGACTACCAGGGGGAAGTGAGCGATTTTGCCCTGGTGGTGCCCGTCCCTACCATCATTACTGCAGATCAAGTTGATGTGGCCGAGCCAGTAGTGCTCGATCGGCTTGATGCCTTCAGCGCACCGCGTCTGGTGGAATATTTTGACCGTGACCCGTGCGAAGTGTTACGTCCTTTTCAGGTTGACGAATCACTGCGGTTAAGTCAGCGGACGACGACGCCATCGGCGGCCCCAGCCCCCACCTCATCCGAGGCCCTCGGCGTCACTATTGAAGAACAGTTTGCCGTGGGGGAATATGACATTCTGATTTTGAGCGCTCGCCAATCCGACGGTCTAGAAACTTGGTTGCGCCAAAATCAGTACCATCTGCCCCAGGGGGCTAGCTCAGTCCTGGCCCCCTATATCCGCCAGGGCATGAAGTTCTTTGTGGCCAGGGTGAATTTAGAGCAGTTTGATCGCAGCGGCTATCAGTCATTGCGACCGCTACAGATTACCTATGACTCACCCAAGTTTATGCTGCCGATTCGCCTCGGGATGCTCAATGCCGATGGCGATCAGAATCTGATCATTTATTTACTCTCACCGGAGGGACGCATTGAGCTGACCAACTATCGCACGGTACCGATTCCCACTGATATTGAGCTACCTCTGTTTGTCCAGGATGAATTTGGCCAGGTCTATCCAGAAATTTTCCAACGCCGCTATCAGCAAGAAAATAAAAATGTGGCATTTCTTGAATATGCCTGGGATATGCGTGGCTGCGATCCTTGCTCAGCGGAGCCCTTAACACCAGCCGAACTAGAGGCGGCTGGTGTTACCTGGCTCGATCGCGCTCCCCAACCACCATCGCTGCCGCCCGGTGTAATTCCCCCCCGTCCCCTGCCGCCAACTAGACCACCTGCTATTTTTATCTCGCGCCTCCATGTGCGCTACAGTCGCGATCGCTTTCCTGAAGATTTAATGTTCCAGACCACCGCTAACCGGCAGTTTTTCCAGGGACGCTATGTCACTCATCATGCCTTTACTGGCAGCCTTGACTGTCCGGCCCGACTGCGAGAGGAGTATGCTAACGAGGCGGATCGTCGTCAGCTAGAGGCATGGCTGGGTCAGGAGTATCGCGACATTGTCAAGGCTGCTCAGGATCGAGGTCAGACCTATCTACGGAACTTAATGGCTCGGTTTGAACAGGAATCCCAAAATCTAGCCCGACTCACCGGTCGAGATATCCAGACTATTCGTCAGCGGATTAGCGACGAGGTGCCGCAGCCGACACCATCGCCCTGGCTGGTTCGTTATCCCCAAGCTGGATAAATACGGTCAACAATTAGCCAAGGTGAAGTGTAGCTAAGGGCATGAATCGCTAGAATAGCTAGAAATTGTGTCTGGCTGTTCCTTCTAAGTGTTTTATGGGCTTTCGTAAGTTTCGCCGGTGGTCCTACTGGCTGATGAGCTTGGTGATAGTGGTTGCGATCGCAGGCTGCTCCCTGGATAACTTCAAAACCAGCGATACTGAACTATCGCGGTTGGTCTACAGCATCCTCAGCGATCCCAAAACCTTTAACTACGCCCTCAGCAGTGAACGCCCTAATATCTTCCCTTTAACCTATAAAGGACTGATCAGCGAAAACTACGAAACTGGCGAAATCGAGCCGGAGCTAGCTGAATCTTGGGAATTTTCCGATGATGGCCTGGCCCTCACCTATACCCTCCGAGAAAACTTGAAATGGTCCGACGGCGAACCTCTCTCCGTTGACGATGTCGTCTTTACCTACAACGACATCTTTCTAAATGACGCCATCCCTACCCAAATTCGTGACATTCTTCGCATTGGTGAAGAAGGCAAACTGCCTCAGGTGATTAAACTTAACGAGCGTCAGGTCAGATTTGAAGTCCCTGAACCCTTTGCCCCATTTTTGCGTAATACCGGGGTCAACATCATGCCCAAACATGCCCTGGAAGACGCCATTACCCAAACCGATTCTGAGGGTAATCCATTATTTTTATCAACCTGGGGCACCAGCACACCCCCCAGTGAAATTATTAGCAATGGCCCTTACATGCTCAAAGCCTTTACCCCTGGCGAGCGGGTAGTCTTTGAACGCAATCCCTACTATTGGCGTACCGACGATCAGGGCCAGCCCCAACCCTATCTCCAGGAAATCATCTGGCAGGTGGTCGAGTCCCAAGATAGCGAATTTGTGCAATTTCGCTCCGGTGGTCTGGATCTGACCAGCGTCAAACCCGATAACTTTTCATTGCTTAAACGCGAGGAGGAGCGTGGTCAGTTCACCATCTACAACGGTGGACCTGCCCCCAGTAGCCTGTTTATATCGTTCAATCTCAACAAAGGCTCCCGTGATGGCACCCCCCTAGTCGATCCTGTCAAATCGCGCTGGTTTAATACCCTGGAGTTTCGCCAGGCCGTCGCCCATGCCATCGACCGCCCCACGATGCTGAACAATATTTATCAGGGTCTGGGAGTCCTTCAAAACTCATCTATTTTCCCCTTGAGCCCCTATTCTGCCAGTCCTGAAGAAGACGGCATCAAAGCCTACAACTACAACCTGGAAACCGCTAAAGATCTCCTGCTGTCCGTCGGTTTTCAATATAACGACAGCGGCCAGCTGCTCGATGCCGAGGGCAACCAAGTACGGTTTACCCTGATCACTAATGCAGGCAATAAAGTACGTGAAGCCATTGGTGCTCAGATCAAGCAGGATTTAAGCAAAATTGGCATCATCGTAGACTTTACCCCGGTTAGTTGGGGCTCCCTGGTCGAAAAGCTCGGCGATAGTCTCGACTGGGAATGTCACTTAATTAGCTTTGGCGGTGGCTTAGAACCCAACGGTGGCTCTAATGTTTGGAATCCAGACGGTGGCCTACATGCCTTTAATCAAAAACCACTGCCAGGCCAAGATCCTATTGAAGGTCGTGTCGTCGCCGATTGGGAAGCAGAAATTGGCCAGCTATACCTTAAAGGAGCCCAGGAATTAGATGAAGCCAAACGTCGGGAAATCTACGTAGAGGCCCAGCGAATTGTCCAAGAGCAGCTGCCGTTTATCTACCTGATCAACCAGTACTCCATGGCCGCCATTCGCGACAAAGTCCAGAATGTGAAATACTCTCCCCTGGGAGCATTATGGAATGTTTATGAACTTAGCCTGGCCGAGGAATAGTTTTGTTACTAAATAGTCTTTTTTGATAAGGAATTGCAATGGAGCCTTAAAGGAATTGGAGGTTCTGGGGTCAGCCTTACAAACGATGGTCATAATCGGCTTACATTAGACTTTAATCATGAAGTCTGATTATTGAAAAACGTTTAGAAACTGAGTTAACACCACCCAAAAGTCCTACAAGAGTCCCATTAGCTAGTGAATCGGTTGATAGGCCTAACATTTTCAAGCATATTTAGACTGGCGGTTGTACGGCATCGCCTTCTGGACAAACCACGGTGTTGTTTTGCTCAACTAGCCGTTCCGTCACCGCTGTTATAACTCTACCCATGGACGATATCGCGAAAGCCTATAACGTACTGGAGTTAGAGCCCGGTGCCTCACTCTCAGACGTCAATCAGGCTTATAAAGACCTCGTATTTATATGGCATCCAGATCGGATTCCAGCCGATAACACACGGCTACGCGATAAAGCCCAAGACAAGCTTAAACGTCTCAACGATGCCCGCAGTCGTTTAAAGCAGCATCTGCGTGACGGGGCGTCAAAGCCTAAACCCAATAAATATAATCCTGAGCGCTACGGCAGCCACCGCTATCGTTCCTACAGTCAAAATCGATATACCTATCCCTACAGCACTGCCAATACAGCTCAAAACGGCAGTGGGACAACGGATACAGCAGCAGCAGGGTATAGCAACGGCACTGCGGCCCAAAGCCGTCGGGCTGCGAGTAATGGCTACAGCTCAGCTGGCTATGGCTCCGCCAATAACTACAGACCCACCAATGGCTCCACCGCTAATAATGGTGCTGCCGCTAGTAACTCCACATCGTCCCACTCTGCCTACAAAGATCCAGTCGTTTCCAATGGGAATGGCACTAATGGTTCCAGCAATGGCGCAGCTGCTCAAAGTAACTCGAATAACGGCAATAGTGCCACCAGTAGCAGCCCAGCTAACGGTCGTAGCTCTGCGTATAGCTCCGCCTATCGTCCGGTCAATGACAATAGCTATGCAGACTATATCTATCAAGTACCTCAGTCCAGCAGCTATTCTGCTCCGCAGAACTCAAATGCTCGCAAAAAAGCTGACCCCGATTTAGAAGGCTCTGATTTTAAGGGAGCCAATCTTAAGGAAAAGGATTTTTCCGGTCGCAACCTGAGTAAGTCGAATCTAGAAGGTGCAGACCTCAGCGATGCCTTTTTGCATAAGGTCAACCTGAATCAGGCTAACCTGCATAAAGCTAAGCTCTTTCGAGCAAACTTACTGCAGGCTAACCTGAGTCATGCCAATCTGCGGGAAGCCAACCTAGTTGGCGCAGACCTTAGTGGCGCAGACCTTAGTGGCGCAGACCTCAGTGGTGCCATCATCGGCTACGGCAATAAGGTCATGGTCAAACTGACCGCCGCCAGGCTAACGGGCACAATTATGCCCGATGGCCGCATCCACGAGTAAGCCGCTAGGACTGCTACCAGTCATTTGTTTGGGTCCACCGCACTTCAACAAAGTCACGCACTGCGTCACGATTGTCATCACTACGTTTGGCCTGTAGTCGCTCCAGCAAAACTTTTTTCCTAGCGTGAGTCTGATTTTGGGGCTCAAGGGTAATCAGTAAATTCACAACCTCCATCGCTTTTTTTTCAGCCCCCGAAACCATGAAGACATCACTTAGCAAAACCAAGGATGGCACATGACGAGCGTTCTGCCGTCTGGCCTTTTGCAATAGAGCAGCCACTGAATGAAGCATGTCTTCACTATCGTAGATACTCAGGCTCACAAC
Organism: Leptolyngbya sp. Heron Island J; assembly: GCF_000482245.1. Lineage (GTDB taxonomy): Bacteria > Cyanobacteriota > Cyanobacteriia > Phormidesmidales > Phormidesmidaceae > Leptothoe. The sequence continues at coordinate 104,061 of NZ_AWNH01000070.1, read as the reverse complement.
TTTAGTCCATAGCGTCCGAGCCTTGAGATACAGATGATCAGCAGAGCGATTGCTTCGATCAAATAACATCATGTTCAGTCAAATTCCATAGTCCTTCACACAGTAGATAGGTCGAAACACAGATCGCTTGAACCTGGCTCCCACCCACCTTGCTAAGAAGAATGTTCTGGATTAAGGACAGTTCCTAGAAACGGACAAACTTCATCATTTTTATAAAAAAATAAAAATAAGCCCTAAATAGGACAAAAACTCCTGAATCATTGGCCCAAAACCGCCATGGTGGAAAATGCGCTATTTCTCTGAGGTCAAATCCTCTAAGTTTCTAGCATCCCACTTAAGTACAGAGGCACTAATACCTTGCTCCTGCTTACGCTTGGCATCCACTTCAAACCAAGCAATGATTTGTGCGGTGGTCAGATCATCAACTGAGGTCTCCAAATCCTTAGCAATAAATGCTAAAAGCTTTGCCGTCGAAAGGGTTAACCGGGTCAGAAATTTTTCTGGTGTGGTTAGCAGAGCTTTATCTACCTCCGCAGATTCTTCGGGCGTCAAAAACTGGAGAGTTTGATCGAACATAGGAGTCTAATGTCATTGATGAGCATGGCACAGCAAACTTAGGCATTCCATAGAACACCTCCGCAATCAAATCAGAAAAACTACTTCTTCTGAATCCTATAACCGCAGAGGTTTTCACCGCGTACCAGCCAGTGGGTGCGTTCTACCTGACAGTCGGGTAAGGCTACTGCGAACATCGCAAGTTCATGACCGCAGACAGCGGGATAGGATGCGGCCACCTGGGAAATAGCGCAGTTGTATTCGGTGATAATGTACGTATCTTCATCGTCACCGCTGTGGAGCTCGGCCATGTAGCCTTCGGCCTGGCGTAGCTCCACCAGATGCTGAACGCGCTCAGGGAGGGTACCGTTACCCAGGGTTTTACAATAGTTCTCGGCCTTACGCTGCCACTGCTCTCGTAAAATTACACCCACCTGTTCCGCCCCAACGGTTGCCGTCATGGTGTCGAGTAATGACACGGCAAATTGGTCGTACTGAGAGGGAAATTGAGCCCGCCCTTTGGAGCTGAGCTGATAGATGTAATTGGGACGGCCCATACCAGACTGCATCGCCTGGTGTTCTACTAGATCTTCGGCCTGTAAATCTTTGAGATGACGTCGAATCGCCTGGGGACTGACGCTCAGATTCTCAGCTAGGGTCTGGGCTGTCGCCTGACCAGATTTCATCAAAAATTGGAGGATATCGTCCTTAGTGGATGGCTGCTGCAGTGAGGTCATCGGCCCTGAAGTTGCGATCGCAATATTACAGACTGTAAACAATAAAACTGACTCTTCTTACTTTAACAACATACGTGTTGCTAAAGTCTGCCAGCTCGATTACTCTTTAAAAAGAGTTAAGCAACCTGTGTGTTGTTTAATTATAGAATCATCTGGTTGTCTCAGCATCCCCATTCACCCATGACCTTAAGTAAACCCACACAGGCCACTGACAAAAATCTTGAGTTAATACGAAATTTTGCCCAAAGTTATGCCAAGCGTACCGGCACCTATTTTTGCGCCGATCTCGGTGTAACCGCAGTGGTACTGGAGGGTTTAGCGAAGCATAAGGATGACTTTGGCTCACCGCTATGTCCCTGCCGGCACTACGAAGATAAGGAAGCCGAGGTCAAAAGCACCTATTGGAACTGTCCCTGTGTTCCCATGCAGGAGCGTCGCGAGTGTCATTGCATGCTTTTCCTCACAGAGGATAACGACTTTGCTGGTGAAGACCAGGAAATTTCCTTCGATCACATTCGCAAAGAAACCAATAAGTACTAGCCTGATCGTTTGGTCAAAGACCTGACGTTTTGCTATTCATCCGGTCAGTTTGCGAAAACTCCAGATTTGTTCAATCACACCCCTCAGCCCTCTCGGTAAACCATGAGCACTAGCGTTCAAGCTGTTGTTAGTCAGCCCTATAAGTACGGATTTGTCACTGATGTAGAATCCGATGTTATTCCTCGCGGGTTGAGCGAAGACATCATTCGTTTAATCTCACAGAAAAAGAACGAACCGGAATTTATGTTGGAATTCCGTCTCAAGGCCTACCGACAGTGGCTTAAGATGACGGAGCCCAACTGGCCCAATGTCAACTACGAGCCCATCAACTATCAGGACATCATCTACTACTCGGCTCCCAAGCAAAGTGAAAAGCTCAAGAGCCTAGATGAGGTAGACCCAGAAATTCTGGCCACCTTTGAAAAGCTGGGTCTACCTTTATCAGAGCAAAAGCGCCTTACCAATGTGGCCGTTGATGCTGTGTTTGACAGTGTTTCCATCGCCACCACATTTAAAGAGGAGCTAGCAGAGCACGGCATCATTTTCTGCTCGATCTCAGAAGCAGTTCAGGACCATCCAGAACTGATCAAAAAGTATCTCGGTAGTGTGGTACCTTCGGCAGACAACTACTTTACAGCTCTAAACTCGGCTGTTTTTAGCGATGGGTCCTTTGTTTATATCCCCGAAAATACCCAGTGTCCGATGGACCTGTCTACCTATTTCCGGATTAACAATGGCGATTCCGGTCAGTTCGAGAGAACGCTAGTTATTGCTGACAAGGGTAGCTCTGTTACCTATCTGGAGGGCTGCACCGCCCCCATGTATGACAGCAATCAGCTACATGCGGCAGTGGTGGAGCTAGTGACACTAGACGACGCCAAAATCAACTACTCTACTGTGCAAAACTGGTTTGCTGGTGACAAAAATGGCAAAGGCGGCATCTATAACTTTGTCACCAAGCGCGGTCTCTGTGCTGGTAAAAATTCCAAAATTTCCTGGACCCAGGTGGAAACCGGTTCGGCTATCACCTGGAAGTATCCCAGCTGTGTCTTAGTGGGAGATAACTCCGTTGGCGAGTTTTACTCAGTAGCTCTGACCAACAACATGCAGCAGGCCGATACGGGTACCAAGATGGTTCACGTGGGCAAAAATACCCGTAGCACCATTATTTCCAAAGGAATTTCGGCAGGTAATTCCAAAAATAGCTATCGTGGTCTGGTTAAAGTCGGTCCTAAAGCTGAGAATGCCCGCAACTACTCCCAGTGTGATTCCATGCTGATTGGCGACACGTCCAACGCCAACACCTACCCTTACATCCAAGTTCAAAACAATACTGGTCAGGTAGAACACGAAGCTTCCACCTCCAAGATTGGCGAAGACCAGCTGTTTTACTTTGCCCAGCGAGGCATTTCTCCTGAAGATGCTGTTTCTATGATCATCAGCGGTTTCTGCCGGGATGTGTTTAATAAGCTCCCCATGGAATTTGCTGCTGAGGCCGATAAACTGTTGGCCCTCAAGTTAGAAAATGCCGTTGGCTAGCGCCCCACCCCAAGACATATCAGATATACATGATTAATCCAGACGCAAAAACAATTCTCTCTGTTAAAGATCTACGAGCTAGCGTAGATGGGACCGAAATTCTCAAGGGTATGAACCTAGAGGTTAAAGCCGGTGAAGTCCACGCTATTATGGGTCTGAACGGCTCCGGCAAGAGTACCTTTTCTAAAGTTTTGGCAGGTCATCCCGATTACGAAGTGACCCATGGCACCATCGAGTTTAACGGCAAGGACCTGTCTGAGCTAGAGCCCCATGAGCGAGCCACTGCTGGTGTCTTTCTAGCGTTTCAATATCCTTTGGAAATTCCTGGGGTGAGCAACCGTGAATTTTTGCGGGTGGCCTACAATGCTCATCGCAAGGCCCGAGGTGAAGACGAGATTGACGTCTTTGACTTTGACGACCTGATCGAAGAGAAAGCTGAGGTTGTCAAAATGAATGTCAGCTTTTTGGATCGCAGCGTTAATGAGGGCTTTTCTGGCGGTGAGAAAAAGCGCAACGAGATTTTACAAATGGCTTTGTTGGAGCCTACTCTGGCGATTTTGGACGAAACTGACTCTGGTTTAGATATTGATGCTTTAAAGACCGTGGCTGAGGGGGTCAATCAGCTGGCCACTGCTGACAATGCCAACCTGGTGATTACCCACTATCAGCGATTGCTCAACTACATCGTGCCTGACTACGTTCATGTCATGTGCGGTGGGCATATCATTAAAACCGGCGGTAAGGAACTCGCCTTGGCCCTTGAAGCTAAAGGCTACGAATGGCTCTTGGAAGAGCAGGCGGTGCCTTCATGAGTAATGTTGTAACCGTGGCTCAGCGCGATCGCTACTTGACCGCGCTACTGACTCAGGCTGCTACCTCAGCTCAGCAGTCGCCTCTAGAGCTAGACACTTTGCGGGCAGCGGCTCAGTCGTTGGTTCAAGAGCGCACATTCCCTTCCAACCGCGATGAGGCTTGGCGCTTTACCGACCTATCGCCAATGCTGGATAAGTCGTTTCAGGCTCCCGCCAATCCTAGTCAGGCGGTGCTAGAGCAAGCCCAGACACTACTGACCAGTGTTAGCCTGACTGACGCCAGCCGCTTGGTGTTTGTCAATGGCGTCTATGTCGACAGTCTTTCTCAGGCTGTTGATGGTGTTAGCGTACTGAGTCAGCTGACAGCTATCCCTGATGGATTAGCCCAGGTGCATGGCAGTAACGAAGTATTTACGGCTCTAAATACGGCTGGATTTGTAGATGCTGCGGTACTCCACATTGGCAGAAACACAGTTATTGAACGCCCAGTTCAGGTAATTTACCTAACAGTCGGTGAAGGTTTATTTGTACAGCCCCGCTGTCTGGTAATCGCAGAAACTGGCAGTGCTGTGACGTTACTGGAAGAATTTCACAGTAGTGGCTCTAGCTTTACCAATAGCGTCAGTGAAATTTGGGTACATGACAATGCCGAGGTGACCCACCTGTGTCTTCAGCAAGAATCCACTGACGGGATACACATTGGTAAAACAGCCGTTTCTCAGGCGCGGGATAGTCGATATCGCAACACTACCCTTAATTTAGGCGCTGGCATCTCTCGCCATCACCTTGAGGTGTATCAGACAGGTCCTCAAACCGAGACCGACCTATATGGTCTGACGGCCATTCGTGACCAGCAGCTGGCCGATACCCATAGTTTAGTGGCGCTCAATCATCCCCATGGGACCGCTAATCAGCTCCAGAAGAATATCATTGATGGGCGTGCCCACGGTGTGTTTAACGGTCAGGTGTATGTGCCTAAACCGGCGCAGTTAACCAACGCCTCCCAGCTGAATCGCAATCTGCTGCTATCGCCTAAGTCGCGGGTAGACACCAAACCCGAGCTAGATATTGTGGCCGACAATGTGAAGTGTGCCCACGGGGCTACCGTCAGTCAGCTGGCACCGGATGAAGTCTTCTATTTACAAAGTCGGGGCATTAATCGTGACCAGGCCCAGCGACTTCTCATTTACGCCTTTGCCATGGAAATTATTGAGCCGATTCCTGTGGCTCCCCTGCGAGAGCGTATGACCCAGTACATTCAGCAATGGACAGTGTAGGCAATGACTCTAACGATGGCCAAACCTCTCGCCGATGAAGTCCGGGCGGATTTTCCGATCCTGGATCAAACGGTGAATGGCAAGCCGCTGATTTACTTTGATAATGCAGCCACATCTCAGAAGCCTAAAGCTGTTCTGGATGCTCTGGTGAATTATTACAATCGGGATAATGCCAATGTCCATCGTGGTGTTCATACCCTAAGCGCTCGGGCAACGGCGGCCTATGAAGCCACTCGCGATAAGGTGGCGGCATTTGTCAACGCGGCCAGTCGGGATGAGATTGTCTTTACCCGTAATGCCAGTGAAGCAATTAACCTGGTGGCCTATGCCTGGGGTTTGAGTAACTTGAAAGCTGGGGACGAGGTGATTCTGTCGGTGATGGAACACCACAGCAACCTGGTGCCCTGGCAGTTGGTGGCACAGCGGACAGGCGCTGTATTAAAGCATGTACAACTGACAGAAACTCAGGAATTTGACCTAGATCATTTTCGGGAGTTGATTGGCGATCGCACCAAGCTGGTGGCCATCAACCATATCTCAAACACTCTGGGCTGTATTAATCCGGTAGAAGACGTCGTCAAGCTGGCCCATGCTCAAGGCGCGAAAGTGCTGATTGACGCCTGCCAGAGCGTGCCCCACATGCCTGTGGATGTCCAGGCCATTGACTGCGATTGGTTGGTGGCTTCAGCTCACAAAATGTGTGGCCCCACGGGCGCTGGGTTTCTCTACGGCAAACTCGATATCCTCAACGCTATGCCCCCATTTTTGGGCGGTGGTGAGATGATTCAGGATGTTTATCTGGATCACTCGACCTATGCGGAACTGCCCCACAAGTTTGAAGCTGGAACCCCAGCGATTGCTGAAGTGATCATGCTGGGAGCGGCAGTGGATTACCTGATGGGGATTGGCATGGAGCGGATTGCCCAGTACGAGCATGAGCTCACCCAGTATTTGTATGAGCGCCTGGCGGATGTACCTAAGCTGAAGCTCTATGGACCAATGCCCAATGCCGATGGTAGTGGACGGGCTGCGATCGCGACCTTTACCGTCGATAGCCTCCATCCCCAAGATATCTCAACCTTTTTAGACCAGGCCGGTATTGCCATTCGCTCAGGGCACCACTGCACTCAACCACTGCATCGGTTGCTGAATATAGACTCCACCGCTCGGGCGAGTCTGTACTTCTACAACACCTACGATGAAATCGATAGCTTTGTTGCCGCCCTCAAAGACACGATTGAGTTCTTTGGCAACATTTTTGACTAGTACTAATGGGTGAACAGTGAAGGCATTGCTCACCCATTAGTACTAGCAAACAGAGTTAAAACACGACGCTGCTGAGGAATCCTAATTGAAGAAGTCTGATATCTGTAGTTTTTAGGGGGCTCTTGCCCAACCTATAGCTGCATCAGATTGATTTATTCTTAATCAATTAGGATGTCACTTACATCTGAACAATCGCATCAGCCACTAGTAACGTCTGTTTTTTTAGATGCCTATGCATCCCCTAGCGCCCTATCCCAAGCCCTCTTGGACCTGAACAGATGTGCCTCGATTTACCGTGGTGATGTGGATGCGGCGACAGCTGCGATCGCCTACTCAGCGGTTAAAAATTTGGGCCTGACCAGTTGTCAGGTATGGCTATATGCCGACAGTCGCACTGCCTTTAAACCAGTAGCTCATTATGGGTCCGATGCCCTGAGCCAGCCTGTTCAAATCGCTGAACATGCTGACTATTTTGAGAACCTGGGCCAGCAGGATTGGCTAGTGGTTAATACAGCTGAAGCAATCCATCAAGCTGCCAACCGCAGCCCCACAGATATCTCGGTCAGTTGGCCACCCTATCTACGGAGCCAACAGCCAACCATTACCGCTCTGATCGAAGTCCCCATCCACCATGACCAACAAATTGTTGGCGTTCTATGCTGTGTTCAACACCATGCTCCCAGGGTTTGGCAAGCCGCTGAAAAATCTTTCGCGCTAACTGCGGCCTGTCTGATTGCCCTGGCCATAAGCCATGCCAGCCAGCAACAAAAAACTAAAGCCTTAAACAAACAGGACCACCAGCTCAAGTTAGCAAACATTGAGCGACAACAAGCAGAGCAAGCCTGGCAAGAAAGCCAACGCTTTATCCGAGGTATCCTGGACGCCAGCAGCAACATTCTCTATGTCAATAATTTTGCCAGCGGCACTAATTACTATGTCAATGGCTATATGGAGAATATCCTGGGGTATTCTCCAGACGAGATTCAACAATTCGGCGCTCATTTTTTAGAACGTTTAGCCCATCCCCATGACATAAACACTATTCAACAAGCTCGTCAACAGCTAGCCCAGTCGCAAAGCGGAGACGTGATTGAAAATGAATATCGACTCCAGCATAAACAGGGCCACTGGCATTGGTTGCTTTGCCGAGAAACTATCTTTCAGTGGAACCCAGATGGAACTCCTCTACAGCTGTTGGGGACCGCCACAGACATTACCATGCACAAAGAAAACACTGCAGCCTTACAACAGCAAAATCAAGAACTCACAGCTCTGGCTCGGGTCGACGCCTTAACCCAGATTGCCAATCGTCGCGTTTTTGATGAGTTTCTCCGCAATGCCTGGATGTCTCACAACCAGACTCCCCTGACTCTCATTCTGTGTGATATCGACTACTTTAAGCTCTACAACGATACCTATGGACACCAGGCTGGGGATGAATGTCTGCGGCTTGTGGCGCAGGCATTACAAAAGGCAGTTAAACGTCAGCCTGACCTGGTTGCCCGCTATGGGGGTGAGGAATTTGCAGTGGTACTTCCCAATACTGCCCTCGTCGGAGCACAGTATGTGGCTCAGGCTATTCAAACATCCGTACAAGAGCTTAAAATTGAGCATCGTCTGTCAACAGTGAGCACCTATCTCACTGTTAGTTTAGGAATTGCCACGGTTGCATCCACCACAAATGGATCTCCCCAAGAGCTGATTAGCGCCGCCGATCAGGGGCTCTATCAGGCGAAATCCGATGGTCGAGCCCAATTCTCAGTTGGGCAGTTGGACATACCTGTGACAAATTTTTAATCAACCAACCACAAACACTTTCAGCTAGCATGACTCTCAATCGCAGTCTCTACTTAGGAATGAGGATTCAATGAGGTCCTATCTTTTGCCGTACAGGCGTTCCATGGAACGCCTCTGCAGACAACATTGTTGGATTTGATAAAATCCTGATCCCTTAGCAACGGCCTATGAAAACTAACGCCGCCCGTCTGCTTGACACCCTGGCTATTGACTATCAGATTCTGACCTATACGGTAGACCCAGATAACTTGGTGGCTAGCGCTACCGCTGACAAACTGGGGCTAGCCCACGATCAAGTTTTTAAGACACTGGTAATTCGGGGCGATCGCAACGGAATTTGCCTGGCTGTGTTAGCGGCCAACGCGCAGCTCAACCTCAAGGCTCTGGCTAAGCTGACCAAGGACCGAAAACTGTTACCTGTCGCCCTCAAAGAAGTACAGCCCCTGACTGGCTATATCCGCGGTGGTGTCACCGCCCTCGCTGGCAAAAAGAACTATCCGACCTACGTCGATGAATGGATTGAGGCCCACGACAAAATTGCCGTCTCAGCTGGCATGCGTGGAGCTATGCTTTGGCTGAGCCCACAGGATTACATTAAAGCCACCCAGGCAGTTGTGGGTTCTATCATCTTGTAGAGGCAGTTTATCGGGCTAGCAACATATAACCCCGTCCCTGAATCGTCATAATCTGCACCGTACTGGTATCGAGCTTGGTTCTGAGACGTGAAATATGCACATCCAGGGCCTTTGTCTCTAAATCAGCATCATGGGTGTATCCCCACACCCGTTGAAAAATATTCTCTCGCGTAAAAATTTGTCCTGGGGACTGAGCCAACAGATACAAAATGTGAAACTCAATCTCAGTAAGGCGAATAGAGGTATTTGAGTCATACACCTTACGGGTCTGGGGATAGAGAATGAGATTGCTCACAGAGACCACTGGCAAATGATTGACTTGGCTAGTGGAGCGTTCTCTTCCTGCTGGAGACAAACGTCTCAATATTGAACGAATTCGAGCAATGAGCTCTCGACTGGAAAAGGGCTTAACAATATAGTCATTTGCCCCCAAATCTAAACCCACTACCCGATCAGAGGGACTACCCAACACAGTTGCCATAATAATTGGCACATCTGATTTCTGGCGAATCAGCCGACATACTTGCAAACCATCCAACTTCGGCATCAGGATATCCAACACAACGAGGTCAATCGCATAAGCTCTAAACTGAGCTATGGCATCTGCCCCATCCACGGCCAAAACTACTTCATAGCCAGCCTGAGTTAAATTACGCTGCAAAGCGTTACGAATATGAACCTCATCCTCAGCAATCAGGATGACAGCTTTACCGTTAACCACTGACATAACCTCAATGCACAGCTCTGCAAAATAAACGCCCATTGGGCATTTATTTTGCTCAATCAGAGCACTGTGGAGGAAAAATCGGCAAAAGTGACTTAGGCCTTAGCCTGTAGCTAAATCAAAGAATTAATGCCGTTGCTGCTTTAGAGGATGAATCAATCTGCTAAGCAGTGCAATTAGCCCAAACTTGACAGATGAAATCACACTGAGGAGCAGCAACGCCGGATTACTATTAGCCAAGTAAACAACTGATAAGGGCACATACCATGAGTGCCCTTACGGCCATATCACTTAATAAAATATTTCCTCTTTTGGGAAATATTACGTGACGTAATTACTGTTTGTTGAATTAAAATCTCCTCAATTTTGCAGATTGTAATCTATGTTGATGAAGTCTAACTCGTTTGACACTGTAACATTTGAAAGGTCGGATTCAGACCCTGATCTAGTTAGAGGTAGAGCACCTTAACAATTCGATACACATTTAAACAAATGTGTCAGTAATCCGTGTTTGATGATTGACTGCAGTCTAATGCTTTATTACGAGTTCATGTGAGGTTAGTAAGTCGGTTACTTGATTGCTACGTGGTCTTTTGGAAAAGAATTAAGAGTTTGGTTGGTAGCCTATTACTAAGTCAAACTCTGTTCTTATCCTAAGAACAGGTAGCTTGGAATAAAGACTTTAAGACACTTGTTTACTTAAAGGGCTGCTGGTTGTTAGTTTTTCGATGCCTTAAATTATTTAAAAGCCCGTTGGTTATCTCCTTGATTTTGCTCAGATTGAAAATGTTGATGTAAGTCTTTGAGCAAACGTTTTATACTCCATAAAATTTTTATGGGATTTTAAATTTTTATTTTTTAGATACTAAATTAGATATGTATCTTGGTTTTATCCACATAAAGTTTCTCCCGTCCTTTATTTTTATTGAAGGCTAAATTAGCAAAATACTTTTATAGCTGTTAACCAACCTGTTAACCGTTTCACTTGCACGACTTGGACTAGTTAATTCATTGGTGAACTATAGATATTGGTAGTTTTCTTGTGATTTAATAGCATCAAGTCAACTGTCCCCATGCACCTTTCTCACTGTATGGTGATGACGTAGGAGGCCAGGCAAGTCTTGAGCAATAACGGGTTTGAATTTAATTTAGTTCAGTCTGAAATGATTGATGCAGACCCGTCTATGTTGTCCGCTTCAGAAGCCTCTAACCATGGCATAAGTTTTCAACTAACAGAGCAAATTTTAGGGCTCATACAGCGAGGAGACTCTTTTCAAAAATTAGTTAGTTGGTTGCCGATGACTGTGGCCAAACAGTTTGATCTGCGTGGCTGTCAGATAGAGCTATATGAAAACCAACAGCAGCAAGCCAAATTAGTGGGTGGCGTTGGTGATGGCTGGCTGGGACCAGCTAACCAGTCCCGGCCCATTACTCAGCTATGGGACCTCTATAAGCCCCTAACTCAAGGAACATCGCTGCAGTTTAGCTCCCAGTGTCTAGGGACTAAAAAACCATCGGATGCTTCTTTGACATGGCTGGGCTGTCCAATCATGATGCGAACCACCTCGTTAGGGAATATGTGGGTGCTGCGTTCAGGTCAACGCGCTTTTGATGGGACGGAGTCAAAGCAGCTATGTCGACTGGCAAATTATGTTGCGATCGCACTTCATCAAACCCATCTAGAACAAACCATAGACCAGCAACAGACCCAAATTCGCCAATTGCGTAACGCCAAAGACGAATTTCTACAGCTCATCTCCCACGAATTATTTATTCCGCTGGGGAGTATTCAGCTATCCGCCCAAACCCTGGAGAGAATCTTTAAAGACGCCTCATGGCGCAAGGTACCTCAGCGTAGCACTGTACTCAAAGTGTTGAGCCTCCTCAGCCAAGAATGTCGGCGACAGAAACAGTTTGTCGACAATCTCATTACCCTGATGTTTCCCGAACACCAAAAAGCATCAGAACCGGTATTAATGAACCTGAGCGAGTGGTTGCCCTCATTGCTACGCACATTTACCACCAGGTTGGAGCAAGAGTCTTTAAAGCTCAGCATCACTATTCCCCAAGAGCCATTGTTATTTGAGTGCGACGTCACCCAGCTCGAGCGAGTGATCACAGAGCTGATCAACAATGCCATCAAATACACGCCAGCTAAAAAGACAGTCAAAATCACCGTCAAAGCTATCGATACTGCAGTAGAAATCGCCATCGCCAATACCGGTGTGCAAATTCCACCCAGCCACCAACCCTACATCTTTGAAAAGTTTTATCGCGTCCCTGAGATAGACAAACAACAGTATGGCGGTAGCGGACTGGGTCTGGCTCTGACAAAGCAGCTGGTTATCAATTTAGGCGGCACCATTGAATTAAAAAGCACAAGGCAAAAAACCACATTTACAGTGAAGCTGCCCAAGTAGAAAACCTGATACATTCTTAGTTTTTAGGGAGCTGCCGTTGGCTAAGCTCAACCTGCCTACAGGGCGTTACTACATCCGTCACACCCACAAAAAGCCGGAATCTTAAAACATCCTCTTACCAAATTTTCTACTTCAACGCAGTACTGCTTGCTTTAATGGACTAAACTGTGTTGATGTTGTGAGAATCTGCTGAACTATGCGCCTGTCCCAGATGCTGTTTGTCACGCTGCGTGAAGATCCGGCTGAGGCGGAGATTCCCAGTCACAAGCTCCTAATCAGGGCGGGCTATATCCGGCGAGTTGCCAGCGGGGTATTTGCCTATTTGCCACTGATGTGGCGAGTGCTCAATAAGGTATCAGCCATCGTCCGTGAAGAAATGAACGCGACGGGAGCCCAGGAATGTTTGCTCCCCCAGCTGCAGCCTGCTGAACTATGGCAGGAGTCGGGCCGGTGGGACACCTACACCAAGGCAGAAGGAATCATGTTTGCCCTGACCGACCGGCGTCAGCAGGAAGTGGCCCTGGGCCCCACCCATGAAGAGGTGATTACGGCTGTAGCCCGCGACATGGTGCGCTCCTATCGGCAGCTGCCCACCCATCTGTATCAGATTCAAACTAAGTTTCGCGATGAGATTCGCCCCCGATTTGGTCTGATGCGGGGTCGGGAATTCATTATGAAAGATGGCTATTCGTTCCATGGGGACATTGATAGTCTCAAAGCCACCTATGACGAGATGTACCAGGCCTACAGCAATATTTTGGCTCGCTGTGGTCTCAAGTTTCGGGCAGTGGAAGCAGACTCTGGAGCCATTGGCGGGTCTGGCTCCCACGAATTTATGGTCCTGGCCGATGCGGGGGAAGATGAGGTGCTGTTCACCGAGGATGGCAAGTACGCCGCCAATGTGGAAAAGGCGGTATCGCTGCCTGCGGATGCCATTCCCTCAGAGTTTAATGAATATAAAAAACTAGAAACTCCTAACACTTCCACCATTGAGACGATGGCTAAGTTTCTAGATTGCTCGCCGACTCAAATTGTCAAAAACGTTCTCTACCAGGCGGTTTATGACAATGGTCAAACCGTACTGGTCTTGATCAATATCCGTGGTGACCAGGACGTTAACGATACTAAATTGCAAAACGCCCTGACCAATCTAGCCGATGATTATGGCGCATCCACCCTGTTGTCGTTAGAGGTTCCTGATGCTGAGGCCCAAGCTAAATGGGCGGCTCAGCCTTTACCCCTGGGCTACATTGCCCCTGATATTTCGAACGACTACATTCAAAAACAGGACAACATAGTTCCCCACTTCCTCCGCCTCATCGACGAGACCGCTGTGGATCTCAAGAACTTTGCCACAGGCGCAAATGAAAAGGGCTATCACGTGGTCGGTGCCAACTGGGGTGACCAGTTCACTTTGCCGAAAAAGGTTGTCGATGTTCGCAAAGCCATAGCCGGCGATCGCGCCGTTCACGACTCTAGCCAAACCATTCAAACTGCACGGGGCATCGAGATCGGCCATATTTTCCAGCTGGGCACCAAGTATTCTACTGCCCTGGGAGCCACCTTTACCGATGAAGGCGGTAAGCCTCAACCACTAGTAATGGGCTGCTACGGCATTGGCGTATCCCGTCTGGCCCAGGCAGCTGTGGAACAGTCCTACGACAAAAATGGGATTATTTGGCCAGTTGCGATCGCACCCTACCACGCCGTTGTTGTCGTCCCCAACATCAACGACGCTGACCAGATGGCGGCTGCAGAAAAGCTGTATACCGATCTGAATGCTGCCGGTGTGGAAACCCTGCTCGACGACCGTAAAGAACGAGCTGGGGTGAAATTCAAAGATTCCGAACTAATTGGCATTCCTTTCCGGGTGGTGACGGGCCGCTCATTGAAAGAGGGTAAGGTAGAAGCGGTCAAACGTGCCGATGGCGAATCGGTTGAATTGCCCCTGGATGAGGTGGTAAGCACCGTGAAGCAATGGGTCGATGAGGCCGTTGCAGGCGTATAAATCATCCAAGCAGTCCCGTAGCAACCCCGTAGGGTGGGCAATGCCCACCCTAGAATTTGATGCCAGTTTTGTAGGCCATGGAATTTATTTCAATCCTGCTGTCCAGCCTTTTGTTTATCGGTTCACCCATTGGTTTTGGGTTGGATACCATTGCTGAAAATGCAATTCGGTCTCGGTTAGATGGTGTCGAAGATGTTCAGGTACGAGTGGATAATGGGTCAAATTTAAACCTGCTCAAAGGGAAAATCGACCGGCTGCAGGTAGGGGTGCGGGGGCTGTATCCAGTAGAAGGATTTCGGGTTGCGATCGCAGATCTAGAAACCGATCCAATTGATCTAGACTTCAGCAGTCTTAGACGGGGCAACGTAGTTCTAGACCAGCCGCTCAACGGGGCACTCCACATAGTGATCACCCCAGAAGACCTTAACCAGTACTTACTATCCCCCGAGTTCACCGAGCGACTTAATAACATTCAAGTCAACCTGGGCAATGCCGCCCAGAACCGTGAGGTCAGCCGCTATCAGTTTAGTAACCCCAACGCCACCTTTCTCCCCGACAACCAACTGCAGCTAGAACTCGATTTAGCCGATCCTAATCGAGACGAAGTTCTAAACATCAAGGCCCAAACCAGCTTTACCATCGAAAACGGCCACCGGCTGATTTTAGTGAACCCGCAGGTTTCTGTAAACGACAGCGAAGCCCCCGAACAACTACTCGATGCCTTTACCGAAAACTTGGGCGATCGCCTCAGTTTGAGACGTCTGGAGGACTCCGGCATCACCACCCGTATTTTGGACGCATCCATCAGCCCTGAACAATTTGACCTGGTCATGTGGGTCAGCATTGATCCCAGCTTTACGCAGTAGCACCCTAATGATAGGTTCCCATTGAGGTATGGGAAAAATCAATAATGTAAGAAT
The DNA here is from genome assembly GCF_000482245.1 of Leptolyngbya sp. Heron Island J. Lineage (GTDB taxonomy): Bacteria > Cyanobacteriota > Cyanobacteriia > Phormidesmidales > Phormidesmidaceae > Leptothoe. The sequence continues at coordinate 88,831 of NZ_AWNH01000070.1, read as the reverse complement.
TATCTCTCATGATAGTTTTTTAGTTTGAGACAACTGCCTATGCCAAGACTATGCCAACAGATCCGGCTCCTGTCGCAGGATTTTGTCATACAGCGACTGAAAACTAAACCATCCGATCCGATGAGACCCAATTTGGCTATAGGTTAAACTCGCCGTCTCAGGCTCAATCAGAACCGGATTGCCTGCAGCTTCTGCCATCAACTGTGCCTGGCAAGACCGATCCATGGTGATAAACCACCAGGCAGCTTCATCTACCGTATGGCCAACGGTGAGCAATCCATGATTACGCAGAATCACTGCTTTTCTATCCCCTAAGGTAGCTGCAATGCGTTTACCCTCTTCCGGATCTAGAACTACCCCGGTATAGTCATCAAACAATGCATGATCTTGATAAAATGCACAGGCATCCTGAGTCAGGGGATCAAGCGGTCGTCCCAGGGTGGACCAGCTTTTGCCATAGAGTGAATGGGCATGGGCAGCGGCATTGGCATCCGGTCGCGCCTGGTGGATTTGGGAGTGGATTGCAAACGCCGCCGCATTGACCGACTGATTGCCTTGGACAACCTCACCCTGGTGATTGACCAGCAAGAGATCAGATACGCGAATATGCCCAAAATACATACCAAACGGATTTACCCAAAAGCAATCTGACCACTCAGGATCGCGTACGGTAATGTGTCCAGCCACACCTTCATCAAAACCATAGCGAGCAAACAAACGAAAAGCTGCTGCTAAACGCTGTTGACGGTGGCGACGTTCATCTTCCACATTGTCAAACGTGGGTGGGGTGGGGAAGCTTAAGTCTGACATGGCCTGACTATTACAAGATCACCTTTCCTATTTAAGGGGAATTGGGTGGAATTACCAACCTATCCTCCAAAGAATATTAGAGGGTGCTGGTTTTGCTAATGCGGTACGCAACAGTTTTTTTCTTCATACTTTGTCTCTCTTGGAGCCGAAATAGAGTTAACCCACTCAATTAATATCTCCATGAGCACCAATATTAAACTCCTTCTCTAACAATACTGTCAGGCGTTAATCTTTAGTTTTTTTTAAGCCATGCAAAAAGAAATTTAATTTTTGGCATAAAGCCTCTGTTTACAAGGGTTTACCAATAAAACTGTTTCTTTTTAAAAAGAGGCTTCAGGGTTTTTTCGGACATAACTTTTTTAACGGTTGGGGAATCGTATACACATAAATATTTAATTGATTTCTTGCGATATCAATGCATGACGGCCTCTCACCTAACTACAACTCTCTTGCTTCATAGAGCATCTGATGAGGTCAACAAAACCATCATTTTTAAATTATTTACTTTTAATACATGACAACAAATGAGTAACAGTCCTACTGAACTTCAAAGGATACTTTGTCATGACCCAAGAGCCAGTAATCTCGGGATTTCACGCCCTATCCGATCCAATCCGCATACAGATACTTGAACTGCTCCAGAATGAGGAGCTGTGCGTAAGCGACATGTGTCAGAAACTAGGCATAGCCCAGTCTAGAATATCGTTTCACCTAAAGGCCCTGAAAATTGCTGCCTTGGTTAGCGTACGGCAGCAAGGTCGATGGATGTACTATAGCTTGAACAAAGAGCAGTTTGGTCATCTAGAAGCCTATCTGTCTGGCTACTAAGGCTTGAGTAAAGTCCCTTAATAGTTGTTTAATCCGTGTTCTCGTAGGTGATTCAAACATAGTAAATTTACATCCATCAGTCCTATCTATCCTGGGTATGCCAACAGGTCTCTGACGTTTTAACCGATAGGTGGTTGTTTACAGGTCAGACTGTTTCCCAAAAAATTCATTCGCCCTGCATTCCCTTGAGGTCGTTGCGCGCACTCAAGGGAATTTTTATGTCGCAACAATGCTCTTGCTACTGCTTAAGGGATCAGGATTTAGATCCAAAAATGTTGTCTGCAGAGGCGTTCCATTGATGCGCTACTGAGGGATTTGGCGAAGCCCTCATCATGCTAAAGTCCAACTCCGTCGACATCGTTCACTAGATGAGGTGATTCAGCTTGCCAAATCAGCTGCAAGGCGATTGCAGATTTCTATCAGGGGTCCAAGTTCTACGGTGGTCAGTCGTCCCTGAGCAATCACTTTCTTGCCATTGATAAAGCTATAGTCCACCGCTGGGGGCTGACAAAAGATTAGGGCTGCAACAACGTCGTGGTGACTACCAACAAAGGCAGGCGTATCCAGATTAAAGGCAATAAAGTCAGCAGACATGCCGGGTGCCAGATAGCCAATGTCGTCTCGCCCCAAGACCTGGGCTCCCCCTCGGGTGGCTAACTCCAGGGTTTCACGAGCGGTAATAGCGATCGCAGACTGGTCACGAACTCGGGCCAATAAAAAAGCGGTCCGGGCCTCCTGTAACAGATGACTGGCATCATTTGAGGCGGCTCCATCAACACCGATGCCAACATTGACGCCAGCCGCGCGCATTTTGCGCACTGGGGCAATACCGCTGGCCAGGCGCATGTTGCTACAGGGGCAGTGAGCTACTCCCGTATGGGTGTGGGCAAATTTTTGGATGGCAGCATCGCTGAGCTGAACGCAGTGGGCGTGCCAGACGTCTTTGCCCAGCCAGCCGAGCGACTCGGCGTAGTCACCGGGTCTGAGGCCAAATTTTTCCAGGCTGTAGTCCACATCGCTTTTGTTTTCTGCCAGGTGGGTGTGTAGTCGCACCCCTGGATAGCTACGGGCCAGAGCTGCAGACTCGCGCATGAGATCCGGTGAGACGGAAAAGGGAGAGCAGGGGGCCAACACCAGGCGCAGCATGGAATGACGGCTGTTGTCGTGGTAGGTCTCGATCAGCCGCTGGGAGTCTTTGAGAATATCGGCTTCGGTTTCCACTAGACTATCGGGGGGTAGCCCTCCCTGGCTTTCGCCAACGCTCATGCTGCCACGGCTGGCATGGAACCGCAAACCGATGGCCTGTACACTGCGAATCTCATCGTCAAGGGTACAGTCATTGGGAAATATGTAGAGATGATCGCTGCTGGTGGTACAGCCTGAAAGCATCAGTTCAGCTGCCGCCATCTGGGTGCTGGCGTCGATGGCCTCGCTGGTAAGGTTGGCCCAGATAGGGTAAAGCGTTTGCAGCCAGGTAAATAAATCACAGTCTTGGGCAGCGGGTACAGCCCGAGTCAGGGTTTGGTAAAAGTGGTGGTGGGTGTTAACCAGACCTGGGAGAACAATGTGGCGGTTTTGTAAATCGAGGACTTCATCGACTGCGATCTCACCCATCTCCTGGGTCCGGCCCACCTGCCGAATCACATTATCCTGAACCAGTAGCGCTCCATCTCGAATCTCTCGTCGCTGGTCGTCCATGGTCACCAGCGTATGGATATGTTTAACCAGTAATGTGCTCATACCCCCACTAACTGCCGCGATAAGTGCTATAGGACCAGGGAGAAACTAACAGCGGTACATGATAGTGGGCTGTGGCATCGGCAATGCCAAATCGGATGGGCACCAGGTCTAAAAAAGGCAGCGGGTCTGAAGCACTGGTCTGGGCGGCAAAATAGTCACCGACCCAAAACCGTAATTCATAGATACCAATTGCCATGGCCGCCGCCGCTAACAGAGGGCGATCTGTACGACCATCGCTGTTGGTGATTGTGCTAGCCAGACACTGTTCGCCGTTCTCTGCTAGCCCATAAAGCTCTAGTTTGATACCAGCAGCAGGACAGCCATTTGCTGTATCTAACACATGGGTAGTGAGTTTGCCGGTAGTTGCCTCTGTCATGGTCCGTCATGGTCCGTCATGATTGATCAATGCATGGGACCCAGTAAGATTGTTTGTGCGATCGCAGCCATAATTTTAGTGCCATCTTCTGAGGCCAGCTCAGTGTACCACTGCTGGGTTTTGGTCGGCACTTTTCCATGGGTCATTTCAGCCCGCTTACGGGCCTTGAGAATAATCTGAGCCACTCGCTCCAGCCGCCTGTCCTGATAGCGCTGCAGAGCATCAGCGACGCTGATATTGGTAGTAGCCAAATAGCTGGCCAGTGCCCAGGCATCCTCCATCGCCTGACATCCCCCCTGGCCCAAATCAGGGGCCGTACTGTGGGCTGCATCCCCAATCAGCGCCACTCGACCCTTGACCAAAGCTTTGAGCGGCTCAATGTCATGAATTTCCACCCGGTTGGTTTTGTCAGGATCAAGCTGTTGGATCAGCGTCTGCACCGGCTGCGCCCACCCAGAAAAATGATCTGACAGTTCCTGCCGATAAGTGTCAGGATTATTTTCAGTGCCCTTGGGTAAAGGCACATCCAGAAAGAAGTAAAAGCGATTGTCCCCAACGGGCATCACCGAAGCTCGCTGACCATGAGCAACGTAAATATCCCAGCTGTCAGGTGGAGCTAGCTCATCACTCACAGGCACCAGCCCATTCCAATTGACATAGCCCACATAGCGACGCTCGGTACCATGCCCCAACACATAGCTACGAATGATGGAGTGAGTACCATCGGCCCCCACAACGACATCCCCCGTTGCCCGATGGCCATCGTCAAAAATTGCAGTAGCACTGTTGGCATTCTGCTCAATCGCCACACAGCGTTTATCTAGCTGCACCTGGTCTGCTCCCAACGCCGACAGCAGCATCTGTTGCAAATCAGTGCGAGCGACTGGATAGGGAGCCTGACCAACGCGCTCCACCAGGGGAGAGAGATTAAACCGGGTAAGTACATCGCCAGTTTTGCCATCGTAATAGGCCATCTGTTCCATGAGGCCACCGATGCGAGCAATCTCACTTCCTAACCCCAAACGATTGAGCACCTTCACCCCGTTAGACCAGAGCGAGATGCCAGCCCCCGCCGGGCGCAGCGCTTTAACCCGGTCGTAGACTTCCACATCGTAGCCTGCCTGCCTCATAGCCAGGGCCGTGGTTAAACCGCCCATGCCCGCACCGACAACAATAACTTTAAGATTTTCCATACAGAATCGTTTGGGGTTGGGTTGAGTTGATGAGTTCGCTACGGAAGTGAGTGGTAAGCTTTCAGCACTGGTGAGCATAGCTGCGGAATTGTTACCAAAGTTGTTGACAGACCCAACTCAATCATAGAATGAAACAGGGACAATTTCTAGTCAGTCAATAACAACCGTACTGTCTCTTCTCCAATATTTAGCCTCAACCCTTAGACAGTTTACCGCTGGCTCACGCTAACAGCCCGGATCGATAACATCTGTATACGGAAGAACATTTTTTGTTTGATGGTTGACCTTAAATACTAGTGATAACTACGCAGTGTGCCCGTCAGAGATAACCGTACGATTTGTGAGATCGGCGTTACGCTCCCCATGTCGGACCCCGTTGCTGAGAATGAGGAGAAAATCGGTGAGCGAGCACGAGAGATTTATTCAGTATCCAGACGAAACTGTCGGTGATCTGCCACCAGAGCCCGTGGTTGCCAAGTCCACCGACTTAATCTACGGACTAGAAGCTAAACCACCTTTACGAGAGACTCTATTCGCAGCAGTTCAGCATGTTCTAGCCAGCTTTATTGGCATTATCACCCCCTCTTTAATCATCGGCGGTACTCTCGGTTTAGAACCTGACGACCAAGCGTATCTCATCAGTATGTCGCTGTTTGTTTCAGGCATTGCCACCTTTATTCAGACTCGCCGTATTGGTCCGGTTGGGTCAGGGTTACTCAGCATCCAGGGTACTAGTTTTGCCTTTATTGGTCCGATTATCGGAGCTGGAACAGCGGCCATTGCTGGCGGAGCCACACCTACCGAGGCAATGGGATTAATTTTTGGGATGTGTCTGCTGGGCTCATGTATCGAAATGGTGTTTAGTCAATTTATCGAGACCATTAGCCGAGTCATTACTCCACTGGTGACGGGTACAGTGGTGATGTTGATTGGGCTAACCCTGATTAATGCTGGCGTTCTAGCAATGGGTGGCGGTGCCCTAGCAAGACAAAATCAGACCTATGGCAGTGCTCAAAATATCTTTTTGTCATTTTTGGTATTGGTGATCATTATTGTTCTCAACAGTAGTCGTAATACATTTCTCCGCATGGCATCGATCGCCATTGGTTTGATTGTTGGTTATATTGTTGGCTTATTTATGGGAGTTGTGGATCTGAGCGGGCTAGGGCAAACAGCAGTATTCACTCTGCCAATTCCATTCAAATATGGTTTTGGATTTAATCCAACGGCGTTTATCCCCTTTGCTTTTTTGTATTTAATTACAACCATTGAGTCCATTGGCGATTTAACCGCTACCTCGGTTGTAACCGGACAGCCCATTCAAGGAGAAACCTATTTTCGCCGGATGCGCGGTGGAGTACTGGCAGATGGTCTGAATTCTTTTATCGCCGCTTTGTTTAACACGTTTCCTAATACGACATTTAGCCAAAATAACGGCGTGATCCAGCTTACGGGTATTGGCAGCCGCTATGTGGGGTACTTTATCGCCGTTATTCTTAGCATATTGGGATTATTTCCCATCATCGGTGGTGTGCTACAGGCAATTCCACAACCTGTATTGGGTGGGGCCACGATTATTATGTTTGGTAGTGTTGCCGCTGCTGGCATCAAAATTGTTGCCTCAATTGAGATCGGCAGACGCGAGGCGATTATTTTGGCCACATCTCTGGGATTAGGTTTGGGGGTAGCGTTTGCACCAGACCTGCTGACCGGGTTACCCCCCCTGGCTAAGAATATCTTTGGCTCTGGTATTTCCACCGGAGGTATCTGTGCGCTGGTGTTAAATATCTTGTTACCGGGAGAACGTCGGTGATGGCAATGAAGACGGGGGGGATTGCCTCGGCTGCGCCCATTCATATCCAGAGCACCGTATATATACGGTAGCTGACACAGCAGGGTTAGTAGATTGTGAACGCATCGGTTGTTTGCTTATCATCTGCCGTGCCGACGGCATCATGATTCATGAATATGACTACCCCACCCACCGCTGCACTCCGCAGTGTGCATACCCAAACCTTGCCAGAGTTGTTAACGCAGATCGGTGGGAGTTTGGTGGTATCTACCTATCAAGCAGGCAAATTGATTGTGGTTCGAGCCGATGGCGAGACCTTAAATACTCACTTTCGGATATTTAGTAAACCCATGGGGGTAGCGGTTGATGCGACTCGACTGGCCATTGGCACTAGTAGCCAAATTTGGATTAGTTACAACGTGCCCGCTGCAGCTGCCAAATTAGAACCCGCAGGCAAACATGACGCCTGTTACATCCCCAGACATATCCACACCACTGGTGACATTGATATCCATGAGATGGCCCTGGGCACGGACGGTCTGTGGTTTGTCAATACGCGGTTCTCATGTCTATGTACATTAGATTTTGACCACAGTTTTGTGCCGCGCTGGCGACCGCCTTTTGTTAGCGCCTATGCTCCAGAAGATCGCTGCCACCTGAATGGATTGGGCATGGTGGAGGGTACCCCCCGCTATGTCACAGCGTTAGGACAGACCGATACCCCCGGTGGCTGGCGGCAAAATAAGGCCAATGGTGGTCTGCTCATGGACATTACCGATAACCGCATCATTGCCACTGGTCTGTCGATGCCCCATTCCCCCCGCTGGCATCGGCAGCAGCTGTGGGTGCTGGAGTCGGGTCAAGGCAGCCTGGCCAAGGTGGATATTAACACTGGTAACCTCAGCACCGTAGCGACTCTGCCTGGATTTACTCGGGGGCTAACCTTTTATGGTCCGCTGGCGTTTATTGGCCTCTCCCAGGTGCGAGAAACTGCCACGTTTGGCAGTGTGCCAATCACCGAACAGCCAACCGAGCGAATTTGTGGGGTTTGGGTCGTCAATATAGAAACTGGTCAAACTATAGCCTTTTTGAAGTTTGAAGCTGCAGTCCAGGAAATTTTTGCAGTAGAGCTATTGCTAGGGGCAAAGTTTCCTGAAGTGATCAACGAAGAAAACGAGGTGTTCAAAACCTCCTATGTAATACCTGACGCCGCCCTGGCAGAAGTTGCATTTTCAGCACCCACCATTGATGGTCATTGATGGTTCGCCACCGGCTATGGGGTAAGGTATTGAGCAGTTCCATGGGCTAGCATTCATGAGCCCGCCACACCATAGATCAAGCATCCCTACGTAAATACTCCTGGATTTTTCTAGCATCCATGTAAACATGGCTAAAGGTGCTGCTCCCTGCTATGAATGCCTCGTCCCCTAAATCCGATGATTGCTCACTCAACACCCAATCGCCTGAACAGCTTGTTGCAGAAAATAGGCAACTGCATGAGGCACTGGCTTTAGCCGAGAGCGAACGCGATAACCTTGAGGCATTGATCAGCATTGTGACTGAACATTCCACTGTGCTGGAGAATTCTCTCAACCAGCAAAAGCGGGAAATGGCCAGCTATATTGAGCAGGTAAAAATTGTTACTTCAGCAGCAGCGGCAGTCCAAAAAGATATATTCACCTCAGAGCAATTGGCCACCGTTGCCGATCGTACTGATGAGCTGGGGAATCTAGCCAAGGTATTTACAGAAACCGTGTTAGCCGTCAAAAGCCATGAGCAGACCCTGATTAAAACCAACCAGCATTTGGAACACCTGCTGCAGGCCTATAGCCGGTTTGTCCCCCAGGAGCTGCTGCATTTTTTGCAAAAAGAGAGCGTGATTGACTTGCGGCTAGGGGATCACGTTAGCAAGGAAATGGCAATTTTATTTTCCGACATTCGCGGTTTTACCACCCTGGCCGAAACCATGACACCGCAGGAAAATTTTAACTTTATCAACACGTATTTGGGCTATGTGAGTCCCGAAATCGCCAACCACAATGGTCTAATTATGAAATACATGGGAGATGGCTTAATGGCCGTCTTTCCCGATGGCGTGGATGATGCGCTGCAGGCCTGTATTGCCCAAGCCCAACGGCTACGCGACTACAATCGACACCGCCATACCAACGGGCAAGCCCCTTTGAGTGTGGGCATGGGCATTCATGTCGGCCGCATGATGGTCGGTATTGTTGGTGAGAGTCATCGGATGCAGGGAGATGCCCTGTCTGACAATGTTAATCTGACCGCTCGGCTGGAGGGATTAACCAAATACTATGGGGTGCAGCTGTTGGTTTCAGAAGATGTGCTGCAAAAGCTGGCGGATCGCGATCGCTACCCAGTGCGGCTGATTGATCGAGCCATCGTCAAAGGGCGACACACACCCATCACCGTATACGAAGTACTCGACGCTGAAGACGATACCCTACGGGCCACCAAGCTCAAAACCTTACCCGCCTATTTAGAAGCCCTGGATTTTTATCAACGCGGACAGCTGCACCAGGCCCAAAGCTGTTTTGAGCACGTCTACCAGGCCAACCCCACCGACAAAACGGTTCAGCTTTATCTAGAACGATTACAGCTATTGCAGCTCCAGGGACTGCCCCATGACTGGCAAGGTATTTGGGAATTTACCCAAAAGTGAAGATCTCCTTTTGCCCCTGCCTGGAAGCCCACTCCCCAGCATCAAATTGCTATCCTTTGAGCAGAAATAATTACAATCAAAGTCCGTCTGCCCCCACGCTATGGTTATATACCGCTGGTGGGTTACACAAGACGAGTTGGCATCATGAGAGTTCTAGATAAACGGCGCTGGATAACAGTATTGCTCTTTGGGTTGGCGATCTTACTCTCAGTGGGGGTTTGGCTAGATCGTGGCAGTAGCGGCCCCAAAACGGCACTGGCGGCTAAGGTCAACTTGTGGGCCGATCGGCAGGTCGCCGCTGCCCTGCGTTCAGGATTTGAGCAAGCTGAACAGGCAACGGACCTAGCCCAAACTGCTAGATCGGTGGAGCAGTGGGATGAGGTAGTAGAGGCCTGGATCAGTGCGATCGCAACACTCCAAACGATTCCTGCCAACAGTCCAGAACGGTTTTTTGCTCAACGTAAACAGCGAGAATTCTTAGAAAATCTAGCACTGGCCCAACAGCAGGCCAATCGACTCAGCTGGCCTAACGTCTTCCCCAGTTTGGGTAGCCCAATTCTAGATGAGCAGCTGCGGCTTTATCTCAGCTATCTCGCCACATTTGGCCCACCCGACATATTAATTGTAGGCAGCTCGCGAGCCCTGCAGGGCCTCGACCCACAACCCTTGCAAACCCTATTAAATGCCCAGGGATATCCAGTGCGGGTGTACAACTTCAGCATCAATGGAGCCACAGCCCAGGTGATGAACTTTGTGCTGCAGCGGCTATTGACCCCCGAGCAGTTACCCAAGCTGGTGATCTGGGGCGATGGGTCGCGGGCGTTTAACAGCCGCCGGTTAGATGCCACATTTGCCAGCATTCTCGATTCACCAGGGTATCAGGCAGTCCTGGCAGGAGAACGCCCTGGTTTTGCTGACCGTGCGCCACTCCCCAAGCTACCCAGTACGATCAATGCCTATGGATTTTTGCCCGTGTTAGCTGAATTTGATCCAGTCGTTTTTTATCAAACCTTTCCTCGGGTTAGTGGTCGTTATGATGCGTTTTATAATCCCTTTGGCCTGACAGGGCTGCAGCTGGGGTCGTTGCGATCGCTAGTAAACTACCTCAAAAGCCAAAATGTCGACTTAGTTTACGTCCATCTTCCCCTCAGCAGTGACTACTTAGATGACTATCGCCTCCCCCTAGACCGACAATTTCAACAGTTTTTACAAACCCAAAGCCAGCGTCTCGGGTTTGTCGTGATTGACTTACTATCCCAATGGGTCAATCAAGATAGCTTTTTTGCCGACCCCAGTCATCTCAACCAAAAAGGAGCCACCGCCACTGTGCAACAAGTCGCCCGCAACCCTTTACTGCTTGAAAAACTCAACGCCCTAGAATAAGGCTCCGAGCGTTCCATAACAACCTGAATCAATCAACACACCATTACCACTGCCGGTGCCATTCTGTTGACCACCCGTTGTGATCTTGTCCGCATCTACCAAAATAACAATCATCTCACTGTTCAACATTGGCATATCTCTATCCAATTTAAACAAAATCCTTAAATCTAGTCCAGATACCCTGAGGATTGCCCCCCCGGGGTATTGTTGTCAGCTTGGACAGTGCTCATAATTGGGCGTTATTCTCCTCACCCCCGAGAGATTGCCCTATGAGTTATCAAACGTCTAAAATTTTTACAGCTATCGGTTTACTGGCTGTCGTTGGCGTCATTGGTTGTAGTCAAGAATCAGTCCCGGTTGCCGAAGCAGGCACTTTAAGCATTGAAGCCAACGGTGAAGATTTTGTCCGTCAGGGATTTACCACCAAAGATGGCTGGCAGATCAGTTTTGACCATGTCTATGTAACCCTGGATAGTGTCAAAGCCTATCAAACCGAGCCACCATTTGATCCACAGCAAAGTGACACCCTCAACGCCAAGACAGAAGTTAGCCTTGATCAGCCGACTACCATTGACCTGGCTGTAGGTAGTGAGCCCATCGAAGTTGGCAAGCTAGATGCCCCCGCCGGTCGATACAACGCCCTCTCCTGGCAAATGGTTGCGGCCCTCAGCGGTGCCGCCCAGGGCTATCCAATCATGATGGTTGGCTCAGCCAGCAAAGATGGAGAAACCATCGATTTCTCTCTCAAACTCTCAGAAGAGCTAAGTTTTACCTGCGGCGATTTTATTGGCGATGAACGCAAAGGATTTGTCAACAGTGGCGAGAGTGCTGACGTAGAAGCCACATTCCATTTTGATCATTTATTTGGTGATGCAGAGGCTCCGGCTGAAGATGCTATTAATACGGGAGCCTTGGGCTTTGACCCCCTGGCAGTCCTGGCAGAAAATGGTCAGCTAGATATCGACAGTGCAGCCTTAAAGACAAGACTCTCCGATGCAGACCATCAGAAGCTAATGGAGATTTTACCAAGCTTGGGTCATGTGGGTGAAGGGCACTGCGAAGAAACAACACTAACCACTTCTTCTTAACCGCACTACCACCCTTCTTTACCAAAAAAATCATATAGCAAGACAGCTGGTAAAGGATTCATCGGTTATCCAGTCCCCTAGCCTGCCAGATTTGGGGCTACCGTATATACATAAGTCGGAGAATAGCTCTTGAGTTCAAGCCCTAATCCCAAACCCTTCTCCCTGGCGGGCTACCGTGTATACACAAGTCGGAGAGTAGCTCCAATTTCCGAGCCCTCATCCCCCAACCCCTTCTCCCCCAGGGAGAAGGGGTTGGGGGATGAGGGCCAATTCAAGGTATGAAGCACCTTTCAAAGCACTATCTTCTAGATGTGTATAAACAATAGAAATTTGAGGGGAGGGGGACAAGACTTAAAAGCTTGACACAACACTAAACGGGCTCAGAACCATTAAGCAGCAATAGTTACTTGGCCTGAGTGCTAGCAACAATCTCCTAAACTCCACGCAACAGTTTTTGAAATGTGGAAAACCCGCGCGAACCTATAGCTGTATGGTCAGGCACCATAACCTGAGAAAACATTGTATAAGGACGCTAGGGTGTTCCTATCTCAGTGCAACGTATTTAACTGACTACATTGTCAAGCTGGTTTTTCCCTGCTTTTATCCTTTAAATCACAGACTTACCAATTTTGCAACAGGAGTTTGTATTTGTTTACTCAAGCCTGATAAAGCTCTATCAGCAGGCATGAAGGCTTCTTCAAAGTAGTGATAGTGACCGGGTCAGATAATGTGAAATTTGCTAGCATAGCCCCAAAACTAAATATTTTTTAGATATTACTCATGCCGAGGACCATCCTTATTTAAGTTACTGAGCTTACTCGATAATCCTTCAAAACTAATTGGCTATTGAAATACAGTCTTACCGTCTAAGCTCATGGCAAGCTTGAACTATTATTATGGCGTGCTTTGTTTAGAGCCCGGCAGCACCAAAGAAGATATCAAACGAGCCTATCGAAAATTAGCCCAGCAGTGGCATCCAGACAAATTTTCAAATCAACCCGAGCAGCTCCAACAAGCCCGAGAAAAGTTTGAGCTCATCAAGGAAGCCTATGACACGCTCATTCAGCTCTCCGAGCCAACCAACTTTGGCACCAGAATCTCAGTACGTCCCCCCAGTGCTGAAGAGCATTATGAAATAGGGATCGCCTATCTACAGACCGGAAAACATAAACAGGCTATCGAAAGCTTTACCCAGGCGATCCGCAAACGTCCCCATTATTTGCAAGCCTATCAAGCTCGCGCCTTTACCCTAGAACAGCTAGGCCTAGATCTACAAGCCAAAGCCGACTTTAAGAAAGTAGCTGAGCTAAAACGCCATACCCCATCCTCTGTTGACAATTCTCTGACTGAGGCTGAAATGGTCTTTCAACAAGGACTAGCACAGTTTAAAGCTCGAAAATATGGAGCAGCCATTGAGCATTTTACAACTGTTATTCAGCTCAATCCTAATCATATAGATGCCTATCGCTATCGTAGTCAAGCCTATTTCCGTCGAGGCTATGACGACCGGGCCGATGCAGACTTCAGACGCATGCGAGATTTAGAACAGCGAACCTCAGCCCCGAGACAATCGTCGGCTCAGGTACGGTCTCGTTCTCCGAGGTGGCAATGTCTCCATACCCTATCTCGTCATACTGCAGTTGTTTCTGCTGTGGCCCTGACCAGAGATGGGAAAAAGCTGGTCACTGGCAGCTACGACCAAACCCTACGGATTTGGAGCGTCAAAACCGGCAGTTTATTAAGAACCCTGAGTGACCATAGTAAGGAGATTTATTGTATAGCCATCAGCGGGGATGGAAAATTAATCGCCAGCGGCGGTACAGATCGAACCATTCAACTTTGGGATCTACGGACGGGAGACTTAGTACGCTCGTTGGGTAATTTGATCCTGGGACATGCAGATACGGTTACAGCGCTAGCCTTTAGCCCCAACAATCAGTTTTTAGTCAGCACCAGCCAGGATAAGACAGTGCGGCTCTGGTCATTAAAGTCTGGCAAAGAGGGTTATACTCTCAAAGACAATCCAGCAGCGATTCTAGCGTTAGCTATGAGCTGGGATGGGAAATCTTTTGTCTATGGCGGTAAGGGAAATCTGCTCAGCCTGCGTCATACTAAGACTGGTAAGGTAATTCGCTCGTTTTCGGCTAACCCGACTAGAGCTGTGGCCCTTAGTCGACAGGGTTCTCTCTTAGCAGTCGGCAGTGGGGCTGAGATTGTTATGTGGAATCGTCAATATCAGAAAAAACTATTTGAACTCAGGGGTCATGCTGAGACGGTGAGTTCTTTGGCTTTTAGCGCTGATGGTCAGATATTGGTGAGTGGCAGTTATGATCACACTGTTAAGATCTGGCATGTAAGCACTGGGAAAATTATTGATACCCTGGTTGGGCATCAGGCTGGTGTTTATTCTGTTGCTTATAGTCTGGATGGGAAGTTGATTGTCAGCGGTAGTGCTGATCATACGGTGAAGGTTTGGCAGCTGAGCTAATAAGGTCAGATAGCCTGATAAGGTGACACGCAGATTTGGTGGTGGCTAGAGCGATCGCATGTGCGATCGCTCTAGCCCTAGCTCTAGATAATTTTTACCTTCTTGGTCAAAATTGCCATCACTTCATTGGGGCGTCCGGTGGGTAGCGGACGGCTCCAGTCGTTGGGGTCAGTATAGTTGAGTTTATGCAACAGCTTGATGGTGGTCTGGACAAAGTGCAAACTCCCTAGCAGCAGATGCCGTCCCGTTTCGTAGGAAGATTCTGGTAGCGAGGCAGACAGATTGGTGAGCGCTGACGCGCTCTGATTTGAATTTTGAAACATGGGTTCTGGTTCTCCAGAGATAGGACAAGGAAAGCCAGAACCTAAGTCCTCAGCCCCCGCAAAATGTGTGGCAAATCGCAGAGGTTGAGGCATAATAACCCCATCCCAAGGATTGCTAGGTAATCCGCGGGTAGCCATCGGTTAGGTGTCGCTAGCACCTGCCGATGGTGCTAAGTATTAGGTTCTAGTAGAACAGCTGCACTGGCAGCATTGAGTCACTTTAGAACGGTAGCCAGACTTTCGTCAAGCGGGCTGTTATGGATTGCATAGCTCCAGCGTCAGAGTCTTGGAAGAACAGGTTTAACCGCAAAAAATCATTTCACAGCTCAATCACTTAAAACGACGGAAGTAATTTAAAACCTCGCGTTGCGCTGCGCTGCGCTGTTGCTATTCTCAGCTGAATTAATCATCCTTCAGATATTTTTCAGTTTACAGTCAGATGCCATTCAGCTACCTCTGGCATCTTGATTATTCAGATGGGGATAGACCTGTATAGGCTGCCTCAATACAACAAAAGACAATTTCAGTCCTATAAATTCTCCTATTTTTATTGAGAAGTCCTCACATGGTGTCAAAAACAAAAGTTGAAACTGTTGCCGTTGCCTGCCTGAATCTCAAGATTTTCTACAGTAAGGCCGAAGCATTAGTTACAGACTTTAATAATCTCTACCCTCAGTACGACTACGAAAGCCTGGTCCAATGGATCTTAGCGGGCGATGTAACGTATGTAGATCAGAAGCTTAAGCTGGCTCCCTACGTTACCCCAGAAGCGTTAGAACAGCTCGTTACCCAGATGAGAAGCAGCAGTGCCGGAATATCGATTAAAGACCGTCGCTATAAGCTCAAGGTATATCCAAAGTGCTTTATTGGCAATGAAGCCGTCGATTGGCTAATAAATAACGCTAACCTCACGCCGCACGAAGCTATCCGCGTGGGACAACGTATGTTAGAACGCCACATTATTCATCATGTGCTCGATGAACAAGATTTTGAAAACAACCACTTTTTCTATCGCTTCTATGTAGATGAATAGCCCAGGGGATGTACTTGGCCCACTTCGTCAGGTTCACCTCGCCTATGTGAATTAGCGCGACGACCATCCATAGACAGGTCGTTAGGTGGGTCAGATGTGTCCAGTTTCTGCCTTGACCCACCTAAGCTTTCAGGGCATCGTAGAGACGGGATTTTTTTTTACAGTATTTCTATGATTTGAGTGGTATCTAATTGCTGAACACACCTAGACAGTTTTGAACCTTGAGGCTGAGATTTTGGATTACTGTGGGTTGGCCAGTATTCATGTTATGAATCACTATTGGTATTTTCTTCTGATGATAACTGTTTAGTGTCTTGCCCACGCAATAATGGCAAGCGCTTGTAGGCTTCAATGATTAAGGTGACGAATTTTTCTTCGCTGAAGCGCTCGTCTTGCATAAGCTGGAATGCGCCAATAACACCAATAGAAAGTAGAGCGCCAATGATAACAATAGGCAAAATATACCAAGGTACGAGACGACTGACAATGGCAAACAGAGCTGTAACAATAAATAATACGAACAAATAGAATAGACCCGACCCCCAAGGAGTATGAGAGCGTGCTAAAGGAGTTGTCTGTAGATTTGGGATAGGTGCAGGAGGCGGAAACCTCTGCTCTAGTTCTTTGCGAGATTCTTGACGTTCTTCTCGATTTTGACTACTTTCTATTCCTTCAAGTAAGTCGCGAACGCGAACTTTTTGGCGAAGACCAGAGGGTACGAAGTCTTCCACACCCATTTCTTCCATGTCGAGTAGGTTTTTGTAGTCCACTAGAACATTAGGATTGCTAGGTAAGGGAACTTTTTCGTCTACTTCTAGGCCAGGTATGCTGCTGTGAATGTAGTCAAACTGATCGCGAATACTTTCTAGTAGGATACGTCGAGTGCTTTGGTTTCCACTAACCCAGACAAACATTTTTCGATCTTCCTTGTCGGCTTTGACGAGGGCTTTATTGACGCCTTTAGTAAGAACTACACCATTTCGCCAGTAGGTGCGTTTAGAGATGAGTTGATTCATACGGACAATGAATCGTGAGATAACACTACCAGGAAGAATATTATAATGATACTGAAAGGGGAGAATATCATTCCAATCGCCGGTTTCAGGTTCTTCTTTGCTAAGAAGATCGGGTAGGAGATAATTTTTGTCCTCGTAGCCTTCAAGAGGAAAGCACAGTTCAAACTTGCGCATGATGTCAAGGATGAACAGATGTTTGTCAGCAGGGTATTTTTTTTTATCCAGGATACGATGGAGCATAGAGCGCTCCAAAATTCCCTTATGCTCGGTCATGAGAGCATTATCATTAAGAATAGAGTAAACACCATTAGTTACCCACTCTGGGTTAAGAATATTGTCTTGCTTAAGGCGAGGATCATCACTAAAGTTAAGTGCGATACCCAGATCATGAAGAAAGCCAACCAGAGTTTTCTGATTTTGTTCTTGGGTGATGTTTTGAGATTGGCAAATATGTTGGTATTGGTGATATTCGATATAGTCGGCATCGAGTTTCTCTAGCTGGTCTTTCACAGCAAACCAAGAAGCAGGAAGGCTGTCAAAGACGTGGGGCTGGTTGGCAATTTGCTGTTGAATTTCACGCTTGAGTTTTTCAATACCCTTGTGTTTAAGGTTGCTACAGGAAGTCTCAATAAATCTAACTATATTGGGATACTTTTTCTTAAGGCCACGCCGATCAATATCGAGGGGTTTTTGATCAACCTGGTTTCCAACAATAATTACGGGAGAGTTATCACTAAAGCTGCGAATAATTTTGAGCCAGTATTCAATACGATTGGCATCTTCATCTTGACGAGCACTAAGAATAAGCAAATAAAGGCTACGCTTGGTAAGGAAAAACTGATGGGTAGCGTGCATGATTTCCTGACCACCAAAGTCCCACACGTTAAGCTTGACTTGTTGATTTTTAGCTGTCACTATCCAATCACGAATGTTGATACCTTCAGTCATACGCTCACTGGCATCAAAGGTCCCGTCAATAAGCCGTTTTGCCAAAGACGTTTTACCAACCTTAGCTTCACCTACGAAAAGAACCTTAGCTTCATTAAGCTGGCGAGAGGATTCTTCACTATTTTGTAGATAATAGTTGATGATTATGGCAGGCACATCAACTTTACTGACAATTTCAGGAGGAATGGATAAATGAGGATTCTTCCTGAGGTAGAACCGAGATAAGTTCGTGAGTTGGGCGATTTCTTCCGGTAAACTTCTCAATTGATTTGAACTTAGATCGAGCTGAGATAAATTCTTAAGTTGCCCAATTTCGGCAGGTACGCTATCCAGCTGGTTTGCGCGGATGTAAAGTACGGATAAATTAGTGAGTTGGGCGATTTCCTTAGCCAAGCTGCTTAGTTGGTTTACACTCAGATCCAGCCAAGCTAAATCAGTAAGTTGTCCAATTTCGACTGGCAGACTATTCAATTGATTTGCTCTAAGATCAAGCTCACACAATTTGGCCAGTTGAGCAATTTCTGTAGGTAAACTACTCAGTTGGTTTGCACTCAAATTGAGTACTAATAGGTTGATAAGCTGAGCAATTTCTGTGGGTAAACTACTCAGTTGGTTTGCACTCAGGTCAAGTTCCCATAGACTAATGAGCTGAGCAATTTCTGCAGGTAGACTCTTGAATTGATTTGCTCTTAAATCGAGAATTGATAAATTCTTAAGTTTGGTGATTTCTGGAGGTAGGCCATCCAAATTGTTTGCTTTGAGATCCAGCTCCCATAATTTAGTCAGTTCTCCGATTTCTGGAGGTAGGCTATCCAACTGGTTCGCACTGAGATCAAGCCAGGGTAAGTTGGTGAGTTGACTTATTGCAGCTGGGAAATAGCCCAGTTGGTTAGCTCTAAGGTAAAGCCAAGATAATTCGACTAGCTGACCGATTTCAGTAGGTAGACTGGTTAGTTGATTCGCGCTGAGATCTAACCAAGCTAAATTCGTAAGTTGCCCAATTTCGGCAGGTAGCCTACTCAGTTGATTTGCGCGTAGGGCGAACCGAGATAGATTTGTAAGTTGTCCAATTTCGGCAGGCAGGTAGCTCAATTGGTTCTCACTCAGATAGAGCTGAGATAATTTGGTAAGTTGTGTAAGTTCAACCGGTAAACTATGCAGTTGATTCTTACTGAGATCGAGCGCTGATAAATTGCTGAGTTGTCCAATCTCAGCGGGCAACTCACTCAAACCATATCCAGAGAGATCGAGTTTTGTTGTTCTGGTCCTAGCTGCTGTCTCGATAACCTTCAGAAGCTGATCTTTTGTCATTGGCATCGTCTTTATCACCTCCTTTAGTTAAGGGGTTCAAATCATCTACTTTCTTCGTTTTGAGCGACTAAACTTTGCTTGCAAATCTGCCAAACTAGCCGACTTTGGTGTTGCTTTCTCCACCGCCTGCTTCTTACTCGGTCTCGGTGCCGCCTTCCCACCACCCCCATCAACTGCTTTTATACTCAGCCCAATTCGCTTTAACTCTTTATTCACTTCCATCACTTTCACCTTCACCACCTGACCCACCTGCACAATCTCCTTCGGGTCTTTCACAAATCGATTCGCCAGCTGAGAAATATGCACCAGCCCATCCTGATGCACGCCAATATCCACAAAGGCCCCAAAGTTCGCCACGTTGGTAATCACGCCCTCTAACACCATGCCTTCCTTCAGGTCTGAAATCTCATTTACCCCCTCTTGGAAGTTGGCATAGGTAAACTCTGCTCGCGGATCTCGTCCTGGCTTCTCTAGCTCTTCAACAATGTCTCGCAGCGTCGGCAGTCCCACCGCCTCGGTGACATACCGCTGCAGGTCCAAATTGGCTAAATTTAGCTCACTTAGCCCCGCTTTCACATCCACGCCTTTGTCTTTCAAAATTGTGGTGGCCGTGTCATAACTCTCTGGATGCACGGCGGTATTGTCCAACGGGTTCTTACCGTCACGAATGCGTAAAAAGCCCGCACATTGCTCATAGGCTTTTGGCCCTAGTTTTGCCACTTTCAACAACTGTCGTCGGCTATTAAATGCACCATTCTCATTACGGTAGGCAACAATATTGTTAGCAATGGCAGAACTCACCCCCGACACATAGGTGAGTAATTCGCGGGACGCAATGTTTAAATCTACACCGACATAGTTCACGCAGCTTTCTACCGTGGCATCGAGCTTTTGTTTGAGTAGCTTCTGGTCCACATCGTGCTGATACTGACCTACACCAATGGACTTGGGTTCAATTTTTACTAGCTCTGCTAGGGGGTCCTGCAGTCGTCGGGCAATGCTTATGGCTCCGCGCACGGTGATATCCAGGTCTGGAAATTCTGCGATCGCAACCTCACTGGCTGAATAAATCGACGCCCCCGACTCATTCACCATCACCTTAATCGGCTTTGGATCTAGCTCCCGAATCACTTCCGCAACAAACCCATCAGTCTCTCGGCTGGCGGTACCATTACCAATAGCAATCAGCTGAATATTGTGTCGAGCAATCATCTCCGAGAGAATCTTGGCCGCACTCTCCTGTTTGCCCGTATGGGGAAAAATCGCTTTATATTCTAAAAATTTGCCAGTGCCATCAATGGCGGCGACCTTACAGCCTGTGCGGAATCCTGGATCTACGCCTAAGGTGGGTTTCATCCCAGCTGGAGCGGCTAACAACAGATTTTTGATATTGACGGCAAAGGTGTCGATGGATTCGCTATCGGCCCAGGCTTTTTTCTCGGCAATCACCTCATTGGTGAGGGAATTTTTCATCAGCCGTGAGAAGGTGTCTTTAATTAGGGTCTGGTAAAACTCTCTTATGTTGGCTTGTTTGGTGCGAATCTGATTGCGTTCTAGATGGTCGAGAATGGTGTCTTCATCACCAGTGAGGTTAACTTTAAGAATGCCTTCTTTGTCGCCGCGCAACAGGGCGAGTAAATTGTGGGGAGCCAGCTTTGCGATCGCACATTCATACTTGCGATACATCTCATACTTGGTGCTGCCTTCGGGATAGTCTGGCTTAATCTTGGAGCTAAAGACCCCCGTTTTTAGTAACGTCTGTCGTACATAGGCCCGCAGGTCTGACTGCTCAGCAATTCCCTCTGCCAGAATGTCGGCGGCTCCCTGTAAAGCGGCTGCCGCATCGGGCACCTCATCCGTAACAAAGCCGGTGGCCAATTCTTCTAGGGATTTCACCGCTGCCCCCGACTGGTTTAGCTGGGCGATTTGCTGGGCCAGGGGTTCGAGACCTTTTTCACGGGCCACCGTAGCACGGGTGCGACGTTTGGGGCGATAGGGTAAATAGAGGTCTTCTAGTTCGGTTTTGCTGGTGCAACGGGTAATGCGATCGCGGAGCTCGTCGGTGAGCTTGCCCTGGCTGTCAATGGACTCCAGTACCGTCTGTTTACGGTTGGTTAGCTCTGTGAGATAGGCGAACTGCTCCTCAATCTGCCGCAGCTGGCGTTCATCTAGCTCCCCCGTTTTTTCCTTACGATAGCGGGCGATAAACGGCACTGTCGCCCCCGTTTCCAGCAGTTCTAACGCCGCCTCTACTTGAGCCGGTCGAACAGACAGATCCTTGGCGATAACAGGCGCAAACTGCATAGAGCGTTCCTATAAAACAAGCAGCCATGATTATAGCTAAGGAGTCCTTGCCCCCATGGGTCCATAATTGCTATACCGTGAAATTACAGACGCGGTTAATAAGGCGATGGAACGACCCGTAGGTGTGACAATTTTGGCCATTATCGATGCCCTACAGGCTCTGTTGCTGGGCTTTTTAGGGGTTGCGGCCTTTTTTCTAAGTAAGCTGATTCTAGAACGGATGCGTCTGGACCCAGAGATGTCAGACTTGCTGGAACAGCTACCGCCAGGGGTAATTGATGCGTTTCCTAGGGTGATTGGGGGCATCTTTTTGGTGCTGGCCCTGGCCAATGCCGCGATCGCAGTTGGCCTCTGGGCGCTGCAGTCCTGGGCCTGGTATTTAAATCTGGGGCTGCAGGCCCTAGGCATTTTTGGCAACCTGGGGGGACTGCTGATGATTAATCCCGTCAGCCTGGCCTCCGTTGCCTTTAGCGGGTTTTATATTTACTACTTTTTGCAAGAACCCGTTCAAGAAGCCTTTGGCATCAACAATGCTTTCTAGAGCATTACTGACAAAAAAGCTGCCCTCTTAGCTCGGGGAGCTTAAGACTCAAAGCCCCCAAACTTGACGGTTTGGGGGCCTGAATAACCTGAAGCCAATTTGACAGCTACCGTCAATTATCCGATTTTTTCACCTGGGTGACCCGCCAGCTAAGCTTGAGATTCATCCAGAAGTTCCAGGCGGTTACCACTGCGATCGCAATCAGGTTAGCTAGATATCGATACTGCTGGCCAAAGACGACGTTAAAAATCAGGTTGAGCAGCAGTACATTCAGCACCAACCCCGACAGGCAAACTACGTTAAATTTGAGAAATCGCTTGAGTCGGGCTCCCATGCCTTGCTGGGATCTAGCAATGTCTGCAAAGGTCCAGGCGTCATTCCATAAAAAGTTATTGAGAATCGCGACCTCACCGGCAATAATTTTGCTGCGGGTGAGACCCCAGGCCAGGGTGCTGGGGTCGCTCAATAAATAGAGCACCACCATATCCACAAATACGCCGCTTAAACCTACCACCCCAAACCGCAAAAATCGACCGATGGGAAATTTCTGACGAATGCGGGCAATGCGCCCTTGCGATCGCAGCCGTACCAAGTGACCCAGGTATTCTACATATTGCTTCCAGGTCACCTTGCTTTCGCCTTCCTCCCGTTCCTGAAACACATAACCAACTTCGGCAATCTCACCCACATTGCCCCGACCAATCACCTCTAGCAAAATTTTGTAACCCAGGGGGTTGAGGGTGTGACCGGCAATAGCACTGCGCCGCACCATAAAATATCCGCTCATGGGATCGGTAACGCGACCGACCACACTGGGCAGAATCAGCAGCCCACAGACCTGGGCTCCCCGCGATAAGAAGCGCCGGATCGGGCTCCAATCGCTGACGCCACCTCCATGCACATGGCGGCTGGCCACCGCCAGATCGGCCCCTGCCTGTACATGGTGAATCATTTGCTTGAGGGTTTCAGGAGGGTGCTGCAAATCGGCATCGATGACGCCTAAAATTTCTCCCTGGGCCACCTGCCAGCCACGGATTACGGCTGAGGAGAGCCCCCGTTCTTGCTGACGTCGCATCACCCGCAGCTGCGGGTAGTTGGAGGTGAGTTGCTGGGCGACTTCCCAGGTATTGTCTGGGCTATTATCATCGACCAAAATTAGCTCATACTGGTTGGGCAGCAGATTATCCAGCAGAGCTGAGAGGTATGACACCAACTTGCCAACGTTTTTGCTTTCGTTATAGGTAGGGATCACCAAGGAAAATGGCAAACCGCTATGGGTAGACGTAATTCTTAATGGTCCTTGGGGGGGCTTAACCAGCTCAGAAGTATAGGAATTCATTGATACAGATTTACCAGGAGAGATACCCCACTGGGCGGGGGAGTACACATAACGCCCCTAGCAAGGCCTTACTGCTAAAGCTCTACTAAGGCTGATAGTTAGCGGAGTCCTGTTTAGGTTATTGATTAACGTTTATCAGTCCACGATAGAACGAATATTTACCAAAGGTACCCAATGATCTAAAGGATATACGCATGGCAGTATTATCGTTGCCAAACTGATTGGACCGTAAGATGCCTTGGTTGGGGATCAAGCAGGAAATGTCTGGCTCACAGAGATATAAAAATGATGACTCGCCCTGGTTCACGAGTTCTGCCGCTAGCTGGGTGACGGCGGTTTCGGTTTCGGTGCGAAAAAATGTCTTAAAGCGCAGGCTGGGCCAGAGCTGATGGGCGACCTGCTGGTGGGACATGGCCACCCAGGGTTCGTTGTAGCTGGCCAGGGCGGCAATGGCAGGGGCAACGGGGGCACGGTTGCTAGACAGTGAAATCGAGTTGGTCTGGGGATCGTAATAGTCCTTTAAACCCCCGTTGATGAGATTGATGTGTATGCCTAAGGCCATCACCAGGGCAATAGCAGCCAGGGTTTGCCAGCGTTTTTGGCGTATTGGCCACAGATGCTGCAACCCGGCGGCAATAATGAGGCCGGTTATGGGGACCAAAATGAGATACAGCCTGGGTCCCCATTGCGGGTCCTCAAGGCTGGAGGGGGCAATCAGGGGAACTGCGATCGCAAATAAGCTGCCAACGGTGATCAGCACAATACTTGCAGCGCGAGCCCGTCCTCCCATCCACCAGGGGAGTGCCAATGCCAGCAACCAGGCAGGGAAATACCGCAGCAGTGCAACCACCATATAGCTATAGTTATGCCAGATTTGAGTCGCTCGCTGACCAATGGATACACTGCTTTCTATGGCATACATGCCCAGGGTACGACCATAGATGACGCCGTTCATGCCTAGCAATCCCAGAATCGTCAGCGACATTGCGCCAGTAAAGGCCACCACTAAGCCCAGGGTTAATCCACGGGGAATGACCACTCGCCATCGAGTCGGTATCTGGGGAATCCGGCTAGCCACGACCAGGGCTGCCAAAATGATGGCTAAACACAACAATTCAGGCCGCAACCACACCGCTAACCCGACACAGACGCCGTTAACCAAGGCTTCATTCAGGCTGATGCGATCGGTTTGTCCTGCTGGCAACAGATGAATCAGTAGCCCTGAGACACCCCAAAAGGCTAGTGCGATCGCCAGGGTATGTTCCCAGTAAATCGCCCCGTAGAGAGTCAAGGGCGATGCCAAAATTACCAAGCCTAAGCTCAGGGCAATGATAGCTGAGTGAATCCGCCACACTCGACACACTTGCCACAGCCGCAACCAAGTAACCCATAAAGATATCAGGGGCACCACATATAGACCGTGGTAGCCTATCAGTCGATAGAACGGCGCAGTAATCGCCGGGAATATAAATGGAAACGTAATAAAATAATTTCCCTGTTGCTCATAAACATAGGGTGGTGCAAACGGATAAAGCCCCTGTCGCCAGAGGGTCAGCACCCAGGCCGGTTGAGGCAGATCCAGAGATGTTTGCCACTTGCCAGCACTAAACTGCTGGGACAACAGGGCTTTTAATCCAGCATCACCGCTAAAAAATACTCCATCTCGGCTGTAGAACTGTAGTCCTAAACTCAACCCTATGCCGACTATCAATACAAGTCCAGGTAAAAGCCAGGACAGCCACTTCCTTGATTTGAGCATTAGTATAGCGACGCTGAAGGCGTTGGCAAAACAATTTAGATACGTCCATGCAGAAGTCAGTCGCTGTATTTCTAAAACAGCACTGTTCAGTTAGCTAAGTTCAACAGCGCCTCAGTCTGTGCTCAGTACAAATAGTTACCCGATTACCACTAGCTTTAAAGTTGCACCACTTTATACAAAGCTTTTCTAAGGGTGACATTAACGGTGCAATTTACCGTTGCTGATTTACGACGATGAACCGATGGATTGAAAATGCCATCCAGCCATATCTCTAAGACGAAATCATAGTTCAGATCAACAACGCCTTCAATTTTAATGAGTTAGATGGTGGGTGGTAGCAAAGGTTGAGTCTGTAACAGCTGATCCGGATTGAGAACAAATAAAAGCGGCTCGACGTCAGACTGGACAATCAATCCGCTAACACATCTTATATTCACCCGAGTAGCATAGTTCGACGGTAGCGGCACTATGGCTGACTGGGCAAATCGTCGCACAGCTGGAGATGAGGCCACCGGCAGCCCCGCTAATTCTCCTTGATGGCTGCGAATAATAATTAAATATCCACCAGCAGACTGTTGCTCCAGGTATGGATATGATTGTGATGTGACATCTTCTGGCAACCCAAATGCCGGTAAACTGGCCTGGTAACTCATGGAGCCAAAAAGCTGCTGGGAAATATCTAAAACAAGCAGCTCTTTACCTTCATAAACAGTAAGGCCTGTCCCAGAATTATGATAGTCTCCCTGGGTCTCACTTTTACGTACTACCTTCTTGACCGCAAAAATTGGTAACGCAAACCACTCACGTTGCATTTGAAAAACAATGACCTGTTGCGTAGGCTCGCCTTTATAGGTTCTCAGACGTCGAGATTTGAGGGAAGATAAAGGAGTCATGGGGGTGATTACACTGCACTGAGGGATTGCTGTTAGAGTACCTGCTCAATTATTTGCAGAAGCTCATGATCCTGATAGGGTTTGGTAATGTAAGCAGTTGCGCCTAAACGCATCGCCAGCTGGCGATGTTTTTCGCTACCGCGCGAGGTCAGCATAATAATCGGTAAGTTCTTAAACCTGGCATCAGATTTAAGCTCAGCCAGCACACCATATCCATCTAGGCGCGGCATTTCAATATCACATACAATCGCATCAACGATTAATCCCCTAGATAATTGGTCTACCGCATCTTGACCATCTTTGCCCTGCTCTACACTATAGCCAGCTTGTTCTAGGGTCGTCCGTAGCAGCCGACGCATATTAATAGAGTCGTCAATCACCAGGATATTAATTTGTTGCACCTGAGGTAAGGCCAGCGGTTGAGGTGGTTCAGTCTCCCCTAGCCCAGACTGTAGCAGGTTCTGCCAATGGGGACGAGAATTGTTATCATCCTGTTCTGTTTCATCGCGCTCAACCCATTCCAGCAGTTTAACGGCATCGGCTAGAGGCACGACATGGCCATCTTCCAAAATAGTGCAACCGTTAAAGCCTGGCGGTAAGCTAATGACATTTTCAATCTGACGGATAACAACTTCTCGTTCTCCCCAAAACCGATCGATATGAATGCCACTTAAGCGTTCTCCTTGATTGACAATGAGAATTGATGGCTCATTGATAATCGGCACAGCTTCTCTATTGGTGGGCCGCATCGGACAGCGAAACTCTAGCCACCGATCCAGGTAGATCAGCGGCACGGTCAGCCCTTCCCAGTTAATCACTTTTTGCTCCGGCGTGTCGAAGATCTGCGTAGTTTTGAGACGGATCATCTCTTCGATACTATCGGTAGGAAATGCCAGTTGCATACCGCTGGTTTCCACCAGCAATACTCGCATGATGGAAAGGGTAAAGGGGACGCTAATGGTAAATGTTGTGCCCACTCCAGGCTGAGTGTCAACTTTAACCTCACTGCGAATCTGCTCAAGACTAGTACGGACCACATCCATACCAATACCTCGACCTGACAAACTGGTCACTTGAGAAGCCGTACTGAACCCAGGTTCAAAAATCATCCCCAGGAGCTCACTCTGACTCATGCTATTGAGCAGGTCTTCTGTCAATCCCATTTGATGGGCACGACTGCGAATTTTCGTGAGGTTAATACCTGCCCCATCATCGCTGATGGAAATCAAGGTTTGATTGCCTCTGTGGGTAGCTCGAATTTCAATGGTGCCTTGGGGGGATTTTCCTTGTAACTGACGGGTCTCGGCATCTTCAATACCATGGTCAAATGCATTGCGTAGCAAGTGCATGAGGGGATCGCGAAGATGTACCGCAACAAAGCGATCAATTAGGGTAGCCCCGCCTGAAATTTTTAGTTCGACTGCTTTGCCATACTGCAAAGATAACTCTCTAACTGTTCTAGGAAAGCGCTCAACAATATCAGACAGAGGTCGCATCCTTGCCCGTGTCACGTTGATCTGTAATGATTTAGCGGTACGGTTTAAATTGCTGGAGGCCTGTTTAATCTCCCGCATGTTGAGTTTTACATCGCTAGAGACTTCTCTCAGCTGCACCAAGGTTTCTCGTTGGGACTGGGATAGAAGATGTAAATCACTATAACGATCAAGCTCCAGACTATCGAAAGTCTGTTCAGATGCTGTTAGCGGATCTGCGATCGCAGGTGCGTTAGTTGTCTCTTGCCACGACGGGGCTACATTGGTGGCTACTTGAGAGACCAACAGCTCTATTTGACGAGCTTCAGCTCCATTGATTGATCCCATCCGAGATACTGGGGTATCAACTGCGAGCTGATCACAAAATGTTTGTAGCTCTACGTTCGTTTTATCTAGACTCACCATCCGTTTAGAAAACAGATTGATCAAATCCTCCATTTGATCCAGGCGTGAGTTGATCGTATTACGCTGAATGATCAGTTCTCCAAATAAGTCATTTAACTGTGTTAAGAGCTTAATGGGGACTCGAACCGTATTTTCTTGTGGATCTTGAGCATTGACTGTAGGAGACTCTACCGGTTCAACCAAAATTTCTACAAAATCATCATCTGCTGCTGTTGAGGATTGAGCAGGTGAAACTAGATTAGTTTGAGGCTCTACAACGGTCTCATTAACCTCAATGGATGAATTTATGTCCTCCTCAATGGCGACTGAGGCATCATCGAAATAAAATTCAGTTGGATTAAAGCTCTCAATTGCAGCTTCAATACCAGCCATATCAAACTCATGAACATCGTCTGCAACAGCGTCCGATGGATTAAAGCTCTCAATTGCAGCTTCAATACCAGCCATATCAAACTCATGAACATCGTCTGCAACAGCGTCCGATGGCGTAACTAGAGTATCCTGCTCCTCGTAAATTTCTGCAGCGATTGCTTCATCCAGGCTAGCGCTAGCGGTAGTACTTGGATCAGTATCTAAGGTTTCTACAAAAGCAACTTGATCAAAGTCAATCTTTTCTGAAACATCGACGGTCTCAACGGCATCTGCCTCAACCGTCTCTTCAGCTTCTACAACATCTGAATCATGAATAAAATTGAGATTCGAGAATGCTTCTGTATCCAGGTCTAAAGTCTTAAACTCAGAGTCCTCCGCAGTGACGAATGACTCTGAGCCCATAAACTCTAATTGTTCATTTTCAAACAGTTTAGAGACATCGGCAATATCAACCGGCTCTAGCTGGGTGGGTATCTTATCAAGTTTGCCAACCATCACCAAAGCTTGAGAACGCTGCCAGAGTTCTAGCGCTTGATGGGCAATCGGTTCTACCTGGTCTGGGGTCGCTGCTCTCAGTTGCTGATCAATGGAGGCACAGAGTTCGCAGAACGCATCCAGCTGCAGCATTTTACCGAGATCGTTCAGCTCCTCTACCATCATCTCCAATTCTTCCCGCAGACAGGGAGAACCAGGTGTAGTTAATACTGATGTGAGTCGTTCCAGCAGCTCATCCACCTCAGTGCCGAACATGACGGCTGCTGTACTATCGTCGGATTCTTCAGCCAGTAGAGCCAGTTCATCACTGGCTTGGACCTCACCCAGACGCTCACGAAGTTTCTCAAAGTTAGGATAGGCTTGCTCTTTCAACCAGGCTTCGGTAATCGGCAGCGCTTGACGATGGAGTGAGCTAATCTGGCGCATGGTATCTAGCCCCTGCAACAGCAGTATCTCCAGCGCCGCATCCATTTCAACTGAGCCACGACGAACCCTAATAATTTTTAGGGAGTCCTCGAATTGATGGGCCACCTGACTCATGGATGGGCATTCGATCATTGAGCCGATGCCTTTAATCGTATGGACTGCTCGTAGTGCCGCATCCATCTGCTGTGGATTCACCCCGGTTTCAGCAAGGCCGAGTAATACTGATTCAATAGTATTGAGATATTCATCAACTTCATCTAAGAAGTTGAGCCAGACCTCACGATCTGCTTCATGTGACATGGTTTTAATTTAATAGAGCAGAAATAGATTTGAAATAGGAGATATGGGCTACTGTCGGGCTGTCGATCTTAGAGATGAAGATAATTCTGCTAGAGAACCATGGCTCTCCATCCCTGAAGACGAGTGATGGTTGGATTAGGCTTCTGTTTTAATTTTGAACTGGTCTACTGTAGATTCTAATTCGCGGGCAACTTCTACGGTATTTTGCAGTGTTTCAGCAACTTCACGGGAAGAATCTGAGGTGCGCTTAGAGGCGGTGGTAATCTCCTGCATGAGCTGAGTCACCGTTTGAGATGTTTCAGCCTGTGAAACGGTTGCTTTCGAAATAGATTGGAGTAGATGATCAATTTCTTGTGATACTTCCACAATCTGCCCTAAGCCTTCTTTCGTTTCTTGCACCAGTTGAGTACCTTCTACTACCTGAGTAGTGCCTCGTTCCATGGCTTCTACCACATCTCGAGTCCCCATCTGAATGTTTTTCACAATCTGCTCAATCTCTTTAGTGGCAGCTGCTGACTGTTCTGCGAGCTGACCAACTTCGCTGGCAACTACTGCGAAACCTTGACCTTCTTCACCAGCGTGAGCAGCCTCAATACTAGCGTTGACGGCTAAAAGGTTAGTTTTCATTGCAATCTCGTTAATCAGCGAAACTACCTGAGAAATTTGCTGTGAAGCTTCACCCAGTTGTTTCACTTTCTTTCCTGTTTCCGCCACTGTAGACCGCAGGCCAAGAATACTTTCTACGGTTCGATCCATAGCAGTTCCACTGTTTTGGGCAGCGCTGGAGGCAACCTGAGCAACCTGGGCAGCTTGACGAGCATTGTCGGCAACTTCCTGAATGGAGTTCGACATCTGCTCCACTGAATTCAGGGTGTTGGTAATTTCGTCCATCTGCGCCAGGGCGTCATCGGCCAGCTGTTGAATAGCGCCCTCGCTGTGGTTAATCGACTCGTTTACCTGTCCAGCGGACTGTTTCACCTGGATCACAATGGAACGCAGGTTCTCAATAATGGTATTGAAAACGTCACCGATGATGCCAATCTCACCTGCTGTTAGCTCTGTACGGACGGTGAGATTACCGCTAGAGGCCTCTTCCATCTCATTTAGAAGCTGTACTAGCTCACGCTGTAACACTTCAGTTCTTCTGCGTTCCTCTTCAGCTCTTTCCATCTGGGCTTGGGTAGAGAGCTGCTGCTGTAGCGATTCTTCCTGTTTAACGAGCAGTGTCTGAATTTGGGATGCCATGAGATTAATGTTGGCACCCAGCTGGGCAATCTCATCATTGCCTTGGGTATTGATGCGCGTGTCAAAATCTCCTTGCCCCAACCGCTTTACGGATTCAGTAATTTGCAGAATTGGCAGAGTCGCACGCGTAGCAACCAAGGTGGAAACAGCGACCACCAACAGTACAGTAATGCCAGTACCCACAAGGACTGTATTTAAAAGCTGTTGAGAGGCAGAAAATGCAGTAGAGGTATCAACTAAACTGACGACGCTCCAGTTAAGTTGTGGGTTGTTGGGATCATGGATAATGGGCGCATAGGCCGTGAGTTGAGCGTTTTGCCCTTCATTCAGAATATCAACTTGCGGCTCTCTGTCCTGTAGCCAGGAAACCGAATCAGAGAGGTTAGTTAGAATTGGGTTGGACTCAACACCGTCAGTGTTGGTTAGAAAGATTTGTTCATTAGCATCAATCAGGGCTACTTCCGCATCGGTCGATACAAAATCACTCACCCGCTGTTTTAGTTCTTGAAAGTCAAGACGAACACGGATCATGTAAAGCATCTCACCCGTTTCGGTATCAAAAATGGGTGCTGCTCCGACTAGGGCAACTTCAAGTTCTCCGGCTTGTGGTGCCCGTGGTTGAACCCAGGTAATTTCCTGGGTATCCATAATGTTTTGAAACCAGTTGTTTTGACTCACGTTCGACGGAATACCGTCTGGGTTACTGACGGCAACTGGGTTACCGTTGAGATCAACCACCGCAATGTCGGCATAAATGGGTGATTTTTCGACCAGGTTCTGGAGAAATGCATTGCGATCGCTAATTTCTGTGGCCTCACGCACTTTGCCATCTGCAAACATGCTCAGTTGGGAGAAGATTCTCAAATCTTGGAACCGAGCATCCATGAACTCTGCAGTAAAACTAGCAATATCAGATGTTGTATGCTCTTGAGTCTCGCTTACCTGAGTTGCAATCCTTTGCCCCACAAAAAAGTACCCCAGACCACCCACGCCCACAACCGGAGCTACTCCCAGCGATAGAGCCAGAGCAAGTACTTTTTTCCTTAGGGTAAGCTTTTGCCAAAACCCCCCAGAGGATGAATTGACAGTAGCAGCAGGCTGCCCAGCATACTGAGGCTCACTAGTATTCAGAGCAGAATCATTAGAGGAATCCATACCATTAGGCAGATTGCCATTACCAGCTGGAATATTATTCAGCTGAGGCGAAAATTCTGTATTGGGGGCCATTGTTGTAAGTTTTTTTAGATTAAGAGTGATAGGAAGTACTGTGAAAGTTAGGCATTAAAGAATTATTCCCAGTTGCTTTGCAACATGGGAGAGCGGGCAATCGCCTCAGCATCCAAGACTAACAACATTTCATCTTGCTGTAGTAAGCATCCACGCAAACAAGGCATCAGACCTGGCGAAAAATATCCCTTAGGCTTCTGAACCAACTCTGGTGCCACATGGACAACCCCTCTCATAGTGGGCACAACTAACCCCAAAAGCACCTGATTATGAGCTGACGATACAAACATATTCTGTTGCTGAGATCGCTGAGCAACACGGATAATAACAACGTTATAATTACGAATATTTGCAGGCAGTGGTGTAGCCAGCAGCATGTGAGCCAAATCAACTAACCATATGACTCGACTGCGTCGAGTTGATAACCCCAGCACACAAGGAGGCATATTTGGCATAGGCGTGATCTGCTGTGCTGGCAGAACAATAATCTCCTGCACCTGATTCATTGTGAACAGTGCCGGTGTTTGCTCATTCAGTTCAAAGCCCAGACAAGCCGCACCAGCAGCTCCTCCGGGTTGAACTTGTCGATGCGCTAAAACTGATGCATTCATTGACTTAAGCTGTATCGAACGGCATTAACAAGTTGGTCTTCAGTGAAGGGTTTAGTGACATATACATTCACACCTTGTTTCATAGCCCAAAGACGATCAATCTCACCTGACTTCGATGTGCAGGCGACAATTGGCATCTTCTGAGTCACTGGATTCTTCTTCAGGTTACGGCACATTTCCAGACCGTTCATCCCAGGCATGACCAGGTCTGTAACAATTGCATTGGGCTGATGTTCTATCGCCTTGTTCAAAGCTTCTTTAGCATCAGTAGCTACAATTACCGTATAACCTCCTTTTCTTAGGTAACTGCTGATGAGTTCCAACTCATTGATAGAATCATCGACAACTAAGATTTTGGCCACTTTTATTCACCTCAAAAGCTGTTCGTTGAATTTTATGTAGAGGAATCAAACTAATAAAGATACTTTTAGATAGACAGCGTCCTATGCTTTAAATAAACAACCATAGCTCTCTAATATCTCTTAAGATAAATTCCTAGATATCACATCTAGTAAACTAGCTCTATTAAAAGGTTTCTCCAAGTAATCGGTAGCCCCCACTAACTTAGCTCTTGTTTTATTAATGATACCTTTCTTGCCTGTTACCATTACAACTGGTATATCTTCAAATCCGGGAAGACGCCGCAGCATTCTACATAATTCATATCCACTAATTGTTGGCATTGTTAAATCTAACAAAATGATATCCGGCTTCAGCCGTTTCAGCTGGAATGTGGCCTTAATGGGCTCAAGAAATTTAAATACCGAGAAGTTTTCTTCACCTAAAAAACGTTCAATTTGATCCAAGGTATTAGGACTGTCATCCACACAGGCAATCACTGGTCGAGATTTTTGACGCTTATTAGGAGTGGGTGTATGGGGTGTTGAGAATTTTCTACCTACAGTCTCAGTGGCAGCTGAGTCTAATCGCTGAATTCGTTTAGGCGCAGAACTTTCAAGTCCAGTGAGTCGATCAAAGGGAGCCTCTGGCTCACGGAGAATGATCGATTTATTATCAACGTAGGGATATAGAAACTTAGCAATATCAAGTTCGTCTTGCTGTAGAATAGCAGCGATATGACGAATACTATACCCCCGTAAAATAGTCCCGAGCTTACTTTTTAATCTCGGAGAAACAAAATTTGAATTGTCAGTTCTAAAAAAGCCATCTTGACTAACAATATAGGGGCGCTGGTGGGGAGATGTAATTAATGGCTTCAGCAGCTTCCAAGTATTTAAACGGGTTTGACATTTTGAAATTGTATCTTTAGGGTCTAGCCTTGAAAACACAGGGATTTCAAAAAGCTCTCTTTCAATTCTGACAGCGCCTCCTGATAGAGACAGAAATGACTCAATTGCCTCTCGTGTCAGCTGTTCTATCAACTCTTGCGCTTGCCAAACCTCTAGGTATTTCTGCTCAACCAGATAACATATAATCTGATATTCAAAATACTGAATTGATTGAATATTCTCAGGCTTGATATTTAACAACTCTTCGGAGTTTTCTTCCAGCCAAGACAATGCCTCATGGCTCATGATGGCTAGCTTTAACTTCAGCCACTTAAGAGAATATGCAAGACTTTTTTCAGATGCATGGGAAGCATAGTTAAGCTTTCCATCCTTAAAGTATATCCACCATGACATTGATTTCGCATCAACTTCTAAGCACCCACTTCCATAGGTATGAACGAAGCTTGCCAACAAAACTGGAGGCTGAAAACTCCGGATAGTCTTGGTGGGGTTTGTGGTTCTTGACTTTTGCAAGCTTTTCATAATGTTCATATACTTACAATTCCCGTAGGCATCCATCCATGGACTACTACCTCATCTCAAGTCAAACTGAAGATAAAAATGTGAAGGAACTAAAACTTGAAAATCTTCCAGGTCTCAAGTTTGAGATTTTAAGCAAAGTCACGTGAATCTACATATCAAGTTTTTGATGAAAAACATAGATTCAACAAGGTTCCAAAAACCCTCAAAAATCAGCAATTTTGACAAACTTCTGTAGAATGCTTGAAAAAATTAATTTCTGAGAGTACTATCCATAGTGTAAATAGCTCCTATAGCGCTATTCCGATGTGATATTTTTAACTTGGCTTAAAGGGAAACACAATTGATACAAAACTCTATTCATTATTTGCAGCTGTTTCTCCGGCAATCTAATCTGAAATTTAGATACTTATTTGACAGCGGCTTTTAAAGGGGGAAGCTTTAAAAGCAGTATCCAGAACTGGATAAACTTCCTAGTTGGAAAGAATCCTAATATCCCAACCTAATATCTCAATTAGATATATTTGGGTTTTCCCAACTTTAGGAAGATCTAGCGTAAAGTCCCACAAAATTGATGGATTTGGGGAGATAACCAGCACATTTAATCCTTTTTTTACAACCTCTCAGGGGTCAATGAAGAGATAGTAATTATTTTTATTTTTTCAAGGGCATAAACACAACAAAGCGGCATTCATCAGTCAGCTCATGAGATGGAACGGATATGCGGGCGAGGCAGAAAAAGTTATCCCTGATGAATTGGAGATACAGATATTTCTGATCCTACCTTATCTATCACTTAGAAAGGCCCTGATGCTTAGAAACCTTTTAATATGGTAGATTTTTCCAACTCTCTTAACAGTAAATTGAAATGAAGTAGTTGGCCTGTACAAAGTAGTCAGCCTATGCTTCGGAGTAGCGTGAACGAGCCGTTCTTAAGATAGTATTCTATTAAACAATTCGTTTTCATGTAGACCAAAGTAGATTTACAAATAATTTTTATATTAGCGAGATATCACCAGATAACGGAAAAGTGTCCTGAGACAAATTATTGGGATGGAAGAGTTAAGGTTAGATTTTAAGAAGTATCCGACTTAAAACATACCAAAGTTGTAGAGGTAATTACTGAGAGCAGAGCGATCGGGCATTGTTTAAAGTGAGCTAGCCCGGTATATTTTTGAAAGCTGATCTGTTCTTAATAGCGATTGCCTGATCTAGAACATACCTAGACTAAAGTAGAAGTTTTGATTGCAGTGAGCTGAAAGTCGCTTTAAGGGGTGGCAGCAGATTCAACGAGAAAGTACGGCAGATAGGGGTGACTGCTCAAGAATTTTGTGCTCAATGCCGGAGCAAACTGAACTTAAAAAATGCCAGCCTGGGAAGTAGGGAGGGCAATCTATTTGGAACCAACCGCTGTTTGACCACAGTGGACAAGCAGCGGGCTGGTGTTGATTAGCTAATTAATACGCGTAGGTTAGTCAGGTGCAACCGCTTAAGCTAGACGTTTTTAGCAGATCTCTGATGGGAAGCAGTGGCCTGGAGTTCTTCGACCACATCCCAGGCAGCTGCACAGGCTGGTGAAGTGGCTCCTTGCTCATCGCAGACTTTGCGTGCCTCCTGACGGGCTACTTCAATTTCATCTTCAATAAACAAGCGTTTGGGCTTTTCAACAAAATCGCTCTTACGTAAGATGTCTGACACCGAAATCACCCCCAGCAGGCGACCTTGAACCACAGGAGCCCGACGGATTTTGGTATTTGCAAATAGACGGGCTACATACTCCACACCGAGATCTGGGGGGACGACAACGCAGGGTTTGCTCATAATTTCAAATACCCGCATTTGCTTGGGGTTGTGGCCATAGGCAGCCACCTTGTAGACAATGTCAGTTTCGGTCACCATGCCATAGGGATCGTCTTCACTACGACGGTCTACGATCAGCGCCCGTAGACCCTTATCTTTCATTAAATCAACGGCTTCAGCAACGGTAGCTGAGCCACTGATAGTAATGACATTAACGGTCATAATGTCCTTTGCCTGCATCATGATTGCTCTGATCCCTTGGTAAACAAAATATACATAAAAAAAGAGGCGTTGCTGATCCGAACTATGCTTTCAAAAGCCTGGACTAATTGCACTGCTTTCAAATTAGTTCACCCTCTAAATCAGCAACGACAAAAGAGATTCTCACATTGAGAGAACCTCTTGTTTTGAACTTGAATTAAGGTACAACACTAGCGTAAAGTACTGGGTAGCACCTAATACCTCTTAAACGTCATATTCGCGCTCTTGTAGAACTTCGGGATCATCCATGTAGGAGCTGTGACCATAGAAGTTTGTTTTGGGTTTTTCAACAAAGTCACTCTTGCGCAGAATATCTGAAATAGAAAGGACCCCCAATAGGCGACCTTGAACAACTGGGGCACAACGAATTTTTGCATTTGCGAATAAACGCGCGACATATTCCACACCCAGCTCTGGTGTGATCACAATGCAGGGTTTGGTCATAATTTGATAAACCCGCATTTCCTTAGGATCATGACCGTATGCGGCTACTTTATAAACAATGTCAGTTTCGGTCACCATGCCATAGGGATCGGCTTCATGGCGACGTTCTACGATCAAGGCCCGTAGCCCCTTCTCTTTCATTAACTTAACGGCCTCAGCGACCGTTGCTGAACCACTTATGGTAATCACATCCTTGGTCATAATTTCCCGCGCTGCCATCATTGTCGTAATCTCCTTAACTTGATAAATAAAATCCCTATGGATAGGCGTTACACGCAACACTGCCCCTTTCTTAAAAGCCAGCCATATAGGTTTCCACTACCGCATCACTCTTCGTGCATAACACCATTAAGTAATCACAATGGTTACAAACAGTCCGAGTCACAAAACGATCAGCTGTACATCGCTGGATAATTTGTTCAGAAAACTGACTGATATCTAGAAGGTAGCGGTCGGCAATGGCCCCACAGTAGGGGCAGCGAATCTGCTGAGAAGAAAGGGATGTCAATTCAGACATGGTGTTTTCCTAGCCCATCGTTGTACTCAATCGAGATTGTCTTCTTGGTGGGTTTGAATGGTGCAATCAGACGAGGGATAAGCTACGCAAGTCAGTACGAATCCAGCCTCTATTTGTTCGTCTTCTAGAAACGACTGATCAGACTGGTCAACAGCACCAGAGATCACCTTGCCAGCACAGGTAGAACAGGCACCAGAGCGACAAGAAACAGGTAAATCAATGCCCTGCTCCTCAGCTGCATCAACAATGTACTGATCGTCAGGTACATCAATAACTTGCTTTTCACCAGCTTCGTCGATCAATGTCACCTTGTAGGTCGCCATTAAATATCTCCTCTCTGCAAAAAATAATGTAACTACTCACCCAGGTTGATATGACCAACATTCAAGGATCACGGTTAAGTTTGATAGGCTATAGAAACACTCAAATCCAAACACCTATATGCTTGAATCAGTAGTGTTTTACTAATCTGGTTTCCCGTTTACTGTTCATCCTCTGATCGCCTATGACTGCTGACCCTCAAAAGAACCCTATCTGGGAAAGATTGGAACTAGGCAGACGCAGCAAAGCGGCACAGGGAGGCTATGCTGGCTATGGCTCGCCTGCGTTTGGAGAAAAATCAGTCAATGGTAATCTGGTGGCCGATGAGAAAGAACAGCGTGTAATCGAACTCATACGCCGTCACCACAAGTCTGGAAAATCGCTACAGCAAATTGCCAACTGGATGAATACCCAGGGCTATAAAACTAAGCGAGGCAGAGATTGGCAACGGATATCAGTCAAGCGTGTTCTAGATAGGCTCTACGGAAAAACTCCCAGGATGTCCGGTAGTGTTTCTGACCAGCCTGCCTCTAAGGCTGAAGATGAGACTCAGGTGTAACCTGCTCTTTTCCAAATGCTTTTTGTATGGGCTTTTCAATCGATGAAACGTTACACCCCTAACTATATACCTCAGGTTGGCTAAAGTCCATACCTCATAAAGTTTTAATCTTGTTTACCTGTTACATCCCTCATGTACCTTGATAAGGCCTTAAATTTAACGCCAGTATCTGATACCCGTTGTTCGGAAATGGAGGGGTATCAAGGGGCGGATGAGGTGAGTACATCGTCTCCCCCCTGGCAAACGGTCACCCCGATGATGACGGACGCCGTTGATCGGCAGATATTACAGGTGGCTCCCGACTGGACTTTAAATCGAGCGATCGCAAGTATGGGAGCTGTGCGCAGCAATTGCGAACTAACCACAGGTCACTCCGGCGGTCGTCATGCCAGCTGTGCCTTGATCGTAGAAAACCAGCAAATCATTGGTATTTTCACTGAGCGCGATATCGTCAGACTAACGGCGGATGGGGTGGACTTAAGCTCGCTGACCGTGGCAGATGCGATGACCTCACCAGTCAAGACGTTGCAGCAAGCTGCCTTTCAAGACATTTTTGCGGTGTTGTTTTTATTCCGTCGCTATCGGATTCGGCATTTACCGATTGTTGATGAACACAATCATCCCATTGGGATTGTGACTCCAGATAGCATTCGGCGAGTGCTGCGGCCTGCAAATTTGCTCAAGATGCGCCGGGTGGCTGACGTGATGTCGACCGATGTGGTTCACGCCTTGCCCACTACACCCGTGATCCAACTAGCCCAACAGATGGCGGAGCATCGGGTGAGCTGCATTGTCATTGTTGAAGTCGATCGTCACGCTACGACCCACCGCGAGATTCAGGCATTTGTGCCCATGGGCATTGTTACAGAGCGCGATATTGTTCAGTTTCAGGCACTGGAATTAAATCTGCAGCGGTTAACGGCCCAGGATGTGATGAGTACACCCCTGTTTTTGTTAGAGCCCACTGATTCATTGTGGACCGCCCATCAGGAAATGCAGATGCGCCACGTGCGCCGTTTAGTTGTGTCGTGGAACTGGGGCAGCGGTCTGGGGATTGTGACCCAGACTAGCCTGCTTAAAGTCTTTGACCCCATTGAGATGTATAGCATCATTGAGAGCCTACAGCGCACCATGCACCAAATTGGCGAGGGCTCACCGGCCGACCCATCGCCAGCAACGCCTCAGGTTTCTGGAGTCAATGACCAGGTGACAGATTTACTGTTTGATATTGAAACTAAACTACTGGGTCTATCGAATAAGACCACGCTATCGGCAGCAGATCAGCAGAATCTGGTGCAAGGGGCGCTGCGATCGCTACAGCAGGTACAGGAGATATTGGGTGGGTAAACGTGGCTGACACAAAATCCTGATTAATCGCAGCCGATATTCCAGGTCAGACACCAGCTCTGTTCCTGCATTCACCCTCTAAACGCGCCGCTGCCAGTATTCATAAACGCTGGTGGCCATAGTCAGTACGCCGGTCGCGATCGCATTTTCATCCACCTCAAACTTAGGATGATGCAGGGGATGATTATGACGGTCTGGGAACCCCACTCCCAGGCGAAACATAGTGCCAGGCACCCGTTCAGTATAGAGAGCAAAATCCTCCGAACCCATGGACGGTTCGGGTAACCATTCGATATGACTTTCTCCCAGGGTAGATTGGGCGGCATTGGCGACAATTTGCACCAGGTAGTCAGTATTGATCACAGACGCCACCCGCCGCTGATAGTTCAGCTCATATTTAGCACCGTGCATGGCGCAGACACCGGCAAGAATTTCCTCAATCCAGGTGGGTAGCTTTTCATAGGTATCGGGCTGTAGCGATCGCACCGTACCCTGCATTACCACCCGGTCAGCAATCACATTGGCAGCTTTACCACCAGAAATCTTGCCAATGGTCACCACAGCTGGGTGTAACGGGTTTAACCGGCGGCTGATGGCCTGCTGCAGCGTCGTCATCACCTGGGAGGCCACCCAAATCGCATCAATCGCCTCATGGGGACGGGCACCATGGCCGGATTCACCAATAATCACAATCTCTAGATCATCCGCCGCCGCCGTCAGAGCCCCCCGGCGCAGACCAACATTGCCCGCCTGAATTGACGGAAACACATGCACCCCAAAAATAGCCGCCACATCCGCCAGCACATCGTCAGCAATCATCCACTTGGCTCCCTGCACCGTTTCCTCAGCAGGCTGAAACAAAAACCGCGTGGTGCCAGCAAACCGTTGCTGTTCAGTCAGTTCGGCTAGCACCATGGCCGTCCCTAAACCTACGGTAGTGTGGACATCATGACCACAGGCATGCATAATTCCCCGATTTTTAGAAACAAAGGGTAGATCCACCTGTTCTGGAATCGGTAACGCATCCATATCCGTGCGCACCGCCAGGATCTTAGATATCTCCCCAGTGCCCTCCAGATTGGCCACCACCCCGGTTTTGCCTACCATTTCTTGAACATGGAACCCGTAGGATGACATGACCCCGGCCACGTAAGCGGCCGTTTGATACTCTTGGCCGCTCAGTTCTGGATGGGCATGGATGTGACGCCGAATTTCAATCAGGCGGGGCGTGATTTTTTCGGTAATGGCTTTAATCTGGTCGTGCATAGGTGCAGGGTGAATGGGCGTTTATTTAGTGTAAAGTGACTCAGCCAACAAGTGACTCAGCCAATCAGAACTCCATAAACAACCTTCAGGTTTCGGTCCGATAGCACAGCCTCGGTATTCTATAGCGGGTCCAACCAAAATCACGGGGTTACTCAAATCAAAAATCTTACTTAAAAGATTGGATTTATGCCCCTCAGGGGCATGGAACCCCTGGGAACTGCTCCGATAACCTGTGGAGCAGACGAGAGTCTTCAGGCTTAGCGATCGCACCCGTAGTTGATTGAGAAAGTCTTCTACCATCTCATGACCCGCTCCACTGCGGAGACCACCAAGCGAGCTAAGAGATCTGTTGACACTCGTCTAAGCCCCCACGCAATTAATAGGGTGTAAGCTCGCTATGGGTAAACGAAAACAGATATTACTTGGGTCTCTGGGAATCGCTTTGCTGGGATCCGTTTTAGTCGGCTGCGGGTCTCGTCCAACGGAGTCTACCGACGGGGCAGAGGAGCCTGCTTCCCGCACAGGTTCAACGCAGCAGATTGTCTTAGCGATCGCTGGCGAAAGCGAGGAAGGTTACGACCCCACTCTGGGCTGGGGACGCTATGGTTCACCCTTGTTTCAAAGCACGCTGCTTAAGAGAGATGCCGACCTAAATATTATCAATGATCTGGCAACAGACTATACGGTGAGTGAGGATGGGCTGACTTGGACTGTGACAATCCGCTATGATGCGGTCTTTTCCGATGGTGAACCCGTGACAGCGTCCGATGTGGCCTACACCTTCAACCAGGCCGCCGCAAGCGGGGGGCTGACAGACGTAACCATTTTGGAAGCAGCGGTGGTCATAGACGACACCACTGTTGAGCTCCGCTTGCAGGAACCCCAAAGCACGTTCGTGAATCGCCTGATTACCCTTGGCATTGTGCCAGAACATGCCCACGGTCCGGAATATGCCCGTAATCCTATTGGGTCGGGTCCTTACCAGATGGTGCAGTGGGATGAAGGGCAACAGCTGATTGTCGAGGCCAACCCCAACTACTACGGCGAGGCTCCCGGTATCGATCGCCTCGTCTTTCTGTTTGTGGAAGAGGATGCCGCCTTTGCCGCTGCCAAAGCGGGAGAAGCACAGGTGGTCAGTGTGCCTCAGGCATTAGCCGTGCAAACGATTGAGGGAATGACGCTCTACGATGTGACCAGCGTTGATAATCGGGGTCTGATGTTTCCCTACCTGCCAGCGTCAGCCGGTGAAACAACTCCCGATGGTGACCCGATTGGCAATGACGTGACGGCAGATCCGGCCATTCGACAGGCGGTGAACTATGCCATTGATCGCCAAGCCTTGGTGGACGGGGTCCTCGAAGGCTACGGGTCTGTTGCCTACGGTCCCGTCAGTGGTCTCGCCTGGGAGGAACCGAGTGCGGCCATCGAAGATGCCCAGCCCGAGCAGGCCCAAGAGATTTTGGCAGCTGGCGGCTGGACGGATAGCAATGGCGACGGTGTGTTGGAAAAAGACGGTCTCACGGCTGAGTTTACGATCCTCTATCCCGCCAGCGATAGCACTCGACAAGCGCTGGCCCTGGCAACGGCAGCAATGCTCAAGCCCGTTGGCATTCAGGCAAACGTCGAGGGTAAAAGCTGGGATGAAATCGAACCCGCCATGCACAGCAATGTCGTGGTATTTGGCTGGGGCAGTCACGACCAGACCGAGATGTACAACTTGTACCACAGTCAGGCTGCCCAGGGAGATTTCTACAATGCGGGTTACTACGCCAATCAAGCCATCGATACAACCCTGGATCTGGCCATGGGCGCATCGTTAGAAGCGGAGGCGATCGCCTTTTGGCAAGCGGCCCAGTGGGATGGCGAAACTGGCTTTACCGCTAAAGGTGATGCGGCGTGGGCCTGGCTGGTCAATCTAGACCACACTTACTTTGTCAGTGACTGTCTGGATATTGGTCAACTCCAGGTTGAGCCCCACGGCCACGGTTGGCCGATTACGGCCAATATCCCTGAGTGGGAGTGGACATGCAACTAACGCCAATATTGATCTTTACGGCCCAAAAGCTGTTGCGGCTCGGTCTCTTGCTGCTGGCGGTGGCCATCTTCACCTTTGTGTTGCTGAGCCTCTCCCCGATTGACCCGGTGCAGGCCTATATCGGTGCCGACATGATGCGCATTAGCCCGGAGCAGCAACAGCTGATCGCCGAGCGCTGGGGTTTAGATCAGCCCATGGCGGTGCGATTTTGGGATTGGCTAGGGCAGCTGCTGCAGGGCAACTGGGGCACCTCGATGGTATTTAACCAACCCGTGGGTGAGGTGATTGCCAAGCGATTTTGGGTGTCGGTGCAGATGCTCGCGATCGCATGGCTGCTGTCTGGCACCCTCGGCTTAGGTCTGGGTATCCTGTCAGGAGCCTTGGCGGGCTCCTGGATCGACCGAGTGATTCGCCTCTACGCTTACACGATGGCCTCAGCCCCCACCTTCTGGGCTGCGCTGTTACTGCTGATTATCTTCTCGGTATCGCTACAGGTAACACCCATCTGTTGTGCCGCACCCCCCGGTGTTTTGGCGGGCGATGTCACTATCTGGCAACACCTGCACCACCTGCTGCTGCCTGCCGTTACCCTTAGCATTATCGGCATTGCCAATATTGCCTTACATACCCGACAAAAGCTGATTGATGTGCTGCATAGCGACTACATCCTGTTTGCCCGCGCCCAGGGTGAACCCCTCTGGGGCGTCATTCGTTACCACGGATTTCGCAACTTAATCCTGCCCGCGTTGACCCTGCAATTTGCCTCCCTGAGTGAGCTATTTGGAGGGTCGGTGCTGGTGGAGCAGGTATTTGCCTATCCCGGCCTAGGCGAAGCCACCGTACAGGCCGCCCTGCGGAGCGATATCCCGTTGCTAGTCGGCATCGTATTTTTCAGTGCGCTGTTTGTTTACACCGGCAATACGATAGCTGACTTGGCCTATCCCATCGTTGATCCACGCATTCGGCTAGAAAGTTCACTGGGGAGTTCACAGTCATGACGATTACGGTTCCTTTTGACCATGTCTCCCGCAGTCTCCGCAATAACCGGCGACAGCGCACGCTTTGGGGGATTGCCCTGTGTACGTTGTTTCTACTAGCGGTCATTGTCAGCACCTGGGTGATTGGCGATGGCGGCCTTGGCCCTGTGCTCACCCAGCGTAATCAGCCCCCCTCTGTAGCCCACCCCTTTGGCACTGATTGGCTGGGGAGAGACATGCTCAGCCGCTCCCTCCACGGCCTGTCCCTCAGTTTGCGAATCGGCCTGCTCGCCGCCGCCATCAGCGCGCTGATCGGCACCGGCCTGGGGTTAGCGGCGGGCACACTGGGGGGCTGGGTTGATGCCGTGATCACCTGGATTATTGATGTCTTCTTTAGCCTGCCCCACCTGGTTCTGCTGATTTTGATTGCCTTTGCAGCCGGTGGGGGCACCCCAGGGGTGATCATTGCCGTAGCGCTCACCCACTGGACAAGTTTGGCGCGGGTGATTCGGGCAGAAGTCTTGCAGGTGAATAGCTCTGACTACGTAAAGATCTCTCACCGCTTTGGCCGATCGCCCTTCTGGATTGCCCGTCATCACATGGTGCCCCATATCATTCCACAGCTGATAGTGGGGCTGATTTTGCTCTTCCCCCACGCGATTTTGCACGAAGCGGCCCTGTCATTTATTGGCATTGGTCTGTCGCCCCATATTCCGGCAATCGGCATTATTTTGGCGGAATCCATGCGCCACCTATCAACGGGCTACTGGTGGCTTGGCATCATGCCGGGGCTGCTGCTGCTGCTGTCGGTCAAATCGTTTG
The DNA here is from genome assembly GCF_000482245.1 of Leptolyngbya sp. Heron Island J. Lineage (GTDB taxonomy): Bacteria > Cyanobacteriota > Cyanobacteriia > Phormidesmidales > Phormidesmidaceae > Leptothoe. Next base: position 44,291 of record NZ_AWNH01000070.1, on the reverse strand, counting down.
ATTGGCTGGGAGAAAATATGCGCGCGTTGCTGGATCCAAAGACAAGTCAGGGGTAACTATGCTCAACATCTCAAACCTGGGGATTACGTTTACCCAATACGATCAAGGACTGCATCGCAAGCAGCTAACGGTGATAACTGATTTGGATTTAACCGTCCAGGCAGGAGAACTGGTAGCGGTGGTGGGTGCCAGCGGCTCCGGGAAAAGTCTTTTGGCCCACACTCTTTTAGGGATATTGCCGGAGAACGCTCAGCTCTCTGGGACGATGGAATTTCAAGGGGAGCCGCTAACCCAGAAACGATGCGAGGCATTGCGGGGTAAAGCGATCGCACTGATTCCCCAATCGGTTGGCTACCTCGACCCGTTAATGGCCGTTGGGCGGCAGGTGCAGCGGGTGGGGCAGCTCAATGGTCTCCCTTCGCGATCGGCCAGATCCCTAATGGAGCGCACCTTTGCTCGCTATGATTTGCCCGCTCATACGCCAAAGCGCTACCCGTTTCAGCTCTCCGGTGGAATGGCGCGGCGGGTGCTCGTCTCAACAGCTGTCATGACTCAGGCTCAGCTTGTGATTGCCGATGAACCGACGCCGGGTCTGCACCCTGACGTGGTGACTGAAACCCTCAATCACCTGCGCGAACTGGCTCAGGGGGGGCGAGGCGTGATGCTGATTACCCACGATATTGAAGCGGCCTTACAGGTCGCTGATCGGGTGGCCGTTTTCTATGCCGGCACCACGGTTGAAATCGCCAACGCTCAGGATTTCACAACTGGTAATCTGCGCCATCCCTACACCCAGGCTCTCTGGCGATCGCTACCTCAAAACGACTTTGTGCCGGTGCCGGGGAATCAGCCCAGCCCTGACCAGCTGCCGGTGGGCTGTCTGTATGGCGATCGCTGTTCCTGGAGCACGGCTGACTGTAAACGGGCGCGACCAGAACTGCAATTTATTCGTCAAGGTTGGGTGAGGTGTATCCATGCTGAAGGGTGAAGGTCTGTGGTTTCGTTACGGCGCTAAGCTGCCGTGGGTGGTGTGCGATCAGTCGCTTGCGATCGCACCGGGGGAAGTTATCGGTCTGATCGCCCCGTCCGGTCATGGCAAGACGACGCTTGGTAAACTACTCGCTGGATATCTAAGGCCCAGCCACGGGCGCATCACGTTAGATCAACAACCGCTGCCAGGAGGCTATTGCCCCGTGCAGCTGGTCTTTCAAAATCCTGAATTGTCGGTCAACCCACGCTGGCGCATTGACCGCATCCTACGGGAAAAACATCCGCCTCAGCCCCACATCCTGGATGCCCTCGGCATTCATCCCGGTTGGCTGACCCGCTATCCCCATGAGTTGAGCGGCGGAGAACTGCAACGAGTTGCGATCGCCCGCGTGCTTAACCGCAACACCCGCTATCTGATTGCCGATGAAATGACGGCTATGCTTGATGCCAATACCCAGGCCTTAATTTGGCAAGTGATCCTAGAGTTTGCTCACCAATATGGTGTTGGCATCCTCGCCATTAGCCACAATCAGCCATTGTTACAGCGGATTTGCCAACGAGATTGTTTGCTTGCTGAGCAGACCCTTGATCTAACAACAATTTAGCGGCCTTTAAGCGTAAAAACTCTGAGGCCTGTAGAGGTGTACAACCCACTCTGAAGTGGCGATTCTTATGGGTAAGTTTGTCAAACGGTTACAATTTTTCTAGGAAACTGCTGTGTATATATTGAAAAATAGATAACGCGCTGAATATCGTTCTAATCCTGGCTATGAAAACTATTAAGAGGCTGTGGCAGCTGATGCCAGTACTATTGCGATCGCTCCTGATAGCAAGTTTCGTAGTCATCCTAGCCGGGGTTAGTACAGCCACCTTGGCAGCTCAACGCCAGCCAGCGCCTCCCACATCCCCGAATCAATCAGACACGCCTTTGATCGCCCGAGCCCTACCCGGTGTCTATGCAGTACCATCATCTTGCTCGGTGCCCATCATTCCATCGATTGTGACCGCAGAAGAAATTGAACTGCGTCAGTATCAGGCCGAGTTTGCCAAATACATTGAAGAACAAGCAGAGCTTGATCGCCAGGCTAACCTCACCAACTCACAGGATGTGTTAGCCATCGAAAAATTTCGGCTGGATTGCGAAATTAAAGTATTACAGGCCCGACAAATTTTAGAGGCGAGGACTCAACAATCTCAACCAGACACCCCCAACATCGCCGTGACCGCTCGAGAAGTTGCACTACGCCAACGTCAGCTTGACATCGCCAAACAAATTGACGAAGGAGAAATCATATCCCACGAAGCCGGTGTAGTCTCTCTCAATCGTGTGTGGACCGCCAGACGAGAGCGTATCGACGCCGAGATTTTAATGCTCCAGACCACGATTCAGCAGGAAAGACAGAATCAACAATAATCTCCAATTTGGCCGACCCTAGGATGCCCTGGCAAACAGATCATTGGCAATTGCAGTACCCAATAACACTAACCCACATCCCACAATCATTGATGACGTTATCGCTTCTCCTAGAACAACTGCTCCCCAAAGCATGGCAAACAAGGGAATCAAATAAGTCACTGTTAACGCTTTAGTGGAGCCAACATTTTGGATCAGTCTGAAATAGAGAATATAGGCAAAGGCGGTGGACAAGACAGCTAAAGCAAGTACAGAGATCACCACACCAGCCGATGGTGTTTGCTGAGGCATAGTAAACGGTAACGCCGGAATAATCACTAATGCCGCCCCTAGCTGACTGCCCGTAGTCACCACCAGCGACGGTACACCAGCCAGGTTTTGCTTAATGTAAGGGGCAGCTATGGCGTACATCAAGGCAGCCGACAGAGCAGCAACGACAGCAATCACAACACCCGATGTAGTTTCAATTGCTTTCCAACCGACTAGGATCACAACACCAATAAATCCTAGAACAAACCCCAGCATGCTTGATGGCGTTAGTCTTTCATGGAGCCACATAAAGGCCACAATCGTCCCAAACAGTGGGGCTGTTCCATTTAAGATCGAGGTAAAGCCTGCGGGCAGAGAGACCGAAGCAAACGCTAACAACAAAAACGGAATCGCTGAATTCAGACAACCCACTACCAACAGAGGGATAACCCGACGACGAAGTTCATCTGCCAATTTCAATCGAACCAGTACTGGCAACAACACTAAACCGGCCAACAACACCCGAAACTCAATTAGCCACACCGGACCCAGCACAGGTGCAGCAATCCGCATAAACAGAAATGAACCACCCCATAGGGCTGCTAGCAATAACAGTTCAAAAATGTTTGATAGCTTCACGATTGTTCCTCACTTTGACCGGCTTCCCAGCCTAGAAGGGCTGTTTTACGATCCTGTCCCCAACGATAGCCACCCAGCTCACCGGAGCCACGAATAACTCGATGACAGGGAATCAGATACCCAACCGGATTACAGCCAACCGCATTACCAATGGCCCGTGCCGCTGTCGGTTTACCAATGGATTTGGCTAACCCCTGATAGGTGGTCAATCCACCAAAGGGAATTTTCAAAAGCGCTTGCCATACCTGGATCTGAAAGTTTGTTCCCTTGATGTGAAGGGCTAAAGGAGATTGATGTGGGCTATGGAAGATTTGGTCACAAATCGCCTCAGTTACTGACTGTTCATGCATGATAGTGGCATTAGGCCATTCTGCTTGTAGCTGCTGTTCGGCCAGTGCTTGATTAGTGCCATTGAGAAAATGCAAATCACAGATACCACGGTCAGTGATGGCAATTAGACAGGTGCCAAACGGAGTATCATGAATGCCATAGCGAATGGTTAGCCCGGCTCCCGCAGCTTTGTATTCGCCCGGTGACATCGCCTCTAAAGTAACAAACAGATCATGCAGACGCCCAGGGCTAGATAAACCAGACTCCAGGGTCAGCTCCAGAAGACTGTTAGTTTCAGCAATTTTTGACTTGGCATAGTCCAGAGTTAAATACTGGGAAAAGCGTTTGGGACTGATACCTGCCCACTGGGTAAACAGTCGCTGAAAGTGATACTCACTTAGGTTTACATGGTGGGCAATGGTAGCTAAGTTGGGTTGCTCCAAATGGTGCTGGCGAATAAACGCGATCGCTTTACGCATCAGTTCATAGGTTTCTCGACCCTTAGCTGGAGCTTCTGTCACTGAATCCATAGGTTTGCTTTAGCTTAGAGTGTTCGCACACTTAATAAAGATATCAATAGCCATCATTTACAACCACCCATTTCTTGCTAAGTGATCATGCAAAATTAATTACTTGGCAAAAAAGTCTTTCCCAAACCCTATGAGCATTTTTTCGATGAGATTCTTCAAGTTTTGCCAAATCTCATAGGTCATAACCTCTATCCAACCCATACTTCATAAATCGCCAAACTATCTCAATCAGACTGAGTTCTGGCGAAGCCATGGGCAGCCCAAACAAAAAAAGCCCTCGTTGTGCCCACTCACTCCGATAACTTGACTCCTGGTCCAGTTGTTGGAGTCAACTACGATGTGTGGCCAGTTGTAGCTCTAACACATGCCGTATATACGGATGGCTGTACAGGGTGTATTAACGGTTACTTCTATCAATAAAATTGAAGTTCTCTATTTTGCCTTAACCTTTTCATTACTATTAATGTTTAGGGATTTGTTATTCTTCTAAGATAAAAAGAAAAAACCTGAATTTCGTGGCTGTAAGGCGTCTTTACCTTTATTAGCAACAAAAGTTTTGAAGTGGAGTGCGGAGCCGATGACCTTAGTGTTTGGAAAGCTGGGGCTTACTACTTGTCTGTTAGCCGTTCTTGCCGGTTGTTCTACACCTACTGATTCTACGTCAGGGGAAGTAGCACCAGAAGATTTGGCTACCGCTTCAGGTGAAAATATGCCTGTGCGCATTGACGGTTCTAGCACAGTATATCCAATCACTGTTGAAATGGCTGAGCGCTTTAAGCAAATGAAGTCTGCTGACAGCTTAGAGATTGCCATTAATTTTTCAGGTACTGGCGGTGGTTTTGACGAATTCTGCCAGGGCGCAACGGACATTAGCAATGCATCTCGTCCGATTACCCAGGAGGAGATGGCTGAATGTAGGACAAACGGAGTGCAGTATGTTGAGCTACCTGTTGCCTTTGACGCTTTAACAGTAGTAGTGAATGGCGAAAATGCTTGGGCTCAGGACATCACTGTAGAAGAACTCAAAAGTCTTTGGGAATCCAGTGCTGAAAATTCAGTTACCCGTTGGAGTCAAATTCGCCCAGACTGGCCGGATGAGGAAATTCTGTTATATGGTCCTGGTGAAGACTCTGGAACCTTCGACTATTTTAACGAAGTGATTATTGGTGAAGACGATGCGAGTCGGACTGACTACGTCAGCAGTGAAGATGATGATGAGTTAGTTCAAGCTGTTCAAAGCGAGCCTAACGCGTTGGGCTATTTTGGCTATGCTTACTACAAAGAAGCTGGAGATAGTTTGAAAGCTCTCGCCATCGATAGTGGTGATGGGCCGATGTATCCCTCTGGAGAAGCTATTCGTTCTAATGAGTACCAGCCGTTGGCACGTCCGCTCTTTATTTATATCAGTGCAGACTCGTTAGATAACAATCCGATGGTAGCGGAATTTGTCGAGTTTTACATGGCTAATACTCGTACTGTTGTGACTGATATTGGTTATGAGCCGCTCCCTAACGAAGCTTTTGGCATTGCTATGGATCATCTGGTTAACCGCAAAGTAGGCAGCGTGTTTGATGGTAAAGCTCAACACGATCTATCTATCGAAGCGCTTTTAGAAAAGGAAGCCGCTTTTTAACTCAGCTTTAGAGAGTCATCTTAGGCTATCTTAAAATCCGTGTGTCAGAACCTTTTAGACAGCCTTCACTGAACACAATAATGTCTCACAGAACCTGAGGCGGTTCCCTAGATATTCCAGGTTGCAATAGCAGACTAGGCTGAATAGGTTCGATACTTGCAAACGCGCTCCTGTTCCAACATTCTCCCGGTTACAAACAAGCAGGCTTGTCCATGAAGATGAGCTGACAACGCCGCCACAGGAGGGGTTAGCGGCAATGCTTGGGATTAAGAATGCTGGCAATTGCTTGCTGGGATAATGCAGCAGCAAATGTCTCATCTAATGGTAAATGCTTGACCAGTAGACGATAGTAGATGGGTCCGTAGAGAATATCCATGGCTAGCTCTGGGTCCAGGTCCGGGGCAAATTCGCCGGATTTAATGCCTTGCAAAATCACCTGGCGAGCGGCGGCGCGTCGAGGGTTGAGAAAGCGATCGCAAAAACTTTCTAAGGCTTTTGAATCACACTGACCCTCAGCGATAATTTGGGTCACAATCCGTCCCACATCACCGCCCATAATCTTGACCACTTGCTGCATCTGCAGTGCCAACGATTCAGCCGCAGTCTTGGTTTCTGGGAATGGCAGACAGGCCTCTACCTGAGCCAAAAACGCATCGATCACCACCGCCGCCTTGCTAGGCCACCAGCGATAAATCGTCGTTTTACCCACACCCGCTTCACGGGCAATGGCCTCAATCGATAGCTTACGTACGCTGCAATGCTGCAGCAGGTTCCAGGCCGCCATCAGAATGGCCTGCTTCGACTCGACTGAGCGCGGGCGTCCGCGCTCAGCTTTAGCTCCTCCTCGCGGCATACCTTTTTCCTCAAACGTTTCAGGATGTTTTGATTATACATACGATACGAACCGTACAGAAATTTCAGCAAAGGGATTGACACTTCCGATACGGATCGGTTAAAAAATAAATATACGAAACGCAGCGTTTTTATTTTAAGTGCGGTTTCGAAGGTGCAGCGACGTAATCTTCCAAACGTTTATTGGATCAACCAATGGTGAAGCGAGAAGAGCACGAAATTCTAAAAATCACCGCTGTGGCCGTTGCCCTATCGGCCTTATTAGAGCTGGTAGTTATTTTTTAGGATGGATTTGCAATTAAATCTGCAAGACCCATGCAAACGTCCACGAGCATTTAGCCACAGATAGTTAGGAGCTATAAGATGATGACAACTAAACGGGCATTGGTAACTGGTGGGAATCGTGGAATTGGCTTTGCGATCGCACAAGGTCTCCTCGCCAAAGGTTACGACATAATCCTCACCTCACGCTCCCTCAATAGCGCCAAACAAGCCGCCCAAAAACTCAACGGCAACGTCATTCCCCTCGAATTAGATGTCAGCGATGATCGCTCCATGGAGCAAGCAGTTCAGAACCTTAAATCACAAGGCATTAACCACCTGGATGTACTAGTCAACAATGCCGGAGTTTACCCCGACAGTAACGTCAACATGCTGACAATCTCTCGCGAACTGTTGGATTCAGCCATGAACACCAACACCTTTGGAGTAATCCGCATGGTGCAAGCTGTCTTGCCTTTGCTGGAAGCAGCAGACAAAGCCAGAGTGATCAATGTCTCCAGCGGCATGGGAGCACTGGACGGTCTGACAACCACAGCCCCCAGCTACTGTCTTTCCAAGCTGGCACTCAATGGTGCCACTATCATGCTGGCCCAATCGCTTCGCTCTAAAGGTATTGTTGTTAATGCTATGTGTCCAGGCTGGGTGAGAACCGATATGGGAGGCGCGTCCGCGCCACGGACACCAGAACAAGGAGCGGATACGGCTATCTGGTTAGCGACCGAAGCATCCGATCAGGAAAATGGTAAGTTTTGGCGCGATCGCAACGAAATCAATTTCTAAAGGTTAAATGGAGAGACGTTGCATGCAACGTCTGTACACCCCAAAAATTGGTCCCGAAAGGAAAAATAATGCTATGAAAGCAATTTGGTATGAACAACCGGGTAAGGCATCAGACGTTCTAAAATATGGCGATGTGGAACAGCCAGAACCCAAAGCCGGTGAGGTACGGGTCAAAATTCATGTTTCCGGCGTTAATCCCTCTGATACTAAGTTTCGCAGTGGTTGGATGGGCTTAAAACAACCCTATGCCAAAACCATTCCCCACAATGATGGTGCCGGAGTAATTGATGCCGTCGGTGAGGGTGTTTCTTCCGAGCGTATAGGAGAACGGGTGTGGATCTATGAGGCCCAGCGACAATCTGCATTTGGGACAGCGGCAGACTATGTGGTGGTACCTGGCCACAAAGCCGTGACTATGCCTGAGGCCCTTGATTTTGCCTCAGGAGCTAGCCTCGGTGTTCCAGCGATGACGGCCCACTTTGCTGTGTTTAGTGATGGCCCGATTACTGACAAAGTAGTGCTGGTGCATGGGGGGGCCGGTGCAGTTGGCAGCTATGCCATTCAGCTGGCTAAGTGGGGTGACGCGAAGACAGTTCTGGCCACAGTGAGTAGTGATGAAAAAGCCGCTGTTGCCAAGCAGATGGGGGCTGATTATGTAATTAATTATCGGCAGGAAGATGTCGTTGCTCGGGTCAGGGAGATTGTGGGGAAGCGGGGGTGCGATCGCATCGTCGATGTCGCCCTGGCAGCCAACATTGATATCAATGCCAAACTTGTTGCCCACAATGGTGTGATTGCCACCTATGAGTCGGGTAATGCGCCCACAGTAAAGATTCCCTTTTACGAATTGCTCTACAAAAATGCGGCCCTACGCACAGTACTGGTTTATGCCATGAGTGAGGCAGCCCATGAAGCAGCTGCAAAAGACATTAATCAGGCTATTCAGGATGGGGCGCTTCAGTATCTGATTGCCGCCCACTATCCCTTAAGTGAAACCGCTGTGGCCCATGATGCGGTGGACAGTGGCCAACTCATCGGCAAGGTTGTGATTGATGTCGTTTAAATCATCTAATACCAAATCCGAATTCAGGCACCCCAATGCAAAATGAATAATCTCGTAGGGGCTTTGCCTTGTACATGTCCATCGATATCGAAGGCCATCAGCCAGGATTTCTATAAATCGCAATCGAAGGAGAAAACCAAGCTGTCTATGATGCGATGGACAGAGGCAAACTCATTTTCAGGTCTTAAAAACGAGAAGCATTTTCTGTTTCGGCGGTGGCTTCATCTCCTTTGCCGAAGAATGCAGGAAAAGGTTTGGGAATGGTGACAGCCTTTTGGGTAGCGGGGCGAGCATCAATGCGATCAAACCAGGCTTTTAAATTGTCCAACCCCTCTATCGAAACCTTGGCCCAGGGGTAAGACCGTGCCCAGGGATACGTAGCAATATCCACAATGGTGAAGTCATCACCCAGCAAATAAGCTTTACCTGCAAGTTGCTTATCTAACACCTGCAACAGTCGTTGAGACTCAGTCACATAACGATTGATCGCATAAGGATCTTCGTGCCCCTTAGGGGCTGCTATGCGCTGAAAGTACATGGCCTGGCCCATCATTGGGCCAATGCCAGACATTTGGAACATCAACCATTGCAGAGCCTGCGATCTTGCCCTTTCGTCCCTAGGCAGAAACTTCTGGTATTTCTCTGCTAAGTACCAAAGAATCGCGCCAGATTCGAAGACAACAAAATCATGATTGCTTCGATCGACAATAGTAGGAATACGACCATTAGGATTGAGCCGCATATACCACTCAGACTTCTGCTCTTTTTTGCCAAAGTCGATATATGTCAGTTCGTACTCAACCTCTGCTTCTTCGAGAAAAATGACAGGTTTCCAGCCATTCATCGTGGAGGCTGTATAGAGATGGATATTGGGGATAGACATAGGGATTTCCTGGCGGGCGATGACTAAAAACTTAAAAGGTATGGACAGCAAGCAAATAGCCCAACAAAAGCGGGACTCATGACATTTGCTGCTGACGTGACTTAACATAATCAGGTAAGTCACTAGAGTCAACCAGTTTACTTTTAGTAACCACATCTCCCATGGGCACTTCTTTAGGAATCACTACCGATGCTCAAGGCCGTAAACACGTTTCAGAACCCTGTCTGGAACCTTGTCCGATTGAACGAGGCATGAGAGTTTTGGGTGGAAAATGGAAGGGGTCGATTCTCTGGCACCTAAAAAATGGCCCGGTACGCTTTAACGATTTGGCACGGCAATTGGGTGGAGCCAGCAAGAAGATGGTGGTGCAGCGACTTCGCGAAATGGAGGAAGCGGGCTTAGTTAGGCGGGAGGTGGTGAGCGATCGACCTATTGCTGTTACATATCAACTCACTGAGTTTGGCCATACTGCGCTAGGCTTTTTGGCAGAGCTCAAAAATTGGGCAGAAACAAACAATATCTAGTCTCTCTGCCTAACTACGTTGTAACAGCGGAGCACAGACCGTTAATCAAAGTCCAAAGTTGCTGCCGCTGTTGAATTCTAATGTTGTATCAAACAGATAAATTAATCAACAGAAAGAGATGATGTCCTCCGGTGGAGATGGGTTTACTCCAATCGTTGGGCTCAGCATAGTGGCATTTGTGCAGATCCTGGATAGTCAACCGCACGGCGGTGAGACCGCCAAACACCAGGTGGCGGAGATTTTTGTATTGATGCTCGGGTAGTGGCTCGGTGTTAAGAGCGGACGTAACTGCGCCCTCTCGAAGTTGCAAGATCAGGCCGACCTGCGTCAATCAAAGCTTGATCTCGAATCCGGCAAGAATCACATAGCCCACAGGGCTCTTCTCCTCCTTGATAACAAGACCAGGTTTGCTCAATGGGCACCCCAAGCTTGAGAGCCCGATGCACAATGTCTACCTTGGAATCCATTACCAACGGAGCGATGAGCTTAGGTGCTTTCCCTTCCAGTCCTGCTTTAGACGACAATGTGGCTAGATGCTGAAAAGCGGCTAAGTATTCTGGTCGGCAATCCGGATAACCAGAATAGTCCACCGCATTGATGCCCAGATAAATTGCCTCCGCGCCTCGGGCTTCAGCCAGGGAAAGAGCAATGGCGATAAAAACAGTATTGCGACCAGGCACATAGGTCGAGGGAATCTCATCCGGTTTTACACCGTCGGTGGGTATCATCATCGCTGGATCTGTCAACGATGAACCACCCCACTGGGCCAGGTTTATATCCACAACCTGATGCTCCCGAATGTTCAAACTGGCTACCACTTGTCGAGCCGCTGCTAGTTCCCGCTCATGCCGTTGTCCGTAGCGAAAAGAGAGAGCAATTAAGTCATAACCATCTGCCATGGCCTGGGCTGCAGACGTTGCCGAATCTAACCCGCCTGACAGTAGAACAATCGCTGTCGGGTTCATCCCTACCTCACTCCTAAAAACTTATGGGTTTGTAAGCTGATGCGCCAGTCAGGATGTTTCAGAACATAGTCAAAAATGAGGGATAGGCTATCTAGGCTATTCCATTCAGGTTGGAGCAACTTGACAGCATCCTTGGGTACTCTTTCAGCCTGAACTTCGGCCCATTCCAGGTCTCGAGCATCCGCAACCACCACCTTTAACTCATTGACCTGAGGGTAGATGCTCTGATGCGGTAGCTTAAACTGTTTGGGCGAAAACGATACCCAATCAAACTGGCCACTGAATGGATGAGCCCCAGATGTTTCCAGGTGGGTACGCAACCCAGATTCCTGAAGATTTTTCGACAGCTGCGACAAATTGTGCATCAAAGGCTCACCCCCTGTAATGACAACCATGTGAGGATTTACGGCTGTTGCCTGCTTGACTAATGTCTCAATCGTTTGTTGTGGATGGTGCTTTGTTGACCAGGAATGTTTTGTATCGCACCAAGGGCAGCCCACATCACAGCCCGCTAACCGAATAAAAAATGCACTCACACCAGTCCAAACTCCCTCACCCTGAACGGAGTGGAAGGTTTCGACAATCGGCAATGTTTGAGTGGGTGCAATGGTAGGCATCATAATTTTGTAAACATCATTAAGGGTAACGTTAGTCGTCCTCATATTCGGCCCAGGAGTTAGGGGTTTCTGAAACCGCTACCTTCAGCCGAATCTGCTCTGGCAAATCTTTTTTAGTTTTGTCGTAGATATACTGAGCAATCATTTCAGCCGTAGTTTCATAGCTATCGGGCAAAACTTCGTTGAGTACGCAGTGGTCTAACCCGCCTTTCAAAACGTCCCTTTTCGCCCAGCGCAATGTGCGGAAGTCTGTCACCATGGCTGGATGAGGACAAAACTCAGATGCATGCAGTTGATGTGAGGTCGCTTCAACACGTACTCGGTAGGTATGACCGTGCATCCGACCGCAGGGACCATCGTAGTCGCGGATATAGTGGGCCGCATCAAATGTGAACTCGGTCTTTAGCTTCCACTTGGGCATATCCCTTCTTACCTTACTTGCCTTGTGCGATCGCGTATCCTACCGCAGTTGCTCCTGTCAGTAGATATGCATATCACGCTACATGTAGAAGCCTAAACTTTTATAAGCCCCTATCTATAGTGTGAGCCCAAATTATAATCCGTGCATCAATGAGTTTCAAATAGCCAGCCCCTGCATAACAACATCCACCAACGAATCCACAAAGGCTTCTGTCAGCGGCGCATGCTTCAGCAAAAGACGATAGAAAAGAGGACTGTAAAGAGCATCAATCATCACGTCCAAATCAACATCCGCTCGCAATTCTCCCCGTTCAATCCCTTGCTTGAACACCTGACCACCATGATTACGACGGGGCATCAGCCAATTTTCACGAAATGCCTCAATCAGCTCTGGATCGGTTTGCCCACCCCCAATCAGCATCGCAATCATCTGCCCACGGGAACTGGTCATTACAACAACCAACTGCTTCATCTGCTGTCGGATATCCTCTTTCGCCGACCCCGTATCAGGAAAGATCAGCTCCGAATTAGTCGCGGCAAAAAAGGCATCCATCACCAGCCGAGCTTTACTGGACCAGCGACGATAAATAGTTGGCTTACCCACACCGGCCTTGACCGCAATGGCCTCAATCGTCAGGTCATTAAAGCCCACATCTTCCATAAGTTCATAGGCTGCCTCCAAAATCCGCTGCCGGATTTCTTCAGAACGAGGACGCCCTGGCCCTCTAGATACCTTGGATGCCGATGTTTTACCCATATCTCTTGATAGAACCCCCTTGACAAAAATTATGAGGTCAAGATAGTTTAGTTACGTGACGTAACGATATTAAATCAAAAATCAACCCAAAGCAAATTCGGCGGGAAAACCCGCTTCAAGTGTCGATTGTTATTCTCAATTAGTTTACGGAACGTAACGGAAATAAAATAAGTTCACTCTATTCAAGATTGCGAACGAAAACCATGAGTTACTTAAATCCTCGCAGGCATTACATACACCGAGAGTTTCCGGTCAAATCCCCTAGGCGGTTACCCTTTCCTCGCCGTTACAAGCTCTTTTTGCTCACCTGGGTCGCTATTTACCCATTAATCACAGCCATTCTCTGGTTATTTAGTCCCTTCCTCAATACCCTGCCATTACCGCTCAGAACGTTGATTCTCACCGTTGTATTGGTTTATCTCATGACCTACATCATCATGCCTAGACTCCAGCAACAATTTCGTCGATGGCTCAACGCTGACAGCTAACCTCTACCTCACAAAATACAATGACGTCTCCAACATCTTCAGAACAACGAGTTCAAAATCAGCGCGGACATCACCTCAACTATGTCCCCCATATTGGCCTTACGGCCCCGGATGATGTGCTCTTTCTAGAACACGCTGGACGTGACCCAATAGACCAAATTAAATTTATTGCTGAGCAAGGCTTTGCAGGGATTGAAGACAATTTTCTCAAAACCCGTCCGGTTGAAGTTCAAACTAAAATCGGTCAAGAACTTGAACGCCATGGTATGCACATGGGTTGTTTTGTTAACAACTTAGAGCTAGGCCAGCCCACCTTTGTCAGTGATGCCCCTGAAGCTAGAGAGATATTGCTACAACAGCTTCGAGAAACGATCGAAGTGGCCAAACGAGTTAATGGTAAATATGTGACAACCCTATCTGGACCTTTAGATCCACGTCTAGATCGGAATTATCAAACAGCAAATATGATTGAGAATCTCAAATACTGCGCGGAGCTAGCTGAGTCCGCTGGCATTGTCTTGGGTCTGGAAGCAATTACCGGGCGCTGGTGGCATGGCACCTTTATGACCACCATTCCCCATGCTTATCTCATTGTCAAAGCAGTTAACAGCCCAGCGGTGAAGCTTGTTTTTGATACCTTTCATGTTCAGATGGAAGGCGGCAACATCCTTGAGAACATTGACCGTGTCTGGGATGAGATCGCCTGTTTTCAAATTGCTGATGTCCCAGGGCGAGTGCAACCTGGCAGTGGCGAAATCAACTATCACAATATCCTCAAGCATATTTATTCCAAAGGATATACCGGGTTGGTTGAGATGGAGCATTCTCTTTCCCAACCTGGTTTAGCAGGAGAGCAAGCCGTTTTGGATGTCTACGATCAGCTTGATTCAACTCTTGCAGGTTGAGAGACCAGCTCCCACACTGGGTTTTGAACCCATCGCTAATTGGCGGCTGTCGCTCAAGCGACAAGATTGGCTTAGAAATTTCTTTACCTACTGAGAAGACAATGAATCCTAACACTTCAAATCAAAACACCCACCCATCTACCCAGTTTCTCATTGGGGGAGAACTTCTGGTCAATCGTCTTGGCTATGGAGCCATGCGCCTGACTGGACAGCCGGGTAATTTTGGTCCCTATGCCGATTGGGAGGGTGGTAAGCAACTTTTACGTCGTGCTGTTGAGCTGGGTGTTAACTTTATCGACACGGCTGAAGCTTACGGCCCTGGGACCAACGAAGAGATTATTGCCGATGCTTTGCATCCCTATGGGCCAGATTTAGTCATTGCCACCAAAGGCGGTATTCATAAACCCGCTCCCGATAATATCCAGGCCGATGGCCGTCCTGAGAGCCTACGACGTGGAGTGGAGGGTAGTTTACAGCGGCTTAAGCGAGAGACTATCGATCTTTATCAGCTTCACCGCCCTGATCCTAAAGTTCCATTTACTGAGTCAATTCAAGCTTTAGCAACACTGCAACAGGAAGGCAAAATTCGTCACATCGGTGTTTCCAATGTTACTTTGGAGCAACTTCAAGCTGCCCAAAAGATTACTGCCATTGCCTCGGTGCAAAACCGCTTTAGTCTGATGGACCGCAGCCATGAAGCAACTCTGGACTATGCCACAGCCCATAATATTGCCTTTATTCCTTACGGTTCCCTTGGCGCTCATCCGTTACGACGTGGGGCACCGCTAGCTCAAACTGAAGGCATCCTGGCTCAAATTGCCCAGACCCATAATGTTAATTCGACCCAGATTGCTTTAGCATGGCTGCTCCATCGTGCTCCCAACATTCTGCTAATTCCGGGTACTACGATGATTGCCCATTTAGAAGACAACGTTAAAGCTACTACTATCTCACTTTCTGATACAGAATTAGCTCAGCTCAATTCTCTTTAGATGTAACTGTCCCACTGATACCGTTGGCTGAGCACCGATAAGACACCACATTTAATGATTGTCTCACTCTATCGGCTCTTTTGTAAGATTGATACCTCAAAGGCCTGTAGATTATCGGCTAAGTCAATTAATTTTCCTGCCTCATAGTGAGTGGATAACAGCACTGTCCAACTTTCACCATCAATGGTGACATCTCGTTTAAAGGGTTGTTCGTAGGAGAAATTAATGGCAACTAAAACTGTCTCTGTCTTTGTTTCCCGCAGATATACCATGTGCTCATGGGGATAATGCACCAGGGTACGCCATTTTCCCCAACGCAGTGCTTCACTCTGTTTGCGCACCCGTAATAGCCGACGATAAAAGTTCAAAATTGAATCCGGATTTTGCAAGGCTGTTTGTACATTTAATTCTGGGTAATTAGCATGAACAGGCAACCAGGGTTCTATATCCTGGCCAAAACTAAAGCCTGCATGGGACCCACCATCCCACTGCATGGGAGTACGGGCACCATCACGGGAGTCGGGGGTTTCTTCTGTTTCACTTTGGACCACGGCCCGATCTTGTAGTTTCTCTTCGGGGATATCGGTGTTGTCTACCATACCTAGCTCCTGACCATAGTAGAGCAGGGGCGTACCTCGGACAGTCAGCAACAAGGTGGCTGCAGCTTTAGCAATAGCCTCAGAATCAACGCATAGACTGCAGTCAATCCAGCGAGAAAGATGTCGAGGAATATCGTGGTTGTCAAGGAAGTAGCAAGGCCAGGCACTAGGTTGTATGGTAATTTCGTTTTTCTCAATTTCTCGCTGTAGATAGCCGGGATACCAGGGACTAAAGGGAAATTCAAATGTAATCGCTAGATGTAGTTCATCTTGATCCACACCGTGAAAAATGACAGAGTCGTAAAGACGATTATCAATAAACGTTTCGCCAATTAGAGCACGATCGTCATACTCCTCTAAAACCGCTCGAATTTCTCGAATAATTCGATGGGTTTCTGGTAGATTTTTGTCATACAAATGGTGATAGTTGTTGTAATTATTTCTGTCAGTTGCCTCATACTTGAGCGGATTATCTCTAAAATAAGGGTCTTTGCTGTAGACGCTAGATGCATCTAGACGAAAGCCATCTACACCTCGGTCTAGCCAAAACCGAATAATGTCATAGATGGCGGCTCGAACATCCGGATTATGCCAGTTAAGATCCGGCTGATTTTCGTTGAAAGTGTGAAAATAAAACTGATCGCGGGCTTCACAATATTTCCAACCGGTCCCCCCAAAATAAGACTGCCAGTTATTCGGTAGCTTTTGTCCTGCAAACGGTGTTTGCCAAAGATACCAATCTGCTTTGGGATTCTCGTGACTAGCAGATGATTCTAAAAACCAGGGATGCTGATTGGAGGTGTGATTAATGACCAGATCCAAGATAATTCTAATACCCCGCTGATGGGCTTTCTCCAGCAGCTCGTCAAAGTCTTCTAAGCTACCAAATGTAGGGCAAATATCCTTGTAGTCGGCAATATCATAGCCATTGTCCACCATCGGTGAGGTATTAATGGGAGAAAGCCAAATAGCATCGATACCCAAGGATGTAGCACTATCTGGATCGCCATCATTGAGGTAGTCTAAGCGTCGAATAATGCCCCGTAGATCACCCGTACCATCTTGGTTACCATCAGCGTAGGTTAGTGGATAAATCTGGTAAATAACTCCCTCTTGCCACCATTTTAGAGACTGACTGGGTTTAACCATGGGGAGACTCCACGCTACAATCGGCTGCTAGGGAAGTATAGCGATTAAGTATCCGATTTTACATTTAGTGATTATTTCTCAAAGGCTCTTCCTAATCCTTGGTTTCTCTACAAGTTTATTTACAAAACCTTTTGATACCTAAGAGAATAACAATGGACCTTCTGGAGCGATAGTAACTTGCTAGCCTGGCTGCCTCAACTGAGACGCGAAATATGGATTCTGGCAACTGGCCAACTGCTGTTGTACATCGGTCAAGGGTTTACCTTAGTTTATGCATCGATTTACTTTGTCAATGAGCTGGGCTTTTCGCCCACCCAGGTGGGCTTAGCCTTAAGCGGCAGTGGTCTGGCTGGGGTGGCCGGTCGATTTTGGTCAGGTTATGCGATTGACTCTGAGTATTGGGGTCGTCGTGGCACCTTGATGCTGTCGGCTGTGATTACAGCGTTAGCCTGTTTTTGTTTGGCCTTTGCCCATAGTTTTGGGCTGTTGGTGGCCGGTAACATGCTATTGGGTTTGGGGGTGAGTATATACTGGCCCGCAAATTTATCGGTGACAACAGACTTGACCACTGTCGAAAATCGGACTGAAGCATTTGCGCTGACGCGCTTGGTGGATAACCTGGGTTTGGCTCTGGGGGCGCTGCTGGCCGGACAGTATGTGGCGATGTCCGGCGACTACAGCATTCTGTTTATTCTCAAGGGATTAACCTATCTTTTATTTGCTGGCGTTATTTATGTGGCCATTGAGGAAACACGACAACCTCAGAGCGATGTGCGTAATGTATGGCAGGATTGGTGGCAGGCACTGTGCGATCGCACCTTGCTCACCTATCTCAGCGCTAACATTATTTTCACCATCTACGCCGCCCAGCACACCAGTACACTCCCCCTCTACTTAGCCAACTTTATCCCCAGCGGCAATACTGAAACCGGCTTCTCAGAACAATGGATTAGCTACTTTTTTGTTTGGCAGGTGTTTCTAAAAATTGTCCTACAGCTGCCCATTACCCGTTTAGTCAAAGTTATCAACCAAGTCTCTGTGCTGCTCATCGCCCTAACCCTCTGGAGTTTTGCGTTCTTTCTCCTTTGGGTAGTCGGCATCACCCCCACCAATGCACTCATCATTACCATTAGTGCCTTTAGCCTGATAGCCCTGTCGGAAATTCTTTACTCCCCGGCAGGCATTTCGCTGCTCGGCGAAATGGCCCCCACCCATCTACGGGGTATTTATTTCTCCTTAGAATCCCAATGCTGGTCCATTGGCTTTACGGTGGGTCCTGCCCTTGGCGGCTGGGCACTCGATCACCCTGAGACCCTGGGAAACAATTTATGGCTGTATCTGATTACTGGAGGATTTGTCGCTAGCTTGATTTTGGCGGTGTTAAAACAACAAATAGTGACTGTTGGGGAGCCTGAGGAGCAGGTTTCTTTTCAATAAAACAGGCCCCGCCACAGCTGTTGTTAGCATTCGCTGCAGCTAGAGACGGGGATACCATCGCTGATGCCACACATTCATAAAATTCTAGGGACTCGGTTGAACAAATAGTGCAGCCATGACAGCGCTCGGGAGCCGGTAGTTTATGGACTCGTCCTTTATGGATCAAGTAGCTGAGCATTCCCCGTAGGGCATTGGCATCGATACCAAATCGCAGCTCCATTTGAGCCAGGGAGACCTTATGTTGCTCAGCGATATAGTTTTGCAGTTCACTTAAAATCATAGGGAAAAAGCGGAGAACCCAGAAACAACCCCTTTAATTCTCTTATTTTCTAAAAGAATTAAAGGGGTTAGAAGCAGATTAATGGGCAATCTGTTGTTTATGGACTTGACGACTGGGGCGGGCAAGTTTTAAGCCCCCGTAGGTCAAACCGAGCACGAGGACAATAATCGCAGTCCAGGCGATAGACTGACCTGGATGTTGTGCAAAGGTGCCCAACTGGTAAAACAAGGTGGCGGTTGCATAGGCCAAACCTGTGGTCCAGCCGCCCACAAAGGCGGTCCAACCCCAGTTGGTTTCTCGGTAAACTGCCCCCATAGCCGCTACGCAGGGGAAATAGAGCAACACAAACAGCAGGTAAGCAAACGCGCCGACCTTACCGTCAAAGCGAGCTACCATCGCGCCAAATGTGCCCATGCCGACTTCCTGTTCTGTTGCCGCTGTTTCCAGCTCACTAACGTCACCAACGCTCAGACCCAGCGGGTCTAACAGCATGCCTGGAACTTCTGACAGATTGGCGGGAATTGAAGCAAAGGCTTCACCCATTCCTCCCCAAAAATCAAATGGTTCATCGGCCACTTCAGCTCCATTGGCGGTTTGTTCACCTAAATCTCCATAGATTGAGTCTAAGGTACCAACAACGGCTTCTTTCGCAAACACGCCGGTAAAAATACCAACGGTGGCAGGCCAGTTGTCTTGATGGATGCCAAAGGGCTCAAAGATCGGGGTCACGGTGCGACTGATGCCGCTGAGGATGGAGCGATCGCTATCTTCATTACCAAAGGAGCCATCGACGCCAATGGAATTCAAAATGCTCAACACCATCACCATCAGGACGATGACTTTACCGGCGCGGAACATAAAGCTCTTCAGCCGTTCCCAGGCCCGCAACAATACACCCTTCACCGTTGGTAGGTGATAGGGGGGCAGCTCCATTACAAAGTGAGAGACCTGCCCTCTTAACAAGGTACTTTTAAGCATTAGCCCGGTAAAAATGGCCATGGCAATGCCAATTAAATACAGCCCAAAGACTATGTTCTGCCCAGCCATGGGGAAAAAGGCGGCAGCAAATAGGGCATAGACCGGCAGACGGGCACCGCAGGACATAAACGGATTCATCATGATCGTCAGCAAGCGATCGCGTTTACTTTCCAGGGTGCGGGTGGCCATAATCGCAGGGACATTGCAGCCAAAGCCAATCAACATCGGCACAAAGGATTTACCTGGCAGCCCGATAAATCGCATAAAGCGATCCATGACAAAGGCAGCCCGTGCCATGTAGCCGGAATCTTCTAATAGGGCCAAAAACAGAAAGAGAATACCAATAATGGGAATAAAGGTGGCAACGGTTTGAATACCACCCCCCATACCATCGGCAAACACCACAATCAGCCATTGGGGTAGACCCATGCGGCTCAGCAGTTCCCCTAAACCATCGACAAAAATGGTACCTGCGGCGATGTCAAAGAAATCGATAAAGGCCCCACCCACATTGATGGTGAGTAAAAAGAGCAGGTACATCATGCCCAGAAAAATGGGAATGCCGAACCAGCGATTGAGAACAATCCGGTCTAACTTGTCGGACGTAGTACTGTCCACTTCGTGGGTGCGTTCTGCCGCTCCCAATACCAGCTGTCGAATCCAGCCGTAGCGGCTGTCGGCGAGCACAATATCAATGTCCTCTTGCTGTATCTGGCGGATTTTGCGGCGGTTTTCAGTGGCCAGCTTCACCAGAACAGGATCCCCTAAGCTGGGGGCTACCTGGTTGTTTTGTTCCAATAGCTTGAGGGCCAACCAGCGAGCATCGGCGGGAGATTGGGTCTCCCGCTCCAGAATTGGCGGCATCAGAGATGCGATCGCATCTTCGACCACAGGCGGATAGGCCACATAGGGATGGGGTTTCGCCGGATTATGTAACTCACGATCCAACACCTGAGTCAAATTCTGGAGCCCCTGTCCCCGCGAGGCCACCATAGTCACCACTGGACAGCCCAACCGCTCCGATAAAATCGTCGAATTAATCTTTAGACCCCGATCCTGGGCCATATCAGTCATGTTGAGCACCACCACCATGGGTAAGCGCATCTCCATAATCTGAGTGGTCAGATAAAGATTACGCTCCAGATTGGAAGCATCCAAAATATTGATCACCAGATCAGCCGCACTGGAGAGCAAATAATCGCGCGCCACCGTTTCATCTAGGCCCGACTGCTCATCGAACGTATCCAAAGAATAGATTCCCGGCAAATCTACCAGAGTAATCTGCCAATTCTCAGACTGAAAATAACCCTCTTTGCGTTCCACAGTCACACCGGGCCAGTTGCCCACTCGCTGATTGGTGCCTGTGAGTTCATTAAAGAGCGTCGTTTTGCCACAGTTAGGATTACCGATCAGACAAATCGTTCGCTTAGACATGATCGATAGACTCCACAATCAAGGTATCGGCTTCCACTTTGCGTAGACTGAGATGAAATCCCCGCACCTCTAATTCCACTGGGTCTCCCAAGGGAGCCTGACGGGTAATGGTAAATTCGGTGCCAGGGACTAACCCCATGGCCAGCAGCTTTTGACGGTAGCTACCAGACCCCTGGTCATACCCCGTAACGCGACCTTGACTACCCACCGGCAGGTCGCGTAGATGAAGGCGTGTATGCATTGACTTCTCCTGAGTAACGTGTTGACTAGACGAGATTTTCAGATCTGCTTGAGCACGGGAGGGATCAGATGTGGTCGGAATCACCGACTGTCGAACGTAAATTTTGTCGGCAACATCGATGCCCAAGCCCAATCGGGTATTGGCAACGGCAACCATAATCGAGCCACCAGCGGTTTGATTAATTACCTCCAGCTCAGTGCCACGATTTAACCCCATGCTGATCAATCGCTGTCTTCCCTCTGGCCCAGCCGTAAAGCCGACTATCCAAACCAGATCTCCAACATGGGCCTGGGATAGGGGAAAGGAAGTGGATGCCTCAGTGTGAGATAACACCTGACTATCCGACATTGCCTCACGCACATCTGGCTGTTCCAGTGATCCTCCTAAAAAGGTGAACCAACCATGGCGATGACGTTGTTGCCTGGGCCTGTAGTCCATAGGGCGCGCTGACTCCTTGTTGAAATTAAGTCTCAATAAATTTGGATTTCATAGTTTGCTCTTAATAGTCCTCATGGTTTGGATGTTGATCGTGGACTTCAGTTCTGTTTGACCAAGGACCACAGAAGCGCTTTAAAATCAAGGTTTTCAGAGAGACTTATCAAAAAACTTTGCGGACGATAGCCATGTATGACTAGGCTCCGTAGAACAGTTCGCAAAATATTATTGACATTCACTCCTAAGCTTAAGTTAGTAGAATTACCTAAGTAACCTCAGGGCTTTTAATTTTCTCTTAATAAATTTGTTTTTATTTCTTGAGAATATTTTTATGTCGTCCATATCTCTTTAAAAATCTCTAAACTCGGTAGGGACGACTTGCCCATAGCTTTGGGCATTGCATCTATGAACATAGTTGAACTATCTAAATACTGAGTTTTGTCTGGATTTTATCTTTAAATTTCATCTGTGATTTGATCTCATTAATTGAGGTTTTAATCTGTAAACACCATCATCAAGTAAATCATCGCTGAAGTATAGTAGAAGCTATTTTCAAGAGAGGCCATCAAGCTCAAATGAGATTCTTGATTTTGTTGCCTGTCTGCTTTTCTGTGATCAAACAAGCCACTTAATTATTGATTTTTTCTTTCGCTAAGAATGGCCAGAGTAGGTAGTTTAACAAGTTAATTGTTGTTTAATTGAATTTGTTGAGATCAACAAAAACTGATCAAAATCTTTGAAAATTCTTGATAGGCTAGTAAAGTAGATCCGAAATGTATCAAAGATATTTTTTCAGCAAGGTCTTTTTTAAGTTGCCAACTTGGCTTTTGATGCATGGAGTCCTTTATGAACAAAGTTTCTTGACATTAGTCCGGACAAGGAGAGAAATACTATGGCAGCCCATCTACCCCAAAACGTTGGTTTAAGAGCACGAGTAACAGAACTCACAGGCCTAAGTACAGGCCAGGTGATTACCATCGGTGTTGCCACCGTTGCCCTCACCCCCATTGTGCTGCCAGTGTTACGGCCCGTGCTAAAAGCCACCATCAAAACGGGAGTGACGGCCTTTGAGAAAACCAAACAGGCCATCGCTGAAACAGGAGAGATTCTGGCGGATATTGCGGCGGAAGCTAAGGCAGAGGCTAGAACCGACTCACTGAAGGCTGTAACCCAGGCTGGGCCAGTTCAATCTGCTGCCAATGAGAATTAGACGTGTCCCTTGACAACACCATGCTCACAATACGCAGTACAGCCCAAAATTAAAGGAGAGGTTTGATAATGGCTGATGAATCACAGACCTTAACGGCATCGGGTACAACGGCTCAGCTGGGGCAATTTTTGGATGAATATCGTGAGGTAGCTCTGATCCTACCGGTTTTGGCAGGATTGTTTGTCACCAGCCGATTACGGTTACGTGGTGCCAACGCCTTGATTGTCAATTTGACCATTGCTGCGATCGCACGTCAGGTCATGCACCAGCTTAAGCAAGAGGCTGTCGTCAATCCAGTGGAAACCAATGGCGCAGCAGCCAGTACCAACGGCGCTAGCAATGCTGAGACCGATGAAGACTACAAAGTTCTGCACTCGGTGCCAGGACGCATTCGGTTGCGCGTTCCACAAATCCAGGAAGACCGCAATTTTGCCAAACGGCTCGAAGCATCCCTCCTAGCTGACCCGATTGTCTCGGGGGTGCGGCTCAACCTGGCGGCGGCTTCAGTGGTGATTCAGTATACGGCCAGCGGGCTATCGGAACTAGACCTGGGGCTGCGTCTATTGAAAATCTTGGAGCAGGCTAAACAAACCGAAACCTCCACACCAGCCGATGCAGTCCTCTAGAACACTATGACCGAACACCAGTTACCGGTTGATGCCATAGCTCCAACAGTCCCCTGGCAAGTAGTGCATCACATCCCAGGACGAGTGCGGCTGCGGATTCCAGCCCTGGTGCCTGCCAATGCACTCCAGACAGCCATCGAGCAAACGGCTGGCATTCAGTCAGTGCGGATTAATCATGCCGCTCGCTCCATGGCCATCTGCTATTCTCCAGCAATAGAGACCGCGCTCCAACATCTGTTGGTGACCCTTGAGCAACAATATTGTCTGCCAGCGGCCTATCCGTCAGCCATGGTGCCGCCGCCTGCAGCGGCTCAACCACCAACGGGAGATTGGGATGGTCTCAAGCTGCCGGTACTAGCCGTGGGGCTATCCCTGGCCAGTCGTTTGTCCTGGTTGCCAGGGATGCGATCGCTAACCATTCTCACCCTACTGGCTGCGGTATATCCGGTGGGCCAGCGAGCCGCCAAGAGTTTAGTCAGCGATCGTAAATTTAACATCGACTGTTTAGACCTGCTGGCCCTGAGCCTGGGGGCCTGGCAGGGCAAACTCCTCACCCCGGCGCTGGTGCTTACCCTGCACGAACTCGGGGATGCCATCCGCGAGCAAACAGCCCGGACCACAGCCGTCCAAGCCGCCAATTTAGAAGATGCGAT
The DNA here is from genome assembly GCF_000482245.1 of Leptolyngbya sp. Heron Island J. Taxonomy (GTDB): domain Bacteria; phylum Cyanobacteriota; class Cyanobacteriia; order Phormidesmidales; family Phormidesmidaceae; genus Leptothoe. The sequence goes on along the minus strand of NZ_AWNH01000070.1, from coordinate 19,936 downwards.
TGGTCACTTTGCCTGGGTTAAAGACAGCGCTGATACCACGCCTCGACAAATTCCTAGCAGTCAGGTCCAGGTAGGGCAAACGGTGGTGGTCTACCCCGGTGAACAGATTCCAGTGGATGGGGTTGTGCTCAAGGGAAATGCTGTGATTGACCAGCAAAGTTTAACCGGGGAAGCCATGCCCATTGCTAGCCAGACCGGGACCCAGGTTTACGCCTCCACCCTGGTGCGCTCCGGTCAACTGCACATCCAGGCCAAACGGGTGGGGAACAATACCCGCGCCGCTGCCGGTCTAGAACTGCTACGCCAGGCTCCGGTCCACGATACGCGGATGGCCAACTATGCTCAGCAGGTGGCCGATCGGCTGATTCTACCGTCACTGCTGTTGGCCAGCATTGTGTTGTTAACAACCCGTGATACGGCTCGCACTGCCGCCATTTTGACCCTGGATTTTGTCACGGGCATTCGCGTTTCGATTCCCATGGCCTTTTTGAGTGCCCTCAACCATACCACTCGGCACGGTGTACTCATTCGCAGCGGGCGAACGCTAGAACAGCTAGCCAATGTTGACACGATTGTTTTTGACAAAACCGGCACCTTAACCCAGGGAAGAATCACAGTTGTTGACATCCAACCAGCAGCCGGATTGAGTGCTTCTAGAATTTTGCAGCTAGCCGCGACGGCTGAACAACGGCTTAATCATCCGGTAGCCGAGGCCATTACGCAGTTTGCCCTCACCCAACAGATTCCCGTATTAACCCGAGATCATTGGTCCTATGAGGTGGGTTTAGGAATTAAAGCCCAGATTGAGGGGCATGAAGTTTTGGTAGGTAGCGAACGATTTCTGCGGCAGTCCAACATTCAGGGGTCGATCTGTTCTCCATCTCCAGAGACAGCGACTAACTCACTAATTTATGTGGCCTGTGACGGTCAGTTTCAGGGCACCATTCACTACAGCGATCCCCTACGTTCAGAAAGTACTGAGTTAGTGAAGCGGCTGCAAAAGGAGTACGGCATTAGCCTTTATTTATTAACTGGAGACAACCCACAACGGGCCGCCCAGGTGGCGCAAGAGCTAGGAATTGAAAGCCAGCAAGTGTATGCTGAAGCATTTCCTGAGCAAAAAGCACAGATTGTTCGAGATTTACATAAGGCGGGCCACACGGTTGCCTTTGTCGGGGATGGTTTGAATGATTCCATTGCCCTGGCCTATGCCGATGTGTCCGTGTCCTTTGCCCGAGGGGCTGAGGTAGCGCGTGAAACGGCAGATGTGGTGTTGATGGATAACCACTTGTTAGACTTTTTAGAGGTAATTGCGATCGCACGGCAAACCCGCAGCCTGATTGAACAAAACATCGGCCTGGTGGTGCTGCCCAATTTAGCAGCGCTAGGGATTGCCACAACTCGCGGTCTCAGCCCGCTGCTGGCCACCGGCATTCACAATGGCTCAGCGATTATTGCGGGATTAAACAGCCTCAGACCGCTGCTGCAGCATCAGCTCAATCCTCAGCGGATGGCCAGTTAGGGCAATAAGCACAGAGCAAAGATGCAATGAATGCTAAAAATCGCTATAAAATGAGACCTAGATACTCAGCATTAGGGTAAACATTCTCATGGGAGTGTGGACAAAGCTCGGTTCAAAGGCATGAGTCTTTCAACCTAACTATCCTGTCAATCAGTAGCAAAGTTCCAGTTCGATTTAAGTCTCATCTGAAATGCAGCCAAGCCGGGTTCTATGTCTCTTATTCATCTAGAAAAGTCAGTTCTAACCTTTCACCTGCGCGAATTTTTGGAAGATGGTCATACTAGCAATCAGCTGGCCTTGCTGGGCCTGGGCATGATGTTACTAGGGCCAAAACTGTTGCCAACAATCGCTAAGGCATCGCGCCCGGTTGCCAAGCAGCTGGTTAAAAGTAGCCACTCCTATCGACCCCAGATGACTCTCACGGAATGGGTGAATCAATCCAGGCAAACCGCAACAACGACTGCACATCAAGCACCAACCTCAGCGGCCCGCCAGTCGTAGAAACCAGGGGCAATCAGGGATGTCCTATCATTCTCCAAAGTCACGAGCTTACGGCATTTGTTCTCAGCCCTAACAAATTTCAGCCCGCGTCTCGCCTGGCAGCTACAATCTTGCCAGCTGGGTTAAACTGGCGTGCATCATTTGATTACTCTGGCCTGAGACCGAGAACGCCAGGGCTTCACGATAAACTCGCTGGGCTGGGTGGTCGCTAAAGTTAGCCGCTCCCCGCGATACAATCACGGCCCCATGGCCGCACCGCACTGCCAGGTCAATGGCCCAGGCGCGCAAACGCAGTCTCTCCGCCGATGGGGTGGCCAATGTTCTGTAGGTGGCCTCTCGACATTGGTTCACTTCACTGCTGAGTCGTTTATAGGTCTCACCAATAGCAGGCAATGCCGACGACTGCGCCTTTGCTAAAATATCTAACCCCCCCTGAGCGCAGCCCAGGGCAAAGCAGTTGTGGGTGAGGGGATAGCCCCGATCAGCGGTTTGAATCCAGCCAGGCGGTTTAATATCCAAAACCAGTGCCTGGGGGGCCAACCAGTTTTGTAATGTGGCCGTAACGGTTTGCGTCGATGCTAATGCCGCTAGCTGCATGGGTTCACTAAAGGTCAGGGCCGTCTCTACGGGATGAAAAGGAGCCAAGACAAACACAGCCCGGCCATCCGGCAGCTGTGCCGCCAACATCCAGTGTTGAAAAATGCCAAACCCAGTAATCCAGGGCACCATACCGTTAAAGACATAGCCGCCAGCAGTCTCCTGGGCCATGACAGGCTGTTGTTTACGGCGTAAGTGAGAGAAACCCACACCCAGACCGATGCGACCTGAGATCGCAGCCCGCAAATACTTTTGTTTTAGCTCCAGGTTGTCAGAATTCGACAACTCCTGAACACACCGCTGATGCTGGCTTTGCAAAAACACCAGCGCTCCCGAGTAGCGGGCTAACTGTTCAGTAAATTCGTAGATTGCTTGAGCCTCCCAAGCTTGGCCACCCCACTCTTTTGATGCCTTCAGCCCTAAGCATCCATGGCTCCCTAATGCTTGAAATGCCCGGTGCAACGACATTGGCTCCCGATCTAACTGAGCCGCCTGGGGAGCAATCAACGTTTGCAATAAGGTCTGAACAGCCGGATGGGTAACAACAGATGGGCTCATTGAGGCAGAAATAACAGGGTCATACTCCAATGTAGCGGCTGCAGCCAGACGCCTCAATCATGTTGCTGGGTCAGACTGAGATTCAGGTCTTCAGCATCAACGGCTCCTAAATCTTTAAGGCTGACTCGCTGCACTGGATCAATGCCGGTGATGCCCTTGATTTGCATGTTTTCGTAGGGACGTTGGGGTTTGATTTGGCGGCGGGTTTCGTCAATGATGTTGATGATGTGGATCGCACCACTGCGATCGCAGCTCACCAAATTACAACTATCCGACATAAACACCAGGGATTGAATCCCCAGCGGTTGACCAATGGTCATTGGCATCGCCAGTTGTTTTACCTTCCAGGTTTTCGGGTCAGCCGTCCGAGTCTCCCATACATAAATCAAATGGTCGTCACTGCCAGTCGCCATCCAACAACCATCTGGACTAAAGGCAACAGATTTCACACCAGCTGTGCGATGTTGCTCCTCAAAACAATGCAGACATTCCCCCGTCTCCACATCCCAAATAATCACCTTGCCATCATCGCTACCGCTGGCTAACAGTAACGGGTGAGCAGGCTGAGAACTGTGGGCAGGTCTAAAGGCCACTGACCGAATCCGATGCTGATGCCGCTGCTTAAATTTACGAATCGACTGGCCTTTGATCACATCCCAGAGATAAATCGCTTTATCATCGCCACCGCTAGCTAAATACCGACCATCCGGGCTAAACGCCAAGGTTCGAATCCAATGTTGGTGCTGATCAAAGGTATGCAACTTTATCCCCGTCGGTAACTGCCAGAGATGGATTTGCGTATCATCGCCACCACTGGCCAACATCGTACCGCTAGGATTAAACGTAACCGTGCGCACCCAGTGCTGATGCGCTGTCAGCACCTTGACACAGGAGCTATTCTCAAGATTCCAAATCCGAACCGTACTGTCGTCACTGGCGCTGGCCACCCAGCCTTGGTGGGCGGCCACACTCCACACTCGGCCCGTATGCCCCGCTAAGTCTCGGATCGGAGTATTGGGATCTCCTTGGGAGCACTGCCATAACTTAATCCGCCAATCATTCCCCCCACTCACAATTAAATCCAGCTCGGACTCATGGGCAGAGCGTGGGAGCACAGCAACCGACCGAGTGCCCATGGCAAAGCCCCGCAAGATTTTGATGGGCTCAATCGGAGGCATCGGTCTATTCTGTCTGGGAGATACCTTGGATAAAACCACCGAACGATCATCGCCACCACTGGCCAATAGGGTCTGGTGATTGTCTTGGTAAAAGGCAACCGACCACACTCGGCTTCCATGGATTTGGGATTTACCAATTTGAGTCATTTTCTGGAAATCCCACAAAATCACCGTGCCATCGTCGCTACCACTCACCATATAGCCACCGTCCGGACTGACGGCAACCGAGCGCACCCGATCCGTGTGTCCCCTTAAAATCCGAACACAGATTTGAGCGTCAAGGTCCCAAATTCGAACGGTTTGGTCGTCACTACTGCTGATTAAATAACGGCCACAGGGGGAGAAGGCGATCGCACGAGCCCAGTTTTTATGTCCCACGGCTGCCGATGAGATAAAAAGTCGTTTTCTAGCTTGCCAGTCCCAAACCCGGACATTGGTGTCATCACCACAGCTGGCAATCCGACTGCCATCGGGGCTAAAGGTAATGTATCGCAGCGTTTCATTGCTAGTCGGCGTAGCTGGTTCAATATCATGCTCTTGTAACCGCGCTAATTCCTGACCTGTCCGTTCATCGTATAGATACGTCGTGGCATGACTACAGCAGGCAACAATTTCCTGGTCAGGGTGAAACGCCACTGAACGCACCCAGTCTGGAAAGCCGTTCTTTTCCCACACTAAGGAGATATTGTTGAGGCTAGGATGCTCATCAGGACTCGGGTGAAACCGCCAAAGCCTTAATTTGCTATCATCTCCACCCGTGGCGATCAGGGTGTTGTCCCGATTAAAGGCCAATGAACGCACCCAGCCTAGATGCCCCTGCCAGTACGTGCGTTTTTGATAGGTCAGCGCATTCCAAATGTGAATATGACCATTGGTGTCTCCAGCGGCCAAATAGGGTGCTGCAAGGGCATTAAAGCTAGCAGATTGACTAGTAAACGCCACTGACACCACATCACTGAGCATCTCGGTAAAGACAGATTTCTCTAAGTTGCAGTGGTTAAAATTAGTGCCGGTAAGCGTGACCCCCTCCAAATCTGCTTGCCAGATCGCCAGGTGTGAAAAATCTTTATGACTTAAATCTTTGCGTGCTTTGAGTTCTTTGGAGAGTTGAGCCATCAGATTAACTAAGTTACCCCCCAAATAACCAGTTTTATAAACGGCATTAGTATGGTGGGTATTCAAAAAGATTTCCAGTTTTTTCTGAGTTTCGATGGCGCTACCATAGGTTTGTCTAAGGGCATCTAGCACTGGTTTCAACAACTTTTCTGTTTGTTGCTGTCGCACAGAGGGTGCAGCATCGGCCTTGAGCAGAGAGTGTTCATTGAGTAGTCCCCCCTCAGCCATATGCTGGTCAGCTAGGGAACTCAGCTCATCCACCACCCGTTTGACCAGGTGTTGAGTGACATATTCCATCACCGTTGGCTGTAGGGTAAATTCTGCACCTGCCGACCTAATTTCAATCAATGACCGATGTTCTAAAGAACGTAGCGTAGAGACGAGATCTTGTTTATGGGATAGAGCAACAATATCAGCTTGCAAACTGGCAAACGTTACCGGCAGACGGTTAATGGCCAACCAGTACATGGTCTCTTTTTCTAGGAGAGAAAGGCGATTAAACTGCTCTTTGAGTACATCCCGTAGGTCGTCAAACACCAGCTGTTGCTGGTCTAAAAACTGTAGAATATGACCGGCAAACAGATCTTTAATAGTGCCCGTAGCTAACTTGAGCGCCAAAGGATTACCGGAATAACTATCAATCAGCTGGGTTTTGTCAGCATCATTTCCCTGCAGCGGACCGATATCACTTAAAAGATGATGAGCTGCCTGAGAATCTAGCCCGGCTAGAGGTAAAATGCGTACGCTGGCATGTTCCCCTTCGAATGGAATCAATTCCCGTGGTTTTTCACGACTGGTGATGACGACACAGCTGTGTTGTGAATTTTCCAGTTGAGAGCTACCCACTTTTTGTAATAGCTGGCGGTAATATTGATAGTCTTCGTGTTTGTTCCCGTGGGAGTCCAAAACACCAGCCTGTGGATGTCGAGAAGACTTTTTAGTCGGATTAGTCTCTGTGCCAAAGACCTGGTCAAACTGATCTAAAACAAGCAGGCAACGCTTTTGTGCCAAGAGGTCAAACAGATCTGCAATGGTGGCGTTGATCGGACTATCCGGCAACGACTCCAGCAGCGCCTGAAATGAATCAAACTGTCGTAGCGATCGCCAAATTACTAACTCAAATTCAGACTTTACTTGCTTGATCAGCTCTAACACAAGAGCGGTTTTGCCAATCCCACCGATGCCGGTAATGGCGAGTAAGTCACAATGATCCCGACGCATCCACTGACATAGATTTTGGAGTTCCTTTTCACGGCCAATAAACGAGTTGACCTTGGGAGCATTGCCCAAATCAATATAGCTTTGATGTTGCAGGGGTCGCTCTGCCTGAGCTGTCAGCAGTTTGCGCCTCAGAATCGCCAGCTTTCCTGGCCCCTTCCGCTCAATCTCAAATTTGCGGTAAACCTCCCCCAGACGTTTACGCACCGCTGCATGACTGATGTTGAGTCGCTGAGCGATCTCAGCCATAGATAGACCAGCCAACGCTAAGGTTAATGCCTGTTTTTCCGCCTCAGTGACTCCGTAGGCCTTAGCGGCTGAAGTCATAAACTCTTCCGAGATGTCGGGCTCCACCATAAACTCCACATTTTAAGTTCAGAACCATGCACTCATGCTGCCTGGCATACACCTACCGCGATTGACCAGACACAGCTGAGGGTTGACATTAACCGTCTTTGCTAGACTACCTCACATGAGTGAGAAACCAAGCCTGAAGTTATCATTTTTAAATAAAGGCAGTCCTCACATAACTTCAAAAACCTCCAGTTTAGCGAGCTTTAAAGTGAGGCTAACGGCTTGTCCAGTAGCTACCATCAGCTTTTTTTGTTTTGTTAGAAAAAAAGCTAAGGCCGACCTTATGATTGACAGCTTCCTGGTTTATCGCTAATTTATCTTATGTGAGGTTAAACGCTACACACAAGTGATAGCTACTTAAAAATATTTCTCACATAAGGGGGCATCCATGTTTAATAGCTCACACTTTAGGCGCATGAGCCTTTATCAGGTACTGACATCCGTGGATCAGAGTATTCGGCAAACGGTTTTAGATACTGGCTTTGGCAATGTGGAAATAGAGTTTAGTCCTGCCAATCAACAGTGCATCAAAATTGTTGTTAAGAATACAGTTTACGATCTCTGCGAAGTTACCGTAGATGAGGTACAACAGTTGCTAAGAAGTGGTCCCAATTTTCCGGAAGACTACATTAATCCAGAACTTTGGCAGATGCTGGGTACACTCCTACATACCATTTTGGGTCAACAGGGTCCATGCTATGGCTCCATTAGCCTGACGATGGAACGGAAAACCCACCAGCAGCGCTTCTTAATTCACGGTGCGCCATCTTATCAGCTGTATTTAGATCCAGCCAAGATGAATCTTTAATCCCATCATAGGTATGTCGTAGATCGGCAACCTGTAAGTTCAAAACAATTTCAAGCGGCTCGGTTTATGGAGAGATTTCTAAGGCCGAGGAAGGTACTCAGTAGTGCTTTCCTCGGCCATATTTTTGTTCGAAATTACCTCGGGGGACATGCCATGTTTATCAAGTTTCGACCAGCTGTAATCCTGACTCGATTACAGCAGAAGCATCCTGTCAATAGGCGTTTCCAGCAATTTCGCCAACGTCGCCCTTACAGCTTAGTGACTCAAATTGCGTTTCAGCTATTTCGCTGGTTGTTTTTATTTTTTATGGGAGTTTCTCTCGTCACAGTGTTTGCTGGGTGGACCGTTTCCCACGATGTGGCAACAGCGATTTATTTCAATGTAAAACCACTCTTCAAACTGTTTGCGGCAACTACATTTCTGGTATTTGCCTGCGCCTGCCTTAAGGAGTCGATTTGAGGAGCGACCAGCTGTTAGATACTACGTTCATTACTGCAAAACCATGGCTATATTTCCAATTGTGACTTTTTGCTTGTTGTTTGTTGCTATCACCTGGCAGTTGCTCGGCAACAGCCGTAGGTCGTCAGAGCACGAGTTAGATGCGATCAGTTCGTCTGCGGAGGATAAAACATCCATCACCTTGGATATAGATTCATTGACCTCATTGCTTAAGGTGATGGCTCAATTTGATTCTGAACAGAAGTGAGTTTAGGGCAACCAGAATAGTGGAGCGATTCCATGGAATCGCTCCACTATTCTGGTCCAAACATTCATCACCATCAGAAAAGCTCCTGAACCAGCTCAAGAAAATGAGTCAGGGCTGGATGGGGCAAATCTGAACGCCAGGCAACGGCTGATTCAAGCACAGGTGAGGGTTCTATTAGAGGTCTGGCAACCACACCTGGTTGGTGTATCTGCTGAATGGAAGCATGAATCAATGACACACCAAGACCTGCAGCCACCAATCCCATAATCGTTTGTTGTGGAAATGCCTCCTGGACAACGTTGGGGCTAAAGTCTGCCTGCTGACAAAAGCTAATAATGGCATCATATAAAACTGGTCCTACCTGGCGAGGAAACAGAATAAACGACTCATTTGCCAGAGATTTTATCGAGATGGGAGCAGGCGCGTCTTTAGCCAGGGGATGAAAATCGGGCAAGAGGGCAATCATCGGCTCTTGGTAAATCACTGTCTGTTTAAGCAAAGATGCGTCGATGGGCGGATGTAAAAAACCAACGTGAATCTCGTCGGCAAGGAGTGACTTAACCTGGTCATTGGTTGGCAGACGTTGGAGACTGAGGTGAATCTCTGGAAATCTCTGTTTAAATTCACGCACCACCGTTGGCAAAATACGATTGAGCATAGGGCCAGTAAATCCAATGGAGAGCTGCCCTGCCACTCCCTGTCCTACGCGCTGAGCCATAACAACCGCATGGTCAGCCTGAGCCAGCGTTTTTCGGGTTTCTTGCAAAAATACCTGACCCGCCTGCGTCAGCCGAATCCTACGCTTGGTGCGATGAAAAAGCAGAATGCCCAATTCATCTTCCAGATTACGAATTTGCCGACTCAGGGGCTGTTGAGCGATGTGCAACCGCTGGGCCGCCCGCCCAAAATGCAGCTCTTCGGCAACTGCTAAAAAGTAGCGCAGATGGCGTAACTCCATTTGAACCTTTTAGGTGTGAACTATGAACTCAATATGTGTTGGACGTTCATATGAGCTTTTTCTATGGTGACAAATAGAGAGCGCATGGGGGATTCAATGGCTATGCAACGTGAGCAAACACTAGGCCGTATGGTGATGTACCTGGGGACTGTAGGTCTGCTAACCCTGGGGACTGGCCTTAACGCAGCCAATGGCATGGCTCCAATCTCATCAACACTGGCTGAAGTGCCGATCTCGACGGCTAGGATATCTCGTCAGGATTTTCGAATTGAGAGCGATCCGGGGATTGAAATTTTTGTCCGAGAGGTTGGGTCTCAGTCAGAAGCCGCTGGTGTCCCCATCCTGTTAATTCATGGGGGTGGCCCTGGTGGTCTGGCATCCTTTGACCTGGAGGTGCCAGGCTATTCTCTGGCCGCTAACTTTGCCCAGGCAGGTCATTCTGTTTATGTGATGAATGTACGCGGGTGGGAGTCTTCAACTCGCCCCGAGGGTCTGGATGAACCGGCAGCCAACAATCCTCCCCTGGTCACCTCTGAGGCAGCCGTACGCGATATTGGTGCTGTGGTGGGCTGGATACGCGATCGCACCGCTCAATCCCAAGTTGCCCTAGTCGGTTGGGCCACGGGTGGCCACTGGGCTGGCCTGTACACCAGCCAGAACAATGAGGCCATCAGCCATCTGGTAATGCTCAACAGCCTTTATGGTGTAAATGCCCCCTGGCCCCTAACCGAGCGCTTTGAAGATCCTGATCATCCCGGCAGGTTTAACCCCGATGGCGGAGCCTATCGCCTGGTTGACTACGACGGCTTTTTGCGCGGATGGGATCATTCAATTCCGGTGGATGACAAAACTCAGTGGCGAGACCCAGCCGTAGCTGATGCCTATGCCCGTAGAGCCGTTGAGCTAGATCCAACTAGTAAGACGCGGACACCTCCCAGCGCCCGTATCCCTACAGCCTATCGAGAAGAAAGCTTTAACCTGGCCCAAGGATATCGATATTGGAGCGCAGAAGACATTTATACACCCACTCTCGGCCTGCGGGGAGAGCTAGATTTTTGGTCACGCCCAGAAGATTTATCGGCGCTGGAAACAGATTTGATCAATGCGCCAGTAGTCGAAATAGTCACAATTCCAGATGCCACCCATTACTTATTTAACGACCGCCCAGAGCGAGGACGCCATCAGTTTGTGCAAACAGTTCTGGCATTCTTAATCGACTAATCCATATTTTCAAGTCGCTTCCGGCTGCTACGTTTTAGCCACCCCCTCAGCGCTGCTATCCTATGTAGGATATAGTTTACGGGGCTATAGCTCCCGTGGAAATCAATGTATTGTTAGCTGAGACAATGGGTTCACACCAGACAGGGTATGCAAAAACCGATGCAAGCAGCTGCGATCGCTGAACTCGACAATGTGGGGGTTACCTATACAAACGGTATCACCGCACTCAAGTCCATATCCCTGCAGCTTAATCGCGGTGAATTTGCAGTGGTGCTAGGCTCGTCTGGTGCTGGCAAATCGACCTTACTGCGCACAATCAACTACCTGACTCCGCCAACCCAAGGCAGGATAGTGGTCGATGGTCTGAGGCCGCTGTCAAAACCTCAGGTACTCCGTCTACATCGTCAGCGCACTGGCATGATTTTTCAACAGCATCAGCTGATTGAACGCCATTCCGCCTTACAAAACGTCCTCATGGGACGGTTAGCGTACCATTCATTTTGGCGTAGTCTGTTGCCCTTACCCCAAACCGACCAGCAGCTTGCCCTCGATTGTCTAGATCGGGTGGGATTATTGGCTAAGGCCCTGACCCCAGCAAACGCCTTAAGCGGTGGTCAAAAACAGCGCGTTGGCATTGCCCGTGCCCTAGCACAACAGCCCCAGTTAATGCTGGCCGATGAACCGATTGCTAGCTTAGATCCAACCAGTGCCCATAGAATCTTATCTTTGCTACGGACTATTTGTAAGACCGATGGCATCGCCGCCCTAGTGAGCTTACACCAGGTGGAGTTTGCCCAGGCATATGGCGATCGCATCATTGGATTGGCCCAGGGTCAGGTTATATTTGACGGTCCACCATCTGTGTTAGACCGCCATACTTTAGACCAAATCTATACAGATCCGACAACAGTACAGATCCGACAACAGTAGCGGTACCGTAAAGGAACTGAGTGGGGCGTGCGATCGCACCGTTAACTATTGGAGTAAAACATCATGGTCAGCATCAAATTAAAACAAGGGTTCAGGAGTATTTGTTTAATGGGCGCTGTGGTCCTAGTCGGATGCAGTGGCTCAGAGCTATCGGCGGGTGATAAAGCCAACCCATCAAAATTAGTTGTTGCCCTATTGCCAGATGAAGATGCTGCTACCGTGATCCAGGACAATCAGGGCCTGGCCCAGCATTTAGAAGACAGTCTGGACAAAGAGATTGAGCTGATTGTCACCACCGATTACTCATCCATGATTGAAGCCGCCAGCAATGGTCGCTTAGACCTGGCCTATTTTGGACCGCTGTCCTATGTTTTAGCCAAAACCAAAAGTGAGTTAGAACCCTTTGCTGCCCGGCTCAAAAACGGCTCCACCACCTACACATCAGTCATCATTGGCAATGTAGATGCCGGTATCGATGAGTTTGCCGATATCGAAGGCAAAACCGTTGCCTTTGGTGATCCAGCCTCTACCTCCAGCCGTTTGTTTCCCGAACTGGCATTAGCCAAGGCTAATCTAAAATCAGGAGAGAATTATCAGGCAGTCTTTTTAGGTGCCCACGATGCTGTCGCCCTGGCCGTGCAAAATGGCAATGCCCAGGCTGGTGGGCTGAGTCGCCCTATTTTTGAATCCTTAGTAGAAGCCGGCACCATTGATCCGGCAAAGGTGACGATTATCGCAGAGTCAACCCCCATCCCCCAATATCCCTGGACCATGCGCTCTGATTTGGCCCCAGAGCTAAAGCAAGAGATTCGCACAGCATTTTTGGATCTAAACGATCAAGCCGTGTTAGGACCGTTTAAGGCCGACGGTTTTGCAACCATGGAAGATACAGATTATGACAGCATTCGTCAGGCAGGTAGTGTTCTAGGTTTGGATTTAGGCGAATTTGTGCAGTAGCCACCATGCCTACTATGCATAAATCTCCAGAACAGACCCCATGCAACCCTATTCTGCAACAGTACCGACGGAGCTGGGTGCAACAGACAGGCAGGACACTGCTGTTGCTGGGGGTAATCATCGCCAGTTTTGTTGCGGTCGAACTGTTAAATATCGAGCGTATGGCGGCAGGCATTCCAGCGACTTTTTCCCTGCTCGGAGAGATGCTACCACCTGATTTTAGTCGCTTTTCTCAATGGATTGAACCCATTGTCGACACCCTGGCCATGAGTGTTGCTGGCACAGCCATGGCCATTGGTCTCTCCCTGCCCCTTTGTTTATTGGCCGCCAGAAATACAACACCGCATCCTGTTGCTTTTCACATTGCCCGCACCCTTTTGAATGTTGCCCGAGCCATTCCAGAACTGATTTTAGGCATGATTTTGGTAGCCGCTGTGGGATTTGGCAAACTGCCCGGCACATTGGCCCTAGGTCTGCATTCGGTGGGTATGGTGGGTAAGTTCTTTGCTGAAGCCATCGAACTCAGTGACCGAGCCCCGGTAGAAGCAGCCCGCTCAGCAGGCGCAACCGAGCCCCAGGTGATCGTTCACAGCATTCTGCCCCAGGTCTTGCCCCAAATTGCCGATGTTACGTTTTATCGATGGGAGTACAACTTTCGGGCATCAATGGTGTTGGGAGCAGTGGGAGCTGGGGGAATTGGGCTGGAAATTATCAGCGCCCTCCGCATTTTGCAGTACCAGCAAGTCTCGGCCTTATTAATAGTGGTACTGGTGATAGTGACCCTGGTAGACAGCTTGAGTAACCATTTGCGTAAGGAATTTGTCGAGTAAGAAGGCCCCAGTCCCCCAGGACAGGCACGGTCTCTATACCAACTAAAAGACTTCCTAGTTGTGTTATACACTTCGATATCGAGCAAGTTTTTGGTTGTTACTGAATTAGAGGATGGAGCGACCTACGCAAGAGAGTACATATCCGCATCGTTTAGACAATCAAGAGTACTCAAACGAGCTAAGCCCACTCTTACAAAGTCAACCGCCGTTTCAGCCCTTCTTTGATCGCGTCGTAAACCTCCATAAAGACGCCAAAGGACTCCTGGGAAATGCGATCGCACGCCAGATCGTCCAACACTCGCTGCAGCACCTCCTCTATCTGACCCAAACTATCCCCATAAGATAGGCTATCCGCCTGATGAATCACCATCAAATCTTGCATATACTGCGCTGTTGTATGCTGCTGAATTAACTGTCGGTGTTGTGCCTTAGCGTCAATATCTCGTTCAATTTTCTCACAAGCAGTTTTATAGGCTTCATTAAAGGTACGAAACGCTTCTTGGGAGATGTCTTCGTCCACCAGCCGTTTAGCCGCACGATCAAAGATTTGATAAAGTCTTTTCTGCCGTTCTTCCAGGGGTTGTTGAGACGACTCATCGTCATCATCCATCACCTTGATCACATCATCGATATAGCCTTCACATAGGCTTTTACCACGTTTTTCCGCACGCGATCGCAACTCCCAAATCCAGGACGCAATGGGTACAACAATAGACAACAATAATGCCAGAAAGTCAAAATTCTTCGTAATAAACGATGACTTGGGTTGTTGTTTATACGCCGCAACAGCTCCAGGATGAATGGGAATACCAAAACTACTGCTCGGTCGACCAATGTTAGCAACTAAAGGTTTCACCTCAACAGTATCCCTAGAAATAGCACTCGAAATCTCTTGATGATGGTCCTTTAAAAGGATCGCAATTGCTTGGACCACCTGCTTATTAGCCCGTTTGCTGGCATATAACATTTTATAGACTCCCACGGTTGGGATATCAGCAGGTGGAACAGTAGGATTACTACCGCGATAAGTTCCCGTAGGAATCGTTGCAGCCTTAAAGGCCGGATGTTTTATCTTCATCGCGGCAGCTTGCTCAATCGGTAACAATCGCCCACGATGGTATTGCACCAGATCCTGAATTATCCAGTTGCCTGGGGCTCGTACCCGAAAAATTGCATCCACCTGATTCGCCTCAAATGCGACAGCTGCTTCATCATCATCCACCCCAACAAAGTCAAAGTCTTCAACCGTCATGCTAAAGTGCCTGGCTACTTCTAAAAATGATAGAAATTGCCCACTCTCTCGCTGTACGCCAATCCGCTGCCCTTTAAGGTCTGTAAACTGTTCGATGTCGGTTTGGTCCTGTACCACCAGCTGAAATAGATCTCGATAAAGAGTGGCCACAGTCTGAGCATTGGGGCCAGGGGTAATGTCGGACTGGACTGTAATTAGATCCGCCTCTCCAGATTCTAAGCGGTTGATGTTATCGACCGAGCCTACGGTTTCTAGCAAATCCAGGCGAATATTGGGATGATAGTCTTCCACCACCTGTTTAATCGCCTTACCCAGAATATAGCTTTCTCCCCCAGAGCCACCGACAGCAAAGTTGACGTGGTAAATTGGCCGATGGATGACATTAAAACTGACCGAATGCCACAGGTCGACAGTGGTAAAGCCAAACCACACCGTCAGAGCCATCACCAGAAATAGCCGCAGCAAAATCGTTAGCTGGTCCAGCGGCTTAAACAGACGGTCGTTTAATAGCTTGAGCAACTGATCTAGCTGACGATCAAGAAAGTTCTGCTTTTCAGATGCTTCCGGCTGAGACATCAAGATTACCTGCTGTACATTGGGTCTATTATGGCTATTTTGACCAGCCATCGGCGAGTCTGCCCTACCAGTAGAACTTCTTTATGATCCCAAAAACATTTGCCCAATATGAGCAAGAAGGCTGGCAACGTAATGCAGCAACCTACGATGTCATCGATTTGCCAACAACTCGCCAAGCTGTCACGCCTATTTTGGATAGTCTTGGCAGCTTACAAGGTCTACATATTTTAGAACTAGCCTCGGGTACGGGTTACCTGGCAAAACAGGCTGTTGCTCAAGGAGCAACCGTCACTGGTCTTGATATTTCACCCAAGATGGTCAAAATTGCTCAAAAGCGCGTATCTGTTGGAGCATCGTTTTTAGTAGGAGATGCATCCGATCTTCCCTTTGAGGCAGAGCGGTTTGATGCTGTTGTGTGTAGTTTTGGCTTTCCCCACTTTGCCTATCCTCAAAAGGTACTAAAAGAGAGCGCCCGAGTATTAAAATCTGATGGTATTCTCACATTTACTGTTTGGCCAGAATCAGAACTAGACAACAATTTTTTTGGCCTCATCCAAAAAGTCTGTCAAATCTATGCTGACCCGGAAGTAGATCTACCTCCAGCTCCTTCAAGTAGTGCTTTGGCAAATCCAACCATTCGAGAACCGATGATGACCCAGGCAGGCTTCAAAGATATTTACACTCAGACTCTAGATCTCCGATGGCCTTTGCAAGGCCCAGAGACAATGGTGGAGTTTATTGTAAAAGGGTCAGTGCGGACACGAATGCTCTATGAACGGCAAACACCAGCAGTTCAGGCACAAATTCGAGCTGGGTTAGTTACCGAAACGATGGCCTATATACGAGATGGGAAAAAGAGCATTCCATGTCCGGGGATGTTAGTAATCGGATCAAAGGCTGTAGTACGCATGGATTAAAGGCCATTATTAGCGATCGCAACCAGCACTAAAGCATCAACATTTAAGACGGAATGATGAATAAACTTTAAATAGATCAAAGCGAACTTAAAAATGGTGACTATACTTAAGTTCTTAGATTGAATTGTCAACTTTACGATCTAATCGTCACGATTTTGGAGCTTAGGCAGAGTTTTCTTGCCTAGGTTTTCATGCTGGGGATCTAGATGATCGTTTTCTCTAAAAACTGACTAGCCAGCCCAATTTTTAGTAAGTTTTCAAGCTTATGCTGAGGGGCTTAGACAAACATACAAGCCAATAGAAAGTGTTTTTCAGAAGCCGAATAGTCAACGATTGCGCGAATTGTAGACACTCTACACAGACACTCTGCCCAAAGATGTCTGTCAACCGTAATATATAATGCCGTGGGAGAAAAATCATGGTGCGACTAGATACAAAACGAGCAAAAAGAATTACGTCAGCCACAAGAAGCTCCAAACTAAATGGCTATGATCAAGAAAAGATTGGTCTTACTTTTTTAAATAGTGTTCATCCTGCTATCAAACAACAGTTAGCTGATGCAACTGACTTAAAAACTTTTCTTGAGACGGCTGGTGACTTAAGTCTCGATAAACGCAAACAAATCGTTGAACAAGCTCTTATTCTTTTTGAGGACAACTTTGTTCATTTGCCTTTAAAAGAATCGATGCATGGGGTCAATCCTATTCAAAAACTGCGTCTAATCAAACATCGTCTTGAACAAGAAACAGATGCCGAATTAGAGAGTGAGCTGACATTTCACAGTGAAATATTAGATATTTTCAACTCTGTTCGAGATCTACATACAAACTATCTTTTACCTTTTCCATTTGCAGGCAAGATCGCTTTCTTACCCTTCCAGATTGAAGAATATTTTGAAAACGGTGAGCCACACTATATTGCCACTCATTTTGTTCAAGGATTCTCGCATCCACACTTTAAAACAGGTGTCGAAATCAAACTTTGGAATGGGGTGCCGATTGGTCGTGCCATCGAATTATCTGGAGATTTACATGCAGGCAGTAATTTCGCAGCCCGTCATGTTCGTGGAATTGATGGCCTCACTATTCGTCCTTTGGTACGTTCATTGCCACCAGACGCACTGTGGGTTGTGATTGGTTACACCGATCTTGATGGTGTTGAACGTGAAATTAAGCAAGATTGGGTTGTTGCGTCTTCCCTACCAACGTTTGTTGAAGCTGATGCAGATTCATTGAGTACAAGCGCAGCTTCTCAAGGGATTGACTTGGAAGCTCATATCACTCAAGAAACAAAGAAAATGCTGTTTGCGCCAGAAGTGCTGGCAGCAGAGACAAAAGAAACCAAGCTATCTACCCAAAAAGCTGCTGCCGGGCAGACAGTGCCAACTACAATGACTAGTGTTTTTCACGCAAAGAGCGTGAATACAGCATTTGGAGAATTTGGACACATTCGGATTTTTACGTTTAGTGTGAATGATCCTGGGGCATTTATTCATGAGTTTATTCGGCTTGTTGAATTACTACCGCAGGATGGTTTAATTCTGGATGTCCGGGGCAATGGTGGAGGTCATATTTGGGCCAGTGAAGGTCTGCTACAGGTGCTAACACCCGTCGATATAGCACCACAGCCCACTCAGTTTGTTAATACGTCCCTCAACCTACGTATTTGTCAGCGACATGAAACCAACCCTACCGGTCAGATTGACCTTGGAGCTTGGGTACCGTCCATTCGTCGTTCAGTACAAACAGGTGCTGTCTACTCAGGTGGTTTTCCCATTACACCTGTTGATTTTGCTAATCAAATAGGCCAGAGATATCACGGCCCCGTAGTACTGATCACCGATGCCCGTTGTTACAGTGCAACCGATATTTTTGCAGCGGGCTTCCAAGACCATGAAATTGGTCATGTACTTGGCGTCGATGATAATACAGGAGCGGGCGGTGCAAATGTTTGGACCCATGGTCTATTGCAAGCATTATTGCGCTTGCCTAGTCCACCAGACGATGAAATCCCTTATGAGAACTTACCCAATGGGGCTAATATGCGGGTTGCCATCCGCCGTACCCTCCGGGTTGGCAAACAAGCAGGTACCCCGGTTGAGGATTTAGGGATCACACCAGATTCTCGCTATCACATGACAAAAAATGATTTGCTATTAGGCAATATCGACCTCCTTAACAAGGCTGGAGAGATGCTCTCAGGGATGCCTGTACGTAGGCTAAATGTGACAACTACGCTAAATCAAAACACACTTACCCTGCAAGTAGAAACCCTGGGGCTGACCCGTGTTGACGTCTATGTTGATGGTCGTCCGATTGAGAGTTTCGAAGTGACAGACGGTATTCAGTCCATTGAAGTCTCTCTGCCAGCTGGAGCAATGCTCTTAGAGTTGGCAGGTTTCAACGCGAATGAATACGCGGCATCCAGGATGTTAGACCTTTAGTCTCTGTTGCTTAGAGGCTATATAAAACAGAGGAGTATGCTCTATTGTCAGTAACATACTCCTCGGCAGATAGTTCTCAGGGGAGCTATCTGCAGAATCTGCTCTTCTAAGCCACTCTCACTTTCTTGGTCAAAATCGCCATCACCTCATTAGGTCGCCCGGTCGAGATGGGCTTACTCCAATCATTAGGTTCTGCATAGTGCTTACTGTGCAGCTCTTGGATCGTGAGCTGTACCCCTATCAGGGTACCAAATAGCATATGACGAACAGTTTCAAACTGATGTTCGGGCAAAGGCTCTGGGGCAGGCGGAACTGTGGGCGCAGTAGCACCCTGGGTTGGATCGGTTAGCATAAGCTTGAGTCTCCGAAATGATTGTGGTTAAAAACTGACGTCAGGAGTACACCTGATCGCATAATTTATTATGGCCGCTGACCGGACATTAGTCAATACATTATTGTTGTTCTGGCTGTATTGCTTGAAACTTGGTTTGTTTAGCAATCAGTTCTAAGAATTTTGTCGTTGAGCGATCGGGATCGTAAACGCCATTTTCCCATTCACTGACGGTTTGCCGACGAACGCCCAGCTCTTGTGCAAATTGAGCCTGCGTCAGGCTCATATGTTTACGCAGGGCTTTAATAGCATCCTGTTGCCAAATCACCGCACCATCTTTTTTTTGAATGTTATACGCTGCTTGAAATTTACAAAAGACAGCTGTTTGCTTAGTTAGATCAACAGTTTTAACATGATAGCCTGCACTCACCCAGGCTTTTGCTTGTAGCGCACTAGCACTATCGCGATTGCTCCACCAATTTTTCTTATTCAATGCTGACACTGGCAGTGAGTCATCCAATACTGTTTCAATTTCTGCAAATGTGAGCATAGTTTCTTCCTCTCCACATTTTTGTAAATGCTCAAACAGTGGATAGTATTTGCTACCAGGCTTGATACTCATTGAGAAGGGTTATCTTTAACAAGTTTCTGAACAAAGGTTTTATGTTCGGGTGAGGTTAGTCCCTGTTGTAGATTGGTGAGAACATTGCTGAGGCGAGCCTGCCCCCCACAGTGTTCTTCGATCATTAAAACTGCATCGGGTTGGGGTTCGTTGTCGAAGTCGAGGCGTACGGTGGGTGCATCGTCAAGAGCGACACCGGGGGTAAGGCTGGCATATACGCCAAACCAGGTGATTAGCTGCCCATGGGGTTGACCATGACTTTTGAAGCGCCGGGCAGCGGGCATGTAGACAACTCCTTTGATTAGTTCGGCCTTTTTGAGGTGGGAGGAGGCGAGGTGGGG
>NZ_AWNH01000069.1 GCF_000482245.1 Leptolyngbya sp. Heron Island J | reverse complement strand
GGAGATTCACATAGAAATTGTTGTAACGACTGTGAATTTGGCAAGCCAACAACTTTAGCAATAGCCGGTAAGGATTTGCGCTTAACCTCTGAAATCAGACCCACATGTAAATGTTTGAAGGCCTCAAAACTTCTGACTTCAGCGAACAGGTCTCGATAGGACTCGCAGTAGTCATCGATAAATTTGACGGTAGGTTGAGCAGCTCGGGGTGTCACCATGAGTACGGTTTGACCAACTTGGGCCGATAGCTACTCCTATTTTATACTGCTAGAGTCATTAAAGAGCGTTAGGTTCTGGCTTTCCTTGTTCCATATCGGAGACCCAGAACCATGTTTCAAGAAAACCCCACTCAGGGCGCAGGTGCGCTCACTCATCAGCCTGCTGCGCTGCCCGACTATACCTATGAACACGGTCGCCATATGCTGTTTGGCAGCCTCAGCTTTGTGCAGCTCACCATCAAGCTGCTGCATAAGCTCCACTATGCTGAACCTAACGATTGGAGTCGTCCACTACCCACCGGGCAACCCAATGAAGTGATGGCGATTTTGACTAGGAAGGTGAGAATCGACTAGGGCTGAGTTACGCGATCGCACCATCTTCAGACAGTGCGATCGCATATCACTAAAGCTGTTAATAATGGCTGGGGGAAGTGCGATCGCAAATAAGCAAACCTTCTTACAATAGTCATGTCCCCAATGATTTTGTATAGCAAGCGACAGGTTAGTTAAGATCGTTTCGAATCCTAGAACTTAAAATGTCGTCAATCTTCCTCATTCTTCCAACCTCACCCTTCCGCCCTTAAATCATCTTGGATACGCCCTAAGACCATGCAACTGCTCTCCATCGAAACCACCCCTAGCCCCAACTGCATCAAACTCAATCTAGACGAAACCATTAGCCCCAAAGCACTGACATTGCAAAAAGGCAGTCCTTCACTCGACACCCCCCAGGTAGCGCAACAACTATTAGCCATTGAGGCGATCCAGTCAGTCTTTGTAGTCCAAGATTTCATCACCTTGACCCGTCAGGGCAATGCAGACTGGCAGCCGATTTTAGCAAAAGCAGCCGCTGTTATTGGAGTCGCTGACCAGGCTGATTCCAAGCTCCTCACCCAGGTGGCAGCAGAGCCAACGGTCCCAGACTCATCAAGCCAACCCGCTTCAAATTTGGGCCTGCTCGATGTAGCGGTCCAGATGTTCCGGGGCATTCCCATCCAAGTACGAGCCATAGCAGCCGATGGCCAACAGGCCCGAGTGGCCTTACCCGACCGTTTTGCCCAGACACTTCAGCGAACTATCAGCGCAACAGAAGCGAACTACGTGGCCGAACGACGCTGGGAACCCTATCAAGCCCCAGCCGGTGACCCTGAGCAGGTGGCTCAGCTCGTGGTCGATGAACTGGATAGTTTGTTTGATGCCCAAGACCTCAGCCGCATTGAAGCGGCAGCTGTTGCTGACGGTGCAGCCGCACAATCCCCCACAAATACGACCCAGCAAACACTAATCGCCGAGTTAAGCCACCCTGACTGGAAACATCGACTCAAGGCACTCCAACAAATAGACGTCACCGATGAAACTTTTGCCGCCGTGGTGGCTGTTATTGATGATGAGAACAGTACGATTCGCCGCTGGGCGGCAGCGCTGCTAGGGGCCAGCACCCTGGAGATTGCCGTTGAGCCTCTCTGTCGTCTGGTACGACAAGATCCATCTCCCATGGTCCGTCGCACAGCAGGGGATGCCCTGAGTGATATTGGTGCTACCAGTGCTATGCCCACCATGGCCGAGGCCCTCACTGATAGTTCCAAATTGGTGCGTTGGCGAGCCGCTCGATTTTTAACTGAACTGGGTGATCAGACAGTTGTTGAAGCTCTCCGTCAAGCCGTTGAACAAGAATCTGAGTTTGATGTGCAAGTGGAGATGGCAGCGGCCCTGGAGCGAATCGAGGGCGGCGGCGATACCCAGATGCCCATGTGGATGCGGCTTACCCAAGGAATGGGAACAGAGTAATATCAACGTGCCGTCTGAGAGCAGTGCAATTGCACACCGACTATCGCTAAAATTAAAGAATCGAAACTCCCTGGGGCTACTGCCCATGACACCCTTCACCCTCACCCTCAATCCAGTCGTACCGTTGACCCGCGAGCAGTTCTACAAACTGTGCCAGGTTAACCACGACATCCGCATGGAACGTAGCCATACAGGAGACTTAATTTTGATACCACCCACCGGATGGGGCACAGGCAAACGCAATGCTGATTTGACCACAGAACTTAACCTTTGGAATCGCCAGACCAGACTGGGTGTAGTTTTTGATTCTTCTACAGGTTTTTCACTACCTAATGGATCAGACCGTTCACCGGATGTAGCCTGGGTACAAAAATCACGCATCGAAGCTATCGCTCCTGACCCGTCTCGGTTTTTACCTTTAGCGCCTGACTTTGTTATTGAACTCCGTTCAGCAACCGATAAGCTCGCAATTTTACAACAGAAAATGACAGAATACCAGGAGTGCGGCGTGCGTTTGGGTTGGCTGATTGATCCTCAAAATAAACAAGTCGAGATTTATCGGCCAGGACATGCACCTGAGGGACTAAACAATCCTCAACAACTCTCAGGGGAAAAGGTGCTACCCAATTTTGTTCTGAAATTAGCAGATATCTGGGATTCCTAGTACCCAATGGCAGAAACTTGGCAGCTATTGCATCCACCCATCCACCCATCGACTCATCCACATTTGATCGTGGACAAATTTACGACACAGAGTACTAGGATCTTCCCTTATGGATGCCCCACCCTGGCCAGGGACATCCAATCAGAGCCAACTACCATACAATAAAAATGTCCGTCAACCGAGCCTGAGGCTATGCCAGAGCAAACCCGTCAATCGTGGGATTTGGGTCGCTTTTTTGACACCCTCAACTATTTTGACGCCATTCCCATCCTTAGCGCCGTGCAAAACATGTTTTTTGGTTCCCCACCACCACCGCCACCACAGCTTCAAGCTAATATCGTGTTTGACTTTCGTCAGCCGACAGGGCAAATGCGTGACCTCTGGGGTGCCCTGGATGATGTAGTCATGGGCGGTGTTAGCCAGAGCGGCACTCAGCTACAGCCAGCCGGGTTGGCCTTTACGGGATATGTTTCCACTGCAAATTCTGGGGGGTTTGCCTCGGTACGCACTCGCAATTTTGAGCCCCCCTTGGACCTGAGTGCCTACAGCGGCATTGAGCTACGGGTGAAAGGGGATGGACAGCGGTACAAATTCTTTTTGCGGGATGGGGCTGGTTGGGATACGGTGGCCTATGCCTATTCCTTTGATACTGCTAATGGTGACTGGGTAACGGTGCGTATTCCTTTTGCTGACATGAAGGCTGTCCAGCGAGCACGGGTCGTACAGCGACCGCCGATTAATGCGGAACGGATCTACTCCCTACAGCTAATGTTGAGTAAGTTTGAGTACGATCGTCAGCTCAACCCGCACTTTACAGCAGGACCCTTTCAGCTGTTGGTAGAGTCGGTGAAGGTTTATTAGATGGGGAACGAGTAGCGAGTTGAGAGGTGATAATAATTCTCCCCCCATTACTCACTACTCATCGCCTCCTCTAAAACGTTTTTAGACTGACAACAACCTATTCAGCAATTACACCACAGGCTTCGCGAGGACCACCGCCTCCCAAAAGGGCTGGATCATCCGAGAAGTTATCGCCGTTCTTGTGAATCATTAGCGAACGATTGTTGACAAAGCTGACTTCTAGACGAGGAGCCAGAACGGGCATAGTCGCTGTGCCATCTTCTGACACATAGAGAGGCGGCAGGTCACCCAGGTGTCCGGCACTGTAGGGACCTGCATGGGCTCCAACCTCAAAGGGATCAAAATGTCCACCGGCAGCCAGCCCAGCAACAGGTTTACCTTGTTTCAAACCTGGACCACAGGCAGGATTTTGATGAATATGAAATCCGTGCAAACCAGGTGTGAGATTCTCAAGATCGGGCGTAATTAGTAGGCCGTGCTGTGTATCTTTTAATGTCACGGTCCCGACTTCGGCACCGATCCCCCGAGTTTCTGTCAGATTAACGTTGACGGTAGCAATATGATCGTTCGCATAAGCTGGTGTGAGGATGATAGCTAGCACAAGCGCTATCAGAGCCAGTACGGGCGCTGATTTTCTTAGCATGGTGAATGTTTTGACAGGAAATCAAGAGTTGAATTAATCGTTACGGTAATTGCTCAGGATTAGTGAAAAATGAGCATTAACGAATAATTAGCTGGGATACAGCTATATCTCTCTACGCCGGTAATTCTGTTATTCAGCCTGGCTTCAGGGAGAATAACATAAACTTTTGAATAACCTCCCTTAAAGTCTTCTCAAGTTTGTTGAGCCAGGCTACTGATTGTGGTATTCGCCTTGCAAAGTAAGGCAGACAGCAGTAAACCTGTTCAATGTGTGGATGTTACTTATAACTCCGTTGGGTTAGTTCAACATTATCAAAGACCAGTTGCTCTTTATGGAGTTCAGGCGGTTGCTCATCACCGCTATAGGCCCAGGCGGCTACATAGGCATAGTCTTCGTCATTGCGTTTGGCTTCACCATCGCTGGTCTGATATTCTTCGCGGAAGTGACAGCCGCAAGATTCTTCTCGGTTGAGGGCATCACGGGCCATCAGCTCGCCTAATTCTAAAAAGTCGGCCAGACGACCGGCATATTCTAGATTTTTGTTGAGGGTGTTGGCTGCGCCAGGCACCCGCAGATTCTGCCAAAATTCTGCGCGTAGCGATTGGATTTGGCCGATGACGGTTTTAAGGCTGTTGCGATCGCGACTCATGCCCACATGGTCCCACACCAACTGTCCCAGCTCACGATGGAATTGCATCACAGTTTTATCACCCTGAATGCTCAAAAGCTTTTGGATTTTGGTGTTAACGGAAGCTTCAGCTTCGGCAAAAGCATCATGGTGGGTATCGACGGCAGGTAAAGGATTGCGGGCTAAATAGTCACCCAGGGTATAGGGGATGATAAAGTAGCCGTCCGCCAATCCCTGCATTAGAGCGCTAGCGCCCAGGCGGTTGGCTCCATGGTCTGAAAAGTTGGCTTCTCCTAGAACAAACAACCCAGGTACCGTGCTCATCAGATGATAGTCCACCCACAGCCCTCCCATGGTGTAATGCACGGCTGGGTAAATGCGCATGGGTTGTTCATAGGGATTTTCGCCAGTAATGCGTTGATACATTTGGAAGAGATTGCCATAGCGAGATGCGATCGCATCTCGACCATCCCGTGCGATCGCCTCCCTAAAGTCCAGATAGACCGCTCGACCGGTGGTGCCCACACCCCGACCTTGATCGGTCATGTGTTTAGCATTGCGTGAGGCCACATCGCGGGGCACCAGGTTACCAAACGTGGGATAGCGTTTTTCTAAGTAATACTCTCTCTCTGCTTCTGGAATCTCATGGGGCGGGCGAGTATCTCCTGACTTTACTGGCACCCATACTCGACCATCGTTACGTAAACTCTCACTCATCAGCGTAAGTTTAGACTGATAGTCTCCTGATACTGGAATACAGGTGGGGTGAATCTGGGTGTAGGCAGGATTGGCAAAGTAGGCTCCTCGCTTATAGCAGCGCCAGGCGGCAGTTACATTGGAGTTGCGGCCATTGGTGGACAGATTAAAAACATTGCCATAGCCACCCGTACAAAGCAACACCGCATCCCCCTGATGCCGTTCCAGCTCACCTGTAATCAGATTGCGGGTAATAATCCCTCGGGCATGGCCATCAATTACAACCAGATCGAGCATTTCACGCCGGGTAAAAATCTCGATCTGATCAGCCATTTTCATCATGGCGCTGTAGGCCCCCAGCAACAGCTGCTGTCCAGTTTGACCACGGGCATAAAAGGTGCGCGATACCTGTGCCCCGCCAAAAGAACGATTAGCCAAGAGACCGCCATATTCTCTAGCAAACGGGACTCCCTGGGCAACGCAGTGGTCAATAATATGGTTGCTAATCTGGGCAAGACGATACACATTCGACTCACGGGAGCGATAATCTCCTCCTTTAATCGTGTCGTAAAACAATCGCCAGACGCTGTCGCCGTCGTTGGGATAATTTTTGGTGGCGTTAATTCCTCCCTGAGCAGCAATACTATGGGCCCGCCGAGGAGAATCTTGAATACAAAAACTTTTTACCTGGTAGCCTAATTCAGCTAGGGTGGCAGCCGCTGAAGCACCCGCTAACCCAGTGCCAACAATGATCACTGTATGCTTGCGTTTATTGTTGGGATTGACTAGCTGGCAGTGGTCTTTAAAAGTGTGCCACTTATCTTTGAGGGCACCGTGGGGGATGCGAGGATCTAAGGGCATAGGGGTAATGGGAAGACTGTAGCGGAGAAGAGATTAGAGCAGGCGGGTTGAGCTGTGTAACAGGCAAACCGTGTTAGGCAACCAGCCCAAAGTAAATAGCTAACGGTAATACAACAAATCCCAGGGCGATACCCAGGGCTAAGAGAGCACTGATGGTATATGCAGTTGGCCGTACGGCTGCATTTAAGCTGCCTAAGGATTGAAATGCACTCCAGATACCATGACGCAGATGGCTAGCGAGCATGATCATGACTCCGGTGTAGCTAAAGGTGTAGAGGGGCTGGTGAAATTTTTCGATCACCAGACGAGATAAATCTCGAATGTCAGAACCTGGCACGGTGTAGCGGATACCAAACTTAAATGTCAGTAGATGCCAGACTAAAAAACTGCCCAGCACTAAACCAGTCACAATCATCGTCCGTGAACTCAGGGTTTGGTAGCTGGGGGGTCCGGCTGAGGTATAGAGGCTGTATTGCTGAGGGCGGGCTCGTAACCGTCCGAGAAAAATTTGTACTCCCATCACAATGTGAACAATCAAAAAAGCCAGCAACCCAATATCAATCAGCCATAACAGTGGGCCAAGCTGCTCAATGAAGTGGCCATACTGGTTATAGCCATCGACACTGACTAGCAAAACCAGATTGCCGGTCATGTGAATGATGATAAACGTCACCAGGGCTAAGCCGGTGATGCCAGTGAGAAATTTTTTACCAATGGACGACTGACAGAGGGTAAGTAGGTAGTTAGACCCATGGGTGGGCGTAGAAGTCATAGTTGCTCAGGCTGCGCTAGTTCTATTGTGTCTGGTTGGATAGGGGCCGTTGAAAAAATCGCAGGAAAATTATAGAAGGAGGATGGTGTAAGTCAACAAAATGTCTAAAACATTATTGCTAAGGGACATAGATAGTCCCTTAGCTTTTACCATAGGAACTTTATTGGTTTAGTTAAGGGATGCTGGGCATGGACTACACCCTGGTTTCAGAATTGGCGGGCACAGCTGTTGGCACCGCGATGTTGGTGGGGACAGTCATGGCCACCCGCCAAGGTAAACAGCGGGCTCAGCAGACTGCCGAGCTTTCTAAATTAGAATCGGCCAAGACAACGCTAACCCAGCAAGTTACCCAGACTAAAACGCAAAATCAAACCCTGACTGAGGCAATGGCCCTGGCAAAGGATGCCGTGATGGGTCTAGAGCAGCAGGTGAGTGAGCTGAGGGCAGAATGCGATCGCATCACTAAAACCGCTACTGCAGCAGCAGCTCAGGCCACTCAGCTAGAGGGTCAGGTAACTAGCCTAACCGCTGAAAAGCAAACCCTACAGCAAACCCTACAGCAAGAGCAGCAGCGCACCAGCGAGTTAGAAAACTCATTAAAAGCCGCCCAGCAGCAGCTTGGCGAATTAGAAACAGCCCAGCAGCAATTAAATCAGCTACGGCAAGAAACGCGGACCCGCCAGGCGAATTTAGAATCACAGCTGGGCCAATTACAGAAACAAACAGCAACTCAGCAACAGCAGCTCAAAGCTTCAGAAACCGAAAAAAGCCAGTTAAGCCAAACCATTAGGACATTAGAACAAAGTAAACAACAGTTAGAACAGGCTCAAAAAACAGCCCAGGCAGAAGCCGCGCAAGTACAGACAACGATTACGCAGCTAACCCAACAGCTAGAGCAAACCCAAGCAGCGGCCCAGACAGAAACTACCCAGGCACAGACGACTATTGCCCAGCTAAACCGACAGTTAGAACAAGCACAAAAAACAGCACAGGCAGAAGCCGCACAGGCACAAACCAGCATTACTCAGCTTCAACAGCAACTAGAGCAAAGCCAAGCAGCAACTGAGACAGAAACCGCCCAGGCTCAGGCGACTATCATCCAGCTGACCCAGCAGTTAGAACAGGCCCAAGCAAACGCTCAGACAGAGACTACGCAAGCGCAGACAACGATTACACAGCTGAACCAACAGTTAGAACAAAGCCAAGAAACGGCCAAGGCAGAAGCTGCTCAAGCGCAAACAACGATTACGCAACTCCGACAGCAGTTGGAGCAGGCTCAAGCAGCCACTCAAACAGAAGCCAACCAAGCTCAGGCCACCATCGCGCAGCTCAACCAACAGCTAGAGCAGGGTCGGTCACAGTTGGGACAATCGCAGAATCAGACGTCGATTCTAGAGCAGCAGCTGACGACACTAGCAACTGAAAAAGACCAATTAGCTCAAACTGTCACTACCTTAAAGCGAAATATACAGCAGCTAGAGCAGTCCCTTGTCGTAGCACAATCGGAAGATACTCAGGTCCAAACCACAATTACTCAGCTTCATCAACAATTAGAGCAAGCTCGAGAAACCGCCCAGACAGAGATTCACCAGGCCCAGGCCACGATCACACAGCTAACCCAGCAGTTAGCACAAACCAGGGAAACATCCCAAACAGAAGCGACTCAGGCCCAAAGCACCATTGCACAGCTAACCCAGCAGCTAGAGCAAACCCAGGAAACATCCCAGACAGAAGTTACTCAAGCCCAGACCACCATCGCACAGCTGACCCAGCAGTTAGAGCAAACCCAGGAAACATCCCAGGCAGAAGCGACTCAGGCCCAGACCACTATCGAGCAGCTGACCCAGCAGCTAGGGCAAGCGCGTGATCAGCAGACAGTGGCAATCGAGCAGCAAGAACAGGTCGCTCAGCGTCAACAAACTGAACTTGAAAGCCTGGAGCAAGAACGTGACCAGCTCCAGCGTGAAATGGCAGCCAGTCAGACCCAGTTGGCCCAGACCCAGGCTCAGGTTTCAACATTAGAGACAGAATTAGCCCAGGTCCAAAAGTCTTTGGCTGAGACCCAGGTCTCATCTGATCAAGAAACCGCATTACGCCAGCAACTGGAGGAACTCACCCAGGTCCACCAGCAGCTAGTACAGCAAACAGTTCGGCAAACACCCCAACTAGAGCGACAGATAGAAGAGCTAACAGCGATTAATTCTCAGCTAACCCAACAGTTAGGTGCTGCTCAAGAAACCATGGCCGCCCAAACCGATCAGCTCAAGGCGGCAGCCAAAGAACAAACCGCAATGAAGGAAGCTCTGAACATCAGCCAAACGGTCATTGCATCCTTGCAAAAACAGGCTGTCTCCTCGCCATCTCAGCCATCTCAGCCATCCCCTTCGGCCCCGGCACCCACTCCCTCTGCCGATGCCAAACAACAACCTGAACAGGCTACAGAGACAGCGACCTCAGCTGACGCGGCCAATTCTGTGACAACCGGGGGACTCACAGGTAAAAGCTTTGTGATTACCGGCACGCTTAAAGATCTCAGCTATGAACAAGTGACTCAGCTGATCACCAATGCAGGTGGCCGCATCAACAAAATGCCAAGCGGAAAAACTGACTACATTGTTGTTGGTAAAAATCCTGGTAGCAAACTCAAAAAGGCTGAAAAGTACAACACACCCCAGCTGAACGAAGCAGAGCTAAGGGCTTTACTTGATGGGATTTAACTCCCGCAGCTCCCCGGTTTGTACTAAGTCCTTGGCTTATAGCTCTCGACGACACAACAAACCGGGGAGCTCTCCGGGAGTTAATCTTGAATGGTAACAGACACGATTTTGTCGCCGCCCTTAATGGCATTCACAACACTCATGTCTGCAGTTTTACCGAAGACTGTGTGCACTCCGTCTAAATGGGGCTGCGGTGAATGACAAATAAAGAACTGACTACCGCCAGTATCACGACCTGCATGGGCCATGGATAGGCTACCAGCTTCGTGCTTATTAGAGTTAATCTCACATTTGATTTGGTAGCCAGGCCCCCCAGTGCCAGTACCTTTGGGGCAGCCACCCTGAATCATAAAGTTAGGAATGACACGATGAAAGTTCAGACCGTCGTAAAACCCTTCCTTGGATAGCTTGACAAAGTTTGCCACCGTATTAGGAGCATCTTGGTCAAAGAATTCAATATTGATGGTCCCCTTTTCGGTTTCCATGATTGCTTTAGTCATGCAGGCATCCTCGTATAGCAAAGTGAGTTTAAAACCTTTGCCTATGATGGCAGCAAGCGTAGTTTGGCTCAACCTGGGCCCAGGTCTTAACGACGAGGCTTCTTTTTTTGGCTTTTGGCTTTTGGGGCTGGTTTTTTACTCCCTTTGAAGCGGCTCAGGGCAGCACTAGCCGCTGCCACAATACGACTGTCACTATCTCTGAGCGCCTGCCGTAGGAAGGGGATGGCCTTAATCGAGCCGGATTCTTGCAGTGCCATGACAGCCGCCAGACGGACATCGGCATCACTATCTTTGAGCAGCTTACCTAATTGAGGCACAGCCCGTAGCGCATCCTTACGATTGATCCCAGCGGCCTGGCCAAGCTTAGCAGCCGTCTGAGTGAGTTCACTACGGGCACTGCTAGCTGACGTGGCAGGAGCAGCTTTAGCGGACTTGGACGTGGCTGAAGGTGGGGCGGCTGACGGCGATGAGCCAGCAGGGGCGACATCCACGACATCAGGCTCAGGGGAAGCGGGTTCGTTGCCAGCTTCCATCCATGGATCGGGAATGGGGGTGAAGGGATTGACTGGTTGGGTACTTTCAGTGGCAGCCTCTGAAGGCTCAATCGTAGGCGGCGTTGCTACTGCCGTGTCCGTATTTTCTGGGAAGTTATTGATACCGGCAAATACCGCCATGCGGGCTTCGTATTCAGCCTCTAGTTCACGGAGTTGCTGTCCATGGGTATCTTGATAGCGCTCAATTTTGGCAGCCAATTGCTGCTCATAGTCAGCTGCCATTTTTTCTAGGGCTGCGTTTAGATCCTGAGCATGGTCTTCCTGCATACGATTCAGACGGTTGAGGGATTGCTGGAGAGCATTATCCTGGCGACGAATAATCCGCTGCATCAGAAAGGCTGTTACCCCCGAGCCAATGCCTAACCCAATTAGTACGCCTATCCCTGCTTGTGTTGCCATGGCAGCGTTGCCTCAACTATAGTCACGTTTCGAAACCAGCTGGATTATCCCCCATGATGGCAAAATTTGACATCGGTTTAATATCAGTTGGACGTTGGTGATGTATTACACCTCATTAAACTATGGTTGCAGATTTGTTTAATATGATCTGCTTCAAATAATTTGCATTACCGTGTAGGTATCCAAATTCAAGTTTGAAGGAGATAGGTATCGTTGACTGAGGCACTTAAATTAGATTCATCAGGGGATGCGATCGCAACCGGTCAGACAGACACTCAGGTAGATAGTCAGACAGACGAACAGGCATTGGAACTAGCGATGGCGATCGCCAATGCCGCCGATGATCGAAAAGCAGAGGACATTTCTATTCTTCAGGTGGGTGACACATCCTATCTTGCTGACTATTTTGTGATTGCCACCGGATTTACCAATGTCCAAGTTCGCGCCATTGCCCGCTCCATTGAATCCACCATCGAAACAGACTGTGGTCGTTCTCCACTACGTATAGAAGGCGCAGAAGAGGGCAAGTGGGTGATCTACGATTACGGCGAGGTCATTGCCCATATTTTCCAACCACGGGAGCGAGAATATTACGACCTAGAAGCGTTTTGGGGCCATGTCAAACGCATTGAGTTTATCCCCAAACCACCCACTAGCCTGGGACCATAGCCCTAACAGATTGCATACTCTATGATGAAGTTATCAACTTGTATCCATTGGCTATGAAACGCTCTGCACCGCGCTGTCCTGTTCCTGTCGAGCAGCTGCCGATTCGAGAATATGAGGAAATGCGAGAGTCCTGGTTTTACAGCTGGGGAGCCCGCGATCTGCGTGGTTATACGGTGCCCGTTCTGGTAGTTTGGGGTCTGAGCTGGTTAGTTTCTGGCCCGATCGCGGCAGCCAGTTATGCACCAACCGAGGTTTTGAATAAATTTTTAATTAGCGCCGCATTAGGAGCCTTAGTGGTGCCAGCGCTGACCCTGCTACAGCTTTATGTCGGATGGTCCCATGTGGGACAACGATTACAAATTAAGGACCTACCCTACGAAGAATCAGGCTGGTACGACGGTCAAATATGGACAAAACCCGATGACATCTTTAACCGCGATCGTCTCATCGTCGACTATCAGGTGAGACCAATTTTGAATCGGTTGCGAAAAACCTTTGGCATCATGGCTGGCTGTCTAGTGCTGGGGATGTTTGGGTGGTCGCTATTTTAAGGCCCCGTTTAACGTTCTCCTAATTTCCTAAAAATCAGGCAAAGTACTGGTCTTTGCTGGGTGCGTTCTGATTCTGTTGATCAATTTTCCAGTACTGTCTACCTGGTCACGTTTCTAGCTGTTTCAATCAAAATCTATGTCTAGGCCAAGCCGTATTTCCACTGCCCCCTTAGCGGTTCAGCTGCTAAGAGAAGGGATTGTTGAGTCTGCCCACCAAGTTCATGCAGCAGTGGCCGATAGTCGTGGGCGGCTACTGTCAGTAGCGGGTGATGGCGACAATGCCAGCTTTATTCGCTCGGCACTCAAGCCATTTCAAGCAATGGCTGTAACCGCCACGGGGGCCTTAGATGCCTTTAAGATGACGGACAAGGATCTGGCTGTCATCTGTGGGTCTCACCAAGGGTTAACCCATCAGGCACGACAGGTGTTTGGCATTCTCTGGCGAGCTGATTTAGAACCCACCTGTTTACAATGCCCCATCCCCCACGGCAAAAAAAGCCGTTTGGAGCATAATTGCTCTGGTAAACATGCTGGCATGCTCGCCGTCTGTAAACAGCAAGGATGGGAACTAACTACCTATTTAAATCGCAATCATCCCCTACAAAAACTCATTCTCGATCGGTTTGCAGGGCTACTAGGCATGCCAGCCGATGAATTTATTGCTGCCCATGACGACTGCGGTGCCCCCACCTACTTTATTCAGCTGCAGCAGATGGCCACGCTATACGCCAAGCTGGCTTCGGGGGAAAACCTTGAGATGGAACGGGTGGTTCGGGCCATGACCCATCATCCAGATATGGTGTCAGGACCTCAAGGGTTTGATACCGAGTTAATGCGGCTCACGCAGGGGGAAATCCTGAGTAAGTCTGGCGCGGAAGGAGTCCAGTGCATTAGTCGAGTCGGTGAGGGGTTAGGACTGGCGATCAAAGTCGTGGACGGCTCCAAACGCGCTAAGCGTGCAGCAGCCTTGCATGTGCTCCGACAGCTGGGGTGGATTTCTCCGGACATTGCTGACACTCTTGCTGAGACCTATCTCAATCTCAGTAACTACAAGCGATTGGATATGGTCGGTGAAATCGCCCTGGTTTAGCGTCAAAGCCTGATAAAACCAGCCAGACGAGCTGAGGTTTTTGGAGATTAGAAAAATTGGCAAAAAAGTATTGCGGTTTACACACTACATCGTTATAGTAGTAAAGCGCTGACGCGGGGTAGAGCAGTCTGGTAGCTCGTCGGGCTCATAACCCGAAGGTCGTTGGTTCAAATCCGGCCCCCGCCACCAATAAAAAATAAGGGACTGAAACGATGTTTCAGTCCCTTATTTTTTGCTCAGTTTTTTCCTGACAGCCTGATGTAACTCGCCAAACTGACTGAAAATGTTAACTTAAGTAAAGTGGTCGCTTTGCTGTTCTTGGTTATGACGCTTTTGTTTGTCCGTCGTTGGGTTAGCCGGTTGATTGTGCCCATGCTGTTGGTCAGTGTGCTGGTGTTGGGGCCATCGTCACCAGCCCAAGCGCTGGGGGGTGAGCAAGTGCCCTTGGGAGAGCCTGCGCCTGGGTTTACCCTGCCAACCAATATTGGCGATGGGGAGATTTCCCTGTCGGATTATTTGGGGCAGTGGGTTGTTCTGTATTTCTACCCTAAGGATTTCACCCCTGGCTGTACGCTAGAGGCACAACGTTTTCAGCGGGATTTGCCAGAGTTTATTCAACGAAATACCCAGGTGATTGGTGTCAGTGCTGACGATGTGGATAGCCATGCCGAATTTTGTGATTCGGAAGGTCTCCGGTTTCCGTTGTTGGCGGATACGGATGGTGCGGTGAGTCGTGCCTATGGCTCTTGGATGAAACCTATGTCCATGCGACACACCTATTTGATTGATGCGGACGGGACGATGCGCGAGCGTTTCCTGGGTGTACGTCCGGTGCTCCATAGCCAGGAGGTTCTGGCCCGCTTGGACGAACTACAGCAGGCCTAGGTGTTTACGTATTTTTTTGTAGGGGCGTTCCATGGAACGCCCCTACAAAATAGCCCGGAAATATTCGCGCCGCATGGTTGCGATCGCATCAATCGAAATCCCCTTCGGGCATACCGCCTCACATTCTCCGTGATTAGAACAATCACCAAAGCCCTCGGCAGACATCTGCTCAGTCATCTTGAGTACGCGCTGTTGGCGCTCAGGATGCCCCTGGGGTAACAGCGCCAGATGCGCCACCTTAGCCGCTGTAAATAGTGAGGCAGACGCATTGGGGCAGGCCGCAACACAGGCACCACAGCCAATACAGGTAGCATAATCAAAAGCTGATTGAGCCTGAGCAGGAGCCACTAGAATACTGTTCGCCTCAGGCGCTGACCCCGTTTTAACCGAGATAAATCCGCCAGCTGTCATAATGCGATCAAAGGCACTGCGATCCACAACTAGATCTTTAACAATCGGCAATGCCTGAGCCCGCCACGGTTCGATCACAATCGTATCGCCATCGTCAAAATTACGCATATAGAGCTGACAGGTAGCCGTACGCTGCTGCGGTCCGTGGGCTTGACCATTGATCATCAAATCGCAGGAACCACAGATGCCTTCTCTACAATCGTGGTCAAACTCAACAGGGTCCTGCCCCGCTGCTATTAGCTGTTCATTCAACAAATCCAGCAATTCTAAAAAGGACATATCAGGAGACACCCCAGACAGCTGATAGTCCTTCAAATGACCAGACTGTTCAGGGTTAGATTGTCGCCAAACTTTAAGCTTTAGCTGCATGTTTCGCCATTGCTGGATTACAAAAACAGCAGCAACATCGAATGTCTCTCTGTGCTGCTGACAGATTCATAATACGCCCAAGCATTATTTGTGGCCACAGAATAATCCGACATTACGCTGAAGAAATTGGGCCTTAATGCGCTGCGGACTCGGACTATTTTCCCCACAGTCCGCAAATTCCCAGAACTTTTTATCGCAACTTCAGAAATGCATCAATCAAATCTCCTTGGTGCTACTGGCGATTTTGTTGTCACAATTCTTTAGCTTATATGACAGATGTACTCGTGATGTTTGAACACACTGACTCGAACTGAGGTTATCTTGTCATGATGAATCGTGTTTGGTTACTAGCCGCTACGACTGTCGGAGTAGTTCTCTCTAATACGCAAGTATCTTTTGCTCAAACTGTTACCTATGACTTTACTGTTGACGTAACATCAGGCCCACTCTCAGGCGAAAGCTACGTGGGGGAAACGTCTGTGGATATTACCAATCTGTTGTTGGAAGGTAATGAAACAGTCCAGTCAACATCGATCACATTCAATTTTGGCAATGTTGAATTTACCGAAGCTGACGATGTGCAAGATCTTGATGCTCGCTCACCGAGAGCCAACTTTCAGGACGATAATTTCCTAGGCAATACGTACATTGTGTCGCGCTTTGGTAACAGGCCAATAGAGATTCCTTTGATCGACAATGTTCCAGTTGATGGATTTGCCATTGACAACAGTGAATTTGGCTATGTTGTGGGGGCCGATCTTTATCGAGGGGTTGTTAACTATGCATTGCCCCTCGACTCGGATACCCCCAATGCTCAGCCAGTGCCAGAGCCTTCTTTGTGGTTGGGATTTATCCTGGTTGGCTACTGGCTCAGGCGTCGTCTAGCCTAGCAACAACCGCCGCCATCATAAAACCAGGTTGAGGGAGTTAAGACAATCTCCTTGGGGAAACTGCTAGCTAATTTCGCTGCTGTTTTATCACAGACGGCGAGAGGAACACCTGGTTGCATAATATGTCCAGCCTGGTCATCCAGGTACTCTTCAGTACCGGCATAGATTGCTGTTTTACCAGTAAAAACACAGGCTCCATCGGGAGGAATCGGCACCTTAAAGGCAACTGAATCTAAGCTTTCTAGCAACAGAGGCTGATCAAGTTTGTAGGTTTCTTGGTCTAGTAGACGGTAGGGTCGTCGGGCTCGAATTTCTACTTGGCCAAACCCTGTGTCAATCAGCGCCTGAACATAATCGTTATAGGTCAGGGCTCCGGATAAACATAGGGCTCGCAGCCGCTCATCCTGTTGTAAATGAGGTGGGATGGGTCGGGTGGCAATGGGGTCGCTCATTACCAAGCGGCCACCGGGTTTGATCACTCGATAGGCTTCTTTGAGGGCTCGTGCTAGATCCGCAGGTTCAAAAATGTTGAAAAGACAATTTTGGGCCATGACATCGACGGAATTGTCAGGCAGTGGCAGGTTGAAGGCATCACCCTGGCGAATGTCGACAAAGCTGGTGTCGAACCATTCATTCTCTTGGGCGGCAATGGCTAAATTACGCTGGGCCGCTGCCCTCATAGCATCCACAGGATCAACGGCAATCACTGCTTGGGGTCGTCGGGAAAAATAGGCAAATTGTAGGGCTTCAATCCCACCACCAACACCCACATACAGAACTGTTGGATCACCGGATAATTCCGATGGATGCACCGTCGTGCCACAGCCATAGTTCATTTCTTGCATGAGGGTCGGAACGTTGAGGCCTGGCAGTTGGAGTGGAGTGCTCTGTACACAGCACAGACCCACCATTGGATCTTCGGCTACGTCACTGTAAAACTGAGCGGTGGTTTCAAGGTAGCTCATGCAATTCTCCTTAGGAAAAGACAGGGTGCGAGGATTGTTTGATTGTATGCAGATACATGGATGCTATTAACTCCCATGGAGCTGAAAATATCCTGAAAATCCGCTGAAACCGCAGTGATGGGTATCGCTGCTATGGGACTGTATGGGATTTTGACACTGCTAATAGATAGAGGGGGGCTGCTGGCTGATGTCTAGCTCAAAGCAGTACCGTCCCTGGGGATGCTGCCAGGCCTGGTTGTTGGTATGAGCTAGTCTATAGGTGCTGCTATCGGTAGCAAAGTCAGCGCAGAGCTGGTAGAGAATATCGTCAATTTTGCTGTAAGAATAGGGTTCTTGGGTGATTGGGTCCTGGCGTTGATCGATGTTGTCCAAGGCATCAGGTAGGACGTAGTCTTCCTGATCTTGATTTTGCCAATAGAGGGTATTTGCGATCGCATGTAAATCTTCTAATCGCTGCCGATCGCTCGTAATCAGCCGTTGTTGGCCCGGGGTGCCCAACATCCAAAAACCGGCTATGGCCCCAGCAGCGACAGCGATGGTTGCCAGGGCAGCAAAGGTACGATCAAATGCTGAATGGTTCATAGTGGTCAAGTAGGTATTGGGCAACTTGCCCTGAGCCTATCGCAGGGGGAGTTAGGCCTGGGCCGGACGTCGTTGAACCCATTGGTAGTAATACGTTAAGATGCTGCCATCAATGGCTAAGATGACCAACACCTTGAGCACAAATCGTGGGGTTAAGTCGCCGCTGAAAAACGATGCAAGAAAGAATATCAAGGTGCCAATGCCCACCAAGGCAATTATAAGTAACGCTATATAGGTGAGCCACTTGCGTACACCGGAGTAGGTTTTTTCCCGGTAGACCGCCAGATCCTTAAGAACCATACGCATCAATAGCAGATATACCGGATAGGCCACCAACAGACGGGCCAGGCAAAACGCTACCTGTAAGGAAGTGTCACCATTGCCCCGGTTGAGGGGATCTGGGATCACATGGTTGATCAAAATGAACCCAATTTCACCCAGTGCCTGGGTCCATATGCCTAGGGTGACAAATGAAAGCAAATAAACAAAGGCATCTCGCGCAGCTTCGCCTTGCCCCCCAGAGGGCGAGGGAATGGGTATGCCCACCAGCTCTTCGTAGACAACAAAATAGGCGCGCTCAATTTCTCGCTGGGGCCAGCCAAAATTCCGTAGTAGCGTACTAATAAACTCGTCGGAAGCTCCTTGACTGCGGGCAGCTGCGATAAAATTCACCAGTTCCGAACGATTTTTAGGCTGGCTAAGGGGCTGTTCAGAAGCACTGTCCGCAGTATCTTTCAATGGGTCTTGGAATCTATCTGGATCCATAGGAATTGCGATAGGGGCTGCGAGCTCCAGGCCATGGACCTGGAGAGCTTTGGGGCAGATCAAAGAGATGCTTTTGACGATCATAAATGACCAGACCACGGGCCTGATAATTTTTGAGGGCATGGGGACCATCAATCGAATTGGTGTGTACCCAAACTCGGCTTGATGTCAACTCCCAAGCTGTTTTTAGGGCTAGGGTAAGTAGATAGCCACCATGTCCCTGGCCAATAAATTGAGGCAGTAGACCAAAGTATTCAATTTTAGCGCTGCGATCGGGCTGTTGAGAGATTTCAAAGTAACCGGCTGGCCCACCTTTAACATATCCAACCCAAATGCGAACTGCATCCTGGCTGAGATAGTCGAGCCACTGTTGATAGGTCCAACGTAGACGGTCCATCCAGTACCATGAGCCACCGACCGCCGTGTAGAGAAATCGCTGAAATTCTGGACAGGGGACAACGGCTTCCATCAGGGTCAGCTCTGTTGGTAGCGAAGGGTTCAACTGCTCCACCGCAAGCATTTCTAGATAGGTTGTCGTCACCTCTAGTCTGGCCATTTCGTTGATAGTTATAAGTTTGGGGTTTTGGATTATGAGTTGCAGCGCCAACTTAAAACCCATCATTCAACCGTATGCACCTAGGATGGGCGCAAACCCTCAAGCTTGGTTTTCAAAGTATCGGTCTGTTCAATTAAATCAGACTGGGAGAGTTCTGATTGTTCTCCTGAAGTCAGCCACTTTAGCTGGACTGTCCCCATCTCAGCTTCAGCATCGCCCAGGATCAAGCAGCCAATAGCCCCGCTGCGGTCGGCCCGTTTAAACTGTTTGCCAAAGGCACTCCCACTTAGATCAACCTCTACGGAAAACCCCTGATGTCGGAGTTTTTGCGCCAAAACCGTAGTAGCCGGTTCTGCTTTTTCACCACGGGAAACAATGTAGAAATCCAGGGCAGGAGCGGCAATACTTTGCAATTGCTGTAGCAAAATTGTGAGCCGCTCCAATCCGATGGCAAAGCCAATGGCAGGCACGTCTGGACCGCCCAGCTGTTGCACCAGGCCATCATAGCGACCGCCACCGCAGACAGTAGCCTGGGCTCCCAAGTCCGCTGACATAATCTCAAAAGCGGTGTGAGTATAGTAGTCCAGACCTCGCACCAGTCGGGGGTTGACGGTAAAGTCAATGCCTAGAGTGCTGAGCTGCTGTTGCACCTGCTCAAAGTGACGCTGAGAGTCATCGCTGAGATGGTCTAAAAGATTGGGGGCATCTTTGACAATTTCCTGGGTGCGGCTGTCTTTACTATCTAAAATACGCAGGGGATTACGGGTGAGACGCTCCTGGGAATCGCTATCGAGGTCGGTTTTGTAGGGGGTGAGATAGCTAACCAGGGCCTCGCGATAGGCCTGACGGTCTGCACCATTGCCCACTGAGTTGAGATCGAGGCTCAGAGATTTTAGACCCAGGGTGTGGAGGATATCGGTTGCGATCGCAATTACCTCCACATCTGCTCTTGGATCACGACTTCCCAAAATCTCCACATCCAGCTGATGAAACTGCCGCTGTCGTCCTTTTTGCGGACGTTCATAACGAAAGGCCGGGCCAGTGTGCCACAGACGCTGCACCCCGCCACTGGCAAATAACTTATTGCTAATAAAAGCCCGCACCAGACCAGCCGTAATTTCAGGCCGCAGGGTAATTGAACGCCCCCCCCGATCCTCAAAGGAATACATTTCCTTACCAACCACATCGGTCGCTTCACCAATCCCCCGCGCAAACAGCTCCGTCTGCTCAAACATAGGAGGACGAATTTCCCGATAAGCCGCGCGATTGAGAACATCACGCGCTATGGCTTCCACATGCTGCCACACCGTCACCTCATCGGGCAGAATGTCACGGGTACCTCGCAGGGCCTGGATATTGCTCATCAGTGGACGGTTAAAAATATATGGGCATTGCCCACACTACCAAATGATCTTCAACTTAAGCAGATTAAATATATGGATGTCATCATGCTAGTAGGCTGAACCCACCTCACAAGCTGTACATGTTGCCGTTGCTGATTTAGCCCATGAGCCGAACGCTATATATCCGCATCCTGCCAATGAACTCATAGTTCGCATCAGCAACGCCCACACTTTAATCAAGAGGCTAGCTCTTGCTGACCGTCCACATTGGGTAAGTTACAGCAATTCACATCGTCAATGCAGACCTTTCCCCACTTCAACGCCCAACGTACTAAGGCCACTCGATTACCGGTAGCTGTTTTATTCAGAACATTGCTGATGTGATTATCAACCGTACGTTTACTGATATCTAACTGAGTAGAGATTTCTTGATTGGTTAAGCCAGCGGCAACCAGATCAACAATTTGCAATTCC
Source organism: Leptolyngbya sp. Heron Island J (assembly GCF_000482245.1). GTDB lineage: Bacteria > Cyanobacteriota > Cyanobacteriia > Phormidesmidales > Phormidesmidaceae > Leptothoe. The sequence goes on along the minus strand of NZ_AWNH01000069.1, from coordinate 28,095 downwards.
CGTTCCGACAAAGGAGCTTGCTCTTTTTCCTGAGAAGATTGGCTAGCTGACATGGAAATACCCTTCGCTCACTGCGTATATATGCTTAGTCATGCCTCCATCATAACTATTTTTAGATAAGGCGTATCGGTAAGCTTTTTTACTTAATCTGCCCTGATTTCTCCATAGATAATTGGAGCAAGAATTTTCACCATCTAACGCCTGACTAACTGTCGTGTCCATTTCCAGAATCCGGTGAGTCGACGACCCAGATTCAGTAATTCAGGCGCAACGGTATCACTTTCAACCGCTGGCGTAAATTGTTCCTGCAACAGTTCCCGTAAACGATTGCTAGTCAGGGGACGATTCAGTCGGCCCCGTTGAGCAATTGAAATGGAGCCCGTTTCCTCAGAAACGACAATACACAAGCAATTATCAATCCGTTCAGTAATCCCCATAGCCGCGCGGTGACGAGTGCCCAGCTGGCGGGAGGCGATCCGTTCTGAAATCGGCAAAATCACCCCTGCAGACACAACCCGAGAAGCACGGATGAGAATGGCACCGTCATGGAGTAGGGTGCTGGTTTGAAAAATGGTTTGAATCAATTCCTTGGATAGGTCAGCATTGAGCCGCACCCCAGGCACGGAAAAGTCATTTTCATCAATGGGTGGACCCAGCTCCAAAATCATCAGCGCCCCTGTACGTTTCTGCGAAAGCTCACGGACAGCATCCACCAGCTCATCAATGACGCCATCTGGACGGGAGGTGGGGGTACGACTCGACGAAAACAGCTGCATCAGCTCACCCCGCCCTAACAATTCCAGAAACCGGCGAATTTCTGCCTGCAGCATCAGGGCCATGGCAACAGCCGCCCCAAAGGATAAATTAGTCAGCACAAAGCCAAGCAGCGATAGCCTTAGTACATGGCTAAGGACGGCGGCCAGCATCAGCACAATGAGGCCTCGAATCATCCATAGGTTACGGCGTTCGCCAATAACCACCAGCATTAGGTAGATGAGAACGAGAACGAGGGCGATGTCAATGATATGGACAAACAGACCTAGCAAGTGTCAGCCCCAACCTGGGTTTTCAATATAAGGGTTCAATAGCGCGTTAAACGCCCAGCTGCATATTCCAACAAACCACTGCTTACGGTAGCGGAACTGGCTACATGTCCTGAGTCTCACTTTGAGCAGGCCGCTGCGGTTGTGATTAGATGTCGCCGCTAATTGCACTTACGAGATGTCATAGGGAATCTCAGGATGCACCTAGTTCAAAACTTAAGCACTACAGGATGCAGATGTCCCCGGATGGGTTAATAGCTGTAGGCATGGGCATGCTACAGAATTGGCTAATTTCAAGACTACCCAAGATGGTCTATGACCTGTATCTGGGCTTTGGTGTCTTTAGCTTTCTATTCTAGGCAACGGTTTTGTAGGTCGCCATTGACACTATAGCCGCAGCCCTACCCTGCCAGATAACTAGGCAGCCGGTCATAGCGCATGAGATCGGCCTCCGTCTCTCGCTGCAGTATTAAGGATGCTTGACCGTTTTGAACCAGTACTGCAGCCGGTCGAGGCACACGGTTGTAGTTGGAGGCCATACTGTAGTTGTAGGCACCCGTCGCCGGGATAACAAGAATATCACCGGATGACAGTATCGGTAGCTGAGCATCATGGATAATGACATCGCCCGACTCACAGTGTTTTCCGGCCAAGGTAACGGTTTCACTCAGCGGGGCAGACATTTTGTTAGCCGCTAATACTCGATAGACCGACTGATAGGTGATCGGTCGAGGATTGTCCGACATACCACCATCGACAGCAGCATAAGCGCGAATACCCGGTACGGTCTTTTGGCCACCGACGGTATAGGCCGTGACACAGGCAGTGCCAATGAGGGATCGCCCTGGTTCGCAAATTAATCTGGGTAGAGGTACATTGGCCGCCTGACAGGCGGTGACCATGTGCTCACAGACAACCTGAGCCCAGTCGGTAATACTCGGTGGGTCATCGGTTTCAGTATAACGAATACCTAGGCCACCCCCGACATCGAGTTCGCTGATGGGCAAACCGTAGCGTTTGGCAGTTTCCATCCACTGCACCAATACTCCGGATAGATCACGATGGGGCTGCAGCTCAAAAATCTGAGAGCCAATGTGGGCATGCAGACCAATGCAGTTTAGGGATGGCTGTTGAGCTACGTAGGCAAAGACGGCCTCTAGCTGGTCAGGGTCAAACCCAAATTTGCTATCAATGTGACCGGTCTTGATGTACTCGTGGGTGTGGCATTCGATTCCCGGTGTTAGCCGTAGCAGTATCGTTGCTGGAGTTTCAGAACTGGTCAGGGTGGTCAGGGTTTTAAGTTCATGCCAGTTATCGACCACGATCCGGCAACCTGCCTCTACTCCCTGGTGGAGTTCGCGGTAGGACTTGTTATTACCGTGAAAGTAAATGTTGTTGGGGCTGGCTCCGGCCTTGAGGGCCGTGAGGAGTTCGCCCCCTGAGACGACATCAATGGCCAGACCTTCCTGGGTAGAGATCGCACACACCGCCAAACAGTTCCAAGCCTTTGAGGCATACATCACCAGAGTATCCCCCGGATAATACTGGGCAAAAGCCTGACGATATTGCTGACAGGCCGCCCGCAGAGTCATTTCATCCAAGATATAGAGGGGTGAACCAAACTCATGCAGCAAATCCAGCACATCGCAGCCCCCAACGTCCAGATGGTCATGCTGATTCACTCGAGCGCTCAGAGGCAAAAGCCGCTGATTAGGTGAGGCAGACCCCTCAGTCTCCAAATAACGGAGGCTAGAATTAGCTATTTGATTTGTAGAAGGCAGAGTGGAAACCATAAATACTCGTCAGAGGTCGTCAGCGGGCACAATCGCCCAATCCAGGCTTACAGTGTACAATTCGTCATCGATCACCCTCGGGATTTTCTCAAAAAGTATTGATTTTTTTTGCAGTTCCGGCTCACTCATGGCGACAACAACACCACTAACCTGCCAACTTCTGACCAATGAGCTACTGCCCGCAGTCCTCGATCTCGACCAAATCTGCTTAGGCGGTCTCTGGACCGAAGCCGGCTATCGACGTGAAATTGACAGCCCCAACAGTGATTTACTGGTACTGTTAGCCCATGAGTACGTCATCGGTCTGGGATGTGTATGGGCAATTTTGGACGAAGCCCACATCACCACCTTGGCCATCCATCCTGATTATCATCGGCAGCGCCTAGGGCAACTTTTACTGATTCAGCTATTGCAGCAGGCCCATCAGCGCTCATTAACCCATGCGACCCTGGAAGTCCGGGCCTCTAATCACCGGGCCCTGCAGCTATACCAAAAATTTGGCTTTCGCACAGCAGGACAGCGTAAGCGCTATTACCAAGACGGTGAAAATGCACTGATCCTATGGCGCAGTCAGCTCCAAACCCCGGAATTTCAACACTGCCTGACACATCTGCAACGCGAATGCGCCGTATCCTTCAAGCAAAATCATTACCAATGGCTACCCGATGTAACAATTACTCAGTAATACGTATCAAATGTTCATGGGTGTGATGCTACGGATCAATCACAGGTCAAATTAGCTAGATTCATAGCATTTGCCCCCCTTAGCCAGGTCAAAATCTGGATTAGTGAACTCCGTAGTCATGGGTACCCAATGTAGCTAGCGCGACTAGGGCAAATCTCACCTAACGCCAAGAGTTGGCCTGTCCTTATTCTGTTAAATAGATCTTTTTTGTGGCTAAAGCCATTGCAAGTCGTGAATACCGGCACAGTTTCACCAAAAACGGCTGTGCTAGAATCATGGCAACTCCGCACAAGCCAGGTGATGAAAAGCCGCCATGTTTGAACGCTTTACAGAAAAAGCCATTAAGGTGATCATGCTCGCCCAGGAAGAGGCCCGCCGATTGGGCCACAACTTTGTGGGTACTGAGCAAATCCTTCTCGGTCTCATCGGGGAAGGAACCGGCGTAGCCGCCAAAGTTCTAAAGTCCATGGGGGTAAATCTCAAAGATGCTCGGATCGAGGTCGAAAAGATTATCGGTCGCGGTTCCGGGTTTGTCGCCGTAGAAATTCCCTTCACACCGCGTGCTAAGCGGGTGCTAGAGCTGTCCCTGGAAGAGGCCCGTCAGCTGGGTCACAACTATATTGGTACTGAGCATTTGCTACTTGGCCTAATTCGCGAAGGCGAAGGGGTAGCAGCTCGAGTACTAGAAAATCTTGGTGTTGATCTATCCAAGGTACGCACCCAGGTAATTAGAATGTTGGGTGAAACCGCTGAAGTCTCCACTGGCGGTAGCCAAGGCCGTACCAAAACCCCCACTTTGGACGAATTTGGGTCCAATCTGACCCAGATGGCCTCAGAGGGTAAGTTGGACCCCGTAGTTGGCCGTCAGAAAGAAATTGAGCGCGTTATCCAAATTCTGGGTCGTCGTACCAAGAACAATCCTGTTTTGATTGGTGAACCCGGCGTTGGTAAAACAGCGATCGCAGAAGGACTAGCCCAGCGCATTGCCAATGGCGACGTGCCCGATATCCTCGAAGAGAAGCGGGTCGTCACCCTAGATATCGGACTCCTGGTAGCTGGTACCAAGTATCGTGGTGAATTTGAAGAGCGTCTGAAAAAGATTATGGATGAGATTCGCTCTGCAGCGAATGTCATTCTAGTAATTGACGAGGTCCATACGCTGATCGGTGCGGGTGCAGCGGAAGGGGCCATTGACGCAGCTAATATCCTCAAGCCTGCCTTGGCTCGGGGTGAACTGCAGTGTATTGGTGCAACCACCCTAGATGAGTATCGTAAGCATATCGAGCGGGATGCGGCCCTAGAGCGTCGTTTCCAGCCCGTTATGGTAGGTGAGCCCAGCGTTGAAGAAACCATCGAAATTTTGCACGGTTTGCGGGACCGCTACGAGCAGCACCACAAGCTCAAGATTCTAGACGAATCCTTGGAAGCTGCTGCTAAGCTAGCCGACCGTTATATTTCTGACCGTTTCCTTCCCGATAAAGCCATTGACCTGATTGACGAAGCTGGCTCTCGGGTCCGGTTGATCAACTCCCAGCTGCCACCGGCTGCGAAGGAATTGGATCGTGAGCTGCGTGGCGTGCTTAAGGATAAGGACAATGCCGTACGGTCCCAGGACTTTGATAAGGCTGGGGAACTGCGCGATCGCGAGATGGAAATCAAAGCAGAAATCCGCGCCATTGCCCAAAGCAAGCGCACGGATGACGCCAGCAGCTCTGAATCTCCCGTCGTTACCGAAGAAGACATTGCCCATATCGTGGCATCTTGGACCGGCGTACCAGTGAACAAGCTCACTGAGACTGAGTCTGAGAAGCTCCTCAATATGGAAGATACGCTGCACCAGCGGGTCATCGGTCAAGACGAGGCAGTCAAGGCTATTTCTCGAGCAATTCGTCGAGCCCGTGTGGGTCTCAAGAACCCCAACCGACCCATTGCCAGTTTTGTATTCTCCGGTCCTACTGGTGTCGGTAAGACTGAGCTAACCAAGGCATTAGCCGCTTACTTCTTCGGTTCTGAAGAAGCCATGATTCGCCTTGACATGTCCGAATTTATGGAGCGCCATACAGTTTCTAAACTGATTGGTTCACCTCCGGGCTATGTTGGCTATAGCGAAGGTGGTCAGCTAACTGAAGCAGTACGTCGTCGTCCTTACACTGTTGTCCTCTTTGACGAGATCGAAAAGGCCCATCCCGACGTCTTCAACATGCTGTTGCAGATTTTAGAAGATGGCCGTTTGACCGATGCCAAAGGGCGGACAGTTGACTTTAAGAACACCTTGCTGATTTTGACTTCCAACATCGGTTCGAAGGTGATTGAGAAAGGTGGCGGCGGTCTTGGCTTCGAACTTGAGGAAGACGCAGCCGAGTCCCAATACAACCGCATTCGCTCATTGGTGAACGAAGAGCTCAAGCAGTACTTCCGTCCTGAGTTCTTGAACCGCCTGGATGAGATTATTGTCTTCCGTCAGCTCACCAAGCCTGAGGTCAAGGAAATTTCCGACATCCTGCTCAAGGAAGTCTTTGGACGGTTAACCGAACAGGGAATTAGCCTGGAGGTAACCGATAAATTCAAAGAGCGTCTGGTGGAAGAAGGGTACAATCCCAGCTACGGTGCTCGACCGTTGCGTCGTGCCATTATGCGTCTACTAGAGGACACCTTAGCTGAGGAAATCCTATCTAGTCGCTTGAAGGATGGTGATACCGCTATCGTTGATGTGGATGAGAAAGGCAAGGTCGTGATTGCATCGAAGGAAAAGCGAGAGCTGCTCACCCAAGGTGCTGATTAGGCCAATTATCTAATCCTAATTAAGTTCAAAAATGGCTTTCTGGAGTAGTTCCAGAAAGCCATTTTTAATGGGGTGAACCTGGGTATTTGAACAACAGATATTGCTTAAAATTAGCGACTATGTTAATTATTGTAAACAGGTTTAACGCTTCCTTGCGTCCCACAAGCATCAGCTTTGATAATGGTTCTACCTGCGGTGCTGCAAGGTTGCAATTACCGATGAGTTTCGGTGTAGTTATTACTGAACGTTGCTAGTTCATGATTAGCAACGATGTTGCTGTTTGATTAGGAGCATAGTTAGAGTGCTAGGCAAACTTTTAGGTAAAAAGTCTGGATACTATTTAGAACTGTCCGAAGACGAAATCGCGGCAATTCCTGAACCATCTGCCACACCAGCACCCGCTGCTCCTGCCGCTCCAGAGTCAGCGCCACAACAGCCAGCGGCTGTGCAATCTGAGGCTCAACAGCCAGCTGTGGAAAGTAAGCAGCCTAGCGCAGCGCCTGCGCCCGCTGCATCCATTTCAGATCCTACTGAATTGATTCGTACAGCATTAGCAGCTGCGGCTAATCGACCGCCAGAACCAGAACCAGAACCAGAACCTACTTTTGACTACACGACTCCAGTGGCTAAAGCAAGTCGCCGTCGTCCAGGTCCCAGTATGTCGACCTTTAAGACAATGGCTAAGGATATGCGAAAGACCACTACTGGTTTCTAACTCACTGAATCAATCCTAATGAGCGGGGGATGCAATGATTGCATCCCCCGCTTGCTGTATAAAGCGACTGGGCAACTTTAGCGCTGGGCGTAAGCAGCCATCGGTTCTTTGATAAATCGTATATAGAGGTGCTTAAAGGTGGATTTCATCACCCGAGGCATCCCAAAATCAATGGGCATTAGTGTTTCAGGGAGTTGCCAATTGTCGATGCAAAGTTCAGCAGGAGACTGTAGAACAAACTCAATATCATTGGGACACAACCCAAGACGTTGCGATGCTGCTACTGTCGGGACCTGTGATGGTTCTACCTGCAGCACGTCTACCATAGCGCGGTCTAGGGCATAGACATTCTGCGATGCTCCTAACACACCCAGCTGTTTAGGTTCACCACCACTGGGGCCATTCCCCTCATGGCCAATGATGCCATCCATAATGGTTAGATCTGGGTCAATAGCCTGAGCAGTTTCTACCAGCATTTGCGCAAATCGCTGGCAGTCTTTGCCCGCTTCCATATGCCACCAGGCCTTCATTTTGCCTGGCACACAACCAAAGAGATTTTTAACCCCCAACGTGAGCGTTAGCTGTACATGGGATTTGACCTTGGGCAGGTTGATCACGACATCGGCTTCCATGGCCTCTTTAGACAGCAACAGGTGATCAAAATTGCTAGTTTGCTGGTCTAGCTGATAGCGTTTGCCATGGAGTTCTACGATCGGTAAATTAAGTTTCTGTGCCCATTGCAGCAGACCATTGGCTTTAGCAACACCCTGGGCACTGCCAAAAGCTGGGCTATCTCCTAAAAATGGTTTACCACCAACTTCTTGAACCAGTTTGGCAACGCAGTAAATCAATTCGGATCGGGTAGTGCATTCTTTGGTCGGACGCGCACCTGTAAGTAAATTAGGCTTGAGCAGTACTCGCTGTCCTGGCTTAACGTAGGCTGCCATACCGCCTAGGGGAGCCAGTAGATTGCGAAGCTGCTGTTCGAGCACTTCGACATCGTAGCTCGTGGCTTTAATCAGACTAACGAAAACCATAGAATGCTAAAGAAAGGCAGTATTATCATCATTCATTGTGGGGCTGGAAACTCTAAAGCGCAATAACTGGCTAGAAAAGACCGGCAGCAGGTTGTAGGGTGTCCCCAGGGATAATATTCCTGCTGCAATTGTTGATGATAAAAACGTCATGCTAAGCCTGTGGGCAAAGACAAGTGGTACCTGGATTAATGTGGTACTGGTGCTGTTGGGGACAGCTAGTGGACTGATGGTACGGGGCCGCTTACCTCGGACCATGCAGGAGGTGATTACCCAGGCAGTGGGATTGATCACCATCTTTATCGGCGTGCAGATGGCGCAGCCGTTAACTGAGGTCAATGCAGGTGCGATCGCAGGCGTCATCGTCGGTCTAGTCGCGTTAGTCACTGGCGGTCTGCTCGGCGAATGGTGGCAGATAGAACAGCGGCTGATCGCTATTGGCGATGGACTAAAAGCAAGGTTTGGCGGTAGCGGTCAGTTTACCGAAGGATTTGTTGCCGCTAGTTTGTTATTTTGTATTGGCCCCATGACAATTTTAGGCAGTCTTAACAACGGCCTCAGCGGTGATGGCACCATCTTGGTAATCAAAGGCACAATGGACGGCTTAGTTTCGATTGCCCTGACTGGCAGCTATGGCATTGGTGTCGGCTTTTCCGTATTGCCAGTGGTGATTTACCAGGGAGGCATGTCATTATTAGCAGGGTTGTTAGCCAGTGGTATTGGCGACCCGGCCTCTTCCCCTAGCATTTTGCTTGTGACCGGTGTGGGCGGAGTGATTATTCTGGGCCTGGGCTTAAACTTGTTGAAAGTAACAACAGTTCGAGTCGCGTCGTTTTTACCTGCATTGTTGTTAACACCGTTGCTTTATACACTCTGTAAGGTTTTGAGTAGTTAGCGGCTATACAACAACAGCAGACTGTTGATCGATAATACCAATGAGTACAGAAACTACACCACACAACCCGCATCTTTTTACGAAAGTTGTTAGCCTATAGGTGTACCCCTTTGCATTGACCCCGCCATCATGTTTTTTCCATTTTGTAAGTCCTCTAGCTCTAGTAAATGTACGGCTGATGATTTCGCTAAGTTCTATGCCGACTGTCAAAAAATGAGGCTGCAGTGGCTCAAGACGACTCGCGATCGCATGCAGGTTCATCTAGCGGCCATCAATGCTGCCATTAATGAACTAGAAGGTCAGATTCCTACCGATAGCGAAACCTCTAGCGAGTCAGCCGCCTAGCATCAAGCATCAGGTTGCTATCCTTATGGGTTTAACCAAACCCCTCACAAATCCAAAAAATTTACCCCCCAGCGTTCGTGGTTGGCAATGTTGGGGTAATCAAGGTTCTCGACAAATATGTAGGTTGGGTTGAAACCACACCAACCCCTATGGGTTTAACCTAAACCCTCGCAAACCCAACAATTCCAACCCCCAGCAATACGGCTTAATTTTGAGCGTTGGCGATTGGCAATGTTGGGTTAATCAAGGTTCTCGTTAGATTAGGGAGATATAGGCTGAGTTCAACCCAACCTACGTTTCATGGGCCGAGGCCATTATCCTTTGGGTGGATGTTGTTCTAACACATGTTTCAAATAATGTCCTGTGTAAGAATTTTCCACCTGGGCCACTTCCTCAGGCGTGCCCTCAGCGATAATTTGCCCCCCGCGATCGCCCCCTTCAGGACCCAGGTCAATAATCCAATCACAGCAGCGGATCACATCCAGATTGTGTTCAATCATCACAACAGAATTGCCTTTGTCCACCAAACGCTGCACCACATCTAGCAGTTTGTGGACATCGTAGAAAGACAGACCAGTAGTCGGTTCATCAATCAAATACATGGTCTTGCCTGTGGAACGACGAGCCAGCTCAGATGCTAACTTCATCCGCTGGGCTTCACCTCCGGAGAGCGTCGGGGCTGTTTGTCCTAAACGAATATAGCCCAGACCAACATCCACCATGGTTTGCAATCTCGTGGCCGCCTTGTGGATATTTTCAAAGAATTTTAGGGCTTCTTCAGCCGTCATATTCAGTACATCGGAGATTGTCTTTCCTTTGTACTTCACCTGCAAAGTCTCACGATTGTAGCGTGCTCCTTTGCACACTTCGCATTGTACATACACATCGGGCAAAAAGTTCATAGCAATCACGTTCACACCCTGACCACCACAGGCTTCACAGCGACCGCCCTTCACATTAAAAGAGAATTGCCCACGCTTATAGCCTCGGGCTTTAGCCTCAATTGTTTCTGCAAACAAATCACGGATAACGTCGAACACACCTGTATAGGTCGCCGGATTTGAGCGGGGTGTCCGACCAATGGGCGACTGGTCAATCACAATTGCCTTATCTAAAGCTTTAAGACCTTTAATCGGCTCCATTTGATTCGGTTCCGGCACTTTACTACCAAAGTTATGCTGAAGTGCCGGATAAAGTAGCTCATTAACTAGCGTCGACTTACCGGAGCCAGATACCCCAGTAATACAGACAAACTTACCCAAGGGAATATCAACGTCAATATGCTCCAGGTTGTTGCGATGGGCATTTCGAATTTGTAGCTTGCGATTATTACCAGGTCGCCGTTCAGCTGGTGTATTGATACTCTCTCGACCGGAAAGATAGGCCCCGGTCATGGATTCTTTACTCTTTAATAGAGCCTTTAGATCGCCTTGAACGACAATATCACCGCCATGTACACCAGCCTTGGGGCCAATATCCACAATATAATCAGAGGCTCGAATGGTATCTTCGTCATGCTCTACCACAATGAGAGTGTTGCCTAAGCTCCGCAAACGACTCAACGTCTTTAGCAGGCGCTCGTTATCACGCTGATGTAAACCGATACTGGGTTCGTCGAGAACGTAGAGCACACCCGTCAAGCCAGCACCAATCTGGGTAGCCAGTCGGATACGCTGAGCTTCTCCACCAGACAGTGTCATGGCAGTCCGATCCAGAGTGAGATAGTCTAAACCGACATCCAGTAAAAACGTCAGACGGGCTTTAATCTCCTTGAGCACTAGCTCACCAATAGCCAGCTGTTTTTTACTCAGAAGGGGTTCTCCTCCGTGCTCACCCATTAAATCTTCAATGTTGTACAGACAGTCGCGGATAGAAACACTGGTAAAGTCCAGAATATTGTAGGATCCCATTTTGACCGCCAGAGATTCTGGCCGTAGACGCGCCCCGTTACAGGTTTCACACACCTGATCGATCAGATATTTTTCGAGCTTTTGTTTGTAAAGGTCAGAGGTGCTCTCGCGATACTGGCGGTCAAGGATGGGGAGAACACCGTCATACTTGCGGTGGTAGCCCTTTTTATCACGATAGCGAGAGTCGGTTTCGATGTAGATTTTGTCAGGAGACCCATGGAGAATAATGTCGCGCTGTTCGTCAGTAAGGCTGGACCAGGTGGATTGAATTTCAAACCCGTAGGCCTGGCCAACGCTATAGAGAAGAGAGAAATAGTAGGTATTGTCTTTGTCAGACCAGGGTGCGATCGCAGCATACACTGGCAAACTCGGGTCAGGCACCACCAAGTCTGCCGTAAACCGTCGATGGCTGCCTAAACCATGACAGTCAGGGCAGGCTCCATAGGGCGAATTAAACGAAAATAAACGCGGCGACAGCTCATCCATCACCGCTCCATGTTCGGGGCAAGCAAAATTCTCAGAAAAGACCAACTCCGATGGCAGTTCAGTCCCATAGTCTCCCTCTGGCTCTGCCACCATCGGCAGATCGGCCTTACCCTTACCACCACTTTTTGCATTGATCGGCACCACATCCGCCTTTTTGTGATCAGCGGCTTGTTCTTTTGCCTTGCCACTAGGCAAGATGTCGATAACTGCAATCCCCTCAGCCCGCTTGAGACAGGTAGCTAACGAATCCGCCAGCCGCTCTTGAATATCGTCTTTCTTGACCAGGCGATCCACCACCACTTCAATATCGTGGGTCTTATTTTTAGATAGCTCAATGTTGTCGCTCAGGTCGCGAATTTCACCATCGATCCGGACTCGCACAAATCCTTCTGCTGCTAATCCAGACAACAGTTTGGCATGGGTTCCCTTTTTACCCCGCACCACCGGAGCCAAAATCTGAAACCGGGTGCGGTCAGGTAGGGCCATCACCTGGTCCAGCATTTGGTCAATGGCCTGGGGCGCAATGGAGCGATCGCAATGGGGACAGTGGGGCTGCCCCGCCCGACCATAGAGCAATCGCAGGTAGTCATAGATTTCCGTTACCGTCCCCACCGTAGAACGCGGGTTGTGGGAGGTGGACTTCTGATCAATGGAGATCGCCGGACTCAGTCCCTCAATCGAATCCACATCCGGCTTATCCACCTGTCCCAAAAACTGCCGGGCATAAGCACTCAGGGATTCTACATAGCGACGCTGGCCCTCAGCAAAAATCGTATCAAACGCTAGAGAGGACTTGCCGGAACCCGAAACCCCAGTAAACACAATCATCCGATTGCGGGGCAGGTCCAGATCGATATTCTTGAGGTTGTGCTGACGGGCACCCCGAATGCGGATGAGATCATCGGATAAGTTCGTCAGCTTAGTCGCCTTGCCATTGACCTTGCCGTTACTGGCGGCCTTACCATTACCGCTTGACTTGCGTGTGGCCGATTTAGAAGTCTTTGACTGGGGCATGGGGGCAAATGAGGTTACAGCTCGGGCAGCTAAATCATAACCAGACTGATAAATCAGTACTAGTATGGGATAAACATTTCTTTATGGTAAGTCATAGAGTTTAATCATGCGGTGATGGAGATGGCAAATGGCGGTAAGACGTTACCTGGGACGTCTATCCATAGGGATGGCAATGGTGAGGGATAGGGATTAGCACCAACGGCCAATGGGTGCAAGCTGTAAAGACATTGCCTTGGGCAAGTTCTAGTGAGGCTTTCAGGGTGAGCTAGCAGCGTAGTCCGACGGTTGCGATCGCACTAGGCAAATAAAGCGGCAACTCCGCAGCTAAAATCAGGCAATAAAGGGCTGGTTAGCGCGTCTTGAGCGTAGAGAGTCAGAGCTTTAACCAAGATGCCATCTTCGCGACGGAAGACCTCGATTATTTGCTGTTCGCGATCAAAGATCCAATATTCTTGGACCCCTTCGACCGAATAAAGCTTGAGCTTTGACTTTCTATCTCGCTCCTTATCTTTTTGCGATTTAGACAGGACCTCAATCACCAGTTCCGGTGCTCCTGTTAAATGGCCTGCATCGTCCAGTAGAGCTTCTATGCAATCATTACTAGCCCAGACAACATCTGGAATAACGGCATCACTGGGTGAAAAAATGATCCCTGGAGTCATTACAGGTTCCCCCAGTCCTGACTGGATAGACCAATTCAATAGTTGAGCATGAATTCTGCCTGCAACACTTTGATGTTTCCAATGGGGTGCCCTTGTCACATGCAGATCTCCATCAATAATTTCAAAGCGATCGCTAGTTTCAGGCAACCCCTCTAAATCATCTACCGTCCAACTAACTTTATTGGCGGCTGTCATCGACCCGTCTCCAGAGAATGAGGTACTTCAATCATAAACGCTAGGCACGCAGGGGCGTTCCATGGAACGTTCCTACGGTCACCCTACCCCTCGCTGCCACTTAATCTCAGGCGTGGTTGTCTCTATCAGCACTTGCCCACGAGAAATCACGTAGCTGACAATGGGACGACGGCGGATAGCTTCGTACTGGCTAGTGCAGTCCAACACAATCAGGTTGGCAGGTTTGCCCACCTCTATACCGTAGGAGTCTTGCAGGTTGAGCGTGCGAGCACCGTAACCTGTTGCCATGTCGTAGCAAGCGTCAAGTTCTTTGAGGCCAGTCATTTGGCAAACATGAACAGCCATAGCAACAACATCAAGCATATTGCCAGTGCCAAGACCGTACCAGGGATCTTGGATACAGTCGTTGCCCAGACTGACATTCAGACCAGCTTGCCACAGTTCTTTAACGCGGGTGAGACCACGGCGTTTAGGGTAGGTATCGGTGCGGCCCTGGAGAGTAATGTTAATCAGCGGGTTGGCAATAAAGTTAATCTCAGAACGTTTGAGGAAGCCCATGAGTTTGAAGGCATAGGCATCGTTGTAGGAACCAAAGGCAGTGGTGTGGCTGGCGGTGACTTGTTCTTTTAGGCTCGTTCGCAACGCGCAGGCAGAGACAATTTCGAGAAAGCGGGATTGGTCGTCGTCAATCTCGTCACAGTGGATATCGATCAGGCGGTTGTATTTCTCAGCTAGTTCAAAGATGCGATGGACGGACCTGACCCCGTCTTCGCGGGTGAGTTCGTAGTGGGGAATGCCGCCGACGGCATCAGCTCCTTGTTTGATGGCTTCTTCGATCAAGTCGTTGTTTTTGGGGCCGCCATAAATGCCGTCCTGGGGGAAGGCGACAACTTGGACAGTAATCCAGTCTTTAACGGCGTCGCGGACTTCGAGCAGGCCTTGCAAGGCGGTAAGGCTGGCTTCACTAACGTCGGCGTGGGTGCGGACGAAGAGGGTGCCCTGGCTGGCCATTAGTTTGAGGGCCTCAGTAGCACGGTGTTTGACGTCGTCAAGGGTGAGGGTTTGTTTGCGATCGCGCCAGATTTCGATACCTTCAAACAGGGTACCGCTTTGGTTGTGGCGGGGTTGTCCAGCGGTGAGGGCTGAGTCTAGGTGAATGTGGGATTCGACAAAGGGCGGGCTGACCAGATTGCCTGCGCAGTCGATTTCCGTGGGGGCGGTTATGGCCAGATGGGGTTCAATGGCGATAATGGTTGAGTTTTCAATGGCGATGTCAGCTGGGCCATTGGCAAGGGTACAGTTTCTGAGGATAAGTGTAGGCGTCATGAATCGGACGGAGACAAGTCTGATGGGAGTAATGCAGACATACCTTTAGGCCATCACCCTTTTCCGTGCTTAAACGCACATTGGGTACAGATCTTACGTTCGGCGAGGCAGCATTCCCCCGTCTAAGGGTCAAAATCCAAGACTAATCGCATCCAAGCAACCCTCATTTCCTGAAAGTTAGCTGGTTGAGCGGCGTCGAAACCAGCGCTATTAGAGGTGTTTACTTTCGGCTATCAACTTATCTGTTCTGCAGTAACTCTATGCAACTACATCCAAACTAATCCCTGAGATAGGATATGGCAGCTCTTTTCAGTTTTCTGGCAACATCTAAACCTCTAAAAATCGGTGTAGAAAGTTGCTGCTTTATACTTTTACTATTTTTAAGCTCAGATTCTATAGTCTCTAGCATTTCCAATCGCGACTTGCTAGGAAATTGCCCTTTCTTGCCCAGGGTTATATAAAATTCACATCCATCAGTTCGAAAAAAATCAACCTCCTTAAAAGGAATAAAACCAAGGCAAAAAAGATCGTAAATGATTAATCTAAAAGAATGGGGAACAAAGCACCAAGCATGAAGATCAAAATAAGCATTTTCATGGATAACTGAGTTCATTTTCTGAAGAATATTTTCTGAAGCATGCATAAAGCCATATTTGCCCTCTGCGTGTACATCCCACGCTATTTTCCCTGACCTATGAACAACATTTAAATAATAATCAGCTACCGTTCCTGGAGTGTGATTAGTACGCTTTTGCAAGTGGCTATCTATAACTTTTGAGATGCTACTAATGGGTCTGTAGTGGTCAAAACAATATCTTTTATCTGGTATGGCTAGAGACAAAACTCCGTCATCTTTTAAAATGGCATCGCAATCATTGAGAAAACTAATTAAATCTGGTACATGCTCAATCACATGGGAAGCAATCACCCAGTCATAATATTTAGCTTTGCCAGTAAGTTCTGTATAGCTCTCACCCTTCCAGACAAAATCAACTTCCTCTATTTTATCGAGATTTACTCCATGATTTTTGTACTTTTTGATGAGCTGTTCACGGCTCATATGGTCAATAATATGTACTTTATATCTATTCTTTTTTGAAGCAATAGGATTGTGACTAGGGCCAATTTCAACACCGTAGCCATCTTTGTCTATGTGCCGTAATATTTTCTGTGCTCGATTCATACCCCCTATCCGTCCTACAATGCCTGACATTTATTAGGTCGACTGAAAAATTAATTCTCCTACCGGCATACTATCCTGAGACCAGGCTACGGTCCACATATCAGGCATTAAACCTTGTCCGAACGGTAGTTCGAACAGGCAAAGTCTGACGGGAGCAATGCAGACGTAATCTTGGGCCATCATTCTTTTCCGGGCTCAAACAAACAGTAGACATAAGCTTGCACTTCTCGCTGGCTGAGCGAAGTCGAAGCCACATCCCACCCAGTGCTCCCCTTCGACTCCGCTCAGGAGTCGCTGGCAACCACCTTTGAAGCATCGACTATTATGGTTTCTAAGACCTCTGTTATTGAGATTAATGGCAAAGACAGCCTTAGAACTGAGCCCAGAAGAGTGGAAGCAGTTTTCACTGCCTCAGCGATCTATCACGCCAGAAATTAAGGCACGATGGGAGCAGGCTTGGGAGTTGATTCCTAAATTGGCAAAGTTACTGCGAGAGGAGTATAAGGCTGAGAAGGTTCAGGTTTTTGGTTCGGCTATCAAGCTAGAGTACTTTTCGATGACCTCAGATATTGATCTAGCGGTTTGGGGAATGCCTGCTAATCAGTATTTTTTAGCGGCTACTGCTGCTGCTGAGTTTGATGAGGCGTTTAGTGTGGATGTTGTCGATGTTAAATCCTGTCGTCCTAGCTTACTAGAGGTCATTGAAACAGAAGGCATCAATGCATGACCGGAAACTATCTTCATCTAGCAGACAGAACTTAAAGCCTTAGGCCGATAAGCCATACCATTGCTCTCTCAGCTTTCCTAGTTCTTCATCAAGACCCATATCTAAAGTTAGTTCCAAGGGTGGCTCGATAACTTCACCAGTCAAAGGAATTCTGAGCTTACGAATAGTATTCAAATAATACTTTGCAGCTTGCTGAGTGCGAAAAGACAAGCAGAATTGATATAGTGAATCACACGAAATCATACTTGGCCAGCCTTGTTGATTTATTACTCTATAGTCCAAGAATAAATTCCAAAACCTCCTTAGCTTACGAACCAACAAAAATAAGCAAAAGGTAACTAACCCGGCTACCATTATCCATTCCGTTAAGATTTCCAAAGCACTTTCTATCCATTGCAGAATCCCTTCTGGAATCAGTTGATTAATCAGTTTCATAAAGTAAAAAAACGTCATCATACCTAAAAACCAAAAAGCACAAGCTTCACCAACTCCTACTTTCATACTAAAGATGTGAAAGTAATATTTTTCCTGCGGTTTTTTTCGGGTTATTTTTTTAGGCATGTTGAATAGCCACTTAAAGGAAATAAACCCAAGAGTATCTTTGCCAAAGTCTATTAATTCTTCCCAACCAAAACATAGGAAAAAGCCTGCAAATATCAATAAAAATAACGGAATACCATGCCATAAATCTATATTTCTAGCTAACAATGGTAATAAAAGAGGAATTACAACTAATAAACGAAACCCTACTCTTGATAGAATTATCTCGATTTTTTCTGTTGGCGAAGTATTTATGACTTCTTTATCCCAAAAAATTTCATCTATACCACCGAAAAAAATATAACTCGTGCTAAAAAGGATTAATGTCCAACCGAAAAGATATACTAAATAAAGAGGGACTGTAATCAAATTGTATATCAGAATGCCTAGTATATATAAATTTAGAAAACCTGAATAGATGACATCTGTCCATAATGAATATCTTTGTGATTCAAAGCTATCAACAGTACTAAACAAAAAATCAAGCTCATTAATTTTTTTGATTTTTTCTAAGAATGGAATAGCGCGAATATAACCTCTTATTTGAGTAAGAACAGGTTGAGGCAATTTTGCAATATGCCGACAAGAACCTAAAGCTGTTTCAGATATCCACTTACTATCGGCTAAGAATGCTTCTGATATAGCCGATTGCTGTTTTTCTCCAATCATTAACTGAATGGACTCCACACCAATCTTAGTCACCAGTAGATCTTTATGAATTCTTTTTCCCAGTGGGTCTTTACAAACATTAGGCTCTTCGAAGATTTTAAGTATAAAATCCTCTAATCTATCTTGAATATTTTGCAGTGCTTGAATATCTCCACGGTATGCATCATTGAGAAATCTGAGACAGTGAATGGCAGGACGACTCTTTCCTATATCCCCACTAACAAAGTCCTGACGATATCGACTAATCTGCTCCCAGCAAAAATCTATAACTCTTTGACATTCAAATAACGAGGCAACTCCACAATACATCACTAAGCAATCTCGCCATCTAGAATCTGTTGGGATTGACTCTAAATTCGCAGTCAAGTCTCCTTCTTGGATAGCACTTGCAACAAAGAACTCGGCAAATCGCCTATGTACAAAAGAAAATCGTTGCTGATTATATCCGCCCACACGAGCAATACGACTATATTTTAGTGCCTCGATAATGGCTGATGATTCTGGACAATTTAGATAGCCATCAATGCAAATAACATCAACTTCTAGTCCAGCATTATTATCCTCATACATCTTTTTGGCAATGACATTTGCTGCACTACGCACTTGTTCTGGAGACGTACCATAGCGACGAAGCGTAGAGCGATCGCCTTCTAATCGCGTTGTGATGTAGTGGTCGAACACAATAAACATGTTGTCTGGTAAATTGTTCCCATGACCCGATCTAGCATATTCGGCGATTAACTCAGCCGTAAAAGGGTTTCGCAAAAGTGGTACGAGCTGAGGCCGTTGTCTAAATAAATCTTTGACATATTTGTTTGTATCTATTCCCTTCCCTACAAGCCACTGCTTCATTGCCTTACGAATCTGAGTCTCTTTGAAGGGTTGAATAACAAGCCGAGTACCTTTGACCCCTGCAGGAGCGCGAAAATGCCTTGAAGCAATAACAGCACGGCAAGAGTATATTTCTTGAGTAAAGAACTGATCAAACGCAGCTGATATTTTTCGATGTAAGTCACTTTTATCATCGCAATCTAAAATTGACGGCAACTCATCAAAAGAGTCAACTATAAAGAATAGCCGACCGCTTTTTCTAAAAGGCTCATACCAGGTATCAATAAATGCCCTACCATCTCTTCCAGTCTGGGAATATGCCTTCTCTTTGACAAACTCAACTAACGACTCTGAAGTAACTTCACCAAATTCAAATGCCCATTCACGCAAATTGATATATACGGGCACTACACCCGTTCTCGATGCTTGATCACATAAAACACGAACTAACCGACGAAGAGAAACACTTTTACCAGACCCTGGATCACCTAAAACAACAAAGACTTCGGAACGTCTATCTTGCCGAATAGCTGAGACTAAATCTGGCACCATTCTTGAGCCAAAACGGCCACTCTGCTCAGTTTCTACTTCTGCCTCTAATGGTGTTAAGTCGCGATCACTCCAGTTAACGTCATCATCGTATCTATCTAGAAAACGAATTAGAGGGGTACAATATCGGTCAAGACTGTTCTCATAGTCTTGATTAGATGCCTGCAAAGCTCCATTATTCTCAGGATTTTCCTGAGGCTGGCTTACGTCTACCTGTGACCAAATCTGATTCAAAAGAATTACGCCTGAAGTAATGCAAACTTGAGTTCCAACTACCACCCACACAACTTCTAGATTGGTCTCCAGCTGAAAAGTCTGCGAAAACCACTCAATAAGAAATAAAGTAATTGGATTAGATGGTACGTAGAGTGTTGCAGGTAGACACAGTGCTGCCAAACTGGTCAACTGTACCCGTGTGCGTCCTGAAAAGCGAGGGAAAAATACCCATCGCAAGGTAAAGGCTAATGCTAAAAGAGGTAATGGAGACAACAATCCTCCTATTAGCCCCCATCGAAGTGCCCCAAACAGAGAGGTAATGCTGATCAAAAAGCATAGTCCCATAAATGCCAAAAATCTCTGTCTGGGTGGAAGTATATTACTTTGCATAAGTTCTCAGGAATTTTTCTTTGGGGAATATGCACAAGCTTCACACACTTCAATTGTATGAAGTAAGGTTTGCAATGTAATACGTTCATTAGTGGTGCCAACATGCAAGGTTTCCGTAAATCCAGAGACCTCTATATCCGCATCCGCGCCACCATCGCCGAACTCAAGGAAACCCTCAGAGACATGAATACGCTTACGCCTGAGATCCATACTGAATCAGGATTCACAGAGCTAATCAGCGCCATCGAAAAACGTCTCGAAAGCTAGGTTCGGCTCCGCTCACCTAGCCAAAGCACATAACGCATAAGACAAAGGAAAAACAAGCCCTTACACAGAGTCAATACCCGAGGGGTGAGCGAAGTCGTTCGCGCAGCGTCTCCAAAGGAGATAGCCCGACTCACTCCACCGGCCCCAACTCATCCGGCAACTCCTCAATCGACCATTGCAACACCCGACATAACGCCTTCACCTGCGGCAACGTCAACTTCGCCTCCTTATACCGCCCCGTTTCCCAATTACTGACCGTCTGCACTGACACATCCACTCCAACCGCTACATCCCGCTGCGTCAGTCTCAGCTCTTCACGCCGACGCTTTAAGGCAGATTCTTGAGAAGGCGAAGATTCAGTCATTCGATCAAAGAAAATTATATAAGTCGCTTGTATAATTTTCACGAACGACCTATATTTAAAATTGAGTTCACCAGACAGTTTGTACAGCAAAGCGCCCTGGAAAGGCGTTATTGTTGGCGCTGTCTAGAAATTTGCAAATTCAGTTTCTCATCCCGCGATGCACTTGCGCTACGCATCGCTCAGATTTTTGTGTCAAAAATTCTAATCCCCATGCAAGAATTCATCCCCAACACCGAAACCGAACTCCCGCCAGCCACCAGCACTCCACCCTCTCAACCCACCCGTGAACCCGTGCTGATCACCATTATCGGCTCCACCCCCAGCATGGGCATCATCATCCAAATCCTCCATCGCCTGGGCTTCGCCGAAGCCGGAGCCTGGAGCAAACCCCAAATCGACCCCAAAAGCGGCAAACCCATGCGCGTCCTCAAAAAATGGATTCGTCTTTAAGAACACCAGCCCAGCCCCCGGTTTCCGCCTCAAAAAGCTAGCCGCAGAACCCCGGTTTCTGTGATTGGCAAAAGCTTCAGGATACGAAAAATCAGAAACCGGGGTTCTAGAGCGGCTAAAACTCGACGTTGTCCGGCGTGTGAGGAAACGGAATCACATCGCGAATATTCGTCATGCCCGTCATAAACTACACCAGCCGTTCAAACCCTAAACCAAACCCCGCATGGGGCACTGTCCCATAGCGACGCAGATCCAGATACCACCAGTAATCTTCTTTAGGTAATTCAGCCTCAGCAATGCAGGCTTCCAATACATCTAACCGCTCTTCCCGCTGCGAGTCACCGATAATCTCCCCAATGCGTGGAGCCAACCCATCCATTGCTGCGACAGTTTTGCCACCATCACATGGGAGGCATCTTCTCGATTTGCTAAGGCAAGCCAAACGTCAGTATCAACGATGATCATACCTAGCGCTCAAACTATCTGACAAACGAACTATTAAAATTCCCGCAGCCAGGCACCGGGGAAGGTCCGAATCAGTTGAATTAGATCTTTGCGATTCTACTCAAAGCTATCCACACAAAATGGTAATGAAATCGCCTCCTACACTTTAGCCCATCCAAACCAACTTACAGTTTCTATATGTTCCTGATCGCCAAAGTCCCGGCTTTGCGTAGAAACCAGGCTTCTCTAATAGAGAGATATCCTCTATTGCTGCAAAAATCTCTCTCGACCTGACATGCCTTCCTCAAACAGATCTTGAATCGCGTGCATAAAAGAACGCAAAACAGCAACAACAGACTGAACAAACAATTGCCACGAATGGGCAAACGAGAAATCATGCAAAACATTCATGTTAAGATTGGCAACAGTCTGTACATCCTTGGCCAACATAACTGGTTCAGTCTCTGACAGCTGGCTTTTAAGACTGGCTACTTCAGATTGGGGATCCCTATGGCATATCGCTGTTCTCTCTATAACAATGGGCTCAATGTAAATCGGGATTTTCAAAACGATAGGGATAACTATTTCGCATCCATGGGGATAGCGATCAAAATCTAAGGGGGCACTCATAATCTTTACCCGTTTAACGATATAGCTACATTCCCCCGCCAGGGGGCAGGGGGACAAGAGAACATTATTTATAGCCTTTGTTAAGGCACTCTGGCTTCTTCTCGATTACAACAGGAACGACGTAAACGGGGACCTGCAGTTTGATCGGTGCGCACACCTCACAGGCACGTTTGTAGTACTTGTCATAAGTGGCAGCATCGAGTGTCATAGTTTCAGTTGTTGTAGTCATGTTTATCACCTACCTTCAAAAAAGCCGTTGCTGATTTAAAGCATGAACCGATCCGTTAGAAGTGCCATATATCCGTACCTCTTAGAGGAAATCCATAGTTCGGATCAGCAACGCTTAAAAAATTTGTAATCTGCCAGGAACTGGAGAGTAGTTCAAGGTATTAAGCCAGCATTAGGCTGAGCTCAAATCGGCTTAATACTTCTTCTCTAAACACTTAGGTTCCTTTTCAATCACAATGGGTTCGATATAGATGGGCGTCTTCAGAACAATGGGAACACAGACTTCGCAAGCATGATTGTAATATTTGTCATAGTATGCGTAGTCTTTTACAGCACCATTAGTTGTAGTGCTAGTTGCAACAGTCATGACAAAAACCTCAAATAGTGAATACAAAGATCGTATTTTTCACCTAAGAGAGCCACATCACCCGTGAGGGTAATGTTTTCATTTTCACATTGATGTTATATCGTTTAACTTTTACCCAAAGGCTACAAGTTCAGGCACACTAATACTTTTAGCCAAATTGCTTAACTTAGCTTAAATATCTCTCAATAACAGTTTATATTTGTCGCTCTATTTGGCAACAATTTTCCATGAAAGTCATGAGCTGCCCGACAGCTACCCAGTTTCTAGGCATCCTAATGCCGCCAACATTCTGAATTTGAAAGCAACCGGGTGGCTCGGGCTGGTTCCGGCAACTAAAACTCCACGTTGTCTGGTGTCCGGGGAAACGGAATCACATCACGAATATTCGTCATGCCCGTCATAAACTGCACCAGCCGTTCAAACCCTAGGCCAAACCCCGCATGGGGTACTGTCCCATAACGGCGTAAATCCAGATACCACCAGTAATCTTCTTTAGGTAATCCAGCCTCAGCAA
This sequence comes from Leptolyngbya sp. Heron Island J, assembly GCF_000482245.1. Lineage (GTDB taxonomy): Bacteria > Cyanobacteriota > Cyanobacteriia > Phormidesmidales > Phormidesmidaceae > Leptothoe. The sequence continues at coordinate 4,841 of NZ_AWNH01000069.1, read as the reverse complement.
TCCGCGCTTCTAACACATCCAATCGCTCTTCCCGCTGGGAACCACCAATAATCTCACCAATGCGCGGAGCCAACACATCCATCGCAGCAACAGTTTTGCCACCATCATTCAGACGCATATAAAACGCCTTAATCTCGGTGGGATAGTCCGTCACGATTACCGGCTTCTTGAAATACTCTTCCGCCAGGTAGCGTTCATGCTCAGACTGCATGTCTAAGCCCCAGGAAACCGGGTATTCAAACGTCTTGTCGCACTTTTCTAATAGCTTGATGGCGTCAGTGTAGGTAATCCGCTCAAACTCATTACTGATGATATTGTCGGCTGTTTCCAATACGGTTTGATCAATCCGCTTGTTGAAGAATTCCATATCATCGGCACAGTCTTCTAAGACTCGCTTGAAGACAAACTTAAGAAACTCTTCTGCCAGGTCCATATTGCCTTCTAGATCGCAGAAGGCCATCTCGGGCTCCATCATCCAAAACTCGGCCAGGTGGCGAGAAGTATTGGAGTTCTCAGCCCGGAAGGTGGGGCCAAAGGTATAGACATTGCTAAAGGCCATGGCCATAATCTCAGCTTCTAGCTGACCACTCACCGTCAAATAGGTGGGCTTGCCAAAAAAGTCTTGGCCATAGTCGACTTTACCGTCATCCCCCTTGGGCAGTTTGTCCAGGTTCATGCTGGTGACGGTAAACATTTCGCCTGCCCCTTCGCAGTCGCTGGCCGTGAGGATAGGCGTGTGAATCCAGAGAAACTCGCGGCTTTGGAAAAATTCGTGGATGGCATTGGCACAGGCATTACGCACCCGGAAAACAGCGCCGAGGGTGTTGGTGCGCGATCGCAAATGCCCCAACCCTCGCAAAAACTCAAACGAATGCCGCTTCTTTTGTAATGGATAGGTTTCCGCATCCGACTCACCCACCACCTCAAGAGTGCTCGCCTGTAGCTCTACCCGCTGCCCTTTACCCGGCGACTCTGCCAGGGTGCCGCTGATCGTGACCGAAGCGCCTGTGGTAATCTGCTTCATCGACTCTTCATAGCCATCCAGGCCCGCATCGACAATCACCTGCAGTCCCGTCATGGACGACCCATCATTAATATCCAAAAAGCTCAGCTTTTTAGAATCACGCTTAGTACGAACCCAACCTTGGATAGTGACAACATCACCAGGGTTGCCAGATTTCAGGATGTGCTTAATACGCTGGGTGGCCATTACCGATATCTATGCCCAAAAATGACTCTATCTAAGGTAACGCAGGCCGCCCCCTTTGCTGACATATATCATCCTCTGCCACCTATTCTGGATGTACAGACATTGCAGGCAACGTCCCTATCCACCAAACCATCCTCGCAAAAACCACCCCAGCACTAGGCCCAACCCGACAAACCGGAGCACCTGCCAAAACGGCTCCTTCAGGTTATTCCAGGACATTAGCTGGTTCTCCAGCGTTGCCTCCAGCGTTTCAATCTGCTTTTGCAAACGGGTGAGCTCAGCTCTGGGTAAATGCCCCTGAGTCAGTTTTGCCTGGACCTCAGCGCGTTGAGAAAACGCTTCACGCACTTCGGTATAGCGTTCGCCCAGGGCTTGAAAATCTTTGGAGGTTTCTTCTAGAGCGATCGCAAAATCAAGAAGGTCTTGCTCAGTCAGAGGCAAAGACGATTTCATAACACAGGTCGGTAGATATAGACTTAAAGTACAGGAGAGGTTCCGAGGAATAAACCCTTATAGGGTTCTATGGCCCACGGCAGAACAGGTAGCACCCACCATTCTAGATTCTGATCAAACCAACCATGAGCAAGACAACGCTATCCGACCAGCAACCCATCGATCTACAAACAGCAGAGCCATTAGCACTAGCCCAAGCCCTGGCGAACCAACTAGCCATTGGCCCGATGGATTGGCATCGGCTAAATTCGGATCGTCGCATACGGGCCAAAGAACAGGTGGCCGCCGCTCTAGTTTATTTGCTCAACGATAGCCCCGAAGAAGCCCTACCCCGATTAGAGCAAGCCGTTGGTTGGCTCAACCGCAGCATTAAAGCCCCCCCTTGTCCTACCCACGGGGAGCGTAAATAAGCTCGACGCCATCCCCCACCTGCCCGGCTAACATCTTGGCAGCACTACCGCTATTGATGGCAATTTCAACGTAGCCATGGCTGCCAATTAGCGCCAGCAAAGCCCCTGGTTGCGTGTCGCCATAGGTCATGTAGGACGGAGCCAGATCACAACCAACTCGAACATTCCAGGGTTGCTTGGCCAGGATCTCCCCTGGAATAGTCGTTATTAAGTTGCCAAAGTGATCAATATATTGAATGCTGCCGCGATAACCTCGATCGGTTGCGATCGCATCACTAATCGGCAGACTCACCAAGTCAGTCACCAATAATCGCTTACCCAGCTGATCCATAGACACCCCATTTGCCAAGTGAGCAGCGACGGATGCAAAAATATCGCGACCATGGAAAGTATGACTCGGCTGAGGGACACGCCAATAGTTAGCATTCGTCAGCGCTACCGCAGCCACGACAGGAAAACCCGTGAGGATACCATTGTCCGGAGCCACAATCATCTGCTGTCCAGTCGGCAAAGTCATCTGCACCACAACAGCAGTCCGCTGTGTACCCACTCCTGGATCAACCACCACCACATGTATCGTCCCTTCAGGAAAATATTGATAGCTCGTCAACAAATTAAACCGAGCCGCTAAGATAGCCTGAGGTTGAATCCCATGACATAAATCGATCACCCGACTTTGAGGACTGATACCAGCTATCACCCCCTTGATCACACCGACATAGCTATCTTTGTGACCAAAGTCCGTTAACAATGTGATCACGCCCATAGGGCTCTGCCCCCCCAAAGTGATACGTTTTTCCCAATGAGTAACTCCTTATCACACTGTGTAGACGCCTTAGCACTCAATGCCATTGAGCGTCACATCTTTATATGCGCTGACCAGACCAAACCCAAATGCTGTGATAAGGCCAGCAGTATTGATAGCTGGAACTATCTCAAAAAAAGATTGAAAGAATTGCAGTTAGACAAGCCTACTGAGCAACGACCTAACTGTATCTTTCGCACCAAAGCGAACTGTCTACAGGTCTGTCAACAAGGCCCCATTTTAGTCATCTACCCTGACGGTGTTTGGTACCACAGCGTCACCCCAGAAGTCATAGAACGCATTATTCAGGAGCATCTGCTCAACAATCAGGTAGTCGAAGATTACGCCTTCCTTAAAAAACCGCTACCAGCTGCAAATTAGTACCACCCAATCCGTGATTCTATTGATTGATTGGGAACAATTGATTTGAACTTCAGGGTCAAGCAGTTGGTACCAGAGCACTCGCTGCATCCTACCCAACAAACAGCAAAGTTTAATTATGTACAACCTTGCTATAAATTTAACTGGGCTTAATAAAATAACCCTGATTGACTATAGTCCGTACAGTATCATCAACAGAGGTATATACAAGCAAATAACTGGGCTACAAGCCCTAACGCACTTCCATGCCAGACAATAACTGGCAATAATCTAATACGTTTTGAACCTATTTCCTCGCATTTTATTCCCATAAACTTCGAGTAACACAAGTACACGGCATGAAAGAAACTACAGCTGGCGATCAAAAGAAGCTTTTACTAATAGATGATGATCCGAACCTCATCCTATTAGTAAGAGATTACCTAGAGTTTCGCGGTTATCAAGTCGTCACAGCAGGCAACGGTCGCGAAGCCCTTGATGTGTTGGGTGGCCTCGTCCCCGATATGATCATCTGCGATGTGATGATGCCTGAAATGGACGGCTACGCTTTTGTTGAAAAAGTTCGCCAGGACCCAGGCAAAAGCTGGATTCCCATTTTATTCTTATCCGCCAAGGGACAAAGTCAAGATCGCGTTAAGGGTCTAACAACCGGCGCAGATGTCTATATGGTAAAGCCATTTGAGCCAGAAGAGCTAGTAGCTCAGGTAGAATCTTCCCTCAAACAGGCATCTCGTCTGATTCATCACCAGACCAAATCTGGCAGTGGCGCTCCTACGATTCAGGTACCTTTTGATGTGGAACTCACCCCCACAGAACTGAAGGTGGTACAGTTTGTAGCCCGAGGCATGGCCAATCGCGAAATTGCGGAAGAACTGAAAGTCAGCCAGCGCACAATCGAAAGCCACGTCAGCAATATGCTAGGTAAAACCGGCCTCCACAACCGTACTGAGCTTGCTCGCTGGGCCATGGAAAACAACAAGGCTTAGCACTGCCATTAATATATGCAAGACAGGGCAAGGTTATTTGCCGTGGACCGTCCCTGTCTTGCGTCATCAGACGGAACTTTGATCACTGTTTGTTTAAAGGTACAAACTTCGCTATAATGCTAGAGCTTCGCTGGTGTAGCTCAGTTGGTAGAGCAGCTGATTTGTAATCAGCCGGTCGTCCGTTCGAGTCGGATCACCAGCTTTTTTTATGAAAGCCCTATCTGTAAAGGGTTTTAGCGTTCTATATTTTGGTCAGATCTAAAATTTTAGTGGCTACTTTTACTTGATTTTCGAAATAAATTAAGCGCTAAAAACCCATTGATACCAGAGGTTTCAGTGGGATTAATGCAGAAACTAGCACAGACATTAGTACAGATATAAATCTTACAAAGGGATTTAGCCATTAGAGCTGTTGCGAAATAGATAGACAAAATGGCTCAAGTCCTTTCGTGTCAATGGATTTGGGTTTTGTAACGCAAAATAGCCTGCAACCTTTATCTGACAAAGGTTGCAGGTCTGTCAGATCCTTATATCGCAACAAGTCTATTGTATTTACTCCAGATAAGCATCATTTGACCGGTTGATCTAAAGTCAGC
>NZ_AWNH01000068.1 GCF_000482245.1 Leptolyngbya sp. Heron Island J | reverse complement strand
GAGATACAGCTATTTGCACTAAGTGTAAACTGTTGTCAGTGTGCGTAAGAGACTATAGCAACTTTAACAACAATCTTAACAACAATCTTAACAACAATCTTAACAACAATCTTAACAACAATGCTTGAAACCCTTGGTGTGTATTGGTTTCAGACGATAGAAAGTTGTTATGTGAGACAACAATATTATCTCTCTAGCATGCAACAGTTTGCACTAGTGTGTCACAAGTTGGCTTTTACAACAGTTTGCATCTGAGTGAAAACTGTTGCTCTCTATACCCCGCTCGCATACGCTCGTAGGCCCCTACCGGCTGCGCCGCTGGGGGTTTGGTTTTTTGCCGTTATCAATACTTGAGTCTTATTGCAACCTGACCCCATGTTTTTAATGGCCCTGGCTGACGACTCCACCAGCTCCACCGGGACAGCTCCACCAGAATCCAGACCACACCCCGCTCGCATACGCTCGTAGGCCCCTACCGGCTGCGCCGCTGGGGGAAACTATAGATAAATGCTTTCGTAGCTCTGTATCGCTGCTAGAGTCTATAGAACGCAATGAGTATTTATACTCATTGCGAGAGTCGCCGAGTGATCTAGCTTCGTGAGCTGGTGACGTGCGATCTCATCGCTAACCGGCTCAGTTCCACCACTACAGCCACTAGCGGACAGGTCGTCAGTTCAGACAAGCGGTGCGGCATGTATTGATTAATGTCTATAAAAGTGACGTCAACCATAGATGTCCGACCCCCCTCCATTGCATAATCCCTACGTGTTAGAGGGGGCCGGACATCTATATAAACTATTGATTTTTATCTATGCGTGATGGGTTTGTTGGGGAAGGGGCATGAGCTGGTGACGTGCGATTGCAACTCATGACTTTACCGGCTCGCTAAGCAGGCTGCATAACCAGTCAGCCTCAAAATCAAAAACCCTGACGGTGGAGAGCGCCAGGGCGCTAGATAACCAGGGTGCTAGATAGGGCTATCGCTACAGCCCTAGCGATACGGGTATCGCGATAGATGAAACTTAGTGGGCCGCTGGTGGCGGGGTAGGGCGTTTTTGGTCAGGTGGGGGTTGTTTCGATATCGCTGAACTGCTACCGGATAAGCACCAGGGTGTAGTTAGCAGTGGAAACGACTATGCCAACGGTAGTTATTGAGGTAATTGTAGAGAAGTTAATTGAGGTGGCTCTGGTGCTGCTTTGGCGATGGGGCTGGCGGTATATGCAGAAGTGGAGAATAGCGCGGTCTACGGAGCAGCTGGCAGAGGAGGAGAATGAGGCAGTGGTGGAAGGCTCTGAGCGTTCCCATGGCAGATGTGGTTAGGCTGCTGGCGGTGATGAGTTTAGCCTTGCGTAGGCTACTGTAGCGGGGAATGTGGCGGTCTTTGGCCATGGCCTTGAGCTGGCGAACAGTGAGAGACGATAGGTCTGTGGTGGGTTCGGTAACTGTGGCTTCTGTGGTGATGGAAGCGGCAGTTACTGGGTTGATTTTCGGCCAGTTGGCTTGCAGCGCCTGGTCGGTTTGTTATCTCGGTGCCGCACTGTGCCCTAGGAGTCTATTTGGTTGTCTGGCGGGCAGCGGTGCGGGGCTGTGGTCATCTCTATATTTACTGCGGGTTAAATCGTATTAAGTTACTTATTAATTTACTTAATCAGTAATTCAGTATTCAAAAATGATTTATATACTTATAAATAAGCTTATTTTTCAGGAGATATAATATGAATTCGTCTAATGAAATGGAAGGTTATTCACGTTTGCGTTTGGTTGATCAGAATCAGGTCAACTTGGAAGTCAGTGAAACGCGTGTATATGATCCTTCATCTCCGAAGAGCACCAAAATAACAGTTACTGTTCCTGAAGGTCTTGTGGATGAGTATAAGGAACGTGCTAATTCTTGGGGCGTTTCGTTGAGCGAGGCTGTAGCGCAAGCTTTGAGACTCAACAATCTTATCGAAACTACTCTTAAGGATGGTGGTGCTTTCTACCTAGCAGATGAGAGCGGAAAAGTCATGAAGGTTGAGATAGATCGTTCCTAAATAAATCTACTAAGGGGCTTTGTAAGATGGATAACTTTCCTGAAAAGCAAGAAGGTATAAAAAAGCCTTCTCAGAATCGTCCACCAAATTACATCTTCACTGAGATTGATAGTCCACCTCCTTACCACTTGAGACGTACCCTTGATGAATTCAAGGAGATGTCATGTCCATGGTCACAGTCACAAGAAAATCAATCGTCTCCAAATATCAGTTACCACTTTTATTTAGGGCTCAGATTTAGTGTCGTAGTTTTTCTGGGAGGTGTGGTTTTGGGAGCAGGCATTTTTGTCTCCAAAGTTTCTAGCAAAAGTGCGTGTCCATTTGCAGAGGCAGCACAAGTTACGCGAGCAGATTATGAGAAGCTTCGGAAAGATATGTCAAGAACTGATATTGAAGCAACTCTCGGCCCTGGCGTTGAGACTAGACAGGCCCAGAATAAGACTCACTTAGTTTGGGAAAATTGTGATGGCTCAAACCTCGAAGTTATTTTGGAAAATGGTGTTCTTGCAGTGAAAAATCAGTCAAACCTAAAGTGATTTGGCCAGCCATAAAAGCTGGCTATTATTTGTAAACAGCCTAATGTCTTGATTGTTTTCTTTACTGGTAAAAGAGGTCAAACACCTCCCAGAAGAGAATTCATAATTAAGAGCTGGGTTGGAGATAGCAACCCTAAATCCTATAAAAAGCCCCCACCAATCGGCAGAGGCTTGGAGTGTATGTGTTGTATAGAGAGTCTGAGTAGAAAAGGGTGCCCTGAGAATGAAGCATTTCACAGATTACGGAGTCTGCACTGGGCACCCAAGCTTGTTCACCTGAGGACCGCAACAGCTCAGCAATCTGTTAGCGGATGGACTTAGTCCGAGCATCGAGGGCATCGAGACGTGCTTCCTGGATATTGTCGATAGCTTTAGTACGCGCATCCAACGCTTCCAAACGAGCGGCTTGGATATCCTCAACGGCTTTGGACTGATTGTTCAGGTGCTCAAGACGTAGCTTATGAACACTGTTCTTGGTACGAGCATCCAGAGCGTCTAAGCGAGTCTCTTGGATATTATCAACGGCTTTGGTACGAGCATCTAGTGCATCTAAGCGAGCTTCCTGAATGTTATCGATAGCTTTAGTCTGATTGTTCAGGTGTTCTAGGCGTAGTTTGTGAACGCTGTTCTTGGTGCGAGCATCCAGTGCATCTAAGCGAGCTTCCTGGATATTATCGATAGCCTTAGTTCGGGCATCCAGTGCGTCTAGACGAGCAGCTTGGATATCTTCGATAGCCTTGGTCTGATTGTTGAGATGCTCCAGGCGTAGCTTATGGACGGAATTCTTTGTGCGGCGGTCGAGGGCTTCGAGGCGGGCTTCTTGAATATTGAAGTTAGCGGGCTCGACGGCGGATGCAACGGGTGAGATCGCAGCGGATGCAACGAGAACGGTTAAGGCGGAAAGTAGTGTGCGTTTCATGGTTAAAGCTCCTTGAGGAATCAGTGAAGTGTGTTTACTTGCTTCATTGATTACAAGAATGCCGGGGGCAGCTGAACGCTATCTGATGGGTAACTGAAGGTTGCTTAAGGGGTTTCTGAAATTGGCTGAGTAAGTTTGGTGATGGGGGTCACAGGGGTGTTTGGGAGTTGAGATCTCAGATCATCCCCTACACTAATTCCAGGTTTACCAGCTAACTCATGGATTCAACATCTCAGAGCACACAGGTAATTCAATCGCTACGCATAGGTGACCTTGTAGGCCATCGTCAGCAGCCTGATCGTCAGTATGAGGTGCTGCTGACGGTGGATGAGCAGTGTTTGCTAGCGGTGCGGTTGCTTGGGCTGGCTCTGTGGTTTATTTCGCTGCGAGATGTGGTGCCACCGTTTTAGGTATGAGGAGATGAGATCGCAACTGCATTTTGCCGTCTAGGCTGCATCTGCATAGAAAGGAGATGGCAGCCTAGGATAAACCTTAAAGACGTGTCGGTATACTTCCTCAGCGGTTTCTTCCACCTCTTCCTCTGTATAGCTGTCAACTGGTAACCCTGTGTCGTCACTCCAAAGAAAGTCTTTTATAGTTTGGCTAACGGCATCGCGGGTGGATTCTTTTTTCTTCCAGTTTTCGATCCGCAATTTTTCGGCTTTGAGGGTTTCTAGCAGTTGGCCTGCAATAGCTTTAATGAGTTTAATATCAGCACTGCTGAGATCTGATTTCTTGAGTAGGTCGTAGATGGCTAGCTCTTCTTTGCTGAGTCCTTCGCGTATGTGACGATTATCTTCTTCGTCTAGCTCTTGGTAAAAGTTGATGAGGGAGTCGAAGGTTGCCTCAATGGTGACTCGGTCTTTTTCGCTGTTATAGGCTTTGATGATCTCCTCGTAGTGTTGCTGATAATTGGTGCGGGTGGAGTTTTCGCCCATCATTTTCCCTAACCGTTTATCGATTGTCTGTTTGAGAGTTTGGACAGTAGTGTTTTTAGTGGCGCTGCGCTCAAATTCTCTCCGCAGTAGGTCAAAGTCGATATGGCTGATGTCGTATAGGGTGTCTGGGGTGTCGCTTTGATCAGGTTGAACATCAATGGCCTCATTAACTACGGTCCTGAGCTGGCGGATGACATCGCTGATGTCGGCTTTCTCTCGGTCATTGATGACAGATGTATAGATGATGTTGAGGGCGTCGCGATCCTTGCGATAGGCGTTTATGCCGTCTATGTTGATGCAGGCTTTGAACTGCTTTAAGGCCTCGCGACACATGATTTCGAAGCGTTTGCGGGCTTCGTCGTTTTCGTTGACAGCTTCTTTGGCAGCTGAGATCGCAGCAATCCGGGCAAAGCTAGTACTCTCGATAATGCGGTCTAGTTCAAAATTGCGATCACTCAAGAAAGTGCGGGCCATGCCAATAGCCTCAGCTAGATCTGCCAACAGTTCTTCTTGGGGTTTGGCTGGGTCTACGGGTTGGCTGCCTGCCTCTCTTCCATTGCCGGTGTCAGTGGTCCCTGCAAAGGTGGCCAGGGCCTGGCGCAGGTTCTTGAGGATGCCGCAGTAGTCGAGGATGAGACCGTTGTTTTTGCCTTCAAAGACGCGGTTGGCTCTGGCAATGGCCTGCATGAGGGTGTGAGCTTTGAGGGGTTTGTCTAGATAGAGGTTGGTCAGACTGGGGACATCAAAGCCGGTGAGCCACATGGCGCAGACAATAGCAATGCGGAAGGGATGTTCTTGTTTTTTGAAGGCGGATTCAATATCGATGCATTTACCATCGTCTAGTTCAAAGCCGTTTTTGATGAGCTGACGATGGGAAGTGATATCAAAGCCCTCCTGGCGGAAGCTGTCTACTTCACCTTGTTGTTCGCTGACAACCACGGCGGCTATGGTGGCTTTCATCCATTCGATTTGCCGTCGTTGATAGATTTCGGCCTGTTCATCAGGGGCAAAGGCGAGGGCTGCTTCTAGTTCACGGATGCGCTCCTGCCAGTATTTGAAGATGAGACCATGCATTTTGACGCAGGTGAGTTTATCAATGCATACGAGCATGGCTTTGCCAGATTCCCAGGCGGTGGAGTAATGGGTGACAAAGTCTTTAGCGACCTGGTCCAGGCGCTTATCGGCGGTGATGATGTGGTAGTCGCGCTTGAGTTCTCGCTCTAGTCGTTTGATGTCGGCTTCTTCGGCTTCTAGCTGCTCTAGCTTTTGGGCGATGCGCTCATTGATGTCGTTGGTGGTAATGCCTAGCTTGTCGCCCCGTGCGTCGTAGTAGAGGGGGACGGTGGCGCGGTCATCGACGGCCCGTTGGAAATCGTAGGTGGAAATGTAGTCACCAAAGATACGGCGGGTGACTTCGTCGCCGGTGAATAGGGGAGTGCCGGTAAAGCCGATGTAGCTTGCTTGGGGGAGGGCGTTTCGCATGTTGAGCGATAGCCTGCCATATTGTGTGCGGTGGGCTTCGTCGGTGATGACGATGATGTCGTTACGGGTGTTGTAGGGTTTGTTTGGATCGACGTCTTTAGTGAACTTCTGAATCAGTGTGAAGATGTGGGATTTGTGGGGTCCCAAAAGTGTTTTAAGGTCCTCGTTACTGCTGGCGCGGCAAGGGTCGCTGTCATTATCTACGAGGCCGCATCCGGCGAAGGTGTCATAGATTTGGCTGTCTAGGTCTTTGCGGTCGGTACAGATGAGGAAGGTGAAGTTACCGCCTAGTTTGCGATGGATCTTGCGAGTAAAAAAGACCATGGAATAGCTTTTGCCGGAGCCCTGGGTATGCCAGAAAACGCCTAACTTTCCTTCTCGTTCTTCGCGGGTTTTGACGGATTCAATGGCCTGGTTAACGCCAAGATACTGGTGGTTGCGAGCAACAATTTTGACGGTGTTGCCCGAGGAACTATCAAAGGTAATAAAGTTCTCAAAGATGTCCATGAAGGTGTGTTTATGGCACACGCCCATGAGCAGGGTTTCCATGTCCACAGCGCCTTTTTGGTCTTCGTCCAGACGCTTCCATTCGTGGAAGTATTCAAAGCGGGTTTCGGGTGAGGCTCCGATACGGGCATCAATGCCGTTAGCGAGGATTAGAAAAGCGGTGTGGTGAAAGAGCGTAGGGACGACGTCTCGGTAGTCGGCCAGGTTGCCATCGTAGGCAGCGCGGATGTCTTTGTTGACATTCTTTAGCTCCATAAAGAGTAGGGGAATGCCGTTGACGAAGCCTATGATGTCGGCACGACGACGATAGAGTACTCCTTTTATCCAGAACTCGCGCACGGCGAGGAAGTGATTATTGTCGGGGTGGTCAAAGTCAAAAACGCGCAGTCGCTCTTTAACGAGTTTGCCTTCGTTATTACGGAAGCTGACTTGAATGCCATCTTTGAAGAGATTGTATTTTTCCTGGTTAATGGCGAGTACGGTTTGGCTGCTGCTGTATTCGGTGATTTGGCGAATGGCATCGCGGTAGGCGTCGTCTGGCAGACCAGGGTTGAAGTCTTCTAGTTTGTTACGGAGGTAGCGAGTGAGAACGACTTCACGGTCAGAGAGGCGACCCAGTAAGCCGTCTTCACCGAAGTTTTCCTGATTGTAGGCATAGACGGATTCCCAGCCGAGTTCATCGCGCAGATAGTCGGCGGTAGTGGCTTGAACCAGGGTGTCTTCGGTGTAGGGATTCATAGGGTTATTTCACCGTTCATGAGTCGGGGGAGTAAGAGATCGCGGGCTTGTTGGAGCCCTTTATTTTGGAAAGCTAGAGCCTTAAGTTGATGGGTAATTGGAATAATTTGTTCATTAAATAACTGAATAACAGTTTTAGAAGGTTCTAAGAACTCGTATGTGAGAAGGTACTTCCAATCAGCACGTGGCATCTTAGAGCCCTCCTTCGCCGTTGTAGAAGCTAGTGCTACAAATTCATCACTAGAAGCTAGCATCAAGCAGTAAGAATGTATTTCTCTTGAGTGAGGGCGAATTACTATCGCATCAGCTGATGTGATACCTGAAGTAAAAGCTAAACCGACCTTGTGAAAATATGCTCTTATCTTGCCAAAAATAATATCTGACTCCTCGAAGAGAAACTTCTTGCTTTCGATATCTTTTGCGAAGCCCCAGTCAGAAAGAGTGATCGAGCGGCGAGGAATATGTTCCAGGCCGATGTATGGTGTTTCTGATGGCATCTCTTGAGGAGAAACCGATTGACGAATATCTGAACAGAAATAGGATAAAGGTCTTTTTTCCCAGCCTTGGGGCACACCATCGATAACCTCCACATGCTCATGACCAGGAAAGCGTAGGTGTACAAACCACTCCTTGTAGAGCAGGCGGGCAGATTGCTCTAGTAGCTGGATGCGGCGGCGGTTGTTTTCGATGAGGTCATCGTAATGTGCTGCAGCCTCTCCAAGCTTTTTCTGAATTAATACATCATCAGGAATGCTTACTTCTATAGCTTCTATAACTTCAGTAGGCAGCTTTTTTGTCCCATGAGATGCTTCTCCTGCAAGCTGTCTAATGTGCTCACGTTGCGCATAAAGTGAATAAAATAAAAATCTTGGGTCCGTATCCTCTTTGAGCTGTAGCGCCTTCAGGTCCTGATTGAAAGCTACTGGAACTTTTGACAATGAAATACGAAACTCCTTAGCAAGAGACATTCCCCGGACGACAAAGAGGATTGTATTTTCAGGAACTAACTTAGTTCCATTGGCTAAACCTTCTTCAGTAACGTGTAGCTGAGAATCGCTGATTCGTGAAGTAAGTAAGTCTTTTGCACTGACCCAAGGGATATTTCCTCCCCAGTATTCAGGTTTCTGTTTGCTGGGAGTTCCACCAGACAAAAACTTGGCAATACTACCAAGCTTTTTCACTCTCCAACTCATACCCCCAGCTCCTCAAAATTCTTTGCGATCGCAATCGCCAACTCTGATGCTTCCTGGTTTAATCCCTCCAGTTCCACATGGATTTCTCGTAGGGCTTCTTCAAAATCAAAGTCTTCATCTTCCTCCTCTGGAGCTACGCCCACATACCGCCCCGGTGTAAGGCTCCAGTCGTTCTGAGCTATAGTTTTCCGGTCTACGCTCTCTCGGTCCACCAGAGCTACTAGCCCCTCCACATCCTGGTAGGTGCCCTTGGGGAATCGCTCGGTGAGCCATACCGCCTGTTTATGGAAATACCATACCTGTTTGAGTTGAGCCACAACGGCTTGACGAGCGGTATCAGCCTGCTTACGGGGACTGGAGATCTCTTTACTCTTGGGCCAGTGGTCGTTTTCCTTGGCGTTCAGGTCCTGTTCACAATGGTCAATTAACCGTACTGCTAGCTTATAGACCAGATCTGCCTGCTTTACCAGATCGCGACTCTGATTTGCCATGGGAGCCAACCGATCTACCGCCTCATTCAGTTCCGCATTAGTAGTAGCGGGTTCCTTTGTCCAGGTCTTTTGCTCATGTTCCAGCGCCTGATAAAAGGTCGCAATATCCGTGTTTACGGTATCAAGAGCCGTTTGAAATTCGGTGAAGGGTTCAGTGGTTGCGACCTCTTTATTCAAGCTACCCACAAACGGCTGTATCACCTTCTGCATAGCCAGCAGAGCATCAGTATAATCCTGACAAGGCTGAGTCTTAGTGTCGTCCTGCTTCAGGAAGAAGCAATGCTGAGCCTCTTTTAGCGTCTGTGCCAGGTAATCCTTCACCAGTTCTAGAAACCGGTCTTCCTGTTTCCGATAGAGCCATACAATCGCCAAAATATTCTGAAGCTGCTCTGGGCTGAAGTCATAAATCTTACGCGTCACCTTGTGGTAGATATTCCGCGCATCGATCATCAATACCTGGTTCTGTCTATCCTCTGGCTTAGCACGGTTCAAAAACCACAACTCACAAGGGACAGGGCGGGTGTAGAAAAAGTTCTGACGAATGGCGATCATGACTTCCACATCGCCTGTCTCCACCAGCTTTTTCCGCACTTTAGCCTCATCGCGCCCCGCACTCGATGCCTGGGATGACATTACAAAACCAGCGCGGCCCTTTTCATTTAGGTAGCTGTAGAAATAGCTAATCCATAGGTAGTTCCCGTTGGAGACCTTTTCATCCTTATTGACTCCCGGCAGACCAAAGGGCAAACGTGGATCCTTTGTAATCTTGCCTTCGTCCACCTCATCCACATTAAAGGGCGGATTTGCCATCACATAGTCGGCTTTGCCCACCATCTCCGCCGGGTCTTCATAGTAGGTAATGGCCTTTTGAATGTCGCCCTCAAGCCCATGAACTGCCAGGTTCATCTTGGCAAGGCGAATAGTAGTTCCGTTCTTCTCCAGACCGCGAAACAACAACTTTTGGGGGTTGTCGTGCCGACGCTCTAGAAACCGCGCACTCTGTACAAACATGCCGCCAGAGCCACAGGCCGGATCAAACACAATCCCATGGTCAGGCTCTAGCACATTCGCAATCAGCGATACCAACGAAACCGGTGTGAAAAATTCCCCACCATCGTGTGCCTTCTCTCCAGCAAACCGAGTTAGGAAATACTCATAGATACGACCAAAGATATCCCCTGTAGCTGTTTTCAGCTCTTCCGGGTTGAGAGTGCGTAGCAGCTTCCCCAGTACTTCGTTATCTAGCTCCTGGTATTCCGCCTTGGGCAAGGCCCCTTTCAGGGTCTCGTAGTCCTCTTCAATGGACTTCATCGCCTTAATCAGTTTTTTGACGCGGTCATCGCTATCCGTCAGCGATACCAAGTAGTCAAACTGCGCCTCTGGTTTCAGAAAAATAGCGTTCTTCTGGGAAAAGTCCTCTTTCCGTAGCGCACGAGTTTTACCGCCCCGCGACGGCAGCTTGATGGTTTTCTTTACCGCCAGAAATCGACTGTAGGCATGGCGCAGGAAAATTAGGCCCATTACAGGCATGAAATACTCATTGCTGGCATAGCTGGAGTTAGAGCGTAGGGTATCCGCCGCATTCCACAGATTTTTTTCGATCGCTCCGATGGTTTCCAACTGACTCATCCACTACATCACCTTACGAATTATTCTGCTGAGCACCTGAGGGCTCAGACACCTTTGCCGCTTTTTATGAAACCGTTCTACTCGAATGATGTCGAGTAAACTTTTTTATCAAAGTTAGTTGGTATGTGTCTAAGGTTGCCCTGAAGGTTGCGATCTCAACCCGCAGGGCAACTACATAAAACTCCAGACTATGGCGTGTCACCGGCTGCTACATCGTCGCCCATTTCGCTTTAATGTCGTCTTATTACGCGCCTTCAGTTTTAACCGCTCCACGATTAGTTGCGTGGTCTATAGGTTCTACCGCCTACCCGATAGGATTCCTTATCTCTGGCACGGGGTATATGGCGTCGTCGTCTCGAAGTATTTACCGCTACACCGAAGCTACTACTGAAGTCCGTATCGCTTTCAAGTTGGCCCGCTAGAAAGACGATCCCTTGACATAGTGCGGCTACTTCAGCCCTTTCGATATCACCACGCTTAATCAGTTCCTTGTGTTTTGCTGTGGCGCTGTAGAATAGCCAGTCTATTTGATTCTGGAATTCCAGATATTCGAGGGATTGTTGCAACGCGAAGAGATTCAAAGGCCCGGCCAGTTTTCCAGAAGGAACTGATTTACCCCAGCTGCGAGCAATACCGGCTAACGATTTGATGATTGGATGGTTTTTGAAGTCACTCGCACCGGCCACAGGATTAATCAATAACTCTATCTCAGGCTTTCCAGTGCTATCTAGAAGTGATTGCCAGCTATCAGCCCCTTTAATATCCTTCCACAGCTCCACGGGGGCCACACTATCACCTGACTTGATGAACCAGCATAGGGCTGTATTGCCTGACCTTTCGCAGCTATAAAGGCTTGCAATGATTCGATCAACAACAATCACGGCATTTTTCACCTGATAAAAGTGCTGTGAGCCTTTTGATTCTAGATACTTTAGCTTTTTCATAAGACCCCATACTGACTTGCCTGTAACGCTAGCGCCAAACCCATCACACAATCATCGTGAGATTTTGGAGCAGCCTCTAAACGCCCATTAGCCTTGCGCTGATAGCTTAAAAGTTCTTGTGTGATCTGGCTCTTGGGAATTGATAAATCATCTCTTTCAAGCGCTATTACCAATCTGCCGATAAGACCTTCTTTGCTATCCCTAGTAGTGCTGAAACCGTCAATAGATGTAGGTAATCCCATCCCCGATAATTGCTCTATCCAGATTTGACCTGTCCCGTTTTTCTCAATTGTGGTGCTGATGGGTTCATACTCTCTAATCAAATCAGCAATAGCGCTTAAATGCTGCTCAGATGTTCCTTTCTGCTTTCGGTAGAGTTTCACCACTTGATAATCATCACCATCTTTCCTGAGCACTACAGCAACGGAGTAGTCAGCACCGCTTGTAGAGCTATCTACTCCCAAATAGTAGAGACCATCTGAATTAGCAGCTTCCCATTCCCCAGATGTCGCTTTATCAATTAGTTCAAAGCTAAATACGGCTTCAGCTTCAGATTGTGAGAAATCAAGATCGAATTCCTGAGCAAAGGTTTCCTCTGAGATCCCGGATTCCTGGATGATTCGAGCCTTGAAATCTGGCTCAACCGCATAACGCGCTATGGCTCTCCAGTGGGTTAGAAATAGAACTGACGGAGTATCACCCCTAAGAATCTGAAACGGCTCTTCCTGACCGTTCCTGATAGCGCTTAACTTATCTTCGGTAGCTTTATCATCGCCCCCGCTCACCATTTCCCAATATCGGGCACCTTCACCCCGTTTGCCGTTAGGGGTACTCACGAATAGGCTAATCGCGTTGTCTACCCAGGTTTGAGCTGGGGCGATCGCACCAATGGTGGCCGGAAGATCACAGTAAAATGCACACTCCTCAAACACCACGCAGTCCACGGAATCAAGACCCCGCCCGCAGCTCTCAGGGTCACTACTTCTGAAATAGGCTACTGATCCATTAGGGAATTCCTGTCTGCTCTGGGAATCACTCACCATCGGCACCTTAGCCGCCGTGAGAAACTTTCGATTCCTATCCCCTAGCAACTGAGCATCCAAGAAAGTCTTGTGCAGTAGCAAGGCACGGAATCCGGGAATCGTAAGACATAGGAAATCAATAACAGATAAGGACAACGTGGTTGCTCCTACCTGTCGCGATTTACAAAACGTGTAGCTCTTCCGGCTGTTACGATTACCAATAATGCAATCACTGACTTGTTGTTGCCAGGGCAAGGGCTGAAACGTGCTAATCCCGCTACCGCTCTTAATCGGAATATTTGAAACCCAATCACACCAGTCTGCAGGCGGTTTCCATATTTCCTCACTGTTATCTCTGTCCGCTTCGCTATGCTGCTGTAGAATCGTCAGCTGCGGCGATTGAAACGACTTTTGCCGTCCTCTCTTTCTCAATGCGACTAAGCTCACGTAATATATCCTCAAGTCCTGCTATACGGTCATTTGAACTCCGGTACGTTTCTACTAATGCCCCCAGAGATTGCAACAGATTAGGTATTTGTCGAGAGGAGAAACTCTCAACATCATCCTTGAAATGCTCAACGACATCAGCGACAAGTTGCGCGTAGTTTGTCAGTATGGGTTTAAGTTGCTCACGAATCCATGTTTCATCGGTATACCCTGCTGCGACATCATCTTTATCGGCAACACTCGCTAGCTCTGCACTATGACGTGTTTCAGCCTGCAACAGCAGATCCAGGGTTTCTTGGAAGGCTTTTGACTTTTTCCAGGAATAGAACGTGGCCTCAGATACTCCTAGTTGAGGGTAAATATCTTTGCCCTTCACACCTTGCGCTAACAGCTGAGCGGCTTTAATTTGATTGAGTGATAGGCCCATTTTCTATAACAAAACTCCAGAATCCTTTAAGTGATCGTCATTGGACTGATTGCCATGGCCGATTTACTTCTCAGCCCAGCTAGTTGCAATTAGCTTCATAGGGTCACTCTCCCTACCATCGGAAACATAATCGAGCATGGCCGCGAAGTGGTTACCGATACAGTCGTTTGCAAGTTGCGCTACTTCTTTAGCATGGTCAGGAGAACACGTGATATCAACCTCATCATGAATATAGCCTCGTAGCTTAATTTGCAGTTCTGGTCGGTCCTCTGCAAGCTGGTGAAGTTCTACCAGCGCTCGCTTAACAGCCGTAGCCTCAATCCGAGTCCATGTCGCCGCTAGCGACTGGGTGAACGGGGGCTCATAGCGCCCTGGGTGGAACCGGCTTTCAACTTTCTCTAGGAGAATACGAGAGCCCTCTCGTGTGGTAGAGACAACGTATTCTGAGCCGTTAAGAGCCAATGTTGTACTCTCCAAGCTGGTCATTAGGTCTTTCTGGAATTGAACAATATTAGGGTAAAGAATCTTACAACCCTCAATAGCGCCTTTAACCTCCTCTAAGCTAGGTCTAACACCTGTATTAGCCGCGATTTGCTCTTGTAGCCTATGGGGGCCTGCGCCGTTCAGGAAGCCATAAAACGTGTTTTTCGCGGTATCTCGGAAGCTCTTCGCCCTTATTCCATCAGGGGTGTGGAGTTTCCGGAGTTTAGCGATTGTGTCACCATCCCAATCAACACCCACAGCGCGAGCAACATACGCTGCAACACGGGAGTGGTTATCGATAGTCGGATCATTAAAGGCCGCAATTGCTGTATTGTCCTTGGCTAAATCCGCTGCAATCCGCGCATGTGCCGCTGCCAGGTCGATTACCAAGAATACTAGCGAAGCATTAGGCTTAATGGCCTCCCGTGGGTGCCCCAGGTCGTAACCTTTCAGTGCTGGGTTATCTTTAGCACTAATCGATTGAATATTCACAAGGTCTTTAGCCTTGCGGTTTCTCCCGAGATTTGAACCAGCCGAGAACCGTCCAAGTCCGGTTTGTGTGCGGAACATTGTGTGAATTGAGCTATCTTGCTCAGCACTGCGCTTAAATGCGGCTAAATTGTCCTTTAAGCTTTGCAGTGCGCGTAATTTTAGACGTAGCGCTATCAGTGGATTATCTTTATGTTCAGCGCATGCTGCTTTGTTTAGCTTGGTGAGCCCTAAGCCGTACTGTTCGTTGATGAAGTCTTTCAGTTTACCAACCTGCGTGTATGAGATATCTGGGCACAAATCAGCCCATTGGGTTTGCAACTCATGCTCAACGATCTCAATCTTAGTCAGCTGGCGCTCAACTTCAGCTAAATCACAAGGCATCCCGTTTGCTTCCATCTCACAAGCAACGGGGATAATGTCATTCTCAAGCTGCCAGATATTTCTGATATCCGCCGAGTACAACGGATGTTGCTCGTTTGCGTAAAGTCTCTCTATCGCTTCATGAAGCTGTAGTGTGATGCATGGATCTTTTGCGGCGTAATCAATCTGAGACGGTGTTAGTTCAGCACCCCAATCAGAGGACTGCTCACCTTTATCAATTGTGACTCCTAAGAATTTTTTGACAAGATTACCTAACCCATAACCGCCTTCAAGAATGGGGGTCACATTAGTCTTCGATTCACCTTTCGCATAATCACCAAAGAATGTTCGAGCACCAATCAATGTGCAAGCGACATTTTTAGCCTTAATCCCGTACTGCATCTGTAAGAACCGCAAATCAAAGTGGAAATTTTGACCTATTTTGAGAATGTCTGGATTAGACATAAGCCGAGCGAGCATCATCCAGAACTCAGATAGTTGGACATGGATCGCGTCACGATCATCATCTCGCCCACCAAGATCGACCACATACGTCGTGTCTTCAGTAGCAATTTGGATGAGTCGAATCTTTCCGCGCCATGGATGCAAACCCTCGATATTCTTTGCGTCGTTACCAAAGGTCTCAATATCAACCCCTAACCGGGTCTGTTGGGCAATGTCGGCAAGATGTTTTTGGTAGTCAGCACTAGTCGGTTTGAGCCAAATAACTGAGGGCTTAAGCCGGACAGCTGGCCGGTTGTACGCGGCATTTAATTGATCGATAAAGGCCTCTGTAGCGGAGCGTGTTTTGGCTTCAGCCGCCTGTTTCTCAACTCGTTGCGCCACCCAAGCACCTATGGTGTGGGTTGCTAGTTCCCATTTAGGCGATGAAATATCGAGGTATTTCATCGCCACCCGAGACCCGTCAAGCGTCTTCTTGCGGCTTTTGATGGGTAGCCCAAGCTGATCAAGGAACAGCCTAATAACCTGCATGGGTTCAAGCTCCTCACCATCCTTCAGTGTGGGAATACTGAAGCCTAAAACACGTCTGACATGCGCACGCATTCCAGACTCGTAGATTGCGGCAATAGCATCAGTGACCAACGGGTGTTCCGCATGTAATTCGCTCCCATTAATTAAATGAAGCGCGATATCACGAATTCCCAAGGTGAATCTAAGCCGCCAGCCCGCTACGGTGTGTCTTCGGTCAGGTAGAAAATCCTCGTTGTGATAGTCCCACAAATCACGCTCTTTCACATGTGCCGGTGGCCCTGGGACTGGTCCCGTGCGTGTTTGTACAGGCTCCCCAGGTTCGGCAATCAAATCGTCAAGCGCACGGAGTTTTCTTGCGAACTTACCGTTATCATCCAGCTTCACCAACTCGGGCGTGATACCAGGTGTAGCGTATGTTTTGGCAATGCGGTACCGATCCATCTCTAGCCGTTCTTCTGGTTCTAGATCGTCTCTGCCGATGCGATTTTTATATGTTTCGTCGTCGATCTCAGTCGCGTTAGCCACACCCTCGCAGTACTCAGCTTTTAGAGAGCCTGAAATCCCTTCATAAATACTCTTAGTAACAGGATTAGCCTGTCGGTCCCCATCCTGAGAGCAATCGATGATGTGGCACCCAGCATTAATTAATAGAGATTTCAAATCTCGATCCAGGTACTTGAGAGATAGATTACTTGCTGCTGTGTACTCACAGTAAGCCTTGAAAGCCCAAGAAAAATCTTTTGTAAATTGGTCAAAACTCCGTGGAGATTGGGTTAAGAACTCACTCGCCCAACTACGAGTGATTTGTGTTTCTTCTACACCCTCAACAGTCAATGGTGCGTCGCGCTTCATATGATTAGGTCTACACGCAATATGCATCGGCACTTGAGACCGAACACGATACAGCATCTGAATACAGTGCTCAGCATCAATACTAAAACCCGCGAAATGAGCGTAAACACTGTCAAAATGCTCAACAGAGATATCACCCCCACTACCGAGCGACGGCGAAAAGCAGAATAGATCAAAATCTAAAACACTCACATTTAGATCGCGTAGAATCCTGCGTCCCTCAGTGCTCCCGCTATTATCAGAGCTGAGCACATAAACTCTAGGTTGTCCGGCTGCCTGCGAGTCGCCACATTCCAATGCTTGAGCAATAGCCGCACGAGATTGCGGGTCGGTGAATGAGCGCTCAAGTTTAAGGAGAAACTTTTTGCTATCGCTAGGAACCGCTACACGCTCACCATTTATCAGAGCGGTGTGGATCTGGTCAATCATGTAGTCTCCACCAACATCCCCATACCAGTAGACATCACGAGACGGCAACAGCCTCTGATCTTGGTGGACAACAGGCTTCCGTCCAGCAGCCGCTGATAAGGCTTTGAGCGTGGTTGTGTCCAGGTTTGCATCTGCACAGATAATTAGCTTAGCTTGAGAGAGGATCAACCCCAGTGTTTTGATTAGAATTGAGCGTTTGCCCTTACAGGTACTGCCTTTAAGTAAATGCTCAAGCCCCTGTTTCACCTCGTCGATAAAAACAATCTCGGGCACCCATGCAAGCACACCGTCTTTTAGCAATTTATGCAGCGAATCGAATGTGATCGACAGCTCACGGCATGAGTGAATCTGCTGAATATCAAGGTATCTATAGCTTTGGGTGCCTAGACGTGCTGATAGATTCTCAAGCAGGTTTATAAGATGACCGATGTTCAGGAATGATCGCCCTGGGTATTTTTTCCGCAACAGCTCGACGAGATGGGTTTTACCTAAACCCATCGTCCCGCCCAGACAAACAAGCCCTTCTTCTAGAAGTTCGGGGCACGCATCGGAGTAGTACTGTTTCGATTGAAATTTGACAATCTGCTTACAGATTTTCGGATCAATCCCACGTTTCCAGTTAACAAAATAGTCTGCTTTGAAGCTCTGAAATTCTTGACTGTTTAGGTAGATCAGAGAGTGGGCTTGATTCGCGGATCGAGCAAAGACATCATCAATGCCTGTTTCAGGTCCATGGGGTAGCACCACATTAGGCCCTGGTTTGTGACCTGCCTTAGTCTGTTCGGTCTCGATCGCATTCCCCAGCGTGATAATTGCGGAGCGCATGTTTTTACGCTGGTTATGCGTTTGAGCGAAATCGAAAAGAATCGTCCAGTTGCGATCACACCCAAAGAATTGAACGAGATCAGGATGGATAACATAGTTGGTCGAACCACTCACTCTTATGCGATTGGCACCCATACGAATGCCCGCGAGGCTGATCGCCGCGTAACCATGGCTCAGCAAAGAGAGGGCTTTTTTCTCGCCTTCGGCCAGGTAGAGAGGGACTGCGTTGGTCTTAACCCAATGCCAGAAGGTTTCAGAAAGTGCTGGATTCTCTAAAGGTATAGAGGCTGGCATTGCAATACCACATCGTTCAGCGATCGCCTGAAATGTGGTCAGATCGATGCTGAAAAACCCTAGGTGCTGTCGTTTGTTTTTAGGTGGCAACGGACGTGATTCATATTTATTGATCGAATCATCACGATTCTGTCTGGGTTGGACAGGCTTAAATCGGCTGGGAGTGGTCGGGGTGAAATTATCGGTTGGGTCTAATCCGCAAAATGCCAAGGCACCATGCTGGATGACTGAGGTATAGGTATCGGCTGTTTTTGGTTTGTGCTGGCTGAAGAGCACGGACGCTAGCGCGTCCCCTTGAAGAAATTGCGTGTTGAGATCAGCGAGTGCTGGGCTGATCGCTGAGCCGTTGATGAGTTCGCTTTGGAAATCTATGGGGGCTCTGGCGGCAGGAGATTGCGCATTAATCGCCATAACGCACCCTCATCGCAGCAAGCTTGTCCTGATAGGCTGCTAAGCGCAGCTCGGTAAGCATTTGAATGTAATGCTCGGCCCCCAGCTTTTTTAAATTAGCTAGATACGCTTTAAAGCTTTCTCGGTGATCCTTTGCAGTTGGCCTGCGTCCATCAGGCTCGAAATAATGACCCGAGAAACGATGAAGCCACATTAGATGTAGCCAGATTTGATCAATATTGCGGAGTTCTAAAAATTTAGCTTTGTAGCGTTTAGGCGGTATCTTTTGGGTCTTAAGTAGTGCGGCGATCTCCTCCCAAAGGAGTTCAGGGGGGCAATACGTAGTGTTGATAGCAGTCCAGAGGGTGTTATTGGCTAAGAGGCAAGTCGGCGGAGTCTTAGGGTGATGGTGGTGAGTGGAGGAATCAGGGACACTTTTGCTAGAATGAGGATAAGAATTTTCGCGTATGTTATGGTTCAAAACGTAGCCTTCCTGTGTGGTGGGTCTATGTGTCCCCTTAACTCTCAGAAAGTTGATCCGGGTTCCAATCGAAGCAACTTTTGAGATAAAGGGGAACGGAACTTGAACCGCC
Organism: Leptolyngbya sp. Heron Island J; assembly: GCF_000482245.1. Lineage (GTDB taxonomy): Bacteria > Cyanobacteriota > Cyanobacteriia > Phormidesmidales > Phormidesmidaceae > Leptothoe. The sequence goes on along the minus strand of NZ_AWNH01000068.1, from coordinate 18,555 downwards.
TAAGCGTTTTGCTTAGGCGGTTTTTGATTACGGAGTAGACTTCTATGAGGTCGCAGCGATGATCAGCCGCTTCAGTCGGTCGTTGGTGTTCTTGCCGGGTAATTTCGCCACTTTTGCAGCAACACTTTTAGGAAGTTTCACAGCCAAGATTTTTACGGGTCGGGGGGAGCCATTGGGGCTTCGAGGTAATCGGTCCATGGTTGGTTTAGAAAAATCTCTATCACCTAACGGTTTACTGTTTTTTAGAGAGAATGACAACCCTCCAAAAAGACTGTTATGTGTCAGCCATACATATTTGTAAGCAAGCCTTACGACGTATCTTACATTTCTCTTTTTTCAGGTGTACTTCAGGTACAAAACGACCTCTAAAAAGAGCCCTTTTGGTAATCAGGTACAACAACTTTGGTAATCAGGTACAAAAATCATTGACAAAAATCTATTAGAGTATTGACAAAAATTATTTGTAACGTTTTGTTAAGTAAGCTTGGCTTACATGATCGGTTTAGCGAGACTCAAGAACACAAAAATCCTGTGACCAGTTGCGGGGGCAGCTGACCTGTGGCACTATGGGGTTAATTATTTTTGAACTCCGGCTTCTATAAACCTCCGAGACTCCTACATCTTGGGGGTTTTGCCATATTTAAGCGTTCCTACTCCAATTTCATCACCTCCTTTATGTAGATGGGGCTAAGAATACGCCTGAAACGCTGATCGATCAAGGTTTTGAAACTTTGTTTAGATGCCCATATCGAATATGATCGAATTCCCAAAAATCAATTTGGTATTGAAGAAAATCTAATAACGTCTGTTGGCTTTCATTAATACCGCGACCAAACCGACCCAGCATTTTTAAATAATCGACTTTTTGCTCATGAAACTTCAAAGCTGTTTTTGATTGCAGCGGATAGATAGCTGTTGGTGCCTTCCAGTTCTCTACATCGAAAGAGCAAGGCCATGACTCAGCGATAGCCTTAGCTCTTATCTTTGGTGGGATCAACCACGCCAGGCTAGACATAGCAATTAGCTGAAGAAAAACTTTGCGGTTCATGATGCATCCCTCATTTGTTGAACCTCAGTCCAAATTTCGTTCAACCGTGCTGAAATCTGGGTTACGAGTTGTAGGAAGCTTTCTTGAAATGCCGTTAGAGCATCCTTATTGGCTTTTCGGTCTGTCCTAGCATCATCAATGAGGTTTTGAAGTAATGCCTCCGTTTTTTTCTGCTCGGCTCTAACTTCGCTATCACGCTCATCCATGGCCTGAACTACGGCACCAAAGGATGCGTCGGTGTAACTTGTGCTACCTTCAAGCGCTTTAGCCATATCGGCCCTCAACTGCTGCACAGATCTATTCGTTTCTGTGGCAGTTTGGGCAACTTCTTTGACTGTGGCTGAAGTCTCAGATACTTCAGTCCGCAGTGATTTAACTGAGTCGTTCGTGATAGCTACAGCTTTAACCAGCTCTTCAATACTAGTTTCAATGCGAGTCAATCGATCCTCACTCATCGCTTAGCTCCTTTGTGCTGTTCAGCCTCATACTCTTGCTGTAGTTCAGATGCTTGTAGCTCTAGCAATAAGCCCACAAGATTGGACAAGCTTCGACCGTCCTTCTCAGCTTTCTATTCGGGCAATTTAGCCAGATAGTCTGACACGCTCGCAAAGACACGTTTATCATGCTGCGTTAATCCGATTCCATATCTCTCGTATCTCCGAGAATAAGGTTTGTATATTTTCTTGAGCTGCTCGTAACCAGTTACGAGTATCGCGGCTTTCTTCAATTAAGACTTGAATCCGTTGATTGGTTTCAGCTACAGAGGTAGTTAGTTCAGCTAATTGAACTGAGTTATTTTCCTGAATTCGTTCTGTGCGCTCTAACGTCGCTTCAATATTCGTCATCCGCTGGTTAACAGCAGCCATATCAACGCGGTTGACCTCAGCAGCAGCCCGCCATTCTTGGCTAAGGGCCTGGATACTGCGTGCATTAGATTCGACTAGAGCTGATAGCTCGTCAATTGTTGTCATCTGACTCCTTTTCTTCCTTTTCCTTTTGTCTCAGCTGAGCTTCAACCAGCTTGGTGATTACGTAACTAATAGAGCGATCTCCCTCTTTAGCAAGTTGTTCTAGTTTTGTAGCTGTCTCATGAGTGAAATAGCCTATCAACCCCTTTTTGTTTCTCTTAGTGACAGTTCGAACCATTAAGACCCCTTAGGTTTTTCCTCCTCTTCTTTTTTTCTTAACTGTTCCTCAACCATTTTCGATATCACGTAGCTAACTGAACGCTCTTGATCTTGCGCTTCTTGTTCAACCTCTTCAAGCGTTTCAGAGTCTAGGTATACCGACACTTTTTTCTTTTTTTCAGCCATGGCATTAACTCACGTCAATAAAGAGTAACTGACATAAGTATGCCTCACACCACGGTATAGCACGTCAAAAAACGTTATGCAACCCCTTGACAACGTGCGACACCGTTCGCTAGCTTTGTGGCAGCACGGTGTGACGACGTGCGACACCGCTACGACATGACACACCGTCATAATTGCCGACAACACGCCGCCATTTCGCAGGCAAAACATATGACATACATTGAAATCCAAAGGCCCCATACTCTGACCAGCATTGCAGCTGAAGCAAAAACCACTAAACGTACTGTCCAGCGCTGGCTTTTCAAAGCTGGTGAAATTGGAGAATTACAGGGTGACACACGTATGTTCTCTGACGCTGAGCGAGACACACTGTTGTCGTATCAGGCCAAGCGCCAGGCCACTGATAAGACTCCTGACAAGCCTGTGACACAAGCTGCCACCCCGGTAGCCATAACCGTTATCGAGGGCAACCACCGCAATGCGCTAGAGGCCCCTCAATTCCCTACTGAGTTCAACCTTGACTCATTTCGCTCTGAACTAGCTGCCGTCGATGCCCATGATGATCCGTTAGCCCTAGCTGAGCAGTTTATCAACGGTGCTGATTCTCTGATGGATGCTATGGCTGAGGATGAAAAAGCGATGGCTCAGAAGATTGCCAAAACTCGCCAAGCGCGTCAAGCCGTCGGCCGTAAGGTAGATCAGCTAAAGCGGCGTAATGATATCTATGCCTTGCGTACAGAGCTATTAGCCGACCGCCAGAACGTAGAGACAGCAGCGCTGAACGATGATTTCGAGGTGTTGCAATCCATGGGAAAGCAACCGGGGGCATGAGATATCGCTTAGTTTTTGCCTTACTTCTCGCTGTGCTGGCGACTGCAGCTATCACTATGGGCCTCAGCTCTACCAACACAGAACCTTGTCCACCTATCCCCCAAACGCAAAATGTTTGATCTTGTCATGTTTTTTGCCCCTGCCCTATGTGCGCTTTGGTTGCTCAATTCGTTGGGAGATCGTTGATTGATGGAGACACTTAAAATCTTTTTTCTAGTCTTAGCCGTGGCTTATTTGTTTGCAAAGTTCGCAGATAGTGGTGCTGGTGGCCGCTCCCGTTATCGACCGTTTCGCATGTCCCGTTATCGCCGGAGACGTTGGTAGATGTACAGCCGTTATCGTCGCAATAGTTCGTTTTTTCAAGCTTTTTTCTGGGTGCTGGTGGGGTTCATGTTGGGGCAAATGGTTCGTCTGGATATTGATGTGACGCCCCGCCCATCCGCCTTACAGTCCACGCAGAACACTGTTTATCTGGAGTAGCAACACGATGCAAATTGATAACGATATTCTTGAACAAATTCAACTTGGAAATGAAGCCGAGCGTGATCAGATTGCCCGGCAAATTTTGGCTGAAACTGAGCAATTCCTAGCCGATACACGGGGCAATCAACAAGATACTGAACAACGGGTGAATAGCCTCTTTAAGGCAGCTGATTATGCCCCGGATGATCCGTTCACACCCCCTGACACTATCCCCGGTTACGATGAGGCGACTTATCAGGCACTGAAACAACAAGCTGTTGAGCAGTCCCGTGCGTTAGAAGTGGGTGAGCTGGTAGCCAAGAATTACATCGTCACTGAGCGTATCGAAGGGCATTACGCCGATGCAGCATTGATTCAAGCTCAGACTCAAGTCAAATATCAGAATATTGCTAATGAAGGGCTGAAACTTCAGCAGGCCATCCAAGTAGGTGAACTGATCACTGCCAAGACTGAAGGGATCTTGATCGAGACTCAAACCCAGGGAGTTAAAAACCTGACCGCCCGCAAGTTACTGGAGATCGAAGCCGAGCGCGGCAACGCTCTGATTGAGGGTGCAGCCCTAGAGGTGCAAGGCATCCGAGCGGCTAATAACTCTCGACTAATCGCATCATCAAACGATTTTGACTCTCTGAAAAGTGCAGCCCCAACTGTCTCGGTCTAGTGGTAAGCGGTCTAGATAGTTGGCACTGGCTAGACCGCCCTATTCCCTCAAACGACTAAGTAAAAAGGAACTTACGAATCATGACACAAATACTTCAATCAGTCGGTACCGCTATCACTAGAAAGCCTCTGATTTCGATTTGGCTGGCGGCTGTGGGAGTCTCAGCGACGCTTTCTCTAACAGGCAACCCCATTGCTACCCGCATCGGTGACTGTGGCTTAGTGGGCCTTCTAGCCGCTGCTACCACAGAGCAAATATCAAAACGTAAGAACGCTGCAGCCTTGAAAGCAGCCCAGGTAGATAAGACCCAGTTTGAGAGCGAGCAACGCCAGCTAGAGCAACAATTAGAAGCCCTTTCCAAATCTCAAAAGGAACTAGACCAGGCTGAAACCAAATTAATCACATTCCAGGGGCAGCTAAAGGCCGATAAAAAAGCGCTTGACCTTAGAGAGCAGACCTACAAAGACCGCATCTTGATAGAGCAAACCCGCATCGCTGATAGTAAAGCTGAGAAGGCGGTTGCATCCATGCAAGCCAAGCTAGAAGCAGCCCTGGCGGATAAAGCGGCTGTCCAGTCTGAGTACACCATCAAAATGGGCCAGGTTACCGATACGGCTAAGAAAGCGGTTGCCATCAAAGAAGAACATAACAAGAAGCTGACCGCAGCTGCAGAAAAGGCCATCGATACCCGTGATCAGGTGCTGGCGGATGAACGGGGGCAGGTGAACGGAGTTCTAGAACGGCTGAGCCGTGAGATCAATGCCATGGCTCAGGAGCTGGCAGCACAAAAGGAAATGGTAGCTAAGCTACAGGCCCCCAAAACATTTCAGTTCAACACCTATGAGGCCCAGGTAGCCAACAAGATTCAGGCTTTCCTAAATGGTCGGGGTGTTGTTCTTAGTTGTCAGTCTATTGGGACTGTCCATTATGGTCGAACGCCCATCTTTTATGAAGCTATTAATTGCGATTTGAAAACCGTCACGGACCAGTTAGAGGCCGTTCAACTCCACTTAGGACTGACTGATCTCCCTATTGCTGAGATTGAGAATGGGTTTATTAAAATCACAGTCCAACTCAGTCAAGACAAATCAGGCCGAGCTGCGGACAAAGCGATTGCTATTGTTAATCCCCCGCTAAGCCGCTTAGAGTCAGCACTTGATGCCTCTATTCATATCCGTATTGCCGCTCCTTCAAACTCAGGAAAATCAGTAACGCTGGGTAACTTGATCAACTACCTCGCGCGGGATTATCCAAATGGCTATGAAGCGAGTGACCCGAAGGTAACCGAGCCTGAAAATTGGGGTGACATTGAACCCCAACACCTAGGTGCTGAATGTCTAGAGCATCTGTTTAACTTAATTCCCGCCATCATGTATCGGGTTAATAAGGTTAAGGATGCGATCAGAAGCAAGACAGCTTTACCAAAGTTTGATCCACAATTTCATGTCTTTGATGAACTCGAACTACTTTATGGATTAGCTGAGGTTTCGGAGAATAAAAAGTATACGCCAAAGGCTTTCAAGAATAACGTTAAGTTGATGCTAAAAGCCGGTCGTGAGCATAAGCTTAAGCTGCTTTGCGTGACGCAATCACCCCTACCTAGCGACATTAATTTAAGAAAAAATGACTTCTTTAACACATCATCTTTGCTGCTAGGTAACTGTATTTCTGAAGCTTTAAATAATAGGGATGATGGGGCTTTACTTGAGGATGTCCCCAGCGAATTAAAAGCCAAACTAAAAGCAGAATACAAAGCACGGTTAGCAGAAGTAAATAAACTCAAAAAAGGAAAGCCAGATGATTATCGGGTTCCTCAAGAGTTCATCTACTTGTTCTTTAATCCGGCTAAACCTCACGATGTGTTTATGGGGTTATGTCCCCCACCTGGGCACTACAGCAGCGCCAAAAGCAAAACTGAGCTACCCCAGAATCGGGAGGCTAGCACCGCGCAACCGCGAACAGGTTCTACAAGTGGAACGCAGTTAGACCAAGCGGTTGCGACCGGAACTGCCGAAAGCGCTACAACCGCAAACAGTACAACGGGAGCCCTAACGGTTGACCTATCGGCACTCCTAGAAGCGGGTACCCACTGTCCCCAATGTGGCACTCATACCGCGAGCTACGCCAAACGAAAACCCAATGGATTAGGCAACGTTTTTCCTAAGTGTAAAAACACAGAATGCGAAACAAAAACATTCAAGTGGAATCCAACAGCAAGAGCTAAGTAAAGATGAAAAATCAAGACACAAGACACGGGGAAGGCTTTGTCTATATCTTTAATGCACAGGGTACAGATAGATACAAAATAGGTATTTCCTTAACCCCTCAATTAAGGCTTAAGGGAATACAAACAGGTTGTGCGTTCAAGGTTTATCCCGTACATTACGCTAGATGCTTGGATATGCATCTAGCCGAAAAAACATTACACGAAAGGTTCGCTAAATACCGGGTAATTGGAGAATGGTTTTCACTCGATAAGAGGCATGTAATAGATGGCATCGAAATACTAAAATTAGTCGAATCTGACTATCACTCTCAAAAGAGTGAACTTGACAGTATTCACCACCAATTAACTACTTATCAACTAAAGGAAGTTGAGAGCGATTTGATAACTCAGACAAACCTTGAAAAAGCGCTAGAAGAAGGTACAACTTGTCCTAACTGCGGTGGTTCTTGCAATACATATAAAGTCAAGAGACCAAATAAGTCAGGAAAAGTCACAGTCAATTGCAAGAACATAGCGTGCAATGAAGAAACAGGTAAAAAAACGTTCCAATGGAAGGTGATTAAATAATGAAATTTACTGTCTACTCAAGCATGAATGATAACGGCTATTATGCTGTGTCTAAAGCACTTTGCTTACAACCAGAAAATGTGCTCGGTTTGCTGATGTATAGCCAAGCTCCTAGTGAAGATCACACGAGTAAAAAATCTTTTTCTTCACTAACGAAATTGACTGAGGAATATGGTGATGAATTAAGCAAATATCAAGGGATCGTTTTAATTACTGCCCCAGCTAACAATGCGTATGATTTACAGCTAACGTTTTTCTCAATACGTGGTGCGCTTGATCAGCTTGCCGTTCTCACAGCATTAATTGGAAATGTCCCCGCCGTTTGGATAAACACTCAACCGAAAGAATGCACATCTGTGACTGACTTTCATTCGTTAACCGATACTGACTATATTGACTGGGCAACATCTAATCTAGGGATCAAACACGATATTGCTGACTTGATAGAGACAGGATATAGACGCTTAATTAGTTTGAATATTGAAGCCCAGGACCGAGAGCAAAAGGGAAACGAAGCCGAGGAAGCTGTAATTAAGTCTTTGCTTGAGTCCTATCGTCAAAAAGATTCCTAAAAGTTTTCATCAGTGCATCTAAATGAGGGCTGCTCCAACAGCCCTCATACCCAGGTAACCTGTCACGGAAATCCTGAGCGATTCCAATTTACCTTCCAATGCCTCTACGTTCCAAGAAAATCATCAACCTGTCACTGCAATGGATCACCCAGATCACCCAAAAGAGATTAGCTGCCGCGCTATTCTCGAAAACCTCATCAAAACCTATGGTTTAGCCCATACGCTAAGCGCTCTTGAGTACCTGGTTGGAGATCTCAATCTGCCAGACGGCACCGGTACAGCACAAATCCTGAACGAATTCGGACTATCAACACTTATAGAAGTAACCGCTGACCTTGAAGGTGTCGCTGGTGAAATCGGATGGCTTCAAGAAATCCGTGAAGAAGAATCTGAATTATAACGGCCTGACCTAGTGGAACCACGATACCAGCACCGGAGCTGGCGTAACCCATGAACTAGGCAAGTATCCGGGGGTAAATCAGTCCTAAAAGCGAGTGGTAGTTGTTGAGTTAACCCCACAACTACCACTCGCTTTGTTTTAGCTATTGCGCTTTATTTATTGGTTTGTTTTCCGGCGAGCGATTGAACTGAAACCAATACATCTGATTGGCTCCGTACGCAAAACCCGTAAGCTTAGCGCATAGCAATATATTTGAACTAATAAATATTAGGTTTGCAAGTATTTAGTTTGTAAGCTAATATTTATTCAAGTGATATCCAGAGACCCTTGCTAGTTTCAGTTATTCGGGTTTTGTTGCGAAAACCGTTCTATAGACCGAAACTAGCGCGTTATCTGAGATCACTTCTGTTGGCAACAAGGGGTGAATGACTAACGAACACGACTTATTCCTTTGGGGAAAAGTCCAGCGCATCGAACCCACATAAAAAAGGGGGTATTTCTAATGGAGACAACGGTTTCAAAAAGGCCGCCTGGAAGAGCCAGCCCAGATCCAGGTACCTCGAAAGGGGTAGGGCATACCCAAAAATGCCATGACGACAAACAAACAACACGATTACCTGCACAACGCGAATTGCTCTTCTTATGGGCAATCGAAGGAACAGGGCAGAGTGGATGCTACGGACTCGATCTGCAACGCTCAATCAATGCCTGCAGTAGAGGAGCTGAGCAGGTTTCCACCGGAACGCTCTACTCAACTCTCAAAAAACTCAAACGGAAAGGATGGATTGATTCCTACGAAGGTGATGCCCTCGGAGGTGGAGCAAAGCGGGTCTACTACTTTCTCACTGACGATGGAGTTGAGCTACTCGAACGTGTCAACGCCTTCCTCTCCAGGTTACGACAGTGGCAACCTGTTTCAGGAGCTTAGTCCAGAAGAGGTTGATGATCTCTTAAAACAGTCCCCAATTATTCGGTGGTACATCCTACCATTTGCTTTGGCGACTGGACCTGAAGAGATGACATATCTTGAAGCGCTTTTATCTAATCGATTGAAGTTGGCGCTGTTAGGTTACCGCAGGACCTATCTCTTAGTATGGGACCTTGGTGCCGCGCTTGATCTGACGGTTCGATATGTTTTGGACGCTCTGTCTCAAATTACTCCCTAGGAGTTATGTTAGGCCAACTGTATAGCAATTAAGCCTTGTCCGTCTGGATGAGGCTTTTAATTTGGTCTCAAATTTAGATCAGCACTACTGTTGTCTTGAATTTATTTTTCTAACCAGATGACTGAGCCTGACTCAATGCATCTAGCTGGCGTCGCGTTGACGGTGAAAATAGCGCACGTTTCCAGTTCTTAGCTTTTAGTACTTCTAGAAGAGGAATATTGGTCGAACCTCGAAAGTCAGCACTATGCAGGTTGGCATCCTTAAAAATAGTTGATTGCAAATCGTTGTCTTCAAAACAGCTTTCTCTTAAGTCAGACCCTGAAAAATTCGTATTACTCAATGTAGCCCCCGAAAATCTAGCACCATTCAAATATGCCCCGTTGAATTTAGCCCTGGTCAGGTTAGCCACATAGAAATCAGCCAATTCCAGCCTAGCCAAGGTGAAATTGGCGTCCTTTAAACCGCAATACCAAAAGCGTGTGGCTTTTAAGGATGCTCTTTGAAAGCTAGCCTTTTCAAGGCTGGCACGACTTAGATCCGCATTTTCTAATTGAATATTATCTAGATCAGCTCCGGCTGCATCTAGTCCAATAAGAGGAATATTATCGCTATTCAGATCGGTTAGCGCTCGTATTCTGGCGTAGCTTGTTTCTTTTCCTTCCGCTATATCCAGAACAAGCCAGGCTTCATAATGACTCCGCTGTTTAGCTTGACGTGCCCCTGATAGTAAAAAGATAATAATGCCAGTGATGATTGAGACGCTTTCGAGCACACCAAGTAACCCAGAATTTCTAAGCGCATTTATAAAATCTGGAACAGTACTCAAGGGCTCACCCATTAAACGGGTTTCACTCAATAGAGCCAGAAAAACAAGGCCAAATACTAATCCAAATACAAATAGATAAGCAATACCTGTTTTTAAATATTTATAAACCTGTTTTTGAGAGGGGCGTTGCACCCATAGCCAACGACCAACACGGTGTAAATCCATTTCAGCAAGGCTCTAACTTTGGTGACGCACTGTCAGCGTAGATATAGTAGACGTAGTTATGTACGTCAGATGCCATTTCAGGCCTCATCAGATACTACAGCTGTAATCACGCAAAGTACATAAGTTAGACACGTTTGCAGCCCCTAGCCCCTGCTAGTCTGTAAGACCTCTACTTGATCACTCTTTTGTGTCATTGACGATGCTAACAGTTTTTGCTATCACATTTATATGACATCAGTTTTTGCTATCACAAGTACACAGCTATGAGGGATGTTTTGACCAAATGACAATTAGCTGCGAGACCATTCGTCCTTTACTGGACAGGCTGGAAGCAGAGCAACTAGCAACGTTAACAGCTGTTGTGAATGGTCAGTCCGCAGGAATACCTTTTGCTGATGTCGAGAGCTTAATCATTGCTCTTGGTGGTCGGGTGCGAGCAGATCGGAACCGTGGATTTTGGCAAATAGCCTTATCTATCAACGGTTCTAGGGCTCCAATCCTTATTACACCTCTTAAGTCTTTTTATGCTGGGGAGATGTTTCTTAGTGATTTGCGCCATATGCTCATGTCCGCAGGTTTTAGGGATGACTGTTTGAACTGACGATTGGGGTGGGGAAGCCTTCTTCCCCTTACTCCTCTCGTTTCAAATAGATCTGTCATTTGGATTATTTACGAGCATTCTTGCCGTCAAGTACAGATTGAGATGAGACATAAGTTTTTTCAGATAAGCTTTGCGTCCTTTGAGATAATCTTGGCGTTCTGTCTATTACTTTTAGGAGTTTTGGCAGAGCTATACCCGCGACTACTCAAGATGAACACAATGGAAAAAGAGTTAAGGTCGAACCCGCGCCCATTCAAGATGCGCACGATGAAACCAACGTGGGAACCACCAGAGGAATCACGGCTGAAACCAGAGTGGGAACTATCAGAGGAATCATGGCTGGTTTCAGCTCCGAACTACTTCAGTCCACCATCGCAGGAATCATTACGGGGACCATTACTGAAGTTCTTCAGGATGTCATTGACACTATCTGAGACTGTTGCTCTATATCTTGATGTACCACCTGATGATATTTCAGGATTAGACATCAACTGGATGTTGAAGCTGTACAAAGAGGTCAAAGTCAAGTTAAAGAAGATACCCTTTGTTGTGTCAGAGGGAGGAAAAATAATGTTGCTAAGTTACCGTGGTTATAATGCTTGCGGCGATATTGACGAAAAAACTGACCTTATTAAAGGTAAAGTGATCGATGTTAATGACTCAATTACTTTTGAAGGTGAATCTGTCAAACAGTTCAAGCAAGCTTTTCATGATGCAATAGATTCTTACTTAGAATTCTGTGAAGCAGAAAATAGAAAACCCGATAAACCATTCTCTGGAAACATAAGTTACAGGACAACTAAAGAAAGACACCGAGCTCTCAGCATTGCAGCTGCGCAAGCAGGATTATCGATAAATGCACTGATGGATCAAATCATTGGGAAAACTATTGATGAAAATGTAGGAAGCTTTCGAAACTTCAATTCGTATGCCATGAATTGAATGTGGAGAATAAAGAGTTTAAGTCTTTACTTTGTCGCTGATGGGATTGTTGGACAATTAACATGGGCTGCTTAATATCTATGGCCCTTTGACGTGGTCTGTCTGACACAATTGTTTTCTTCTCTAGAGCATGATGCGTTTTACATGAAACATCTCTCATACTTGTGTACTTCTAGGTAGCTAGCTACTACCTAAACAAGAGTCCATGGAGGTTATCCATGGACTTTTCTATTTGTATACTTCTAGGCTGGATAGCAGAGAAGAGGAGACCAACGAGGTTACCTGAGACCATCGGCTAACTCAATGATCTACACCGTTTAGTTGAAATCGGAATAGTTGGAAACCACTGATTCCAGGCACACCGTTTGGTTGAAATCGGAATAGTTGGAAACCACTGATTCCAGGCACACTGTTTAGTTGATTTAACCAAGTTCTTAGTTTTCTGGTTTTACCTTGAAGTCATACATAGTCACATTCTCAGGCAAACCCTACCGCTCGATCAGGAAATCCCTGAGCAAGGGGGCTAACTTTTCACCCGCCATAGCACCTTGAGCTACCCAGTGGGCTCGGACACTACCTACTCTCAACTCTGGCTACCTAACTAGGAATTCATCTTTAACAAATGGTTAAACATTTAACCGTCTAGACGTTCAGACAGGTAAGCTGAAATAGCTTCTTCAGCTACATCTGACAGTTCCATTTCTAATTCAGCAGCACCAACTTTCAAGCGCTTATGCAGAGCTTTAGTGATGTAGACAGTCAGTTTTGAGTAGTCGGCAGATTTGCTTTTGACTGGACTGGTTGATGTTGACTTAGTCTTTGGCTGATCAGACTTCCTAGTTTTGCCTACCTGGCCCATAAGACCACTAAACCGATTTTCCTTAGCCATCGTCTATTAACTCCTTACCTACTTTGCGGTAACACTCCCACGCGATTCGCCTCATACTGTCCCCTTTCACCTTGTCCACAGTGGTGCCCTGTTCAGCTGCCTTTCTGAAGCAATCCAAAAATCTAATCTGAGACTTAAACAAAGGAACTCCCGCATCGGTTAAAGCTGCCCTGGCATCACTGCCCCTTGAGCTGGGTTTTGGTGGAATGAGTGTTAGCAACACCTTAAACGTCTGAGCGTCTAAATGTTCAACCATTTGAAGCATTGCCCCCATTGCCAAGGCGTCAGGTGATGTAGGCACAACCAAAATGTCACAACCACCAGCCAAGGTTGCTAGTTCTTCAATAGATGGACGAGCGGGGGTATCAATAACGATGTGATCAGCTTTGCGGGAGAACTTAACGGCCTGAGCCTCATCACAAACTTGGAAATCAAGATTTCCAGCGCTAGCCCACTGCAATGCTGAGCGATTCAGGTCACCATCTACAAGCAGTGTCGGGGCATCAACTTGAAGATATGCCGCCAGGTGTAAAGCCGTTGTGGTCTTGCCGACTCCACCCTTAAAACTGGCTACGGTCACAATCATGGCCTGAGTCCTGTAACTGAAGTGAGTGTATCAGACGGGTAGCTGGCTGAACATATAAACGGCTGAACGTCTAAATGTTTGGACTTTTAAAAGCCAGTTTTTGATTAATAATCGATAACGACCTATGGTGCTACAAGGTTACGTTACGGTTGTAATCGAGGTGCATCATGTTCAAAATAGGAAGAACAGTAATCGATCTGTAGCAGTTTGGGCTTTAACCAGGTCAGAGAATGGATTTCAGAAAATCGTACTGGAATGAATTAGGTAAATTGAGAGCCGAGATACTGTACTTGAAGTCCTGCCAGGTAGCGCTTACAGATAGAACCCGATCATTACAAATGTGTATGGCAGTTATTGGTAGTGGAAGCCTTGCGTCTTGGACTGTATGGAACGATCCCATTAGCTCAAATATATGGGCATCTATAATTGTATTTACACAAGTTGTAACAGTGATTAGCCCATACTTGACTTGGACAACGGATGCAAAAGCTATAAGTGATGCTATTGAGCAATTAAACCCTATTTTTCACGACATGGAAGCCACATGGGTCCAAGTAATAATGTCCAGTGACTCTGAGGAAGAAGAAGTAAGAAAATTATTCTCAGAATTTACAAAGAGAATAAATTTAGTTCTAGACCAAAACTGGACAAGTATTAGTGTGAAACCAAACAGAGGCAGAAGAACTAAAGCAATAGAAGATAGCAAACTATATCTGAAAAAGTATATGTAAGTGTTAGTTATGCTCAACATATTCAAAAGGAAGAAAAAAGTATCGATTCTAGATGAACTATCAATGCTAGATTTCGATATGCCCATGCCTCAATTGGAAGATAGAGAAAGTCTTGCTTACAAAGCGTACAAAAAAGTTAGTAAGCCTCTACTACAATTAAACCCACTGTTTCGGGAAGCTGAAATAGAAGCGAAGGATGAAGCAATAAAGGCGGATAGTACGTACATGAACAAGTTACTTGAGAAAGGCACGCTATCAAAACTAAGGTCTGGTAAACGCTTTTTATTGATGCAACGTAATAAAATGTTGTGGAAGTGGGCTGGAATGTTCGACTCTTTTGTGGTCAACCAGACAGTGTTTATCCCTATGCTAGAAGTTGATTTGTCTGGTATTGAACAACTAATTAAAGATATAAATGCTGAAGATGTTGCCGATACTTCAACAGGTAATGCTGAACGAGGCTGGCTTGTTGAAATATATTCAGCTGAGATTGAACAGCTAATTGAAGGTGACAACGTTGAAGGAGTCACAGATATTTTAACAGGTGAAATTGAACAAGAATGGTTTGTTGTAAATGAGCGGGGCTATTCAACCGAAGACAACACAGATAGCGAAGAAGAGTAATTTTGATCAGTGTCCTCTGATCATTCCCAAAGTTTTATTTTATTGACCTGAATAGTCAGGTTACTTTTCTGACTAGCTGCAATTGAACATTGCAGCTATAACTATTTTCACAAGGTGATTGACAAGTGAAAACTATTTGCACTATTATGTAAATAGTTAAACAAGCGGGATATCCGACGCAAACATCCCCACGAACCATAAAGTCATGGCAACCACCACTACTAAAGCGATTCCTGTTGACCAGTTCGCTCAGTACGCCGAAGGACAGCGCCAGACCTACCGCCACCCTATCGCTGTATTCCTGGCTAAGCTCTCAGCTCTGAAATCTGAGAAATCTATCAAGACGCTGTGTGCAGATACGTTGGAGTCTATCAAGGGTAAATCTGAAAGCCCTAATACATGGAATGTATGGGTCAGTGCCTACCGGAATTCGATCCGAAAGTTTCAAGCTGATGTCGAGCTGAATGATCAAAACAGCTTTGAAAATCCATCACCCAAGCGTTCAACCGATGCGGCTAACGGTCGTACTCACTACGCTCTTAAATGGCTCAATCTTCCCAAAGAAGTTCATAACAAGCGTAACGATGCGAGTAAAGCTAAGACCGATGCTCAGCGCGGTAATGCTCAACCGTTCGATCCATTCACTGTGATTGATGCAGCTAAGAAAGCACTGCTATCCACAAGCTATCTTGAGCAAGCTGTAGCCGTTGAGTTTCTGATCGGTCGTCGTCCTACCGAGGTACTAAAGGGGCAAGGGTTCAAACTGATCGGCAAGTATGAGATAGAGTTCTCTGGTCAGCTCAAAAAGAAGCAGGGCGAAGCTAAGCCATACATCATCTACACCCTGGCTAATGCAGCTGATGTTATTGATGCCCTGGTTAGACTAAAGCGCGATGCTGATGTTAGAGATCTTGAAGACGATACCAATAAGCAGATTGATAGCCGTCGCAACAGCTCTATGAATGCTGCTGTTCGTAGAGTCTACAAAGGTGTGCTCAACCCACCCGTAGGAGAAAAGAAGCTCAGCAACAAAAACCTCAGAGCTGCCTACATTCAAGCTGCTGCAATCCTGTTCAGGAATCCACGGGAGTCGATGAGTAAGTTTGCTGAGCGGTTGATGGGGCATAGTTCAGTAGTAGCAACCGTTAGTTATGAAGATTACGTCTGCCTGGATGCGTCGGGTGATGAGCTGTCCCATGGTCAAAAGCGTCATGAACTGGGTGAGACTCCCAGCACTCCTAAAGCAGATAAACGGGCCACTGTTCATATCGATGGTGAGCTAAAGGAACGGTTTGATGCTTACGGCACCGGCACCCACAAAGAGAAGATCAACCAGCTGCTGAATGATGCGGATCGGGCTAAAGCTCTAGAGGCTAAAGTAATCGAACTGGAACGCCAGCTTAAGGTTATGTCTGAAGCTGTGACTACCGCTGAATCTAAGACTGAGCAAGAATCCAAGCTATCAGGTACGGACTGGTCTCAGGTGCCCAGTGCTGAGCTAAAAGGTAGTCAGGTCCCCGGCAGTGCTGAAGAGAAAATCAGACGCGCGATTAAGGCTATACGGGCTTACAACGAAGGCAAAGAACTAGGGCAAATGTACCGGCTATCTGAAGCGAACGTTAGATACCTATCAGGCTCCCGACACGGCACTATCAAGGCTTACTTTGCTAGTCATCCCGAGGTAGCTGATTATGATAAGGGCTACGGCTTCAGCATTCAGCATGATCGGGGTAAGAGGCCAATTGCTGAAGTGATTGAGTGGTAGGGGCGGTTAATATAAATTTTCAATCAAACTATTGACACTTAAGCGTGAGAAAGAGCTAATATAAATGTGTGCAGAATACGTAATATTCTACGTAGTCGTTGAATCATTATGTGTATGAGCTACACAAACAGTTGTTTGATAGTAGTCATATGCTTCTAAGAAGAGCTTAGGAAATTAGAACCGTGCCTTCCACCATTGCTAGAAACACCCTTTATCAAGACGCAACTTTTTCTGCTACAGAACTAAATCGCAAGTCTGGTCAGATCTTAGATGCTGCTTCAGAAGGACCCGTAACTATCCATCGGAATGGAGAAAGTTATGCTCTGATGAGTCGCAAAAGAGCTTCTGCTCTTTATGGTAAGACTGATAGTCTTGCTCAGGCTTTTGAAATCACCAATGCAGCTCATCGAATCAGATTTGGTGAACAAATTAGTTCATCGCATCGCTTTGCTTGGCTTAAAGCTTTTGATTCAGATGAGTTAGTAGAGCTAATTGACGAGGTTTCTGAAGCTTATCAACGAGCAATGGTGACTGATGATGGTTGGAATTTTCTTCTAGGCATCATTCATGAATGGTGTGAAAGCGCAATTGCTATTGTTAGTGATGAGTTAGATGAAGCTTGGAATACAGAGGATGATGAAGCTTCATTGGATGATTCAGATGACGATAACTCGCTAGATGAAAACACCTAGGTAGATTTCCTTTGCTCTGATAGTTGTGTTCAGAGTTACTTAATTATGGGGCAAACGGAGAAAAAAGAATGGAAGTTGGTGTTTAAAAATAAAAAAGCAAAAAAAGGATGGAGAGATATAGAACAACGCTTTCCATCCGCTTTTAAACGGTGCAAAGAGCATCTCACTCAAACACCATTCATAAAGATCACGGGAAGTGTTTTCCCTATGAGAGGTAAAAAACGGAAAGGTCAATGGGAATATGAATTGTCAGAAGGAGATCGGGTATATTACTTTCCTGAGAAAAATACGAATAAAGTAATAATTTTCTACGCCGGAACTCATCCCAAGAAAACACCTCAATTTTAATTTGTATCTCAGCTGTCGCTCCCACGTCATCACACCCTTACCCCCAACCCCCTCAGACCAAAAACCACCTACGCCCCACCACCAGCGGCCCACTAAGTTTCATCTATCGCGATACCCGTATCGCTAGGGCTGTAGCGATAGCCCTATCTAGCACCCTGGTTATCTAGCGCCCTGGCGCTCTCCACCGTCAGGGTTTTTGATTTTGAGGCTGACTGGTTATGCAGCCTGCTTAGCGAGCCGGTAAAGTCATGAGTTGCAATCGCACGTCACCAGCTCATGCCCCTTCCCCAACAAACCCATCACGCATAGATAAAAATCAATAGTTTATATAGATGTCCGGCCCCCTCTAACACGTAGGGATTATGCAATGGAGGGGGGTCGGACATCTATGGTTGACGTCACTTTTATAGACATTAATCAATACATGCCGCACCGCTTGTCTGAACTGACGACCTGTCCGCTAGTGGCTGTAGTGGTGGAACTGAGCCGGTTAGCGATGAGATCGCACGTCACCAGCTCACGAAGCTAGATCACTCGGCGACTCTCGCAATGAGTATAAATACTCATTGCGTTCTATAGACTCTAGCAGCGATACAGAGCTACGAAAGCATTTATCTATAGTTTCCCCCAGCGGCGCAGCCGGTAGGGGCCTACGAGCGTATGCGAGCGGGGTGTGGTCTGGATTCTGGTGGAGCTGTCCCGGTGGAGCTGGTGGAGTCGTCAGCCAGGGCCATTAAAAACATGGGGTCAGGTTGCAATAAGACTCAAGTATTGATAACGGCAAAAAACCAAACCCCCAGCGGCGCAGCCGGTAGGGGCCTACGAGCGTATGCGAGCGGGGTATAGAGAGCAACAGTTTTCACTCAGATGCAAACTGTTGTAAAAGCCAACTTGTGACACACTAGTGCAAACTGTTGCATGCTAGAGAGATAATATTGTTGTCTCACATAACAACTTTCTATCGTCTGAAACCAATACACACCAAGGGTTTCAAGCATTGTTGTTAAGATTGTTGTTAAGATTGTTGTTAAGATTGTTGTTAAGATTGTTGTTAAAGTTGCTATAGTCTCTTACGCACACTGACAACAGTTTACACTTAGTGCAAATAGCTGTATCTC
>NZ_AWNH01000067.1 GCF_000482245.1 Leptolyngbya sp. Heron Island J | reverse complement strand
CTCTGTTTTTTCAAGCCTTAGCTGCGCGCTATCCTAATGCGGACAAAATCCAGGTTGTGCAGGATAATCTCAACACCCATAATGTCAGTTCTTTCTATGAATACCTGACGGCTGAGGAGGCCTTTGCCCTTGCCCAACGGTTTGAGTTTCACTACACCCCAAAGTCAGCCAGTTGGCTCAATATGATTGAGATCGAGTTTTCGGCACTGGCTAGAGGCTGTTTGCATCAGCGCATTCCCACACAAGACCAATTAGAGCAAGCGGTGCTCGCCTTGGTGCAAGAACGGCATGACCAGCGTATCCGCATCCATTGGCAATTTTCAGTTGAGGCCGCACGCGATAAATTTCAGAAGCATTATGTCAAAATTCGAGAAGATAAGACTCTCTAAAACGGTAGAAAACTTACTTTCCAGTGTACTTACCCATTCCTTCTACAAGCTTCTCCCAGGGTGGCTGCTGAAAAATCTCCACATCTTCAGGGCTTAGAGACTTAGCTACTAGCTGCCGTGCCTGACTTAGGAGTGTGGCCCCCACATTAATCGCCACCGTCGTCCCAGTTGGATCAACTGTAATTACTCCTTCCGTCGCCTTTTTGATAATCCAAGCAATGGCTTTGCCACCATACTGAGCCGTTATTTCCTTCAGTTCAGTATTGGGGGGTTCTGCTGCCAGCGCTTTCTCAACTGTGTCCTCAATGGCCTGAATTTTCTGTCGAGCATCACTATACGACTGACCGCTATACGCTTTGAGATCCTGATTAAGCGCTTTATGTAGTACATCTAGAACGGTTTGAGGATCAATATCTCCATGTCCCTGCTGCAACTCCATATTCAGATCCCGCTCTTGATCCCAGTCAACTAGCAAGGTTTGGTACTGCCCCTGAAATTCTGTAGTAACCAGGTCTTTTAACCGTCGGGTCAGTGTGGTTTTACCCATCCCACCCGGACCATGAAACAAGAAAATGTAAGGCTCATCCGGCAGTTTAGGCCCCTGTCCTACCCAACTAGCAAAAGTAGGCAAACGCTTATGCACAAATGAGCTAGGCACATATTGCTCAAGCACTCGCCGAAACTGATCTTGCTCTTGAGTACGACCGAGAAAAAACAAAGACTGGGACACGACTTTCCAGGGACCAAACCATCAATTTTCTTCTATTTAAACCCAGCTTTCCACAAACTGTCCGCAATTCCACTCAAACCTCAACATTCAAAGCCCAGATAGAATACAGACAGGAAACCCCATCCGTTGGAGCTTGACCATGGTCCAATACAAGCCCCCTATATCGCCGTCCACGGAAACCGATCTACCCGAAACCGACAATTTTCCCGTGGACAACGAACTCCAGATCCTCATCCCCACACTCCTGAGGGCTACCCTGGCACTCGCCTGGCCTGACCGTATGGACTGGTTCTTCGGCATCAACCTCGGCCTTTATTACGATCCCACCAAACCCGCCATCGGCCCCGACGCTTTCCTTAGCATCGGTGTCCCCCGCTATCGCCCAGAGCAAGGATTACGACTAAGCTACCTACTCTGGCAAGAAGGCATTACCCCCCAATGGGTTCTCGAAATCGTCTCCAAAACCCCTGGCCAAGAATACGATGCCAAAATGGAGCTTTACGCCGAGTTAGGTATTCTGTACTACACCATCTTTAACCCCGACTACTGGCAGCGAGACCAGCACCAGCCCTTTGAAGTTTATCGATTGATCGATGGCTGCTACAGGCTCCAAGCCAATACTCCCATTTGGATGCCAGAAGTTGGCCTGGGCATTGGCATGGCTGCTGGCACCCAAGAAGGGCTGCCACTACGCAACTGGCTTTACTGGTATGACGAACAAGGACAACCCTACCCTGCTCCCGAAAATGTGATTGCCATGGAACGGGCCAGAACCGCCCATGAACGCCAGCTACGACAGCAGGCGGAAAACGAAGCAAACCAAGAACGTATGTTACGCGAAGATCTTCTAAAAAAACTACGAGAACGAGGGATTGATCCAGAAACTCTATAACGTCTTCTCGCCACTCATACCTTACCGTTATCGCCTTGAATAATCCCTAATAAAATAGCCACTAACTGCTTCAAATCCGAAGGAACCGCATACAGACCAATATCCTGCCACAGAGTTTTGCTTGCCCGCTCAAAACAGCCAAACTTCCAAGCGTCCCCCGTTGTAATCGCCCCATACAGTAGTGGACTATCCGAACGAGTCCACTGATCTAACGCAATCAGCTCCGCCCCCAGCTGCACAAAGCCTCTCGCTAAATCTGCCTGCTTCGCTTCAATAATCAATAAGTTTTGAGCGCTTGGAATAAAATAATCAAAACTACCCCGCAGCCATTTACTCACATCAACCGCATATTCAATTTTAAGTTGTTGATGAGCCTGAGCACAGACCTCCAACAAAACAGGAGCGATAAGAGTCTCTCGACGTGCCATTTCACTAGTCAAATCAACTAGTTCAAGCGTTTGTATAAGCCTTTTTTCCAGGGTTGGCAAAAACTCAAATCCGTCCGATATAGTCGGTAATTGCAAGGCCTGCTTTTTAAAGGTAGCCCCCAGCTCCGCAAAAATATCCTCCGGATCAGCCGTCAGCTCAAAATACTTGCTGAAGGTGTAGCTTTGGGATTTGTCTAAAATTGGCGGACGCGTCATCGGATTGATACCTGCCGGATACAGAAGTAGCTCCAGGCATATCTTATCTAACTGGTTAGTGCAAACGCTGCTATCGATTATTCTTCGCTGACTGGCTCTGCGCTGGCAGGTTGTACCTCTTCTCTAGTGACTTCTTGTACTTCACTCACTTCAAAAATCAGCCGAAACTCTCGTCTCATCCGGCGACTGACATAGTCTTCGAGCAATCCCACCTGAGTGGGGGTCACTTCCGTGGTGCTATAGACCGTTAGCCTGACCTCCGGCGGACTTGCTAGCCAATCGATATTGCTATCAATCAGCTCTAACCGCTGAAATGTGACGGTGCCATTGACTAGTGCATCTCGTACGCTATCCTCAGCCCGATTCTGCCGCACCAGCTCTACCAAACTAATGCCCAGCGGGACAACTAATGCTGCCGTAAAAATTAGTGCATACCTGAGGGACTTGCGAGCTTTTTGAAATAGGGCATATCCCGATAGCCAAAAGGCCAGCATACAGGCCAGGGTAATGCCAATCAGATTAGTGACATACAGTAAAACCGCGCCTTCACTCAGGGCCATTCTGCCTTGGGCCAGACCTAGGCCAATCACACACACTGGCGGCATCAGGGCAACTGCGATCGCAGTGCCCGCTAACGTACTCGATATTTTAGGCTGCACCTTGGCGAATCCACTAATCCCACCCGCCGTAATTGCAATCCCCAGATCCAGCAGTGTCGGTTCCGAGCGAGCCCACACTTCCGAACCATATTCCGAGAGACCGAGCATAAAACCAAGAGAGGTGGACAGTGCGATCGCAATTACCGTCCCGATCCCTAACGCCTTAGCCCCCTCCTTAATTAACTCAATATCACCTTCCAAAAAGCCAAAAGCCAGGCCACGAATCGGCAACATCAGCGGCGCAACCAGCATGGCCCCAATAATCACCGCCGCACTATTCGACAGCAGACCTAACGTCGCAATAATGCAAGCCCCAATCGTCATCACCACATAGTCACGATTCAGCTCGGAATCATCCATCAAGCTATCGCGCATATGTTTCAATTCCATGGGCGATACCCGCCGCCCACCAAAATAGCGATGATTTAATGCTTGCAGCCCGTCTCGCACCATGCCCCGTCCTGCCGAAAACGTATGAAATTGTGTTCAGACTATAGCAATTTCCTTCAAACTCTAGGCTGAGGATTACATACGGCAAATATCGCAGAATTTAGAAAATCTGCCATCCAGCGCAGGAAAATCCGCCATCAGACGTTATTAAAATTATTTGTTCCTGAAGATGTATATCGGATTAGAAACCGACCGCTACCCTGGTCAATGTGAGGTATTTATTCTACTCACTTGTGGTATTCGCGTAGGAAATTTTCATGGGTTTTCTAAAACGTATTTTCAAGCAGGATAAGCCTGCTGGAGCTAGTGTTACTGCTGGTCGCCGCCCTGGTGTAAAAAAAGCAAAAGCAACCGCACCCAAACCAACAGCAGCAGCCCCCGCCGCTGCAAACAATGCACCTGACGCCGCTGCTGAGGATGAGATTCCACTTTGCAAGATTGGCCTCACAGGTGAATTTGACGAAAGTGGCCTAGCCAAGCGTGTCACTCTCGCCTTTGATGAAGATTCTCAACTAGATGATATTGAAACTCTGTGGGTAGCTCAGTTGAGCAGCAAAGTAGTGCTCAAGGGCAAAGTCCCCAGCCAAGCTATTTTGGACAAAATGGTTGCCGTTGCTAAAGGCGTTGAGGGCGCTACAGCTGTTGACACTAGCCAAGTAGAGGTTGGCTAATTCGAGCCTTTACTTAACTTAAAAGGGGTACTAGACCTTAAGCCTAGTACCCCTTTTAGTTAGTCTTATCAATTATCGGTTGGCAAGGCCTTAGTGAGCCCCAGACTCCTTGCTGAACAATACCAGTACCGTTCTAACGATTAGCTTAATGTCATAGAAAAAGCTCCAGTTTTCCTGATAGCGAAGGTCCAGCTTAATGACATCCTCAAACTTAGTGATGCTTGAGCGACCATTCACTTGCCATTCACCCGTCATCCCTGGCTTCACGTTCAAACGCTGCCACTGGCCAACCTCATACTGTTCAATTTCATCCGGCGTCGGCGGTCTTGTTCCCACCAAACTCATGTCACCCTTCAGCACATTCCAAAACTGGGGAAACTCATCCAAACTAGTTTTGCGAAGAAAACGCCCAATCTTAGTGATCCGAGGATCATTTTCGTTCTTAAACAGTGGTCCTTCTACCTGATTAGCCACTTCGTTCTTACGAGCTTCGGCATCGGTCACCATGGAGCGAAACTTCCAGATCTGAAAGCGCTTGCCTAGCCAGGAACAGCGAGTTTGTGCAAAAAATACGGGACCGCCATCATCAAATTTGATGATAATTGCAACCGGCACATACACCAAAGCAGTCAAGAAAAGCCCGACTAGACCTCCTAGAATATCCAGAGCCCGCTTTGCCTTGGAGTTCACCGATGGATGGGTCTCTGGCAAAACTTGATCCTCTGGCTTCGCCTCTGCTGCTGCTGCAAGAGTAATGTCAAATACCTTGTCTAGCTCGGTTAATGACAACACCATCATCACCTGAGGTGGGACGTTAATTAGGCGCAGCTTGCAGCTTTTAGCAGCACTCAGACGATGGCAAATCACCAATGCACCAATACCGCTACTGTCAATAAAACGAGTTGCCGAAAAATCTAACACCAGCTCAGACAAATCGGGTCTTTCAGCAAACAAAGTCTGGCACTGTTTCTTAAATGCTGTCGCCTCAACTACTGCCACGCTGACAGGTAGATGAATGGTTTGCACCTTTGATGGAACTACTGCTGAAATGGGGGAGGATGTCTTAACACTATCGACCATAATCTATAGCAATACTTACAACAGACTGGGAGAATAATCGGCAACCCTAGATTGCCCAAAGTTCTATCAGACGGGATATTTATATACTGTTCGCTTCGTTCAACCTAACGAGCAACACTGAGTGTTTACTAATGCAATTCGGCATTTATCCGGTAGCCACCCTCGGCTCTACATAATTTTAAGTAGTAAAAACATAACCAGGCTCAGTAAAAGTTAGGACCTACAGAATCAATACAAATTTGCCTCTAGATTCGGTAGTTTTCTTCACAATGTAAGCTTACTTTTAAGCCGCTGCGCCGGACCTGTCATTACTTAGAACATAGGTAGATCGATGCCAATATCAAGAATTACAGGACTCAATCGCTATTTTCCAGACTAAATCGCTGCGCGTTATCCCATAGCACTTATGAAGTAAGTATCCTTGATGCTAGATAGGGGACTATAATCAGGTTCTACAGGAATGATTACGCTATATCTAGCGTCTAGGGTGGAAGATACGTATGGGTACTCGAAAACAGACCTCTCTGCTTAACGACGAGGCTCAACGGGCTGTTAACCAGTCTCAATATCAGAATTTGCCTGGGCAGATAGCCCTGGGTCGGCAGGAGCTGACGGCCTGGAAAGCTCGGGTGGCGACTTTCCAAACAGCGGTAAAAACTGAGCCTGTTATGGAACAGGTTAGCTTATTTGAAGCGACACCGGAGCCTGCTGAAACCATTAATCCATTTACATTACCGCAACAGAATACTGAGTTTTGGCGCTGGCAGTTTAGCGATGTTGGTGTGGCTGCTCTCTACTTTGTCATTGACTACCAAAGTGAGCTACTGCTGTACGTAGGCGAAACGGTGAAGTCAAACCAGCGTTGGAAAGGCGAACATGACTGCAAACGCTATCTGGTGAACTATCGTCAGGCCCATTACCATCACAATCTAGAGAGCCAGCTAGGAATTGCTTTTTGGCGTCATGCTCCGGCTGAGCGTCGCCCACGTCAGGCGATTGAATCAGCGCTGATCTATAAGTGGCGGTCACCTTTTAATAAAGAGAACTGGAAATTTTGGGGCACTCCTTTTGTGGGAGAGTAGCGCTCAGCACAGTTTCTTCCAGCTATTGAGGACGGTTTCCTTAGACGACGCCAGCATCAAAGACTCTGCCGATGACATCTTCAATGGGGGGATCGGTTACGGTCAGGTCGCGCACGGGCAGCTGCGCCAGGGCCTGGGACACGGTTTTGGTCAGCTCTTCTCGTCGTACTAGCAGGACCACTTTACAACCATCAATGGATTGAATTTCGCCATAGGTTTCTAAGGATTGGGTTGGGATTTCCTGGGCTAGTTCAGCGGTAACTTCTCGATAGGGGGCAAACTGTTCGACCAGGCTGGTCAAGGAACCGTCGTAAATTAGTTGACCTTGATAGATAAGTAAAACGCGATCGCAAAGCGCCGTAATATCCGCCATATAATGGCTGGTCAGCACAATGGTGGCCTGATAGCGCTGATTATAAAGCTGTAAAAATTTGCGGACAGCCATTTGAGCATTGACATCCAACCCCAGCGTCGGCTCATCCAGAAATAACACCTTAGGATGATGCAAAAGAGCCGCCAACATTTCAGCCTTCATGCGCTCGCCTAAGGATAGCTTACGCACAGGCTGGGTGAGCTTATCCGTTAGATCAAGCATCTCAGCCAGCTCATAGATACGCCGCCGCAGCTCCTGACCAGGGATATCATAGATCGCCCCATTGATCCGCAGTGAATCTAGGGTTGGCAAATCCCAAATTAGCTGTTGCTTTTGCCCCATCACCAGGGTGATTTGCTCCAAAAAAGCACGCTGCCGTTGAAATGGCGTATGCCCGGCTACACTTAGCTGTCCAGAAGAGGGATAAATTAA
The DNA here is from genome assembly GCF_000482245.1 of Leptolyngbya sp. Heron Island J. Classification (GTDB taxonomy): domain Bacteria; phylum Cyanobacteriota; class Cyanobacteriia; order Phormidesmidales; family Phormidesmidaceae; genus Leptothoe. Next base: position 12,735 of record NZ_AWNH01000067.1, on the reverse strand, counting down.
TCCGGTCAGCATTTTTAAGGTGGTCGTTTTACCCGCTCCATTGGGTCCTAAGAACCCAACAACCTCACCCGGTTCTATGGAAAACGACACATCATTCACCGCCTTCACCTGGCGATACTGACGCTGGAAAAAATGACGCAGTGTCCCAGCTAGCCCAGGCTGTTTAATCGCTACCGGATAAACCTTCGTCAGTTTTTTGATTTCTATGGCAGACATCGGCTTAGCAACACCACAGCTCACAACAGCTATAGCCCCATTCTACGAGGGTATCCCCCTTAGTCATAGTCGCACCACGCCCCTCGGAGTTAGCCTTTTCTCAAAAAAATAGCCGCAAATAGGACAATTGAACTATAATACACATGTCCTATTTGGTGTTAACCCATGGCTGCCCGCAAACCCCACGGAGCTGTACTCAGTTTCATTGAAGCTTACTGGCGTAAACATCAGAACAGCCCAACCATACGAGAAATTATTACTGGGACAGAGCGCTCCCACGGCAGCATTCAAAATAGTCTGAATTGGTTAGAGCGCAACCAATACATCACCCGTCGCAAACGCACATCGCGCAGCATTAAACTGGTCGCCTTTGAATCCCCAGCGCTTCCCTACACTGACCAATCAGGACCTGAAGGCTTACCAGTTCGCGGTGAAATTGCAGCCGGCTATTGCCATGAACCGGCTACTGAAGAGTATGAACGTCTCAACATTGAATACAGCGGTCGTAAACGCAACGACTATGTGCTGAAAATTTCAGGGGACAGCATGGTGGGCGCAGGTATTCCCGATGGAGCCTATGTGGGCATACGTCCTGTAACAGATGGTTACAAACCCAAGCCTGGCGAAATTGTTGCTGTTTATGTCGAAGGACAGGGCGCAACTCTTAAACATTTCTTCCAAAAAGAGTCGGTGGTTGTTCTAGAATCCGCCAATCCCAAGTACGAGCCCATGATTTTTGATCTAGACTCCTGTGAGCTGCGCGTACAGGGGACTCATATTTTTACCCACTGGCAGTCAGCAGCCCTATGTTAAAAGGCAAGATTTAACTGCGTGGCCGTCTCTCTGAGTCGTTCAATACTACAGACGAAAACAGCTTTCAAACCACAGCTGCCAGTCCTAATCAGGAAGCAAAACGGTTTCTACACAATAACTGTTTATAGAATACAAATAGGTTTAATCAAAAATTCTGGATTTAACAAATTACGAAAGAATTTTGTAGGTATACCGTTCTTTCGTCACTAGTACAGGCTTTCCCATAGTCTGTATCTCTCCAGAACCATGCATCCAATCCTCAAAGACTGGTTACAAAACCTTGGTTGTCTGATACCTCTTGGCTTTTTCAGCTTTTGCATGGCATTGATTATGCACTGGGTAGCCACAGAAACTGGTCCAGCCAGAATGTTAATTATCTGGCAGGCAAGATTCTTGAATGGTGAATATTCTTCCAGGTTTACGATGATTGCCTTTGTAGTGCCAACCTTACTATGTGTGTGGTTAGTCTATATTGGCTGTCGTCGAGTCCTGACAAGAATGGGAGCCTACGACAGACCCACCAATGCTGGCTTTAAAGGACCCAATGGCAATCTATAGTCTCTTCTAGTCAACTAACCTATTACTCTGCTGAATAGTTCTCCATTTCGTCAAGGGGGCTACGGTCTCACGAGTCTTGCACGGTAGCTAGGGCAGACATGGACCGGGCAGGCCAAATCCAGTTACACAAGGGAACAAGATAAAGATATACCGCAAAAGGAATAAATCCTGGACCAGCCATCAGTAATGCGGCAGGCACTAGTCCAGCGATGTTCCATGGAATCATGGGGGCCAAAACCACTGCCGTATTCTCTAGATCAATTGCAACCTGTTGAGTACTGTGTCCCTGTTGTTGGTATTGGGTCGACACTAGCTGATGGGTTAGCAAGATAGCAATGGTTTGGGTACAGCCAAAAGCTGCTGACAGCAAGCTAATCAAGATTGTTCCAGTAAATAGTTGCCGCTGTTGTTGCACTCCTCGCAACCATCTCGCGACCCAAGCTAGACTTTGGGTACTGGTCAATAGCCCAGATAAGGCAGTTGATAGTAATACCACAATACATACTTTAGACATTGACCATAGTCCACCCCCCAACAAAATCGCCTCTAGCTGAGAATCGGTTTCTAGCTGAAAGCCCCACACGGAGAAGCTAATCGCTTCACGTAAAGAATAGTGCTGTAGTCCTACCGCTAGCATCAGGGCCATGGCCCAGCCCAAAAAAATGGTGAGCTTTATATTTAGACGCGCCGTTGCTAGCACTAATACTAGTAAAGCTGGGAAAAGCGTCATGCCATTGAGATTAAATGTAGCTGCAATTTGTTGACTGATGTCTGATTGCTGAGAGATTTCTAATGGATGAAACCAGGAAAGTAGGCCATAGATCAACAACGTCAGTGCCAGCGGCAACAGCGACGTTAGCAACATCTGTTTTATATTTCGGTAAATGCAAGTATCGGTAATAGTCGCAATTAAATGAGCACTGGAAGACAGGGGAGAACAGCGATCGCCCACATAGGCCCCGGCCATAATTGCACCGGCTACCAGATTAAGCTGGGTCATGCTACCGCTGCGGGCCATAATCATCAGGGCTAAACCAATGGTCCCGGCAGCGCCAAACGAGGTCCCCATCAGTGTTGATACCAGGGCTGTTAGGACAAAGGTCGAAAGCACAAAGTAATGGGGAGCAATAAGCTGAGTGCCGTAGTAAACCAGGGCTGGTACGGTTCCACCCGCCAGCCAGCTGCCCATGAGCGCTCCAATTAAGAGCAAAATACTCAATACAGGCCAGGATTGTTTGGCCCCTTGCCAACAAAACCGGAGTAGATGCAGTAGCTTGGCACCGCGCCGTAAATGGATCAGGATAAAAAGTGCGATCGCAGCCAGCAACGGCCAAACCAAAGCCACCCCGTATAGCGCACTCAGCAACAAAAACACAAACGTTGTCAGCAGTCCCAATAAAATATCCATCGACGCTCCAAAAATGGGTTATTCACCTAGCATTAAGCTTCTAACCAGCCTATTCATAACTTGGTCAACTATGATGCCTCTGAATTTAAACTAGCGACGTTTTTCTGCACACATGTCCCTATCTGACATCGTCACCCATGCCTATGACCTACTCTTATGCATCATTGCCCTCTATAGTTTGCACAGACTGTTGATTGTCTGGCGATTCTACCGGCATCGGCACCTATCGCCACAGCCCCAACAGTATTACTGCGATGCCGACCTGCCCAAGATCACAGTACAGCTGCCAATTTTCAACGAAATCAATGTGGTGGAGCGGTTGCTACAAGCCGTTGCTCAGCTGAACTATCCCAAACAAAAGCTAGAAATTCAGGTCTTAGATGACTCCACTGATGAGACCCAAGCCATTTGTCAACAAGCAGTCAAATATCTACAACAACAGCAGCTCAACATTTGTTATCTTCACCGACAACAACGGCAAGGTTTCAAAGCAGGTGCGCTGACTCAGGGACTTACCGTAGCCAGTGGTGAATTAGTGGCTATTTTTGATGCTGACTTTGTGCCACCACCGGACACGCTACTCAAAATGGTGCACTATTTCTCAGATCCAAAAGTTGGCATGGTCCAGGCCCGTTGGGAACACCTAAACCGCAGCTATTCCCAACTCACAGAATTACAAGCCTTGATGCTCGACGGACACTTTGTTGCCGAACAAACCTCTCGTAGCCGTACAGGCTGTTTTTTTAACTTTAATGGTACTGCTGGCATTTGGCGGATTGCCACCATTATCAGCGCAGGCGGCTGGCAACATTCTACGGTGACGGAAGATTTAGATCTGTCCTATCGTGCCCAAATGAAAGGCTGGCAATGTATTTATCTACCAAACATTCAAGTCCCTGCCGAGCTACCCATGGAAATGAACTCATTTAAATCTCAACAGTTTCGTTGGGCTAAAGGCTCTAGCCAGGTCGCTAAACAGTTATTACCAGCGTTATTGAAATCCAATTTACCCGCCCATATTAAGTTGGAAGCATTTTTTCACCTCACCAATAACTTTAACTATCTGCTAATACTGTTATTACTGCTGCTCTCTTTACCTTACCAAATCTATGTCATGGACTACGGCTGGCAGTATGCGCTGTTGTTCTATGTTCCACTGTCCCTCATTACCAGCCTCAGCCTGGTTGGCTTTTACTGGATTGCCCAGAGACCACATCGGCAAACTCGATATTCTTGGGCTATGTTGCGAAACCTGATACTCTTGATGGGAGTAGGCATTGGTCTGAGCATCAATCAATCCTTGGCAGTGTGTGATGGTCTGTTGCGCAACAATAACGACTTTGTTCGCACGCCAAAACACGGTGTCATCAGTACGACAGAAAGCTGGCTCGACAAGAAATATCGAGCGGCTAAAAACTGGGTACCTTATTTGGAATTGGCAATGATGGTATACCTGATGCTGACGATTGCGATCGCGCTCATTAATCATCACTACCTTTCAATACCATTTCTCACTCTATTTCTCACAGGCTACATCTACACCTTCAGCCTCAGCGTTTTCCAGACCCGTTAGTCGCTAAGCTTAGTCACAGCTAACCGCAGACCTAACAAAATCAACACCGCCCCTGTCACGCGTTCTATCCAGTGGGACACATCGACCAGTAGCTGTTTCACCCAGCGTTGAGAAATCAACAACGCCAACAAAGCAAACCATACCAACGACTGTAAAACAACAGTTCCACCATAAATCACCTGAGCCACTAACGGCGTTTCTGGCTGCACAATTTGAGTAAACAGGGCCAAAAAGAAAAGGGTAGCTTTAGGATTTAGCAAATTCCCTAAAAGTCCCTGGCGAAAAGCCGAAAAAGCACTCACAATGCGACGATTATCCTGCAAAGACTCTGCTTTGACAGGTTTAGCCTGCAGAGATTTGACACCCAGATAGATTAAATACCCAGCTCCCAAAAACTTCAGGCCATTAAACAATAAAATCGACTGGGAAATCAGCGCACCAATACCAATTAAACAGTAGGTGGCATGAATGGCATTACCCAAACCGATACCACACGCCGTATACACCCCCGCCCGTCGCGAGTAGGCCAAACTACTCCGCAAAGTGAGTGCAAAATCTGGCCCTGGGGTAATCACGGCCACCGAGCCCACTATAAATACCGTTAACCATCCAGCCCAGAATGCCATAGATACCTCCAAAATGACTAAACTTAGAGTAGAGCCAACTTATTTCTAAAGCAGGATAATCTGTTACAAATAAGCTCTCGGCTTCTAATAACCGCCCAAAATTCCTTTGCGTTTTGCCTGACGTTCGGCCCAACCAAACACCAATAGGCCAAGGCCAAAATACGCAGCTCCATTGAGCAAAGCAATACCTAAAGACCCAATATCTAACCCTTCTCCACGGGCCATTAGATCACGCAACAGTCCGGTACTTGGCAACATTGGCAGAAAATTGGCAATTAGCCGTGCCCAACCGCTCCACTCTTCAGTTGGAGCTGCCAACAGAAACAACAACGCAAACTGGAAAATTGGCAAAATCTGTTGCACACGCTTAAACACCAACGCACAGGAACCCATAACAAACGCAAGACCATAGGCTGCTAACAGCAGCGTGAGTAATGGAAAAACCAGCCCCAAAGGAAACGATAGCTGGCTGCCAGTAATGCCCATCAGGATAAACAGAATCAGCACGATAATAGTCATCCGCAGAGCTAAGCTAGCCACTGCCCGTGCAAAAAAGATTTTTGGAGCGGCAAAGGGAGAAAGAAAAAGCTGTTCTAGAGTCCCGGTCTGAGCCTCAGATTGAATATTAAAGGCAATATCGTTCACGATATATAGTGCCAGCGTCCATAGAACATAACCTACGACCACCGAATCTAGCCGATCGCCAAAGTTCATGGCTGGACCCGCCATGTATTGCGCACTGACAAACAAGCCGTAGAAAACGGTCGTAATGATAATGACCCCACCGATAATTTCGCTGGGATAACGCACAAATTGAATCCATGTACGTTTCAGTTCACCAATCAGTAAGTTAAACATGTAGAAGCTAGATGGGACAGGCGTTTCTATATGATGACGGATAATGGAGTTTAGCCCAAGGACTGAGTTGAATCGTCAGTTTGGGAACTGGTAATTAACAAAGGTACCCCTTAGATCGCGCCTGTATTGAATTGCTTACCATCCATCAACTGGCTACCTATCCACAACAATACCCAAAGCTAGCTATCCTAGGAATACGGTCATACCCCATCGTGCAAGGATGACAGCCCATGCCTTCTCCTTTTCCAGGAATGGACCCCTACTTAGAAAATCCTGAAATTTGGCCAGAAGTGCATAGTCGCCTAATTGTAGCTATTGCAGACAGCCTTGCACCTAGCCTGCATCCTAAGTACTACGCTGCCATTGAAAAGCGCACCTACTTGGACACTCCAGAAGACAGCATTCTGGTTGGAATACCTGACGTTTCTGTTAGCACTCATCCGCCAGAACTCAAGATAGCAAACAGAACTGCTACCACACTTCCCCAAGCAGAAATCGTTACTTTGCCACTGCCTGAAGAAGTTACCGAACGCTACTTGGAAATTCGCGATACCCAAACCTCAACTGTCATCACAGCGATTGAGATTTTATCGCCCAAGAACAAACGGTCTGGTGAAGGTAGGACAGCCTACCTACGGAAACGCCAGCAGGTTTTGAGTACCCAAACCCATCTGATAGAAATTGACCTGCTGCGAGGGCAAGTCCCTATGCCTCTGGGTACTCAAACTAAAACGGACTATCGCATCCTGGTCAGTCGTAGCAGCACTCGCCCCAAGGCAGAGCTATATAGTTTTGACCTGCGAACACCAATACCAACGTTTTGCTTACCGCTTAAGACAGGTGATCTAGAACCCGAAATTAATCTCAAAACTATTCTCGACGATATCTACGATCGGGCTGGATACAGCTTTCGTATTGATTATCAACAACCACCCAAACCAGCTTTAGGTAAAGAAAATCAACAATGGACTACGGCTTTACTTAAGCATGAGCAGTGAAATAGCCAGTGCGTTCATGTGAACATTTTGGCGGATTTTGGATTAACCCTTCGGAAGAATATCAACTTTAGTTGAATTTTTTGCAGAGCATCACAGTTAGAGTCTGACTGTGGGAATAGTTTCTATTTGAGCGTACGCAAAGCCTGGGTAAGCAACCATGCAACCAGAGGAAAAAGCCCGACAAACAATTGACACTCTGCTGATAGCGGCAGGATGGCAGGTGCAGGACTATACCCGCCTGAATCTGGGGGCTGGTGTGGGTGTTGCCGTTCGGGAATATCCGTTGGCCACGGGGGGTTTTGCCGATTATCTGCTGTTTGTACAACGCAGGGCAGTTGGGGTGATTGAGGCCAAAAGCGAAGGGACCACATTAGGGGGTGTGGCAGAGCAGTCGGAATCTTATTTGGCTGGCATTCCTACCCGGCTACGGTACGACCGCCAGCTGGCTCCCTTTGCCTATGAAAGTACGGGCACTGAAACGTTTTTTCGGGATGCGCGAGACCCAGACTATCGTTCTCGGCGGGTATTTGCCTTTCATCAACCAGAAACCCTGGGGGAATGGCTGGCCCAAGCAGACACACTGCGCTCCAGACTGCGCCAACTGCCACCACTGATGACCGATGGTCTGCGGGACTGCCAGATTGAGGCGATCGCAAATCTGGAGCAGTCCTTTGCCCGGTCTCGGCCCAGGGCCTTAATCCAGATGGCGACGGGAAGCGGTAAGACCTACACAGCGGTGAGCTTTGTCTATCGGCTGATTAAGTTTGCTGGGGCGAAACGAATATTGTTTCTGGTGGATCGGGGGAACCTGTCCCGGCAGGCTTTTAAGGAATTTCAGCAGTATGTGCCGCCGGATGATGGGCGCAAGTTTACGGACCTGTACAACGTGCAGCGCATGACCACCAACAGCTTGGATCGGGTGAGTAAGGTGTGTATTACGACGATTCAGCGGCTGTACTCCATGCTGCGGGGCGAGACCGACCTGGATGAATCTCTGGAAGAACAATCACTGTTTGAGAATGGTGCGGACCTGGGACCGCCCAGGGAGGTGAGCTACAATCCCCACTTTCCCATCGAGGACTTTGATTTCATCATTACCGATGAGTGCCACCGCTCGATTTATAACCTGTGGCGGCAGGTATTGGAATATTACGATGCGTTTTTGATTGGTCTGACGGCAACGCCTTCGAAGCAAACTTTTGGCTTTTTTAATCAGAATCTGGTGATGGAGTATGGCCATGAGCGGGCCGTGGCCGATGGGGTGAATGTGCCCTACGATGTCTATCCCATTCGCACCCAAATTACAGAGCAGGGCAGTACGGTAGAAGCGGGCTTTTTGGTGGATAGGCGTAATCGCAAGACTCGTGCTGTTCGCTGGGAGACGCTGGACGAAGACCTTAGCTATACCGGCAAAAAGCTAGATCGGGATGTGGTAGCCATTGACCAGATCCGTACGGTGATTCGCACGTTTCGAGATCGGCTCCCCATGGAAATTTTTCCCGGTCGCACGGAGGTGCCCAAGACGCTGATCTTTGCTAAGAATGATGCCCATGCGGAGGACATTCTGGAGATTGTGCGGCAGGAGTTTGATAAGGGCAATGAGTTTTGCAAAAAGATTACCTACCAGGTTAAAAAAGCGGAAGACCTGATCAATCAGTTTCGCAATAGCTACAATCCGCGCATTGCAGTCACGGTGGATATGGTGTCTACTGGGACGGATATTAAACCCCTGGAATGTTTGCTATTTATGCGGGATGTAAAGTCGCGCAATTTCTTTGATCAGATGAAGGGTCGGGGCACTCGCACCATTCCCGATACGGACTTTCAAGCGATAACTCAGGGGGCGCAGCATAAGACCCACTTTGTGATTGTGGATGCGGTGGGTGTGTGCGATCGCGATAAAACTGATTCTCGACCGCTGGAACGCAAGCGCTCGGTGCCCTTTGACAAGCTGATGCTAGGGGTAGCCCAGGGCCAGCAGGATTGCGATCGCATCGTTTCTTTAGCAGGGCGACTGGCCAGGTTGGATCGCAAATTGTCCGATACAGACCGCAGCCGAATTGAGGTCACGGCAGGACAGCCCCTAAAGCAGATTATCAATGGTCTGTTGGATGCAACGGACCCGGATCTACAAATTGAACGGGCCAAAACCCAGTTTCAGACAGAAGAACCAACGGAGGCTGAGCAGGAGCAGGCGGCAGAGATACTGGCAGAGGAAGCCTGTTTCCCCTTTGATTCGCCTGAACTGCGTCAGCTATTAAAAGAGCTGCAGTCCGATGCGGAGCAAACCATTGACCGGGTAAGTGCAGATGAGCTGATTTCTGCCGGGTTTGATGCGGCGGCACGGGAGCGGGCGGAGTCGTTGGTGCAGAACTGGCGGCAGTTTATTGAGGACAATAGGGACGAGATTACGGCCCTGCAGATTTTGTATAACCTGCCCTATGGTCAGCGGCAGCTTTCCTATGATCAGATTCGGCAGCTGGCAGAGGCGATTCAGAAGCCGCCCTATCGGTTTAGGGCAGAGCAGCTGTGGCAGGCCTATGAGCAGCTGGAGGTATCGAAAGTTAAAGGTCGACCGGAGAAAATTTTGACCAACCTGATTTCTCTGGTACGCTTTGCTATTGGCGAAACAGATGTACTGGAACCATTTGGGGAAGTAGTAAATCGGCGATTTGAAACGTGGTTGACTCAGCAGGACTCAGCAGGACGAGGGTTTTCGCCCGAGCAGCGAGAATGGCTGGAGATGATCCGCGATCATATTGTCACAAGTTTGAAGATTGAGTCGGAGGACTTTGAGGATGTACCGTTTAATCAGAAAGGGGGGCCTTTGAAGGCAGTACAGCTGTTTGGAACAGAATTACCCACGATTCTGACAGAATTGAATCAGATATTAGCGGCATAACTGGGCGGTATAGAACAGTCAGGCGATGAAAGAACAACAGCGGTTAGCGTTGACATCTGAATATTTAGAGACTGTCTTAGAACGAATTGAAACAGTTTTAGAGACGGTGGCCAAGCATGACCGCGCCTCGTTTTTGGCCGATCCGCTGATCTCATCAGCAGTGGAGTTTAAGCTGTCTCGGCTGGCCGTGGAGCTAGAGCGAGTGTCTGAATATTTTAGACAGAGTTGCCCAGCGGTAGATTGGCAGACGTCGATTGACTTTGGGAATCGTTTGGTGGATGAGTATTATGCGGTGACAACTGATCGCGTGTGGGATTTTGTGCAGAACACGGTACCTGAGTTAAAGGTTCAGCTGATGGGGATATTGCCCCGGATGGACGATTTTGTGGGTGCAGGGTTAGAAAAATTATCTGAAAAGGAAACAACTATTCCAGTGCAGCCAGCCGCTTACAAATTGGATGATATTAAAGTGATGCTGCAGCAGCGGAAGCCTAAGATTCGAGAGAAGTACCATATTGCTGAGCTGGGAATTTTTGGCTCCTATGTGCGGGGAGAGCAAACAGCAGCAAGCGACCTGGATATTTTGATCGAGCGGCCTGACGGGTTGAGTTTGTTTCAGCTCTTGGAATTAGGCGAGCAGCTGAGTGATGAGCTGGGTGTGAAGGTGGACCTGGTGACGAAGCAGGGGTTAAAGCCAAAGGTCAAAGAACGGGTTTTAGCTGAGGTGGTTTACGTATGACCCAGCGAGAGCTATCTGAGTTTTTGAATGATATTTTGAAAGCGCTTGGGGCAATTGAGAGATTGAGTGCTGGGCTGTCGCTGGCGGAGTTTGCTGAAGCGGAAGATGAACAACTTTTGATTTTGAAAAATATTGAGATTATTGGCGAAGCGGTGAAAAGTATTCCCCAGGAGGTCAGAGAACGGTATGCTCAGATTCCTTGGAAGCAGATTGTTGGTATGCGGGATCGTTTGGTGCATCAGTATTGGAATGTGGATGTGGAGTTAGTTTGGGATACGATGCAAACGGATTTACCCCTATTGAAAGCGGTTATTACTCAAATCAGAGAAGACTATGGCACTTAGGTTCACATAACATGGATTTTATTGAGATTTTGTCGAATTTGAATGAGGTGTTGGCAGCTTGAGTGAAAATAAGGAAGATTTACCAGAGTTGCCTAAAAGTTGGTCATGGATTTGCTTGGATGATGTACTTCTAGGAATCGAGGCAGGAAAAAGCTTCAAGGCCGAAGGCAGACCACCCTCTGACAACGAAGTAGGAGTTCTCAAAGTTAGTGCTGTTACCTGGAAGATTTTCAACGATACGGAAAGTAAGACCTGTCTAGTACCCGAGCAAATTGAGCCTCGTTTTTTTGTTCAACCAGGTGATTTTCTGTTCAGTCGAGCCAATACCATTGACCTTGTAGGTGCTTGCGTAATTGTCCATAAAGTCTCACGTCGCGTTATGTTGAGCGACAAAACATTGAGATTTCGCTTCTCAGATATCTCTCCTGATTGGGTTCTTTATATGCTCAGAACTGGACATGGACGAAACGAGATTGAAAGGCTTGCGACTGGGAATCAGGATTCAATGAGAAACATAGGTCAGGCAAGGATTCGACGTATCCGAATTCCTTGCCCACCACTTGCAGAACAATATCGCATCGTCAACAAAATCGAGGAGCTTTTCACCCAACTGGATGCCGGGGTTGACCTGCTGAAAAAGCTCAAAGTCAAGCTAAAACGCTACCGTCAGGCAGTGCTAAAGGCAGCAGTGGAAGGCAAGCTGACCCAAGACTGGCGTGCAGCCCACCAGGATGAGCTAGAGCCCGCCTCGGTGCTGCTAGACCACATCCTCAAAGAACGCCGCGAAAAGTGGGAAGCCGACCAGTTGGCAAAGATGGAAGCCAAAGGCAAAGTTCCCAAAAATGACAAGTGGAAACTGAAATACAAGGAACCTCCTGCGCCAGATACGAAAGCGTTACCAGAGTTGCCAGAGCACTGGACTTGGACCAGTATGGATTGCTTAGGCAGCATCAGTGGAGGAGTAACTAAAAACTCGAAGCGTAAACAATTTCCTCTTCAAATGCCGTATTTACGTGTAGCAAACGTATATTCAGGAGAACTGCGTTTGCAAGAAATGAAGGAAATTGGTGTCGCCGAAACAGAAATCGATAGAGTACTGCTTCAGGCTGGTGATTTACTGATTGTTGAAGGGAACGGAAGTATTGACCAGATTGGCCGAGTTGCAATATGGGATGGGAGTATAGAACCGTGTTTGCATCAAAATCACCTGATTAAGATTCGCTTTTCTCCAACTGAGATAGGACAATATGCTCTTCGGTGGATGTTATCTATCAATGGACGGAAGAGAGTGATCTGAATTTTGTGTAAACGCTGTTTGTTTAGAGAGAGAAGCGTTCTGGGAACAGGATAGCAAAATGAGACAGTGCGGCACGCCAATTTTTAATCGGTCGATTCCATTTTTTCGCGATATTGTTCATCGCCAGATACATCAACCTGCAAACAGCGTCTTCATCTGGAAAAACGGCTTTGGTCTTAATCACCTTACGCAGAGAACGATTGAGAGATTCAATAGCATTGGTGGTGTAAATCACCCGACGAATTTCCATGGGGTAATCGAAGATGGGAATCACATTCTCCCAGTGGCGAATCCAGATCTGGCTAATGGCTGGGTAGGCCTCATCCCATTTTTCACTGAAGGCATACAGGGCAGCTTCCGATTCGGCTAGGGTAGCGGCTTGATAAATCGGCTTGAGATCCTT
>NZ_AWNH01000066.1 GCF_000482245.1 Leptolyngbya sp. Heron Island J | reverse complement strand
CCTATATCTAAGTAAACAGAGCACTGTTTTACTTACCCCTCTATATCTAACCTGCCGCCCTCCCTGAACCTTAGCGTTCGGGGAGGGCGGCTTATTTGAAGCAAGGCTGTAGTATCGGGTAAGCAGAAATAAGCAGAAAAAGGATAACTCGCAAGTGAGCGATCGCACATCCACCTGTAACAACGATCACAAAACGTCTATCGGAATGAAGAGGCAGCCCCCTGTTTCCCTACTCAGAACAAACAAAACAACGTTCTACCCCCTCGGAGTTCCAACGCTCACCGGCACACTCACACACCTATTAGGACTTTATCTTCGACTCTAGAAGAACATGCAAAAAAATGGAATAAACAGAAAAAGAGAATATGATATAAATGCATTATGCTCTTATATTCGTCAATTGACTGCCAGAATCTAGGGGTGCATTTCAAGGAGTTTGCAAGCTTTCCCACACTTTTTGGCAGTCTCCTTATTTATCTGATATCGGCATTGGTTAAACCAATTTAGCGTTCCTTGCAACCCAGTAAATAATGAATATTCTGCCGTGTATCCCGTACGCAGGAGGGCCTTGTTGCAGCCTACCCAGTGAGATGGATCGCCTCCTCTTTTGTTGCCTGTAAAGGTAACACGCTCGATGCTTTGATGGGCCATCGTGACAATTAGATAGGCTAGATCGCGAATCGCCGTACCGTGACCAGAGCATACATTAAATATGGGCGCGCCAATTTTTGTCTGGCTAGTCAGCGTTGCGAGTGCGCGTGTGGCATCCTCAACGTGAATGAAATCTCGGACTTCCCGACCACTGCCAAACAACGAAATGGGTTCATCGGAAAGCAACGCCTTATGCAGAATGTCAAACACCACTTGTTTTTTCTGTCTTGGTCCATAAATAGAAAAAAGACGTGCGATCGCAGCTTCAAACCCATAAAGGTCTGAATAGACGCGGATGTACTCTTCTGCGGCTAATTTACTGACACCATAGGGGGAAATCGGTCTAACAGGTGTCTCCTCCGTAATTCGATGGGTGGGGGGCTCACCATATACAGCCGCTGAAGACGCAAAGATAAAACGACCTCTGAATTCACAGTTGCGCAGCGCATCGAGTAAATGGAAGGTGGCAACTAAGTTTTGTGAAAAGTCTTGAGTGGGCCATATGATAGAACCTGAGGCATTGGCCATGCCCGCTAGATGAAAAATCGTATCAAACCGTTGATCGGCTAAAAACTCACCAAGCTGTGGAGTGAGTAGATCAAGTTGGACAAATTGATGCGGCAGTTTTAGCCAACGCCCATACGCTGAGTTGCTCGCCGCAGGTGGATAAATGTCAATGCCCGTTACATGGGCACCAGCAATGGTTAGCTGATCGCACAGTGCCAGGCCTAAAAAGCCACTCACGCCCGTAATAAGAACACGCTGACCACGTAAAAAGGTATGGATCATGGAGCCATATATTTAAAGTACATGTTGAGACACGGGCGTTTGTTCTAGAAATGTGAAAAAGCTTTTTTCTAATGCCTCAACACAAGATAAGTCATCATAGAGGCGATGCTTATTCTGCGCCATTTGTTCTGTTACGACCTGACGCCAGTGCTTGTTGCGCCCGAGACAGATGGCGATTTCCCCATAGTGCTCAACGCTGGTTGCCACCGTTGAGACCACGCCCATTTGTTGTAAAATTGCACTACTGACGCGCCCACGCACAAACTCTCCTGGCATCGTTACAACTGGTAAATTATGAGTGATTGCTTCCAGCGTTGTGGTTGTCCCAGCGACGCCAATGCTGTCTAGGAAAATGTCTCCAAGCGCATTGAGACGATGGTAATCAGTATCTGACAATGTCGGTTGCATCACCACAAACTGATCCATATCTAGCTCAGCGTCAGAAAAAGCTGGTCGTAGGCGATTTTCAAAAATACGTGTTAATGCCTCCGATGACTTATGCTTGAGGAAAACAAATTGGCAATCGCCAACGGCCTTTGCAATCTGAGGGTAGATGCGATCATAGTGCGGCAGGTATTTAAACAGTGATTGCAAACATAGATAAACAACAGATGATGATCGCAGTCCGTATGCTTGTCGCTGTAGGTCTGCTCCGGTAACCTGGAGCGGCGTGTAATGAATGGACAGATTGGGCAATCGAATCAATTTTTCTGTGTGATGGTGTTGTGCATTCCTGGGTTCTAGCAATTCGCCACTCAAGTAATAGTCCATGGTTGGTAGACCGCTGGTGACGTAGGTGCCCCAAGTAGTGCATTGAATGGGAGCTAGGCGCAGCGCCGATAGCTGAATGCTGATCTTATCCATACTGACTTCTGGATAAAGCAAGACGTGGGGATGATCGGTGCTGATAATCTGGCCCCAGGCTTCGATGGATCGTGTCCCGTCTGTGTAGGAATGCAGTAGCGATCGCGCCAGGTCTGTTGCGTGATCTTTTTTTGTCCCTAATGAATAGCCCAGTAGTTGAAACTGTTCATGATTTAGATGCTGCAACCACCCCTTTAAAATCACTTTCCATACAGAATGGTTGTGAAAATGGCCGAAAACAATGCCGATTCGCAGTGGCTCTGTTGCGTTATGAACAGATGTCTTGGGAAACGGTAATGGGCGTTGATAGGACCATTGTGGATAGCGTGCCGCCATAATATGACAGACTACGTCTCCATATAGTCTCTGCAACTCAGTATCGTTATGCCCTTGATAGATCAAGTAAAACGGACTCACGGTACCGACAACCGTCGCCAGTTCGGCAACAGCCTGTGTTGGAGCCTTCTGCAAACGTTGGTGCAGCTCAAGCAGCTGACTATGATATCGATGTCGGCTGGACAATACCTCTTGTTGTGTTCGATAAATAATCGGGATCTGTAGCATGCAGGCAAAATAGCGGGCGGCTAGAGAATCCGGTTCAAGTGCGATCGCCTGATCACAGCATTGCAAAGCTTGTTCAGATTGGCCAAGATGATGATAGGCTCTCGCCAGACCCAAATAGCTCTCAACGTTCTCTGGATCAAGCTTTAACGCTTTTTCGTACCATCGAATGGCCAACACACTTAGTCTTGGCTCGGGCGGGTGATTCAGATACAACGTGGCCATTCGATGGCAGTCAGTTACCGTGTCCTGGTTTGTTCCCATCATGCGACCACCTTCGTACAAACATTTGCACAGGCCAACGTGATGGCTAACGCTTCCGTACCCCGCTCAAACCCTGTTGCCTGATCTACAGCTTCCGTAAGACGTTTTAAATCGAGATATTGAGCGACGGCATGGAAACGCGGTTCCGTCTGGAGCTGTTCGAGCAGTTCTGGCAAGGCCGCGACCATCACCTGGCCAATCACATCAAAAGCCGCTTGCTCTGCTTTAGAACGATTCCACCGGATCTCTTGGGGAAGTAAACCACCCACGGCGCGACGCATTAAAGAACGCGTCCATCCATTTTGAACAAACTGCTCAGGCGGTACCCCCAAACAAAACTCCAAGATCCGCCGATCTAACAATGGATAACGGTAAGAGACACCTTGCCTGGCCCCATTGATAGCCCATGATTCAATGCGCTTGGTAATGTGACCGTTGTCTAACCAGCGCCACTGCATTTGTTGCACACCAGGACGCTCACGCAAAGCTACACCCCGTAATCTCCGCACCGCCTCCCGATGTTCATCGGCAAACTGAGAATTGATCCAGCTCTCTGGGTAGCGGCTGTATCGTCCCGCAAGCATCACGGCAATAGGCTCTGGAATCAGAGGGATCAACACTTTTTCGTAAAACAGACGGGCATATCTCGCCGTTTGTCGTACTTGTGAGATATTATCGCTTGTCTTTGTGAAGGCACACAATTCATGGTGCAGCTGTTGCCACCGACCTTGCAAGAACTGTGAAGAGAGACACCCCCAACCATGTCCTGTCACCGTTTCATCACCGCCCCACCCTGAAAGCATCACGTGCACGTGATCTTGGCTAGCCTGCTGCAAGACAAGTTCTTCTCGCAGCATCATTTCGTAGGGCACACGGGTAAAATCACGCCGATACGTGCGTACAACATCCTCTACACTGAGGTCGATATAGTTACAATCAATGGCATACTGACGGCAGAGTGTTTGGATAAGATCATGTTCATTTCCAGCTGGTTTATTGGTTCGACTTGGATGAGGTGACCAGGAATAGGCCTTCAGCGTTTTGTCTTGGTGTTGTAGCAGCTGCGATGCAATGGCTACTATAGTGGATGAATCTAGCCCACCGCTTAGGTGAGCACCAATGGGCAGATTTGTTTGGATGCGGCATTCAACAGCCTGGAACAACAAGTCTCGTAACTGTTCGGCATAGGCCTCATTGGATGGCAAGCGAACGTCGCGGATATTGTCTAAAGACCAATAGCGACAGAGTCGGCTCGTCTCTTTTGTCACCGACAGGTGGTGGGCAGGGGGGAGCTTGAAAATATTGGCATGAAATGTCTGATGCTTCTCAGCAAAATACGTATCTTCTTGGAGATGCGCAGCTAGCAGCGGCTCGTTCAACTTTTGAGGCACGGAGGAGCAGGCCAGCATAGCTTCGATATCTGAGGCAAAGACAAAGCAGCCGGGAGCGTCATAATAAAAAAATGGCCTCAGCCCCATATGATCCCGACCGCAAAACAATTCTTTGCGTTGCTGATCCCAGATAACAAAAGCAAACGCCCCAACTAGCTGCCCAACGCAAGCTTTCTGCCACTTCGCGTACCCTAATAGAATTAAGTGGCTATCAGTGAGTGTGCGACGTTCACTCACGGGAATCTTCAATATCTCGTATAATTCTTCCCGATTATCGATCCGTGCATCGGCTATGATAAACAGTCCTAAAGCCTGTGGATGGGTAATCGGCAAACGCTCAGGATTTGATGTAGAGTCTAGGTCACAAAGAGAATAACCGAATCCGATCTCCTCTCCGATCTCCTCAGTGCAGTGGGTGCGAGTGCCCGTTGGCCCCCACAGCTTTATGATGGCTCGCATGGCCCCCAATGTTTCAGGGGTGACAGGTTGGCCGTTTTTGTGAAAAATCCCAAAAATGCCGCGCATAGTCTACTTACCGTGTCTACTTTCCGTAAAATGCAACAACCTGATATTGAGCAGCGATCGCCCCGCCCGTAATCGTTTGCTCCCCAACACGTAGCCAAGCGTGTGCCGCCAGCTGAGTGCCTTCGTTGCTGAGTCCTAGATAGAGCGTACTGGAAATCCCACGCATCCGCAGCATGAGCTTTCCTGAGATAGCTTGTGCCAAACAGTTACTGCGCCAAGGCGTGTAAGGGCTTACCATAGTGATAGCTGTGGCAATCTGTTGGGCAATCAGCTGGTGAGACCCCGTGCAAACTTTAGGCGTTTCACAATTCAGATGGCCAAGACAAGATCCGAGAAGACGCAACGGTAAAACAAGTACCGCACAGCGAGACAACGCCAGCAGTACAGTTGCTTCCAACAACATGAACTGTGTTGCCATCGGCAGGTTAATGTAGCGCCCTACTCTATAGCGCCATCCTGGGAGAGCCCTATCTATATTGCTGTGCACTATGATTCAACAACATGGGCTACTTTTTCATCGATCATCCGCTGTAGAAAAGCTTGTGTATCAGCGAGACAAGTATCCGCTGATACCGCATAACGTTCCTGCAAGGCGGCGCAAATCTCAGCAATTGTTACAGGGTGCTGTATTAAATGCCAGATCTCGCTCCCCACAGAGTCGAGCGCGAAGTAATTATCTGTCTCCAGACTCATCATCATCACTTCGTTGCCTAAGTTAGCTGCGATGAGGTCTTCTTTTTGCACAATTTTAGTTGTCAGCTCAAGCATTTACGTCTCCCAGGGGCATGTGTGAAGTGCATCTCGATTATGCAAATAAAGCCCTCATCTTCAACCCATCTCTCTCAGAATCTATCGATGCTGTTTTGACTCAGTAGATATCATGAAGGTCTACAAGCACCAGCTTCTACGTTAGGGATGAAAGGACCGCTATTGGTATCCTTAACGCTAATTTTCTTTAGCTCGGGAGCTGTCCATTGTTTTTTATGGGTAGATGCTTCGTTTTTCATCCTGCTCAATCCTCGTTAATGGTTTTAATGTTGCACAAGGGTGTTTAGCATCCCTTTCGAGATGCTACTAATTCATATTTCCCAAATTCACAAAGAAAACTTAGTCTAAACCAGGTCTAACGGTCAAATTTAAATTGATTATCCGCAGACTCAGAAGCCCTTTAAAGAGAATGTACTTTCTGCAATAGTGTGATCTGGTTGATAAGTGAAAAACCATTCCTAGGTCGTGTTAGCTGGCATATCTGGCCAGCACGAATCAGTTCAGCCGTCTGCCTAAAGAGCCGTTTTTGTACGCCCAACGCTTGGGTGTACTCCCCTCGAAAGATATTCTTAACAATGGCAGCTGTCATCTCTGGCAGTGATAGTGGTGTAATTTCCACGGTCTCAACATCGGCTGGGTTAAGCCAATAGATCATTTTCAGGGCGGTGGGCACCGAAGCCAGCTCATCTTGTAATAAACGCGAGTACTTATCTTCCTTTTGCCATACCTTTTGCATTAGCTTTTTATTGTGTCCTAGCTGCTGGATGGTGTCATGCCATAATCTAAGCTGGGCCATGCCTGGCAATACCTGGAACCCACGGCCTGGAGAAAACTCAAGAGCGCATAGGTCTTCTGCCAACAGTTTATACCCAGTATCGATCAAGCCTGCTGCCAGGGTTGATTTTCCAGAACCAGATGGTCCCATAAAAATTAAGGCACCTTGGTCAGTTGCGATCGCACTTGCATGGAGAATCAGCTGATGGCGTTGATGGAGTAATGCACCAATACATTGGGAAAACAAATACAACCGGACAAGACTATCCGAACAGCTTGCCTGGGGCTGAACCACAATCTCGCAGCCATTGGTGACGTGATAATTAGCGATATTGTCAAGACGCAATAGATACGCGTCTGGTTTAACCTGACTAAATCCATCATCAAGCTGACGTCCCTCTAAGATACTAGGGACAAGGCCAACTCTGATGACAACATCGGGGCTTGAGTGAGCGGCGGCAATGGGCGATAGTTCGGGGCATTCGAATTCCGATACGATATGCAACCCAAATCCATAATAATGATGAAAATGATTGTTTGGATAGTGTAGACGTATCTTCGATTGTTCAGTGGTTTTTGTCTCTAAATCGATCCACATCCTTTCTCCTTTAAAAAACCAGAATCCTGGATTTAGATTTTTCCGATAAATTAGGAGCCGCTTACAATGGGCTAAAAATCTCTACTACTCAGATCTTGCCCTAAGGTCGGTTGTGAAGCTCAAACCCACGCTGGGTTCAAAACCCAACGCTAATTGAGGGCTGTCCACTCAAGGGACAAGATTGGCTGGGCCGCTCTCAATATAGAGCGTTTAGGGATTCTTTAACCGCTTGAGCGGTTTTGAGCCAGTTAGCCTTGCGACTTTGAGTCCAAGGCGGGTTAATGCTTCCTTGCCAGGTGCAAGATCTCAGTAATAACTTAATGGTCTTACAAAAAGAGGATCTCAACGATTGTGTAAGCTGCCATCAGTAGTTATACGAATGTTGTCTAAATCAATCTTTGGACTTTTAAAAACCATTGGGCAACAAGTTAAAATTGAATGAAGTTTATGTATTTTTACGAGTGTTTTACTGGAGATGGTCGAGTACTATTTACCTGTTTTGTTGAGTATGTGTAAAAATCGAAAGTTATTATTATCTTAACTAGGTTAGTTCGTAAGTTCCGTACGCTATGGAGTTTAGATGTCGAGAGCCGATGGCTGTTACTACAGACTTTTCTCCTCTTGCCGTCAGTGGCCCTATCCTTAAAATTCTGGGGGCTAAGGTTCACCCAAGCAATTTTAGTAAAACTGTTCCCTACCCCAGCTTCGCCGCCACCTGATCATTCACACCGGCTTATTACCACAACTCGGATGGTGCAGTTGGCGACAAAATACTGTCAGCCTTGGGCTAACTGTTTAAAAAAATCATTAGTATTATGGAGCTTACTACGAGCTCAAGGGATTGATGGCCAGTTGCGCATTGGGGTGCGACAAGATACCCAAAAATTTGAAGCCCATGCCTGGGTAGAGTGGCAAGACTTTATCCTGGGCGATCGCCAGGATGTGCGGAAGCAATTTGCCATGTTTGATCGCCCCATTGACATTTCTTCTTTGTAAGTAAATTAAGTAAACAAGATGTCGATTCAAACTGCCTTACAATTTATTCAGCATGTTCGTAGCAATGAGACAGTTCAACATCAGCTTGAATCGACGGATCTACAGGTGGGGTTAGCCGCGTTGGTGGATATCGGAGCTATGTATGGCTTTGAATTTACGATGGAAGAACTGCAACAGGCGCACAGACATGACTGGATGATGCGCTGGGTTCATTATCAGTCTTACTGAAAATGAACAGGCAAAGCGTTCAATCCATGGACACTGATATCGAGCTTGGCTTACTTGCTGAGGGTGGAGAGAGCCATTCGTGGGCAAACCATAAATATCCTTTTGCTTCCAAGGGAGAGTGGGGATGATAGACCACCTTAATGTGGCTGACGCGGCGGCTCAGGCTAGTAAAACAGTTCTGAGGTCGCAATAATGAGGCCTTAATCAACTCCCCCGGCCAATGGGTGGGGATAGTCATGGGGGTGGTTTGTCCTGGCCATTGCAAAAAAGCTTGTCGCTTGGCAGGCGTACAGTATCCCTGATCAACGAGGGTATCTAAAAAATTGGCCCAACCGGGTTCATCCTGGGGCTGCTTTAGGAAAATACATTCAAAGCCTAACTTGGGATATACCTGTTGCCCCACATCCAGGCACACCGTGATCCGATCCACTTGGGTCGCTAGTTTTGTCATAAGTGACTCGATTTCATCGGTTTGGCCTAGCCATTTTATCCGTTGTAAGTACGGGACCAACAGCTCCGGCTGTAGGCGCTTGACATTCACCCGCAATGCCTCGACAGAACGGGACAACATGACGCCAATATGGCTGACGAAAGTACCTTCTGGACAAGCCGTAAAGCAACGTTTTAACGAATCCTGCCAGGGTACCCAAGTGGATCCCAGAAGACTATCCAATACTTGGCTGGCCTGCATAAACGATTGGGATGGATCTGAAAGATGGGTGGGTAAAGCAAAGAAGAGCGAGGGCAACAGCCGAGGGTTTGAGACATCACTGTCAAACTCAAGCCAAATCTCTGGAATGCTGTCATGAAGACTGGAGTCGGGATCCGACCAGTGATGGAGGAAGGTCTGAATGTGGTTCCATAGCGGATTAATTGCCAAGGATGGCTCGGCAAGATATTTTTTCAATAGCGCTGGTTCATCATTGCCAGATATGACACATTGTTGAATGTCCACCTGGGGTGAGTTGTCCCCTAGACGACACTCAAATCCACCCCGTAAAATCGGGGCCATCTGACTGGCAAGGATTTTGAGCCCAGGCACCTGGTTTGGCTCCAATAATGCGGCGGAGAGTTGGGGTAAGAGTAAGTCAATGGATTCAGCAAATACAGCCGTCATCGGTTTTAGGAGTGTTATGCGCAAGTTAACTAGCTGATGCCCTCGTTAACCTGGAAATGGGCTGATTAGCAACTAACGTTAAGCCATAAATACGATAGCGCTATAGAGTTAGACCTTCAACAGTTAGGTCTTTATGATCACCATAATGGGTCAGCAACCCTAGTTAGTCTTCAGATAGATCGGGTTAATCTTTCCTTTAGGTGATTCAATAACTCCCATGGTGTACATAATTTTGCGTAGGGGCCTATGCCTGCTTTACTGCGGTGATTTATGTGTTTTTACGAGTGTTTTTACAAGTATGTTTCACTTATCATTCGTTTGTTTTGTTGAGTATGCGTAAAAACCGAAAATCATAATTATCGTAACCGTGGACAATCCAGAAACTGTAGTCCTTGCTTTAAGAGCACATGTGAGCCGCTCACATTTTTGAACTTTTTCTAATACTATGAGTGGTTTTGTTGCTATTCTCAATGGAGAGGGTCACCCCCTTGACTGTTCTTTGCTTCAGCAAATGACAGATTTAATGGTGTTTCGCGGCCCAGATGCCCAGAATATCTGGAGTGAAAGTTATGTGGGGCTTGGCCATGCCCTGTTGCGCACCACTTGGGAATCTGAGCAAGAACGGCAACCCCATAGTTTAAATGGCACGGTTTGGTTAACTGGAGATATCCGTCTCGATCGCCGTCAGGGGGTAATCGATCAACTCCGCCAGGCTGGGTGCATGGTAAAATCAGAGGCCGCCGATGTTGAACTGGTTTTACAGGCCTATCAGGTTTGGCAAGAGAATTGTTTAGACAGACTGAGTGGAGATTTTGCCTTTGCCCTATGGGATGGTCCCCGGCAGCGTCTGTTTTGTGCGCGGGATCAGTTTGGGGTGGTGCCGCTCTATTATGCCACCGTTGGTAACGGTGTCATTGTCAGCAACCATTTGAATTGCCTACGGCTGCATTCGCACGTGTCCGATTATTTGAACGAGCAGGCGATCGCAGACCTACTGTTGTTCAGCATGAATATGGATCGCAGCAGTACCACCTTTGCCGATATTCAACGGTTGCCCCCAGCTCACACCCTGATATGGTCCGCAGGCAAGGTGCGTATCCAGCAGTACTGGCAGTTGCCAGAACAGGTGGAAATACTCCACTATAAAGACCCACGGGAGTATATCGAACACTTTCGAGAATTATTTGACCGGTCTGTGGCCGATCGGCTGCGTACCGGTCAAGTAGGTACCCATTTAAGTGGCGGCATGGACTCCACCAGTATTGCGGCCACGGCCCATGGTTTGTTGAAAACAACTTGTGGCTTTAAGGTTGACCTCCGGGCCTACGCGATTGTTTACGACCATTTGATCGAAGAAGATGAGGGGACCTATGCGGCACAGGTTGCTCAACAGGCTGGATTGCCCCTGGAATACCTTATTGCAGAAGATTTTATTGAGCAAGCTCCCCCAGAGAAACCAGACTATCGTTATCCTGAACCTCTCCTAATTCCCACCCAGGTGGCAGAGGTGGAGATTATTCGCCGGGTAGCCACCTATGGTCGCGTCTTACTGCAAGGATTTGGCGGGGATCCCGCCCTTTATCCAGTGCCCATCAATCTATCTCAGTTACTACAATACCAGTATTTTATTCCTAATCTCCTGGGCTGTATGGGAACACTTCGCTCAAAGCTCCGCCTCCGAACTCGCCTTAATCGATGGCTTGGAAGAGACCAAACGATGGTGTTACCTGGCTGGTTTAACCCAGATTTTGCTAAACGAACGGACCTAGCCGCAAGATTGCAAGAACAATTGACGATATCACGACAACTAGAACGCTATGGGATGGCCGATGAACCCCTTTGGTCTAACATTTTTGGCTGGTCTGACCCTGGCTTCAGCGGCTTCCCCGTTAAATCGCGCTTTCCCTTTTTCGATTTGCACCTGGTGTTATTTTTACTGTCCGTCCCACCAGTCCCCTGGTTCCAAAGTAAGTTCTTGTTACGGGAAGCGATGCAGGGGCGATTGCCAGATTCTGTGCGGCAGCGGCCTAAAACCCCTTTAGGTGAGTCTCCCCATTACAAGTTGATGCAACAGCGAGGCATCCAACCCTGGATGACAGAATTAATTCATACCACTGCGTTAACACCTTATATTAAGTCAGAACAACTATTACAAACGTTGCAAAAGCCTGAAACTCTCACTTCCCTGGGCTATAATCAGGCATCAAGCGTTTTACAACTTGCTTATTGGCTATGCCATTCATAGCATCCATAGGCTGAGTTTCATTTCAGTCAAGAATAACGGCACTCAAGTACCATACTACAGGATGATTATCATGTCTCAAACGACTCCTAATAAGACACCAAAATCAGGCAAGCGTCTATACCATTCTCCTAAATTCGATAAATTAGGTAAAGTGAGTGAGCTTACACTGACTAGCACAACATTTGTGGGTTCAGACGGTGGCAGTGGAATTTTCCAATATGCTTCATAGCTGACGTTTTGAACGGTCTATATCTGTGCCTCAACAAGCTTCTAAGCAGAATAAAACATACAGGATTTATGGCCTGACCCTCCAGGTAAATCGATGTTTGCCTAATCTCATCTCCGCTAGCCCTGATTTACCCATTGATGTCAAGGTTGACTTAATGGGTGGAGAGAAATCCCAGATACCGTCTCCTGATGTTGAGTTTGTGTCGTCGGGATTGACGGTTGTCACCCAGGCCGATGTACCCTATTACCAACTTTGGTTTCGTGGCGATGGACAGCTTAATTTTGAGATCGATGCTCTGGGTACTGACATTTCAGCCACCTGGGATCGCTCGGTTCTAGAAGAAGTTACTGGCCTCTTAGTGGGACCCGTTTTAGCTTGTGTGTTGCGGTTGCGAGGTAGGTTGTGTCTTCATGCTTGTGTGGTTGCCATGGGGAAACAGGCCATTGCCATCGTAGGTGACACCGGAGCCGGAAAATCAACTACAGCAGCAGCCTTGGTCAGTCAAGGCTACCCAATGCTGGCTGACGATGTGGCGGTACTGGACAATTTATCCCAGTCCTGGCATGTCCATCCGGGCTATCCTCGTCTACGGCTATGGCCTGAAACGATCCAGGCTGTATATGGATCAGAGGCTGATTTGACAAGGGTTTTTAGCTTTTCGGAGAAACGTTTTGTTGAGTTAACTCCCAGTGATTCTCCGGCGCTCAATCAAACGGCATGGAACTTTTATCCTCATCCCCTACCGTTGTCGGCTATTTATGTCTTAGATACCGTGAATCAAGATCAGCTGACAGCGGCAGTGCCAACAATCGACCCCATTTCCCCTGCTGCCGCTGTGATGCTACTGATGAGACATCGATCGGCTGGCCAGTTGATGAACGCGGATGCCGAGCAGCAAGCTAGGGAGTTTGCAGCGATGAGTTCTGTGGTCAGGGATGTACCTGTACGAAAGGTGAAACGCAGTCATAATTTGCAGGCACTGCCTCAACTCTGTGATGCGATTGTAGAAGATGTGAGGCTGAGTGCAGTTTAGAGCTGCAATGCCATTAACCCAGGAATTGTTAAATGACCATGGACACTGGAGTAGTCTTGGACTTAGATCGTTTTTATTCAACTGAACCAGTTCAGGCCTGGAAACAGATTATTGGTGAAGATTTACATTATCATTTTGGCTATTTTCGAGGTACTGAAACATTAGAAACAGGCTTAAAACAAACGGTTAGAAATTATTATCCCCATATTCCCCCGGGTTCAAACGTTTTAGATGTTGGCTGTGGTTGGGGTGGTCCGGCCCAACTATTAATTGCAGAACGGGAATGCACGGTCACTGGGATTACCTGTAGTACGGCCCAAGTGAATTATTGCCAAAGCCTAGGTTTACATGTATGGCAACAGAATTTAGATCAAGATTCTGGGAAAATTCCTGGCGATTATGATGTGATAATTAGCCTTGAAATGATTTCCCATATTCAGGACAAATTAAGCTTGCTACATCGTCTACGTTCCTGTGGATCACGCTTAATTTTGTCAGAAAGCTGTGCGGCAGATGGTTATAGCGGTGATCGTTTAACATTTGGTAACTCCATTGTGCTTTGCACTGTTTCTGAACTGGTGCGCAATTTGGAGTCGGCAGGCTGGACCATTCAATCTATAAAAAATCGACGGGTTTACTCCCTAAGGACGATCTTACTTTGGCAACAGAATTTTGAGCGAATCTATGGTGATTCTGAACCCCCTGGACAGCTTGGTGTTTTGCGTGGCCTGGTGGATACTGCGTTGCGATCGCCCAGAGGTTGGTGTCAGTCTTTCCCGTTGATAGACATCGTGGCAAATTGAGGTATTTCATTTAACGTTAGCTGCTAAAAAAAGCCGAAATGGACTGTCTACCTTTTGACCCTCGATTGCCAGAGTTTCGGGCCAACCCCTATCCTACCTATCGTTATCTGCAGACCCATCATCCCATTTATTATCGGCCTGACCATAACGACTGGTTACTGACGCGCTACGCTGATGTTGCAGACGTTCTCAAAAGTTCTAAGTTTGGTCGTACAGAACACCACCAGTCATCGGTACAACAAATCAGCAGCCAACGGCCTCTGCATCGATTCTTCAAACTGCGACAGGAAAGCCAAAACCTGATGGGCCTATGGCTAGTGCTGAGAAACCCACCCGATCACAGCAGAATTCGTTCTCTTTTACATCATCCCTATCGGCCTGTCCGGGTTCAGGCCTTGCGATCGCATCTGCAAACAACAGTCCATACCCTGATTGATCAGGTCCAAGCTCAAGGCCAGATGGACCTGATTGCAGATCTCGCCTATCCCCTCACCCTCAGTTTGAACTGCAAAATCTTAGGCATTCCGCCCCAAGCTTGGCATCCCAAGTTTAAGCAGTGGTCAGAAGATTTATCTGTAATTGCAGATATGGATGTGACACCCATGGCGAGAGAACGGGGACTGTTAGCGATCGCAGGTTTAGCTGACTACTTTCAAAGTTGGTTTGATCAATGTCGCACTATCCCTCAAGGCCAGGACAACTTAATTGCCACCCTGATGCAAGCCGTAGCCGACCATCAGTTAAGTGAAACAGAACTGCTCTCAACCTGTATATTCATGTTTACCGTTGGGCACTCTTCCACTGCAAATTTATTGGGCATAAGCATGCTCACCTTACTTCAACATCCACATCAGCTACAGCTACTCCAGAGTGAACCATCCTTAATGGGGACGGCAATTAATGAAGTCTTGCGTTATGACAGTCCGGTGCAGGGGGTCTCACGCCAAGCACTGGTGGATGTTGAACTTGACAATCACATGATTCCACAGGGACAAGTGGTGAACTGTATTATCGCTGCCGCTAATCGAGATCCGGCTAAATTTTCTGAACCTGACGTCTTTGACATTAAACGCAGCCCCAATCCTTTCCTGTCCTTTGGCCAAGGCATTCACCTGTGTATCGGCAAACATATGGCTAAACTTGTGGCGGAAATCACCGTAGGGATTCTAGTGCAGCGTTTGCCTAAGTTATCCTTAGTATCCACAGCGCCAGAGTCTTTCAACTGGGAAGAGTCTTTTCTGGGACGGGGATTAAAATCATTACCGCTCTCATTTTAATCAATCGAGCCAGCATGATTATAAAGTAGCCATGGAAGCTACGCAGCACTCAGTTCAACTAAACCATGGGTTAATAATTCGTCAATTAATGTTTCCACATCATGCTGTAGCAGTGTTGGCTCCACATCATATTCAGTTTGCAAGGTGGCGATGGCCATTTCAATGGACTCTTTCTCAATCAAGGTTTGCCACATATGAGTTCCCACATCATCCAATCCAAAATATTCCTCAGTTTGAATATTTAACAACACAGACTCTCCGGCTAAGTCTTGAGCTAACACATGGGAGGTCACGGATAGTCCTTGATCTAACGAAAATTGCATCATAGTTTTAGGATTGTTGAACGAAATCGGGATCTGGAACCCATAGTCTGGAGAAAACTCAAGAGCGCAATTGATTCACATTCTTTTCCTGTGACAAACTAGAATCTTAGATTTAGATTTTGCAGATAGACTTCAGATAAACTAGGGGCCGATTACGGCAAGCCAAAAATCTCTACTAAATCAATGGTCTTACAACAAGAGGATCTCAACGATTGTGTGAGTTGCCATCAGTAATTATACGAATGTTGCCTGAATAATTTTCCAGACTGTCAAAAACACTTTTTATAGTATTAAATGAGTACGCTGAGCACTATTCAGGTCACACAGTCCAACCCAAGTCAGGAACTGAGATGCAGCGTTGGCTTCGATCCCTTGTTCCGCAAGGAATATACCTTATTATTGCCATCAAAATTATTTGGCAAAGCGCACCGCAGTGGACATGTGTAAGCTCTCTATTGCTAGTGTTTCAGGGTCTGCTGCCTGCCACCTTTTTCTATGTCAGTAAAGTAATTGTAGACAATATTGGAGCTATCTTTAGTACAGCTCATGCCCTTCCCAATTCATGGCATAGCTATACTCACCTGATGCCATGGTTAGTAGTACTTGGGGGCATTGCCATTGTTGATATTGTCTTAACAAGCACCACTGACTTGGTCAACACGGCACAGGGTGAAAAAGTAACCAACAGTCTGCAAGATATTCTCCATGCAAAATCCATTGCCGTAGATTTGGCATACTACGAAAATCCTCAGTATTATGATGTGCTCCAACGGGCTCAAAATGAAGCATCTTTTCGCTGTAATCAAATTTTGAGTAGTCTGGCGAATGTCTTCAAAAATGCTGTTTTGCTAGCTGCCCTCAGTGGACTTTTGCTGTCTATTTCTTGGCAGATTATCGCTCTTCTAGTGGCTGCCTCCCTCCCTGCTTTGTGGGTTCGGCTGAAATATACCCGTGTCTTTTACCGCTGGCAACGTCGCCGTACAGCCTTGCAGCGCCAATCTTTTTATATGAGTCATTTGCTGACGGAGGCAAAGTTTGCTAAAGAAATTCGCCTGTTCAATTTAGGCTCATTTTTAAGACGTCGGTATCGCACAGTACAAACTAAAATTTATCGAGAAAAATTAGCGATCGCAACCAAGCAAGCTGTCTACAACTTTAGCACCCAACTCTTTGGTGGAGTATTGTTACTCGTTAGCTATGGCTATATTATTTATCGAGCATTTAACAACGAATTTACCTTTGGTGACTTAGTTCTTTATTATCAAGCTATGCAGCGAGGGCAAACCGCATTAAAACAGTTTTTTAATAGTTTGGCGCAACTCCATGAAAATAATCTATTCCTCAAAAATATCTTCGAATTTCTGGAACTAACACCTCATGTGCTGGAACCTGAGCAGCCCCAAGTAATGCCCACCACATTTCAGAAAGGCATTGTTTTCGAGCAGGTTAATTTTAAATATCCCAACACTCAACGCCAGGTTCTGCACAACATTAACCTCAGGGTTGCCCCAGGTGAAACCATTGCCCTAGTCGGTGAAAATGGATGTGGGAAGACGACGCTGATTAAGCTACTTTGTCGGCTGTACGATCCCACATCAGGAGATATCTACTTAGAGAGTAAAAATATTAAACACTACGCAATTTCCGAGCTGCGACGACAAATCAGCGTTATTTTTCAAGACTATGCCAAGTACTATCTCACAGCCCGCGAGAATATTAGCTTTGGCAATATTGAATACCACCATGACGTTACACGGATCGAATCTGCGGCTCGTCAGTCTGGTGCTGAGTCAATTATTCAAACGCTTCCTAAGGGCTATGAAACTATTTTAGGCAAACTCTTTGATCAAGGCGAAGAACTAAGCATAGGCCAATGGCAAAAAATTGCCTTAGCCCGAGCCTTTTTGCGAGACTCACAAATTATGGTTTTAGATGAACCCACTGCCGCTATGGATCCCAAGGCAGAATATGCTGTGTTTCAAAAATTAAAAAGCTTAGCTCGTCACCAGGCGATTGTTCTGATTAGTCATCGTATGTCCACTGTGAGGCTGGCCGACCGTATTTATGTAATGGAACAGGGAAAAATCGTTGAATGTGGCAGCCACGCTGAGCTGATGAACAATCAAGGGCTTTATTTCCAGTTGTTTGAAATACAAGCTGAAAAATATCGTTAGAGAGAAACGGATATTTGCTCTCAAGTACAAGCCCACAGGGGCATGGAAGTTAACTTGTCAGGGCTTCAACACCA
Source organism: Leptolyngbya sp. Heron Island J (assembly GCF_000482245.1). Taxonomy (GTDB): domain Bacteria; phylum Cyanobacteriota; class Cyanobacteriia; order Phormidesmidales; family Phormidesmidaceae; genus Leptothoe. The sequence goes on along the minus strand of NZ_AWNH01000066.1, from coordinate 50,735 downwards.
ATCGCTCCCGCAGCCAAAGCCACATGCCAAGGCTCAACACCCCATCGACCACACTGCTCCCCAGCGCCAGCCCCGCAACGCCTAGGGATTGATATAGAAAACCGTTAAATAAAATGTTTAACCCCAGACTCCAGGCGCTCAGCCAGCCTAATGCTCGATGGGCGCGGAGCACATGTAGGACGCGGACCAGCAGTTCTCGGCTCAGGTACGCCCCCAGCCCCAACCCATAGCAGCGTAGTACGTGCCCCACCAGTAATGTCGCTTCCGGGTCAAAGGCCCCTCGCCGATACGTCAGTGCCACAATGGGGGTGGCCAACAGTGCCATCAGCCCGCCCATGGGTAAAACGAGTCGGAGAATAAGACTTAAAGCTCGTTGAGATCCCTCCCATAGCTCCCCAGGCTCATTCGCCACCTGCGCCAAGTTTGGCACCAGCGGTACGAGCATCACATTGGAAAAAATCCCTGCCGGGGCCTGCACTACTAGAAACGCCAGCGTTAGCGCACTGGCCGCCGCCCCCGGCTCAGGTAGCCATGAGGCAAAGGCCAAGTCAATGTACCAGTTTGCTCGGGTAACACTCATAAATAAGCAGCTAGAGGCAATCAAACGCAGCGCCACTCGGATTTCTGACCACGTGCTCAGATGTCGCCAAGCCCCACTCAACGAATGACTAAGTGGGTACCCCCGCAGGCCCAGCCACAGCACTCCCCACTGCAGCACCGCCCCTGCTAAGTAGGCCCAGGCCAGCACCTGGCCGCTCGCTAGGTCAGCGCTATTGAGCTGTTGTTGGAACCCATGGTTAAACCAAAATGCGCCTGAGATCGCAGCCAAACTCGACAGCAGCGGACTCAGCGTTGGCAGCCAATAGTTACGATGCCAGGTCAACAGACCAATGTTGAGGCCGATCATGCTGCCGAACCACACCGTCACAGCCATAATTTGCAACTGCCGAATTGCCAAGCCTCGGACGTCACCCGCCCCCACCGCCAGCCCCGGCGCGATCAGATCAATACCCTGGGGAGCCAACCAAACTAGCAAGCCAGTCACCCCCAACATTGCGCCACCGATCACCACCGTTAACGCCCGAACAATGGCCCTGGACTTCTCCGGAGGATAGTTCGCCAAAATAGTCAAAACGGCACTGTGCAACGGGCCATTAATTCCCCCCAGAACAACTAGAAACAGGTTTGGTAATAAAACTGCATATTGGAAGGCTCCATAGAGCGGCCCAATCCCAAAAACAGCTGCGTTTACCTGCTCTCGCATCAAACCAGCCAGCCGGGTGGCCAGAGTTGCCCCCGCCACGACGCTGGCCGATGAAGTCAGAATTTGAACAATTTTTGGAAACAGGGACAAACGCTTGGGCAAGACTCAATCCTAACTAAGATTTAAGTTTGCTTCATTGAAGACCAGTAAAGTCTCCACAGTACCGTCAGCTGACATTGAACAAACCTTCCTTCTCGTAGAAAACAACAGTGTTTACCCATAGAACAGAAAGATTTTTGTAAGTGTAGTCCTCTTAAGCCTTAGCCGTTGGTTTACCAAGAATCCGAGAAAAATATTGTCAGTACACTCACTGTATTTTCACGCAGAAAATCAACACCATTAGCACCAGTCAATAGAGAAAGTTCAATCTAACAGATTTTTTGAATTAATAGTCTGGTTAAATAGTCTAATGTGACATTTTTAATCGTATGCAGTAGGTTGTGGTGCCAGTGTCTATTCTTAGTAGAACAGTTTAACCAGGACATGCAGACACCGGTGAACGGTCTAGTGGAAGAAGGTCTATTGATGATTTCTGTTATTAACTAAGGGTCGCACAGCAGCATGAGTGGAATAGTTGGTTTATTTAGTCGGCCCAGTAAGCCGGTCAGTCAAGCATTGCTGCGTCAAATAACAGACAGTATGGCCTTTCGCGGGCCAGATGCCCAAACCTGTTGGCATACACCACTGGCAGGTCTGGGACACGCGCTGCTGAGAACGGCCCCAGAACAGGAGCAGCAACCCCTGACACTAGATCAGTGGGTGTGGATTTCAGCAGACGTACGCTTGGATGGCCGCGATGAGCTCATTGCCAAGCTCAGGTCCTATTATGCCGATATTTCATCGCAGTGCTCGGATGCATCTTTAGTGCTGAGAGCTTACCATGCCTGGGATACGGCCTGTGTTGAGCATCTCCAGGGGGATTTTGCCTTTTTAATCTGGGATGAGGGGCAACAGCGTCTGTTTGCCGCCCGCGACCATTTTGGTGTGGTGCCCTTTTTCTATGCCCAGGTAAAAGAGACTTTGGTGTGTAGCAACACCCTAGACTGTGTGCGTCGCTATCCCGGCGTTAGCGATCGCATCAATGAGCAGGCCATGGCAGACCAGGTGCTATGGGGCATGAATCTGGACTATCCCACCACTCTTTTTGACGATGTGCGCCGGTTACCCCCGGCCCATACCCTAACCTGGGAACCGGGCGTGCTCAAGGTGCGCCCCTACTGGCAGCTGCCTAGGGTGCAACCGCTGACGCTGTACAAGCGCCCAGAAGACTATGTCGAACACTTCTCTGAACTGTTTGAACAAGCCGTATCTGACCGGTTGCGCAGCCCCCAGGTGGCAACTCACCTCAGCGGTGGCATAGATTCCAATAGTATTGCTGCTGTGGCCCAGCACATACTACAGCAACGGGGACAGGCGGGCCATTTGCAGGCTTTCACAATGCAAGACCGGATCATAATGCCAAAAGAAAACGCCTATGCGGCCATGGTGGCGCACACCATGGGCGTTCCCCTAAACACACTCGATGCGACCGGCAGGTATCGCCAGGTGCCCGATTTGCACCCCGCCCGCTCGCCTGTGCTGCCACCGGGCTCTGTCATGGGCAGGCAAACCATAACAACATTGATGCGGCGCTGCGGCGACCATGCCCGCACGGTGCTGACCGGGTTTGGCGGCGACTCGGCCCTGCGCTTTGGTGAGTTTTACCATTGGGAATGGTGGCAGCAGGGGCTGCGACAGCGCTGGTGGCAGGTACAGCTTGATTACTTTAAGACCCACGGCACACCAAGGGTATTCTGGCGGCGGGCCTGTCGGCGCTCCATTATCCGCAACCGGGCAACGGTGCCCCCTGCGTTAGACCACAACTTTGCGGCTCGCTGGCGACTCAAGCAACGGTTGGCCGCCCAGCAGCTCGATGCGTTAGACAACATCTCTCGCTATGGCATGGGTCACACCGCTGTTTGGTCCAATATCTTTGAAATGCATGATCCGGGTATGACTGGGCTACCGGTGAAGCCGCTCTACCCCTTCTTTGACCTGCGATTGGTGGAGTTTCTGATGGCGATTCCACCGATTCCCTGGCTGGTGGATAAACGGCTGTTGCGAGAAATGATGTATGGCAAGCTGCCCGAGGCCATTCGCACCCGTAAGAAAATGGTGTTTGAAGCGCCAAAGGACTATGCCACGGTGATGCAGGCGATGTTGCCGGTGTGGATAGAAGAGTTGGTGAGAACCGCGCCGGGATTAGAGGCTTATGTGAATCGCGAGCAACTGTTGAAGATCCTTCGGGCAGCAGATTCGGCAGGAACTGAGGCTATGGAGGCAACAGAGAGACTGTTGGGGCTGGCCTACTGGCTACAGGTTTCTACTGAAGCTAAACCGTTTAGTGAACAACCGTTGACTGTTGCCACAGCTCCGCAAGGAGAACACTGCCGTTATGTTCACTCCTGTAGCCTTTGATGGTGTTATGGGTCCTGGTCTTGGTCTGTCTTAAGTCTTATTTGGTTACCAAAGCCTTGCTAGTGTCACCCCTTTACGCAACCCTTACCCGTGCACTCTCCACAAATTACCTACCTGCTATCCTATCTCAACCAAACAGTGACTAGTGCCGCACTAGAGTCACCTCAATGGCCTGCCCTATTTCATCTGTCACAGCGCCACGGCGTCTTACTTCGGCTCTACCATACCCTGCCTCCTTCCCTCCAATGCCCTCTACAACAAACCGCCCAATCCCTCACGGTTTACAACTGGCAGCTTGCTAGAACCCTCACCCATCTCTTTTCCACTTTTCACCAAGCCAATATCCTCGTCCTCCCCTGCAAAGGCCCCACCCTGGCCCTCACCCTCCACGGTGACCTCTCCCGCCGCACCTACTGTGACCTCGACCTGCTGGTCGATGCGACAGATGCCGAGGCCGCCCAGTCTCTTCTCCTGGCCCAGGGCTACTGCCTGCGGGACAGAACTCCCTGGGGCAGCGACTTCACTGCCCCCAACGGCCAATTCAGCATCGACCTACACTGGCAAATCGCCCCGCCCTGCTTTTCCTACCGGCTCGATCTTGCTGCCCTACACCAGCGCTGTCGTCCCCTGCCCTACCTGGGAACTACCCTACCTACCCTCAGTCCAGAAGACCATTTTCTTATCCTTTGCGTCCAAATTGTTAAAGACAGTTACTTTGACCGTCTGCGTCTGTCGCAATTTTGTGACCTGGCCGATCTGATGCCCAAACTTGATCCAGAACAGGTGCTCACCCTGGCCGGTAATAACCTCCGTCTGGTGCACTGTGCCCTACAGTTGACCCACCGTTTTATTCCCCTCACCTTGCCCTTACCGCTACAGGAGGAGCACGCCAGCTATAGCGACCCTATTGCTAACCGCCATATTGATCAGGTCGCTGCCACACTCTTCACTGAGCGCGACCCCCACCAGGGCATCTTCAGCCTTTTGCAATCCAACCCTATCAGCAGCAGCAAGCAAGCCTGCCTCCGTGCTCTGCTACTGTGTCAGTACCCCCACCGGCCCAGCTGGACCGACTTGCGCCTGCTGACCCATGTTGTTGGCTATGCCCTGACTCCCAATTCCCGCGATCGCACATGGCTTTCCCCCCATTTCTCCCACTGGGGACTGTCCTATCTCGCTCGGCCACTGCGCCTGTTGCATAAGCTTATCCAGATGTTGATGCCTCGTCTTTACCCGTCAGCCCATACACCCCCGCCAACACCATCCAGTGCAGAGCATTAATCCGTGCATCGTAAAACGGTAGGTCAAACAGCGAAAAGCCCAGCAGCCCCCACAGGGCTAGCCCATAGCCCAGCAGTGTTGCCCTGGTTCCGTCCTTGAACAAAGGCAATAGCAGCGATCGCACCCCCCGATAGCACACATATCCCACCGGCAACGCCAGCGCCAGGGTCAGTACCACTCCTCCTTCTGCCAGCAGCATTAGCCCAATATTGTGGGCGTGGGACATCTGCAAATAGTCCTTCAGCGGGTTCAGCGTTGGGTATAGCTGCGCAAAGCTGCCCAACCCCCAACCCAGCCAGGGCCTAGCTTGTACCAACTGCCAAGCGACCCACCAAGTATTCAATCGAGAATCATGCTGCCAGCTTTGGTTTATATCTGCCAGCGTCAGCTCGTAGGTGCCAATGCCACCCAAAATCCCACTTCCCACCAGCGCCAGCACACCTATCCTCCCCAGCCAGCGTAGCCGGCCCCGCAGTCTGCCCAGCCACAGCATCAGCATCAGCTGACTTAAGGCCATCAACCACCCATTACGCGATCCCGAACACACAATGCCAATGCCCACTAACCCCAGTGCGATTACCAGCGCGATCTGTCGCCAGCGCTGCGGCCACTGCCCCACTAATCCCAACCCCAGCCCCAACAAGACCACCAGATAATTGGCATACACATTAGGGTTCGAAAAAATAGAGGCCGCCCGGTGATAATGCTCTCCCTGATATATCCAATTCACCAGTGTCTGGTCAGCCAAAATGGCCTCCACTCCCGGTGCTTTGAGGATGTACTCCACCAAGCCCACCACATTCACAGGAACTGACGCTAGTAACAGCCCCCAGGCCAGCCCCCGCCAGTCCACCACAGAAAACTCCAGGACCAGCAGCACTGCAAATAGCCCAAAGTAGGGCAAATAATGCACCAACCCAAACCCAGCCTTGACCGGGTCATGGGCCAACAATGTCTGTCCCACCATCCAGAGGGCCACTAGCCCCAGCCAGCGCACAATGCCAGGACGCAGCAGCTGCATTTTGTAATTCCATACCGCCAACAGCAGCGTCACCCCCAGCCCCACCAGGCCAACATAAAACGGCAGCCCCAGGTAGCTCAGCCATAGCAGCCGCCCAGAAGAATAGGTATGGTACCAAATCTTCTCTCGTTTCATCCGCAGACAGGCCTCATCGGGCCACCACCGGTGCGCTCATACCCGTCTCCTGCGCCTGCTGTCGTAAAATCCCGGAATAAACCTGGGTTAGCTGTCCCGCAATCACGGACCAGTCGTAATGTTGCTTGGCCCAATGTTGTCCCCGTTCTCCCATCTGGTGCCGTCGGTCCGGGTCGGCCAACAACCCTGCTATGGCCGCTGCAAAGTCATCACAGGTACCCTTGGCGACGACCCCCGCCCCGGCAGATAGAATATCCGGTGCGATTTGCACCTCTGGCGTAATCACAACAGGTAATCCTGCTGCCATGGCTTCTGCGATCGCCATACTAAAATTCTCTGTCTGAGAAGGCAGGGCAAACATATCTGCCCCCTGTAATAGCAGCTGTTTATCCGTGCCCGTAACAAACCCAGTTAGGGTTACGGTATCTTGTAGGCCCAAAGCCGTAATCAGCCCCCTCAATTTATGGACATAGGCTGCATCGCCGGTTCCAGCCATTAGCAAATGAGCCGAACACCCTCGCTGAGTTAATTGGTGGATTACGCGCAGCAGCACATCTGGCTGTTTAACATAGTGCAGACGCGATAAAAATAGGATAATCGGCCTATTGAGAGGAATACGATAGCGCTGTTGTAGTTCCCCACGGGCGTTGGGATTAGTCGCCAAACTCTTCACCCCCAAGGGCAACACTTTTGTTGGCGCGGTAACACCATAGCGCCGCACATCCTCAACCTCCAGTGATGCCGTACAGTGAACTGCCGCCGCACTGTTCAAATGTCGCCGTTCAATCAGCCAGCTGTATAGCTGTTTTTTAGACTGACTCTGCCGCAGCGCCCAAGGGGCTAACTGTCCTTGTGTTCTCACGGTATATGGAATCTGGTGCCAGCGAGCCAGTATGCCAGCACAGGTGGGTGCATAGGAAAACAAATAGTGCAGATCCAACAGATCGTAATCTGCCGCATGCTGCCAAAGCCAACGGGTGAGCGCCACAGAAAATAGAAATTCTTTCATCGGCAAACTAAAGCGCGGTAAAAACCACACAGGCACCTGCTGGTAAAGTATCCGCTCACCCAGAGGCACGTCTAACACCTGCCCACCGTTGTCATTGGTCGTGACGATTTCAGCGTCAACACCGCAGGCTCGTAAATGACTGACCAGCCTTAGCGCCACCACCGTGGGTCCCCCCAAAGCCGGACTGAGTGATGGAATTACATGTAGTACTTTCATACAGGACTCCTCTCCTCTGATTGCCCAGGCAGCTGATCCAAGCGCGTCACCAGATAGATCGCCATCCAGCTTGGTAGCATGTAAATCGCCCCCAGGTTATAAAAGCCAGACTCAAACACACACACACCCAAGGCAGCGAGGACAACACCCACCAGTGAAACCTTGAGCTGAAAGTATGGGGTTATGGTCTCGGGTAGAGGTGTTAGCATCTGCCGCAGCACCATTGCCCACAGCGGCCCAAATACCGACACCCCGCCCACTAGGCCAATCTGGTACGTAAGTCCCAAATAGGCACTGTGGGCACTAATGAGATTCAAGGCGGCAAAAAAACGGGATTGGTCTGCCTGAAATAGCATCAACGCCTCTTCGCTACCCCAGCCATGGCCAATCAAGAACGTCCCAGGCGATGCTGCAATCCCCTGGATGAATACTGGCCACAACAAATTTAGCCGATAGCTGCTCAGTCCCGGTCGCTGCGCATTATCAAAGTTGGGGCGCAGCCCATGAACTAAACTATCGGCCAGGTTAGTCCCCCAAAAGTCGATGCTCAAAAAGAGCACCAGGCCCAGTAGCATCAATCCCAACGGGAACAGTAAATTAGCCAGCCGTAACCGTCGTAGCCCTGGCCAGCAGACTAAGTAGAAAAACACCAAGAGTCCACACACCATAACTGTTGAGCGCGCCTGAGCCAGCACCAGGGCCGTAACCAGGGTCAAACTCGGCCAAGCCCCCATCAGTCCTGGATGTTGAACATAAAACCAAATCGCCAGGGGCAGCGTCACCAGCGCCAGCGCCGTGGTTGTATTGGGGTTAACAAACAGCCCTGCCCCGGCTCCTGCAATCCAGGGAATAGCCCCCATTAGATTACCCAACAAACCAACTGCCAACAGTAATGCTACGGCAATGACAAATTTGTTGATCACCTGGACAACGGTTTGAAGGGAAATCAATAGGCTCTCCAGTCCCCAGGTCAGGGTCAGGTAGCCTAAGAAAAGCGAGCAAGCTTTGATGAGAGCTGTTTGGCGAAAATCTACAGCGGCAAGACTATGGTCACTGCTCAAATTCTCTCCTGCCCAAAAAGTGCTAATAACAATCAGTGAAAACACCCATATGGCCAGACCATCAAACTCTCTCAGCCGCCATTTCCGACTGGTAACAAGGGTTAAAAATCCATAACCAATCCAAACAAGCAGACCTAGCCACCGTCCCCAATAGGCGATGGGTCCTTGCCAAAAAATGCTGTTAATCGCTAACGCCAGTGGCAGCCAGCCCAGTAGTGGCAACCAGGTTGGTCTACGACTGTCTGAAGACTCACAGACTCCAGACAGTCGCGTCTGTTCCATTAACACAACCTCAAACCCCCTCAAACTAATGGGTTAGGATACCGCCACAGTAGCCGGTTGATTTGCTAGCTGATTTGCCTTAGTAACAAGATCGGATGCTAGGCGGCCTCGTTCAGACGGCGGCAGCATATAGTCTGGAACTGAAATGTTAAATAGCTCTAGCAATGTAGGGGCAATTTCAAGAACAGAAACACAGCTGCGACGATGGTTTACCGCCTGGGTCAGTGGATCATAAATGAGCAACAATCCTTCAGGAATATGATAAGCGCTGGCTCCGCTTTGGTCCTCAATGGTGACATTTTCTAGACCTAAGTCCAGTAGCCCGTAGGCTTGTCCTTGAATGACGGCCTGAGTTGTTTTAGATGTCACCAGATTCTTATTGTCTAGATGGACAGAAAAGAACCCGTCTGCCTTTTCGTCTACGGTCACACGAACACCCTTAATGGTTAGAGAGTTGAGCGCCTTACGGACAGATTCTCTCCAGGGGGTATTGACCCAAATGCTGGTAATCGGCAGCATTGCTTTTTGGGGTTTCCAGGCGTGATCAGGCACACCGAGGGTGCCCATCAGTTTTGCGGGCTGAGTCAGATACAGCTGTCGCAAAATCGGGTTTGCCGTCGTTGCCGATTGCCCCATGGAAGAGGTAATCCACAGCATATAACTAGGGTTTTGCTGAACAAAGTGGATCAACCGGCCCAGGAAGCGAGAAAACTGGCCCAAGGCAAAATCAATTTCATCCCGGTATCGTGCCACCCATGCCGATGAAAACCCAAAATTCTGGTAGTCCTCTGGAAATGCTGCCGCCCAGTAGCGATGCATGGCGGAGGCGACATGATTGGTAAAGCAGGTGGCAAAGTCAGGGCGAATCTCTTTGAGCTGCTTAAAAAATAAATCAAAGTGCAGAACAGCTTGATAGGTGCGGCGACGATTTTTTCGATAAGGTTTCAGACGCTCTAACCCCAGTTGTCTGACAAGCGCTACTAATGTGGACGGCAAAATCCCCAAACGTCTAACATTCGTTAACAATTCAAGGGATTGCCTCACTGGCACCATACCAGACACATTGCGTGCAGAATGACTTGCCAGGGATAAATTTAGCGCCTGAAAGCTGGATAGGTGGGCCGGTATACAATCGGGGCTAAGGGCAAAGCTATCTGGCAGATAAAAGGCATAGTTTTCCGGCTTTTGGGGTAAAGGAGAGGAATGTAGCGAACCAAGCACCCCCGTTTTCACACCATGTCGGGATAATATTTGCCAAATTGGGGGAAATTGCTGATCTAATAGAGTGAGATTTTCTCCCAAGTTAGAAATACCGTGCCTGTGAGCCGGGACGCCTCGATGGAGGGTTGGCCAGGAAATCCACGGACTCAAAACCTTGTCATCAATGTGGGTTAGATACTGGTGAAACTTCGGTAGCGCCAGCGCTAGATCCGAAGTAGGATTCTGCCGAATAAAATTATCAATTATCTTGAAAGGGACTTCATTGAGTTCGATAAAAATTACCTTTCTCGGAAATTCCACTGATTTGTTTCCCATAGCCATGGAGTCATACGGAACAAATTGAATAAAACAGAAAACTATCTGGAAATAACGGACTTACGCTTGCGCATCCCTTGATAAGCGGGCAGCCAAGTGAGCTTTTCGCAGAGCTTAGCGGGATAACGTGCCAACAGCCTCAGCAAATTCGTTGGAATGTTCTGTTCTCTACAAATTTGCAGAATTTCTTGATTATTTGTCCAGCGATTGGCTAAGCTACGATTACTTAATCCCCCTGGTCTCATGCAGACTAGGATCTCTGGCAAATAGCAATATTTCACTTGGTTGATCTTGATAAACCGGAGCAATAATTCAAAATCTGAGGCCAACTTATAGCACGTCTTAAAAAGGCCATAGTGTTCATACACCTCACGTTTAATAAAACAGCTCGGATGGGCAGGCATCCAACCCTGGGCAAATAAGTCGGGGTGAAATCGATGGGAGCGATAGATTCGAAGAATGTGATTTAGCCGACAGGGATCAATAAATACAATGTCTCCAAAAACAATATCGGCCTGGTGATGTGCGATCGCATCAACAGCTAAGCGTACAACCCGGTGATGATGGTAAAAATCATCTGAATGTAAAAAGCCAACAATATCTCCCTGGGCTATTTTGAGCCCCTTGTTCAGCGCATCATATACACCGCCATCGGGCTCAGACGTAAAATAATCAATCTTAGTTCGATAGTTGTCTATGATATCAACGGTTCCATCAACGGAGCCACCATCGATCACAATATATTGAATGTCAGGATAATCTTGTCCGATAACTGATTCAATCGTGTGGCGGATAGTTGCTGTTCGATTTTTAACTGCTGTAATGATAGAAATACGCATTCGAGTTGGTTGGCGAAAACCAGACATATCCCTTACGGGAAGTAATCAAGTCTAACTATCTGGAGAAATCTTAACTTTAATTGATAACAACTACTGCAAATAGCAAAATTCCAATATAATAAAGTCTCTTACCCCAGCGAGCGAATAGTAAGGATACTACTGTTTATCGCGTTAGTTGTCCTCAGTAATAACCTTGACTCGTACTTCTCACTCAGGCACTGTTATTGCAGCCCTGCGTTATCTACCACGCCTCATCCTATACAGACTACCGCTCTTTTTAGGGATTTCGGGGTTCATTTTTTTGTTGGCTTGCTTCAAAAGTGTCATTCAGCCTTCTCTCTATCGCGAAACCTTAACGCTTTTACTCAATCCAGATTTTCTCGCAGTACCCACTAAGTCACTGTCTGAGGGAGGGCAACGGCCCTACGTTCCACCAGAATTTCGTGACTTTCAAACAATTATTGAGCTACTTGAGAGCTATGAGGTGATTGCACCGGCCCTGCCCAAAATTCAGCGATTTTTTCCTAATGAAGACTATAAAACACTACAGAAGCAACTTACGATAAAACATCTACCCCGTAGTGAAATTATGGAGATTAGTTTTCAAGCGACGAGTTCTGAAAAAGTTGAGCAGGTCCTAGAATCCTTGGCAGAGGCTTACATACTCTATGCAAGAAAAACTAGTCTGCGTAGCATCGATCAGGCAACTGCCTTAGTAGAAGAACAACTCCCAATTGTGCAAGCGCGAGTTGAACAGTTACAGGAAAAATTAGAGGATTTTCGGCAAAGCCACAACTTTTACGAGCCACAACAACTCAGTCAGCAGCTGAGCCAACAGCTTGGCGAGTCAACGAGTGAAATGCGGACCGTCGATCTTTCCATCCGTTCTTCAGAAGCGCTGTTAAATGAACTAACCGAGCGCTTACAGGTTGATGAGAACCTAGCAGCAGCAAATGGAGTGTCTCTATATTTGCTGCTGCTAAATAGTTTAAAGTCCGAGGACCAAGAGCAAGCACGGCTAGGACTCGCTGCTCTTTCTAGCCTTGATGAAGATATTAAACATCCAGGCGATATTGTTCAGCTAGATAATGTCCTTGAATTGTTGCAAGCTGAAAACGATCTAACAGCACTGACACAGCAGAAGGAAGAATTAACGCAGGTTATACAAGAGATTAACAAAGATATCCAGATGTTAGCCTATTTAGATAACCAGTATACAGACCTACAACGCGATCTACAGATTTCAACCGATAGTTTAAATCGATTGCTTTCTGCCAGAGAGGATTTACAACTTGAGCTTGCGAAAAAAGTGCCGCCATGGGAGATCATCTCTGATGTAGAAGAACCTGATCAGCCCGTATCATCAGTACCTCGCACACTTGCTTTAGGATTATTTGCAGGCATCCTTATTGGCTCAGGAACAGTGTTAATAGCCGATCAGTTTGACGAAACGTATCGTTCAGTTGAAGAGCTTGAAAACGACGTAGATATACCTGTTCTGTTAAGCATAAGATATCCCCTTGATTCATTTAAATCACAAGAAGAACTCTATTCGTCTGCTAAGTTTCACAGTTCACATGACCTGCTAGATTCTTTTAGGTTATTAGAAACCAATCTTAAACTACTGTACCCTGACAGGCACCTCAGCACCTTAGCAATTAGTTCTGCCGATAACACTTCAACGTTGTCGGTTACACAGCACCTGACACTAGCCTTCTCTCGATCAAGCCAACGTGTGCTCTTGATAGATGCTAATCTAAGTGATTCTGTTCAGACTGGGCCATTAGACCATGACGGAAGTAAGTTAGCCGATCTGCTGGTCAACGCTGACATGATTTCTCCAGCATCAACGATTGAACTCACTGATCATCTCTCCCTGTTGCTCGCGGGGAGACCTATCAAAAATCCTATAGACTTATTTTCAGCCAACTCTCTCCAACCGCTTTTAGAAAAACTTCAAACACAGCATGATGCGCTGGTGATTGATACCCCACCTATACAAAGTTCGGCGGCGGCACGACTAATTTCTAGTCAGTTGGAGGGCTTAATACTGGTCGTTAGGATTAGAGCAGTCAAACAAAGACTGTTTCAACAATTAATTCGTGAATTGAAGCAATGCGGAATTAACATTTTAGGTATAGTAGCGATCCATTCTATGTAGACATTGAGTGACCTTAAATACTATTAGTTTATTTTTTTAAAGCTAACTGACTGCTCAACAAGATAAAAGTATTTTACTACTCTCTCTCTAAGTTGGTGGAGTAAGTACAGCCAGTATTGGTCTGTGATCTGATGGTAGTTTTTCACGTTCCTGTTGTGCTCCAAGTCGGACTTCAACATCAAATTCAGCATCAGCAACCCTTGCGCTATCGAGCCACTTCGATAACTCTGGCGATAGACCAATATGATCAAGTAGAAGAGGCTTATTCTGAATTCCTTCTACAAAATCATCAAAGAATGCACTTGCTGGAAGCGGCTGCCCTGGGTGAATGAGCGGATGTGCCAATTGTCCCTCTGGTAGCAATACGGAGCCAAATACAAGATCTACTACACTGTGTGTCAGATATCGGCGCTCAAAAAATTCAAACCCAGGACCATCATTGAGATCACCAGCTAATAAGATAAGTCGATCAGGGCTGCCATCAAAAATCTCATCTAAGTAAGTGCGAATCCGAAATGCTTCAGCACTAATCCGGCGACGATTCACTAGGGCTGCTCTAAAAAACTCAAGCTTCTCTGCTTGTGTACCATTAAATAGGTCTTCTCCATTACGCACGAACTTGCTCTTAAGGTGGCAGTTGATGAGTCGGATATTCTGTTCGTGTGCGACTAAATCAATGACTAGAGGTACGCGAGCAAAACGTGTGTCGGTTTCAAGTACTGCATCCCCATCAGTGTCTGCTTCATAGGCCTCATCTAACTTAGTAGTCATCTCGGTATTGTCGGTGGCAATAGCAATCGAGGTAACATCACGATCAGTACGAGCGGCGACTATCAGCTTCTGCGCACCTCCTGCCCCTCCAAAAACTGACCAAGTCCTTCCATTAGCAATAGGTAGAAACTGGTTTAGAAAGAGCGCTACCTCTTCCTCACCGGCTCCTTCTTGGATACAAATTACATCCGGATCTAGTCTGGACAAGACATTTGCTACTCGTTGTGCCAATGCTGGGACGTCATCAATTTGTCCTCCACCGAACCCTCTGCCAGGAAAACTTGCTCTTAGAGCAGGTGAATTTGGCGCATTATTTGGAACAAACCAAGAGTTCATGTGCTCAATATTCCAGCTGATGACTCGCACAATATCACCTCATTCTTTACTGGTCAGAGTATGGGATAACTAGGTGCATAACCTATTCTTTAGAGTAGAGCTTCTCGATCAGTTGTTCTCACTACCAAGATTTTATCCAACAGATTTGTATGCTGAAATTGCTCTTGCCGCTACTTACGAGTACACGAAAGGAATTATGCAGCATATTAGTTAACTTCTATTAAAAACTTAGCTACAGTTGATTTGATGACTTCTGTCAATTTTTTTGAATAGTCGCCTTTGGTCTGTATTGGATAAGTTCGTGACTTTGGTCATCGTACAGTTGCGATCGCACAGTCGCTCCAGTGGAGTATCGCACCCCAATCCTACCAATCCCCTAGAAACTAAAACACAACTGCAACTTCCGCGTCTTTTGTCTTACTTCCGGCAACGGCTCCGGGTCATCTTCCACTGCCGAACAATACTTCCCATAGGCACACTGCCCACATTGCTCCCCACATCTGGGCTGCCATGCTTCCTCTTCCCGCAAGCTCAACGCCAACCCACCAATCACAGACTCTACCTGCCGCCGATGTTCATAGGTCACCTCATAGGTCACCCGCTCTCCCGTTCGCAGGAATAGTAAACTCATCCGTCGCAGCAACTTTCCATAACGCTGCTCCAAGGCCAAACTATATAACCCCAGCTGCAAGTCCACCGTTTCAGCCTCAGGTAATTTCGGATTCTTCGCTGACTTATAATCAATCAGCTCCAGGCCATCCTCCAAACTATCCAATCGGTCATACCGTCCAGTTAGCCTAAACTCCAGGCCATTCACTTGGGTTAAACCCTGAATTCTGCCCTCCGTCGCCAGCGGACGCTGCATCACACCCAACGGCACAATCTCAGTTTCAAAATACCGCCAAAGAATCTGCCAGCCCTCTTCTACCTGGGCCGCAGTCAAGGCACCAATCTGATTTTCCCAGCAATAGCGTAGCCACTCCTCAGACGGCAATGGCTCTTGATAATGCCAATCCTGATACAGCTGTGCCAGGGCACCATGCAATGCCGTCCCCAAAACAGCTGCACCAAACATTGACGGCTGTTTCAAACCGTACTCATAACGAAAATAATATGCCCTGGGACACTGGGCATAGGACTTGAGCTTAGTTGCTGAGAGTAGGTATGCCATAGCCAGCATTTTACTGCTCTCATTCAGCGATGGCACAGAGCTTTATCAAGTTGTCATAAGCGTGGAGATGGTTACGAGTTCAATGCAGAGTGATACTAGAAACCTCACTCTGATTCAGAGGAATCTGGTTTGGGCACAGTGGCAATACCTAAGCTGGCGCTATCAATGGTGCGTAATTCGTCCATGACTGTAATAACTTGCCCATGATAAGTCTGCTCATCTGCTTTGATCGTGATCAATGCCTCTTGTTCAGGTTCAAGCTGAGCAACAATTCGCTCACGGAGCGTATCTTCTGTAACAGATAACTCATCAAGGAAAAGACTACCATCGGGCTCAATTGTGACGGTAAAGTCAGCAGGATCTTGCGGTTCAGAGGTGTCGGTTTTAGGTAAGTTGACGGGCAGCCCTTCTGTACGGGTCAGGAAAAGCGTCGAAATGATGAAAAATGCAAGAATTGCAAAAATTACATCAATCATCGGCAAGATATTAATCTCAAACTCGTCGTCTTGTTCGTTATCAAGAATTCGCATATTCGGGAGTTCCTACCTTATTAGCGTAGTGATCTTCGTACAGGAGCTCAAGCTGACCACCATGTTCTTGTAAAAGAGCAATCTGTCGTTTGTAAAGACCACGAAATAAATTAGCGAAAAGTAACGTGAAAATTGCCACAACCATCCCCGTTGCTGTTGACACCAATGCTTCACTAATACCGCCAGTGACCATTTCTGCATTGGAGCCAATGCCACTAATCTCAATGGCATCAAATGAGCGGATCAGTCCCAAAATGGTCCCCAACAGCCCCAGCAGCGGTGAGACTGTGATAATTGTTTGAAAAACGGTGTTAAAGCGTTTAAGCATGGGCAACTCTGCTTGAGTTGCACTTTCTAAAGCTAAACGAAACTGGTTTGGAGAGGCTTTCTCCAGTTCCAGAGCCTCCAGAAAAATGCGCGATATGGGCAGGTGGATATTTTGTCGCAAGATAGCAAAGACGTCCATCGGTTGACGCCGGTAAGTTGCCAAAATTTTCTTGACGACTTTTCGCTGACTGCGATTTACACGTACCCAGAAAATTAGCCGTTCAACGGAGAGCGCGATCGCAATTAGTGAAAATATGGTCAGTGGCCACATGACAATTCCACCGGCCTGAAAAATCTCAGTAAAAGACATAAAAACCTGTTACTACCTCACCGATTAAACAACCATCACCATTGACTTTATTGTCGTTTGGTTAGGGACATGATCAAAACGACACAGATAATGCGTCTGAGCACCATCATTAATGACAGTGAATGTCATATGGCAGCCCATTGTAATATACATAGGCACCAACTATACGTAATCAGCTTACTGGACCTAAATGATTGGACAAGCTTTATAACAAAGGCCTTGGAGCAACTTCATCCTAGCTCTCTGACGCCGTAATTATACGGATTGGCTTATTTCTTTTTTCTATCAATGGAGCTAGACTGATACAATTCGTGCTCAGCCTTAGTTGATAGAGGCTAGCAATAGCTTCTATTTACTGCTTTCATCAAGGACTCGCAATAGCTTTTACATCTGGTATGGCGCTTTCCAAATCTTGTATCGATCAGCACGCGCAGGAAGAAGCCATCACTCGCAGGTGGCTCTGTTGGGGATTAGTTTGCGCATCTGGATTACATGTGGCGCTAGTTCCCCTACTAGCCCTTAATCCGATTCCATTAAGGGATGAACCTGAGCGGATTGAACTGATTGTCACGGCTCCCACTGAATCTGAAACTCCAATAGAGCCAGAGCCAGAGCCAGAAAGGCCAGAGGAACCGGCAGCCCCACCACCCAGGGCTGAAAGGCCAGAAGAGCCGGAAGAGCCCAGAGCATTAGAAGAGCCGGAGGAGCCGGAAACACCAGAGGAGCCGGAAACACCGGAGGAGCCTGCTGAGGTGTCTGAAACCAATGATAGCCAGGAAGCTCCCGCCCCCGAACCTGCCGCCCCTGCCGCCGCCCCCACCAGAGTTGCAGCAGCAGCTGGCCCTAGTATTTCAATCCCTACAGGTAGTCCTAATGGCAGTCTCGATGGTGAAGGTGATGGGGGATCGATCGGCAGTGGAGACGGTGACGGTGACGGTGACGGTGACGGTGAGACCTCAGGTTCAGGCACTGGCGACGCCCCCGCTGCTGGCACTCAAGCAGCCGCAGGTCCAGGCACCGGGTCCAGTCGGGGAGGTGGTCAATTTGGCTGTCGTGATTGCGTCAGACCAGATTATCCCGAAGCCGCATTAGATGATGAAGTTGAGGGCCAACCCGCGATTGAATTTGAGGTAGATGCAGCCGGTAATGTCATTAATGCTCGTGTTGTTCAATCTAGCGGTAGTTCAGCGTTGGACCAGGCAGCTTTAGACGCCGTTCGACAGTCACGATTTACCTCCGGGGGACAAGGACGGGCTCGCACCATGGAAGTGGACTTTTCCATTGAAGGGTCTGAGCGGAATCGGGCCGCCCGCCGCCGCCGCGAGCGCCTCTCGGTGGAAGAACCACCCGCTCCAGTGGAAGAACCCGCACCCGTAACCAGTCAGCCAGAGACGCCAACAGAAAACCCATCATCGGAAACAGTACCGCCTAGCTCACCCAGTCCAGAGGAAGAGCCTGAGAGCGACAATACTGGTGACAACAATCAGCCAGCTAGCTCACCCGAGAATTCCAGCGATAGCAACGCTGCGCCGGAACCAGCACCGACATCGGAGACACCTGTCAGTCCTCCGGTTGAGGATGGGCCTACCCCCTCTGAAGCCGAGCCCCCCACCGCTCCACAACCTTCAGGTTCTCAACCTAGCCCCCCCCCTCCCACTCAACCAGCACCGCAGCCAACGCCGCAACCAGCACCGCAACCTACGCCCCAACCAACACCGCAACCAACACCGCAACCAACCCCACAGCCAAGACCGCAACCAGCGCCGCCACCAACCCCACAGCCAAGACCGCAACCAGCGCCGCAACCTAGACCGCAACCAGCGCCGCAGCCAGCACCACCCAGCAATCCCCAACCGGCCCCTGCCGCTCCTACTAGCGAATGAACAACCAAAAGCTAGTACCTATGGAAAAAATTAAAAATCACGTGCTTGTTCAATCGCGAACTACATTACTAACGGCAGGGTATGTCTTGGGAGTCTGGCTCTTACTCGCCTGTCTGCTGGCCAGCATTGGGCTGGGTGTGGCTGACATTGCCCCAACGGATGTCTATCAGGCCCTGGTATCTCCGGATGGTTCGACAGAACATTTGATTATTCGCACTGTGCGATTACCGCGATCAATAACAGCTCTACTAGTGGGGTCAGCGGTGGCAGTAGCGGGAGCGATCATGCAGGGGCTAACGCGAAATCCCCTGGCCGATCCTGGTATTTTAGGCATCAATGCTGGAGCAGCCCTGGCAGTCGTTATTGCTGTGTTTTGGTTTAATGCGGCATCGCTGGGTGTATATGCCGGGTTTGCTCTGGTTGGGGCAGCCATTGCAGCTGTAACCGTGTACGGGTTAGGTTCTCTAGGTCGGGGTGGGCTGACTCCACTTAATCTCACCATTGCTGGGGCAGCGTTAACCGCATTAGTCTCTTCCCTAACAACGGGGATTCTAATTCTCAGCCAGCGCACTTTAGAAGAGATTCGCTTTTGGTTAGCGGGGTCAGTGGCTGGTCGGGATATGGAACTGGTTGTTCAAGTCATGCCCTATCTTTTAGTGGGTCTGGTTTTAGGGTTAGCCTTAGGAAAACAGCTGACCACATTAAGCTTAGGGGATTCGGTCGCTAAGGGATTGGGTCAAAAGACAGTCTGGATCAAGGTACTGGCTGCTATCAGTGTTGTTTTGTTGGCCGGTGGGTCGGTTGCGATCGCAGGTCCGATTGGTTTTATTGGCCTGATTGTCCCGCACATTGCCCGCTTTTGGACAGGGGCCGACTACCGTTGGATTTTGCCCTATTCTGCCCTGTGTGGCGCAATTTTGTTGCTCTTAGCAGATATTGGGGCTCGACTCATTATTCAACCTCAAGAGCTACCGGTGGGTATTGTCATGCCACTGCTGGGAGCCCCCTTCTTCATTTATCTCACACGCTCTCAGGTGAGGCGGTAGCACTATGCAAAAAACAGAGCGGTCCCATTTTCAGTGGCTGATTGTCCGAACTGGGTTTCTGTCAGCCCGGCTGGATCGACGCGTCCCCAAAATTTTGTTGGGATTGCTGGTGGTCACTCTATTCGCCATGGTGTGGAGCGTTAGTCAAGGAGAATATCCGGTACCGCCGCTGGATGTGATCCGCACAATTTTAGGATTGCCCACAAATAATCCAGACTATGCTTTTATCGTCAACACGCTGCGCTTGCCCAGAGCACTCGTAGCCTGGGGTGTCGGTATGGCCCTAGCCATGGCGGGAACTCTCACCCAGGGCATCACCCGCAACCCGCTAGCGGCTCCTGGCATTATCGGTGTGAATGCCGGAGCCTCTTTAGCCGCCGTGAGTCTCATTGTTGCGTTTCCGGGAGCACCCATAGCATTGCTGCCGCTAGCGGCATTTCTCGGCGCTTTAACCGTTGCTGTCTTAATCTACCTGCTAGCCTGGAACGGCGGTAGTTCACCTGTCAGACTGATTCTGGTCGGTGTTGGCTTTAGTTTGGTAGCCGGTGCTTTAACCAGTTTGATGATTACCTTTGGCAACATTTATGACGTTAGTCAGGCACTGGTGTGGTTAGCCGGTAGCGTTTACGGGCGCAGCTGGGCGCAGGTGTTGGCCTTTACCCCCTGGCTAGTTGTTTTTGGCTTGTTATCGCTGTTGCTCAGCCGAGAACTGAATGCCCTACAAATGGGTGACGATGTGGCCCGTAGTTTGGGTAGTCGGCTTGAATGGCAGCGGGGCTGGTTGTTACTCAGTGCGGTAGCCCTGGCGGGTGCAGCTGTAGCCACAGCAGGGAGTATTGCCTTTGTGGGTTTGATGGCTCCCCACATTGCCCGTCAGCTGGTGGGGCCTTCCCATGAAGGGCTGTTGCCAACGGCAGCTCTAACTGGGGGCATGGTGGTAGTAGTAGCCGACCTGATTGGTCGATTGTTGTTTGCACCCATTGAACTCCCTTGCGGCATCATCACCGCTGTGATTGGTGCGCCTTACTTTTTGTATTTACTAATTCGCGATCGCAAATGACAGACCCAGCTCTCACTACCCGCAAACTTACCCTGGCCTATGACGGCAAGCCCATTATTGAGGGTCTGGACCTAGCTATTCCCGCAGGCAAAATTACAGTTCTCGTCGGGCCAAACGGCTGTGGTAAATCTACCCTGCTCAAAGGATTGGGGCGATTGCTCAAACCCAGTCACGGCATTGTTTATTTAGATAGCACCCCCATTTTTAAGCTGCCCACCAAAGCCGTGGCCAAACAGCTAGGGTTGTTGCCTCAAGGGCCTACTGCACCAGAAGGGCTGACCGTGCGAGAGCTAGTTGCCCAAGGGCGCTATCCCTATCAAAGCTGGCTACAACAATGGAGTGAGGAAGACGAAAAAGAAGTCGAAGCGGCCCTATCCATTACAGAACTTCAGGAGTTTGCCGAACGACCTGTAGACAGTCTTTCCGGTGGTCAGCGCCAGCGAGCCTGGATTGCCATGATCCTGGCTCAGAATACTCAGATTTTGTTACTGGATGAACCCACCACCTTTCTCGACTTGGCCCACCAAATTGAGGTTTTAGACCTGCTCTACGACCTCAACCAAAAAGAAGGACGCACGATTGTGATGGTGCTCCATGAGCTGAATCAAGCCTGTCGCTACGGCGACCATGTCATTGCCATGAAAGCAGGAGACGTCTGTGCCCAGGGTGTACCCCGCAATGTGATGACCGAATCCTTAGTACGCGATGTATTTGGCCTCGAATGTCGCATTGTTGATGACCCGGTAGCAGGCACCCCTCTCTGTATTCCTATGGGACGCAAGGTATTAGGAGTTGTGTGAGATACAGGCCCTGCAGACAGACTTTCACAATCAGCACGATCAGTCTGGATTTAATTCCAACGCCATCTCGTGTCTAGGATGGTCGACCCAATTCGCTGTTGAAAAGATTTTTTATGGCCAATAAGACTTGCTTATTCTGTCTGATTGCAGCTGGACACCTGCCTGCCCATATGGTGTATGAATCCCCCGATGTTCTAGCATTTTTGGATATTCGACCTATTCGAACCGGGCATGTGCAAATTATCCCCCGTGAGCACTTTGATTATTACGACACAGTACCGCTGGAGACCTTGACTGAAATTGTCAGTGTTGGGCAGCAGCTGGCACCAATCTTGAGCAACCTATTTGAGGTAAAACGGGTGGCGTTTTTGTTCACGGGCGGAGACATCCCCCATGTTCATGCCCATGTTGTTCCCATAGTGGAAGCAACTGATATCAACTCAAAGCAATATATTGTGGAGCAGGATATTACCTTTCAAGATAGACCACGAGTGCCAGACTCAGAGCTGAGTGCAACGGCAAAATCTCTACGTTTGATGCTTCAAGAGTGAGACTTTCTATGTTTGACCATATTGGATTTGTAACCGCTGATCTGGAGCAAAGCAGGCAATTTTATATCTGTTGTTTAGAACCCTTAGGCATCACGTTAATTGAGGACAATTCTACGCCTGGTGGTTCTAGCTGGTTTGTGTGCTGTTGACTAGTTCTACAGTGCGGGGTTAAATGCTGGGGTTAAGGATAATGGCGCACCTGGTAAGCGTGATGCATTCTATTATGCGGCCTATCTGATCGACCCTGATGGCAACAATGTGGAAGCTGGTTGTAGAGGGCTGGCTGGTTAGAAATAAAGCGGGAGATATCACTATTGAGAGCTTTTCCTATTAGGATGACTAAAAGCCCTTTTTTTCCTATGGTCCTCGAACTCAGTCGAAACGCATATGACGTTTTATGGACAGAAGCTGAGCAGCAGTTCAAACCAATTACCTCTGTCGATGGCCTTGAGACGATTTACAAAGTACCGCCACAGCTAGGAAAGGGATACAACCGGTGTATTGCCTTACAGCCTGGTGTAGAGCTGTGCATAGTTGACCGCACTTACCAGGATGTTGCTATTTACATTCCTGAAAATCAGCATCCGGTGCAGTTTATGGTGTATTTGTCCGGCGTTGCTGATAGCGGTGACTTTCTTTATCAAGATGCCAACTGGGGTTACGTGGGCGGTAGCGGTATCCAGAGCCCAGTGCGAACGTTTTTGCCGGGAGGGCAACATCAGTTGGGTGTGAATGTCCATATGCAGCCTCATTTGCTGGCACAGTTTTTTGGCACTTCAGACAGTGAACTGCAGTCGACGATTGAGACCCTGGTTCCAGGGAATGATCGACCACAGCAAGTCTTTTCACCCACCACTACCGGAGATATGCGGACGGTGGTACAGCAAATCATTAACTGCCCCTTTTCTGGAGTGACCAAACGACTTTATCTCCAGGGGAAAGTCTTTGAATTGATGGCACTACAGCTATCAGGGCTCACGGCCCCGATTCATCAAAACCGGGCGCTTAAGCCGGAGACCGTGGCGCGGGTGCAGCAAGCGGCGGCAATTTTGCGATCGCACCTCGAATCTCCCACGGATCAAACCACGTTGGCGCGTCAGGTGGGCGTTAGCGATCGCACCCTGCGGCGAGGCTTTAAACAGCTCTTTGGCACCACCGTTTTAGGCTACCTGATCGAACAGCGACTTTTACATGCAGAGAGACTGCTGCGCGATACGTCTCTGAGTGTTACCGAGGTGGTCCACTGCTGTGGCTATAGTAATCAGGGGCACTTTGCCGCTACCTTTAAGCGCCGGTTTGGCATTACCCCAAAACAGTGCACCATGGGCTGTAAAGGAGTCAATTAAGGGTTTGCTACACTAACGACAGGCCGCTTAATCCGGAGGTTTCTGACTATGACGCCAGCTGTTGCACCTCGGGTAATGACCATGGACGAGTACTTAGCCCATGATGAAGGCACTGATACTCGCTACGAGCTAGTCAATGGAGAACTAGTGGAAATGCCCGTTGAAAGCCAGATGAATGCCTTGATTGCCAGGTTTCTACTTCTGGAATTACTCAAGCACTTTTCAATGGAAATGCTGGCTTATAAAGATACAGAAATTGAAGTCGCCGGTAGACGCGCTAAATCTCGACTACCTGATCTGATGGTACATTCTGAGGAATCCCATGCAGCATTGGTGGGAGCCAAGCGAGCTATCCTGCTGCGAGATATGCCGCCACCGGCTCTGGTGATTGAGGTAGTTTCCCCTGGCCAGGAAAATCGAGACCGTGACTATCGCCACAAACGCACCGAATATGCTGCACGGGGCATTGAGGAATATTGGATTATCGACCCGGAAACACAGCAGATAACCGTTTGCCTGTGGGTTAATGGCCAATATGAAGACACAGTTTATGCAGGTGATACCCCGATAAAATCCACTATCGTTTCAGAATTTAACCTCAGCGTTGTTCAGATTTTAGAATTTGGCCAGAAATAAGTCCCTAACCTGGTCCGGATTCGGATCAAAGACCGGATCTGAGTAGATTCACCTAGGGCCATTTCCTTACACTACCTTCACTGCAATCAAGACTGATTGGCAACAGTGGTGTTTGGGTGAGGTTTTGACTATGGAACAAGGTTCGATAAAGCTGGCGCTGATGGCGCTTTTGTCGGGTGGTTTAGTTAGCGGGCTAGCGCTGCCTACGTGGGCGCAGGAAAATAGCCTGGTAGATACAGCAATATATGGGGCTGTTCTGGAACTCGCCCAAGCATCACCGACACAGATTACCGATGTGCGGCTAGAAGAGACCGATCCTGGTCTGCAGGTGGTGCTAGATATAGCAGAGGGTGAACTGTCGGCACCGACCACAGCGGTATCTGGCGATGCGCTTATCGTTGAGATTGAAAATGCGGTGCTGCTTGGAGACGAAATCGAGCAGTTTGAACCTGCTGCGGGAATTGCCATGGTGCAGGTGTCGGCACTATCGGGGGACCGGGTGCAGGTGGTGATTACCGGGATCGATGCAGTGCCAGTGGCGGACGTGAGTATAGATGCGGCAGGGCTGACACTAAGCGTGGTGCCAGGGATTTCCCAGGCGGGTGAGACCAATGAGCCGTTAAGAATTGTGGTGACCGGGGAGGAAGATGAAGGGTATAACCCGTCGAGTGCAAGTACGGCAACACGGACGGATACGCCGCTAAGGGATATTCCTCAATCAATTCAGGTGATACCGCAGCAAATCTTAGAAGATCAGCAAGTCACTCGCCTAAATGATGCACTGAGAAATGCACCAGGCGTAAATAGAGGGGACGTATCTCCAAGACTAGGTGGCTTTGAATCAACACTCATCCGAGGTTTTGGTGCTAATTACTTGATAAATGGCCTAGAGGACAATTTAAGCAATACTCCGATTTTTGATCCTGCCACTACTGAACGCATTGAGGTTTTAAGAGGACCGGCTTCTGTGCTTTATGGGCAAGGTTCGACAGGAGGCATTGTCAATCTAGTCACTAAACAGCCACTAAGTGAACCCTTCTATTCCGTAACAGCAGCGGCGGGTAGTTTTGACTTCTACAGAGGAGCCCTGGATTTGTCAGGTCCACTTAACAATAGCGGCACTGTCTTGTATCGGTTTAATGCAGCAGCTCAAACCACAGAAAGTTTTATCGACTTTTTTGACAGTCAACGCTATGTTCTCGCGCCTGTCCTGTCCTGGCAGATTAGCGATAACACCAACATTACCTTTGAAACAGAATACTCCCAAATTACAGAACCATTTGAGCAGGGAATTCCAGCTATCGGAACGGTTTTACCCAATCCCAATGGTGATATTCCCCGAGATCGCTATATCAGTGAGCCATCCGATACGGGACAGTATGAATCGTTCCGAGTTGGATATGATTTGCAACATCGCTTTAGCGATAATTGGCAGCTTCGCAACGCCTTTCGATTTACTGCGTATGGCATTTCGCGAGTAGGTGTGTTTAGTACTTCTTTAGAAGACGATGGCCGTACCCTTAATCGGGGAGTTCAAGATGCTAACTTTGAAGACTTAATTTACAACCTGGATACTTACGTGGTAGGAGAATTTGCAACCGGACCGATTCAACATCAGCTGGTAGCGGGTGTAAATCTCTTTAGACGAGATGCAGAAACGGTAGGTTTTATTCGCGAAGCCGACCCACTCGACCTGTTTTCCCCAGTCTACGGTCGGCCTTTCGGGGACGTAACATTCCGTTTTGACGATCGATCTAGAACGGATAATTTAGGGCTTTATGTTCAAGATCAGATTACACTGACTGACAATCTAAAGCTTTTACTGGGCGGGCGATTTGATATTGCTTATCAGGAGCAAGAAGATCGAATCACATCGACAGAAACCGATCAGCAGGATGAAGTCTTTAGTCCCCGCGTTGGTATCGTCTATCAACCAATTCCAGAAATCTCGCTGTATGGTAGCTACACTCGCTCATTTCAGCCTGTCACTGGTCGCTCATTTAATGGCGATCTATTTCAGCCAGAGCGAGGCACGCAGTATGAACTTGGGTTAAAAGCCGATATTATTGACCGACTTTCAGCGAACTTAGTCTTTTATGACTTAACTCGTACCAATGTAGAAACAGCAGATTTAGTCAACCCGAGTTTTTCGATTCAAACGGGAGAGCAACGAAGTCGGGGGATCGAGTTGAATGTTGCAGGTGAAATTTTACCAGGGTGGAACATTCTGGCAGGCTATGCTTATACAGATGCAGAGATTACAGAAGATAATACCTTTGAGGAAGATAATGGTATTGCCAATGTACCTGAGAATGCTTTCAATTTGTGGACGACCTACCAAATTCAGCAAGGAGATTTAGAGGGATTGGGCTTTGGATTAGGGCTGTTTTTTGTAGGCGACCGCCCTGGTGATCTAGCCAATTCCTTTGAAATTCCTAGCTATCTGCAGACAGATGCTAGTGTTTTTTATGAACGAGATCGCTTTCGAGCTGGCCTCAATTTTAGAAACCTCTTCGACATCGACTATTTTGTATCCGCTCGAGGTACAAGTCGTGTCACCGTAGGTGATCCATTCACAGTTGAAGCAAGCCTCTCATGGCAATTTTGAAATATGAGAATCGCATGAGGATTTTTCTGCGTCGCTTGGTGCATTGGCTATTCCTCACTGTCATTACCTTTGGACTGATATCAGCTTGTCAGCAAAAGACGAATCAAAACGCGGAGACTCAGACCTTACCGACTGATCAATGTCGAGTCGTACAACATGGATTTGGAGAACTATGTATTCCTCAGAACCCTCAAAATCTTGTTGCGCTTAATCCAGCTGCCTTAGGAAATATGATTTCCCTCGGCGTTACGCCGATAGGGAGCGTGACGGAGTACGATGACCAGTTTCCTAACTACCTAAAGAATGAAGTAAGGGAAATTCAACCAATAGGAAAAGTGGGGCAACCTAGCATAGAGAGGATCGCCCTGCTTAAACCTGACCTAATGATTGGTTGGAAGCGTAACTATGAGTCAATTTACACACAGCTTTCTAACATCTCTCCAACCGTTTTGTATGACTGGCATGAGAATAATAAAAACCAAGACAACTGGAAAGAATACTTTAACTTTGTTGCAGATATGAGCGGGCAGAAAGATGCTGCAAAGCAAGTATGGCAGCATTATGAGCAGCGTATCGAGCAACTAAAACTAGCACTGGGCAATCGCTATCAAAGCAAAACGGTTTCTTTTGTCATCTTTTGCTGTGGAGGCATCAATAGCGAGGTAGAAAATTCTTTTATAGGTTCTATTTTCAGCGATGTCGGACTCCAACGTCCAGAATCACAGCGCTATAATCCACAGGGCTACGTCACCATCTCTGAAGAGGCTTTGGAGATGGCAGATGGTGATGTGATGTTTGTTGCAGCCTATGGTGGTAACGAAATTGGTGAGCACGATTTAAATCGAATTCAGCAAACGCCGCTCTGGAAAAAACTCAACGCAGTTCAACAAAATCGTGTACATTATGTTGATCCTACTGTGTGGAGAGCACGAACACCATTGGCTGCTGATGCTATCATTGACGACTTGTTTGAATACCTCGTGAACATGCCTTAGCTTTATGCCTATTCACAATCGATGCACATTAATGAGGCATTATATGAGCGATCGCACTCCAACCAACTCCACTATAACCGATGCAAAGCTTAAGGCATAATGGCCCGTGGAATGACATCTACCCCGTTCCCCATTATGTTGACACCTACTAAAGAACTTTTAGAAGCCGCCCAAAAACAAGCCTATGCCATTGGTGCGTTTAATTTATACCGTATCGAAAGGGATTTAGGGTGAGGGCCAGCCTCAAACCTAGTCAGCCAAGAACCGCTATGGTAAATTTATTGCAACTGTTTCTCATTAACTGCCACTAGATCTGCCATGCCCCTCACTTTGAATGACTCCGACTGGCAGGACATGTATAACCAAAAAGCTGTACCTATGGTCATTGACGAGTTTGAGACCTTGAACGGCATATCAACGTCACTAGGGCAGGGGTACATTCGCAGAATCACAATGGTAGCAGGGATAGAGTTAAGCTTTTTGGACTGTCAGTACCATCAAGATTTCCAGGTTAACGTGTCTGCCCACGACCATCCGATTCAGATTTGTATCCTGCCATCGGGAACCTTGAGCTGCAATATCCACCCTGCATTTGGGAATACCCTTGGTTATTTCTCCGGTAGTGGCATTTCTCCTGGCTATGTGGAAACCTACCGCGCTGGTCAGCGGGTTAGCTGTGTCGATATTGCGATTCAGCCAGAGATGCTGAACTCACTGGTTTTAAATGACCAACAGCGACAGTGCAGGCAGATTCAGCAGCTGTTTAAGACAGACGAATGGAAGATGTCGTTTTATCCGAGGGTGACCGCTCAGGTGCGATCGCTAATTCACCAAATGCTGCACGTCCCCTATCGAGGAGCGGCCAAGCAGCTATATCTGCAGGCCAAGGTCTTTGAGCTGCTAGCGCTGCACTTGGATTTGCTGACCGAGCAGCCCAAGACTTCAGCCTCGGGTCTTAAGCCTGACACCATTGACCGCATCCACTATGCCCAGGAGATTCTGACCCAGCAGCTAGAGAATCCGCCCTCGCTATTGGAACTGGCTCAACAGATTGGGATTAGCGATCGCACCCTGCGTCGGGGCTTTAAAGAACTCTATGGCACAACCGTAATCGGCTATTTAACCCAGCAGCGGATGCAGCGAGCAAAACGGCTACTACAAGAAGGCCAGGGGACCGTAACTGAGGTGGCCCGCATAGTAGGTTATGGCCATTTGGGGCACTTTGCCGCTGCCTTTAAGCGACAGTTCGGCATCACGCCGAAGCAATGTTTAGCAGGTAAGCATACTAGCTAACGTCACAGATAATCGGGCAAATAATTCTTACTTTCGTACCACTACCTAAAAAAGTCCGTTTTGGGATCATAAAAAGCCGTTTACTGTATAGACCAGCCCACAAGGGTTTCCTAAACTTTCTCTATTGCAATCAAGAACGATTAGCATTTGTGTGAGGAATAGGTATGCGCTTGTGGTCTGGTTTGGTTTCGCTGCAGCTGGCTTGGGTATTGACTGTGGCAGGCGGTTGGGCACTCCCTGCACAGGCAGAAGGTGGAGTTGATGAGTTGATGGATGAGTATCTCAATGGAGCATCCAAGAAATCTCTCTCCCCTTCTCAAGCCTTAACCCAGACGCCACTCGTACAAATCACCAACGTGCGGCTAGAAGAGGCAGACACTGGCCTAAATGTGATATTGGAAACAGCGAACGGAGAGCTATCGACACCGACAACGTCTGTATCTAGCAATGCGCTAATTATTGAAATTACCAATGCAGTACTGACTGGGGAAGACTTTGAGCAGTTTGAACCCGTTGAAGAAATTGCCTTCGTACAGGTTTCCGCCCTATCAGACAATCGAGTTCAGGTTGTGATTACTGGGACCGATGCGGCCCCTACAGCAGATGTGAAAACAGATGCAGCAGGGCTGACGCTAAGCGTAATGCCAGGAATCGCTCAGATAGGTGAAACAGATGAGCCACTGAGACTGGTGGTAACCGGGGAAGAGAACGAAGGATATAACCCGTTGGGTACGAGTACGGCGACAAGAACAGACACGCCCTTACGGGATATTCCCCAGTCGATTCAGGTGGTGCCACAAGAAGTATTACGCGACCAAAACGTTACCAGCTTGAACGATGCATTGGAAAACGTAAGTAGTGTAACTACAGCCATTGGATCAGAGGTTTCTACTATAGGTGCCTTCTTTAATATCAGAGGCTTTAATACCTCTGCTCGCAGCGGTGGAAGCTTGCTTAGAAATGGGCTAAGAGAAGGCGGGGATGTCTTATTAGACTTTGCACCCAATATCGAAAGTATCGAAGTTCTCCTGGGGCCTGCCTCAGTGCTGTACGGAAATGCTAACCCGGGTGGAACGATTAATATCGTCACAAAACAACCCCTGAGTGAGCCCTTTTATGCTGTTGATGCGACAGTTGGGAGCAATGACTTTTATCAAGGTGCGGTTGATTTGTCTGGCCCGCTAAACGAGCCTGGCACATTGCTTTATAGGCTTAATGTAGGATATCGAGATGCCGGCAGCTTTATCGATTTTTTTGAAAGCGACACCTTTACCATCGCACCTGTTGTGCGTTGGGAGATTAGCGATCGCACTCGCTTAACAGTAGAAGGTGAATATACAGACGAGAGCAGCATCACGTATGGAGGTTTACCTGCAGTAGGTACTGTACTGCCAAACCCTAACGGTGAAATTCCGCGCGATCGTTTTACCGGAGAACCTGACAGCGTTTTTAACAACACTATTGGCAGAATAGGGTATCGATTCGAGCACGAATTTAGTGATAACTGGTCCTTACAAAATGCCTTTTCAGCCAGATTTCAAAGAGGTAGACCTGGTAATGATTTTTATATTCTTACTGAAGAAGTTCTAGCGGCAGATAATCGCACCCTTAACCGACAAGCCATTGATAATAACGTCGATTTTGACGACTATGACGTGTCAACCTTTTCAACGGGTAAGTTTTCAACTGGCTCCATTGAGCATAATTTACTTGCAGGCATTGACCTGAGCCGCTCTTATCTCGAATTTGAGCGATTGAGCACTATATTTACCCCCCTGGATATATTTAACCCTGTGTATGAGAATGTAGCAGGACCTTCCGTATTTGAGTTTGATGGCGATCAGCTAACAGAGGTGCTTGGTCTTTATATTCAAGACCAGGTGACTTTAGCAGATAATCTCAAATTGTTGCTGGGCGGACGACTGGACATCTTTGACCAAGATTTTAGGTTTCTAGCCGATAGTAACAATGTTTCTGGAGAAGCCTTTAGCCCCCGTGTCGGTATTGTTTATCAACCGATTGAGCCCATCTCCCTGTATGCCAGCTACAGTCGCTCATTTACCCCGGTGATCGGTACGGCCTTCGGGGGTGGCGTATTTGATCCCCAGCGCGGCACCCAGTACGAAATCGGACTGAAAGCAGACGTGACAGATCGACTTTCAGCGACGCTTGCCTTATACGACCTAATACTTTCTAATGTGTCAACCCCTGATCTAAATAACATAGGCTTTCTTATCCAAACAGGAGAACAGCGTAGTCGAGGCATTGAGCTGAGTACTCAGGGCGAAATTTTGCCTGGATGGAACATTATTGCGGGCTATTCCTACACCGATGCTGAAGTTACTGAAGATAATGTAATACCCGCAGGCAACCAATTAGCAGGCGTCCCCGAACATGCCTTTAATCTATGGACCACCTATGAAATCCAGTCAGGCGATTTAGAAGGATTAGGGGCTGGTTTGGGATTATTTTTTGTAGGCGAGCGACAAGGCAACTTAAACAACAGCTTCCAAATTCCGGATTACCTACGGACGGATGCTGCCATTTTCTACAACAAAGATCGCTTCCGCGCGGCTATTAATCTCAGAAATCTGTTTGATATTGACTACTTCGATGGGTTTAGCAGTTTTGGAGATTTTGTTTATCCAGGTGAGCCACTCACAGTACAAGCTTCAATTTCATGGGAGTTTTAACATTCAAAAAAATCAAGTAGTGCTTCAGGGGTAAGGAGAGAGGTTCATTAGGATCTCAGATTTCCAAAATTTTGCTCCTGAGTGACTACCAAGTTTTATAACGAGGTTTTCAGATGAGGAAACAAAGCAGTAACTTCAGACCATTGTTTAGAAAACTAGCTAGCTATCGTAGCCAAATTTGCTTTGTTGTCGAAAGGCTTATGCAGTGGCAAATAAAGAGAGCTAATCGATTGTTATTACTCTTACTTACGGTCGCAATTATTGCTGCCTGCAACGGCAGGGTTGTCAACCAAAGTAAAATGTCTAAGCCGGAGCCACTCTCAAATAATTGTCGAGTCATAAAACATGTGATGGGTGAGAGCTGCGTGCCTGATGCTCCCCAGCGAGTTGTTACCATAGTGCACCACATGTTAGGTCACACGCTTGCAGTTGATGTTAAACCTGTGGGTAGTAATGTTCGTTATCTTCAACAGACAGAAGGGGATTATCTGGATACACAAACTTATATGGGCGATGCAACGGAGGGTATTGAACTTACAGGTGTAGAAAACCAAGCGAATATAGAGAAGATTGTATCCCTTGAACCAGATTTGATTTTAGCTTTAGAAGACTCTGAAAATATCTATTCCCAACTCTCTCAAATTGCGCCTACAGTACTGTTTCAACTCGAAGATATAGTTATTGACTGGAAAAAAGGGTTTGCTCTGGTCGCTGAATTGTTTGGAAAGGAAGATCAGGCGCAGCAAGCTCTTGATAAATACTCTCAGCGAATTGAAGACCTGAAAGCATCTCTGGGCGATCGCTATCAAAACCAGACAATTTCCGTTGCGGGGATGGCTGGTCCCGATATGTTTGCTTATACTCAGAACTCATTTTCAGGCTCTATTTTGAGCGACTTAGGCCTGGATCAACCAGAAGCGCAAAAGGTGGATGCACCTTATGGTGCAATCTATAACCTTTCTGAAGAGAGTCTAGAGCAGACTGTAGACGGTGATGTTTTGTTTTTCTTGGCTTTTGCAGAAGATCGCGAAGCAACCTTTAGAGAGCTACAGCAAAGGCCTCTATGGAATCAGCTGAGATCCGTTCAAAAGGGCCAGGCTTATCTAGTAGATAACTACGTATGGACAGGCTCAAATGTGCTTGCTGCCAATGCCGTACTTGATGACCTCTACAAATATCTTATCGATAGCCCTTCACCCGATATCTAACATTTTCCACATTGTCACCTACCAACCTCAGGCTTCTAGATTGTAAGTGCATTATTTATGATGTCCTCCCCGTTGCTGCGCCTCCTCCACTACGGTAAACCCCATCAAATTGAGATCTGGAGCGCCATCGCATGCTCCATCCTCAACACCATCTTTGATCTTGCCCCACCCTACCTCATTGGTATTGCCATTGATGTTGTTGTTAACCCAGACAGCTCTCTGATTTCCCAATTCGGCATCAACAGCCTCACTGGCCAGCTCGCCATCGTCTCTGGCCTCACCCTGCTCATCTGGAGTCTTGAATCTCTCACAGAATATGGCCACAGTCGCCTCTGGCGAAATCTGGCCCAAACCTTACAGCATAAGCTGCGAGTCGACGCCTACAGCCATCTCCAAAACTTAGAACTCAGCTATCTCGAAGACCGCAGCACTGGACTGCTGTTATCCATTCTCAATGACGACATCAATCAGCTAGAAAGATTTCTTAACTTTGGTGCTTATCATATCCTCCACTTTTTCACCACCATTCTCGTTGTTGGCACCACTTTTATCATCCTGGCACCCGGCGTCTCTGTCTGGGCCATGCTCCCTATCCCCTTTGTTCTTTGGGGAGGCATGGTATTTCAAACCAAACTAGAACCCCGCTATGCCGATGTACGAGAGAAAAATGGCCTCATTAGCAGTCGGCTAACCAACAATCTCCCTGGCATGGCCACCATCAAAAGTTTTACTGCAGAAGCCTATGAGCGAGAGCGGGTGATTATTGAAAGCAATGCCTACCGCCGCAGTAATGCTAAAGCCATTGCCCTCAGCACTGCCTTTGTCCCTATTATTCGAATTATTATTCTGATCGGCTTTACCGCTACCCTGTTTTTAGGAGGCTTGGCAGTCGCCAACGGTCGCCTATCGGCGGGCACCTATGGCTTTATGGTCTTTATCAGTCAGCGCTTACTCTGGCCCTTTACTGAACTGGGTGTCATCGTCGATGAATACCATCGGTTAATAGCATCAGTACGCAGGGTGATGGACCTGCTGGATACGCCAATTGCAATTTCCCATGGCAGTCTTTCTTTGCCACATAAGACCATCCGTGGAGATGTCCAATTTGAGCACATCACCTTCGCCTATCCAGGACGTAGCAAGATTCTGAATCAGTTCTCACTCCACATTCCAGCCGAATCTACCATTGGTATTGTGGGTGCCACTGGTTCCGGTAAAAGCACGTTGGTCAAACTTCTCCTGCGTTTTTACAACATTCAACAGGGACGCATCCTAATCGATGGTATCGACATTCGAGACTTGAATTTATCTGACCTGCGTCGTCACATTGGCTGGGTGAGCCAGGATGTGTTTTTGTTCCATGGCACTGTGGCTGAAAATATTGCCTACGGCAGCTTTGAGGCCAGTCAAGAACAGATTGTTGAGGCCGCAAAGGCAGCTGAGGCCCACGAGTTTATCCAGCAGCTACCCCAGGGGTACAACACCATTGTCGGCGAAAGGGGTCAAAAACTCTCCGGCGGACAGCGTCAGCGCATCGCCATTGCCCGCACTATTCTCAAAAATCCGCCTATCCTGGTGCTTGATGAGGCCACTTCAGCTGTCGATAACGAAACTGAAGCTGCCATTCAGAAGTCTTTGACCAAAATCACCCAGAATCGAACCACGATTGCCATTGCCCATCGGCTGTCGACCATTCGTCATAGTGACTGTATCTATGTCATGGATAAGGGCCAGCTTGTAGAGCAGGGAACCCATAAACAACTACAAGCCCAGGATGGAATCTATGCCAAGCTATGGCGAGTGCAATCAGGATTAGAATGGGCTGAGCCGCTGATAACGAGCGAGTGATGAGTGATTGTCCATATCTATTAACGCCTTGACTTTTCAGATGCCATTCGAGATTATTGAGACTAATTATCATTAAAACCTCTCCCCTTTGACATGAGCCTGGATTTGACCATCCAAGAAGCTGAGCAACTCTATGCAGAAGCCCAACAGCACTGCCCGCCTGTAACGTCAGTTGATCAGATAGAGATAATCTATCCTGAACCCTCTAAGTTAGGCAGTGGCTACAATCGAGAGATGGAGCTGTGTCCGGGGTTAGAGTTATGCATTATGGACATAACATCCCATGATTTGACTGTGCGAGTTCCAGAAAACAACCATTTGGTTCAGTTTTCAGTATTGCTATCAGGTACTTGCGACAGTGGTGACCATCTACAACTTAATGCCCATCAAAGCTATGTAGGTGGCAGCGGCATTCAACCCCAACACTTTTTAAGAACTCTTAGATCTCATAGGCGGATTGGTGTTGATATTCATATGCCTCCAGCTCTATTTCAGCAGTTTTTTAGCAATGCCAAGGGCGAGCTGCCTGCTTCGTTGCAGCCGCTGGTGCAGGGGAATGACTGGCAGCATAGGTTTTCACCTAAGACGACGGGAGCCATACGGACAGTGGTGCAGCAGATTATTGATTGCCCATTTCTCGGTGCTGCTAAACGGGCGTATCTGCAAGGTAAAGTGTTTGAGCTGATCGCGCTGCAGCTCGATAGCATCTCGAAGAATGATGCAGCTCCCACCGCAACATCCCCTAAGGCCGATACTGTTGCTCGCCTTCACTATGCGGCTGAAATATTAAGGTCGCATAGTGAAAACCCACCTTCACAAATCGAGCTGGCCCAGCTGGTGGGCATTGGCCACAGCACCTTAAGTAAAAGATTTCGGGATGTGTTTGGCATGACCCCGTTTGCCTATCTGACCCGCCATCGTATGGAACAGGCTGAAAGTTTTCTACGGCAGCCAGATTGTACGGTGGCTGAAGTGGCTAATCGGGTAGGCTATGCCAATCCGGCTCAGTTTGCAGCTGCATTTAAGCGTCACTTTGGTATTACCCCCAGCGAATGCATGCGGGGATTGATTTGTCATCAACCCTGATCTTCTAAATTTTTGGGGTTAAAAATAGGATCTTGGGGTGATGGTGGAGCTTTGGAGTGGATTTCACTATTGCCCTACCCCTATTCTCATTCCTAATAAGTAAGAATCCTTCGCAATTGAAGGATGTTATCAGGTGTGAGGGCAATAGCGATCATGACAAAGCTTGGGCTAATAGTGCGATTAACAGTGGCATTGGGCATAGTGGGTGGTTTGGCAGTGCCTACTCATGCGGAAGATAGCCTCAATAGGTTGATGGGTGAACACCTCAATGGAACTTTCGAGCAATCTCTCTCCCTTTCTTCCCCTCTCCCCGTTCGGCTGAGCTCACGTCGAAGCCTCCCCCTCTCCTCTCAAATCTTGGCTCAAACGCCACTCGTCCAAATCACCAACATCCGATTAGAAGAAACTGACGCTGGCCTGCAGGTGGTGTTAGAAACTGCAGAGGGTGAACTATCCACACCAACAACATCGGTATCTGGTGATGCGCTGATTATCGATGTTGCTAATGTTGTGCTCGCTGGAGAAGACTTTGAGCAGTTTGAACCTGCCGAGGGGATTGCTGTTGTTCAGGTTTCTGAACTGTCGGGTGACCGGGTACAGGTGGTAATCAGTGGGGAAGATGCAGCACCAACAGCGGATATTGGCACCGATGCGACAGGACTGACCCTAAGCGTGGTGCCGGGAATTACCCAGGCGGATGAAGCTGATGAGTCATTGAGACTTGTGGTCACTGGAGAAGAAGACGAGGGCTATAATCCATCCAATGCAAGTACAGCAACGCGAACAGATACGCCGCTGCGAGACATTCCTCAGGCAATTCAAGTCGTGCCACGACAGGTAATTGAAGACCGAGGCGTTCGCACCGTTAACGATGCCCTAGAAACAGTTCCTGGTTTTCTTGATAGTGGAGACTCGCAATTTAGAAGTTTTAGAGGGTTTGCCACAGATCAGACATCTCAGCTACGCAATGGCAATCGTCTAGGAGATACCTTTTCACTGATTCCAGAAGAACCTCTTGTATCCATTGAGCGATTGGAGATACTAAAAGGCCCTGCATCTGTTTTGTTTGGAGCAATAGACCCTGGTGGAGTCATTAACGCTATCACAAAACAGCCGTTAAGTGATCCTTTTTACGAGCTGGGTCTTGAGGCAGGGAATCGTGGATTCTACCAGGCTGACTTTGATGTGACAGGCCCTTTAAATGCTGATGAAACTGCTCTCTATCGATTGGTTGGTGCATACAGTACTTTTGATGGCTATTTCAGAGGTGGCGGCCGAGATAATACATTTATCTCGCCTACAGTTAGCCTCAACTTTAGCGACAGAACAGAACTAGATCTGTTCTATGAATACAGCAGATATGCAGGCGATCTTTATGGTGGCCTGTATACTGCGGTTCGCAGCGATGGTAGTTTTCTGCCGAGAGACGTTAATGTATGGGGTAACCCAGATCTTACTTTCCTCGAAAGAGTGAGTCATGAATATGGATTTAGATTAGAGCATGACTTTGATGACAACTTGCAGCTACGCACCACCTTCTCTGGAAATCACTTCAATGTTCCAGAGGAAAGGTTTGCGGTCCCAATTGCTCTGCAAGACGATCGGTTTGTTGATTTTTTCTATCTTGATCGCACTAACTCCAACG
This sequence comes from Leptolyngbya sp. Heron Island J, assembly GCF_000482245.1. Taxonomy (GTDB): domain Bacteria; phylum Cyanobacteriota; class Cyanobacteriia; order Phormidesmidales; family Phormidesmidaceae; genus Leptothoe. The sequence goes on along the minus strand of NZ_AWNH01000066.1, from coordinate 13,330 downwards.
ATGTTTACTTTGGCAATATCGATCTACTGGGGAAATTCAACACCGGCTCGGTTTCTCATCAGCTCTTAGTTGGCGTTGATTATGAAAATGTTTTTGAGAGATACAGTGAGCTTAACATTCCAACACCACTGCCTCTTCTAGATTCACAGAACCCAGATTATGACGTGGCAAGACCCACTGACTTAGTTCAGGGCTTTGAATTTGAATGGCCGACCGAGTCCCTTGGTGTCTATTTGCAAGATCAGATCGAATTTAGCGACCAGTGGAAAATGTTGATTGGCGGTCGGTTTGACTGGATATCCAATCAATTTGAATCGTTAGTTGATGATGTTGATACGCCAGAATCCAATGATAGTGCATTTAGTCCACGCATCGGCATAGTCTACCAGCCTAGCGATACCGTTTCTCTCTACGGTAGCTATAGTCGTTCATTTTTACAAACTACAGCATTCAGTCCAGATGAGATGTTTGAGCCGACAAGGGGTACTCAGTACGAGGTAGGCGTTAAAACAGATTTTTTAGATAGCCGCCTCTCGGCCACTCTAGCCGCCTACCATCTGACAAAAACGAATGTGACTACTCCTGATCCAAATAATCCATTTTTCTCTGTTCAGACTGGTGAGCAGCGGAGTCAGGGCATCGAGCTGGATGTTTCTGGTGAGATTTTGCCTGGATGGAACATAATTGCATCCTATGCCTACACTGATGCTGAAGTCACCGAGGACAACTCTACTCCCATAGGGAATCAATTAGCTAATATTCCCTTTAATCAGGCTAGTTTATGGACGACCTATGAAATTCAAGAGGGCGACCTTGCTGGGTTGGGATTTGGTCTAGGACTGTTTTATGTAGGTGAGCGTCAAGGGGACTTAGCAAACTCCTTTGAAGTGGATGACTACCTCCGTACTGATGCCGCCCTTTACTACCGACGAGATAGGCTTAAAGCAGCAATTAACGTGCGAAATTTGTTTGATATCGACTATGCTAGCTTTTCCAGTAGTCCGGTATATATCGAAAGAGGTGAACCTTTTACCGTTTCAGCGTCTCTCAGCTGGGAGTTTTGATACTCCCAAAAGCCGCTATAAATTGATTGCAAATCATCAAACATCATAACCATGAGGGCAATCAGCACTACAATGCATCATTTGATAAAGCCATTTCTACTGATGGTTTTATCCTTTACTCTGGTAACAGCTTGTTATCAGCCAAATAGCCAAACACCAAGCTCACTGTCAGAAAATTCAGACACCACAAAAGCCTGTAAAGTTGTTCAACATGCCCTGGGCGAAACCTGTATCCCGGCTAATCCTCAGCGAATCGTTATATTAGACGAGTTTTATCTGCTGGATACCCTATCGGCGCTTGACGTCAAGCTAGTCGGATATACCCCTTGTCAAGTTTGCATCCCTTCAGAACTTCTTAGTGAGTTTGTAGTCGATGTTCCCAAGTTGGGGGATATGGCCGCGCCATCCCTAGAAAAAATTGTTAGTCTTAAGCCCGATTTAATTTTAGGATTGGCATGGCAGGAGCAATTTTATCCACGACTGTCTGAAATCGCACCAACCGTGATGATAGAAGAACCTGAGCTTAATGGTTTCATCCCAACTCTCAAATATCTTGCAAAGATTCTAGATAAAAATGAGTTAGTTGATGGCATCTTGGCTGACTATGACAGGAAAATCTCAGCGTTTCGACAACAGTTTGGAGAAAAATTGCAGGACAAAACAGTCTCTGTAATTGGTGTCGATGCAACTTCGTTTTACGTTAGAAAATTAGGAGATAATATCTACAGCCAAGTCATGAGTGATGCAGGGGTTCAGTTTAGCCCCGCCTACGAAACGATCAAAACCAATGGCTACCACCCCTTAAATACCGAAGCTTTAACTCAGTGGGATGCTGATTTTCTGTTTGTTGTCCGCAATTATGAAAGACACACCGAAGACTTTGAGCTACTGACGCAGAAGCCAATATGGTCCACCCTGGACGTGGTGAAAAATGAGCAAGTTCATCCGATGGTTTTAGATGTATGGGGACCCATTACCGTTAATCAATTTATTGATGACCTCTACGAGTATTTCAGCAACAATCTCTAACTTTGTGAATAAAGCATTCTAGCCAATGAGCACTCGCCCACATCGGCATCTACTGCATCTACTCCGCTACGCTACTCCCTTCCAGTCCCAAATCGTAGCCGCTACCGTTTGCTCCATCCTTCGCACCCTCTTTGACCTCGCTCCCCCCTTCCTTATTGGCGTCGCTGTCGATATCCTTGTCCAGCAAGAGGCATCCCAACTTGCCTGTCTAGGTATCCAAACCGTCCACACACAGCTGCTGATTGTTTCTCTCCTCACCATTCTCACCTGGGGTCTCGAATCCCTAACCCAGTATGGTGCTGACCAGCTATGGCGCAACCTGGCCCAAACCCTACAGCACGAACTGCGCGTCGATGCCTATGGTCACCTGCAGCGGCTAGAGATCAGCTACTTTGAAGACCGCAGTACCGGCACCCTGCTCTCCATTCTCAACGACGACATTAACCAGTTAGAACGCTTTTTAGATACCGGTGCCCGCGACCTGATTGACTTTTTTACTCGTGTCGCCGCCGTTGGCCTTAGCTTTGTGATTCTAGCTCCCGGTGTTGCCTGGCTCGCCATGGTCCCCATTCCTTTTATCCTTTGGGGCGCACTGGCCTTTCAGCAACGCTTAGGACCCCGCTATAGTGAAGTCCGCGATCGCAACGCCCAAATCAGCGCCCGGCTTGCCAACAATATCTCTGGTATCGCTACCATCAAAAGCTTCACCACCGAAGCTTTTGAACAGTACCGTGTGGAACAAGAGAGCGATGCCTATCGCACTAGCAATCGCAAAGCCATTGCCCTCAGTGCCAGCTTTCAACCGCTGCTACGGTTTCTGATTTTGCTCGGCTTTGTCACCACGCTTTATCTAGGAGGACGAGCTGTCCTCGCCGGACAGCTGAGCGTTGGCACCTATGGCTTTATGGTGTTTATCGTTCAAGACCTGCTCTGGCCCTTTACCGAGCTAGGCGAGATTTTTGACGAATACCAGCGGGCCATGGCCTCCGTCTGGCGAGTGATGAAATTATTGGACAGTCCGATTGAAGCATCAGCTCCTTATCCAAGTGTCTCACAACCATCACTACGCGGTGAGATTAGCTTTAACCAGATTACCTTTGCCTATCAACAATATCATCCCGTCATTAGAAATCTCTCACTGAACATTCCAGCCGGAGCAACCATTGGCATTGTCGGTGCAACTGGTTCTGGTAAAAGCACTCTGATAAAACTTTTACTGCGGTTCTACCAGCCCCAGCAGGGAGACATTTTAATTGATGGTCAGGATATTCAAACCTTGGGGTTAGCGGACCTACGTTGTCACATTGGCTGGGTCAGCCAGGATGTGTTTCTGTTTCACGGTACCGTGACTGAGAACATCGGCTATGGTAGCTTTGACGCCAGCCATGATCAGATTGTTCAGGCAGCAAAGGTAGCTGAAGCCCATGACTTTATTCAGCAGCTGCCCCAGGGATATGACACTGTTGTGGGCGAACGAGGGCAAAAGCTCTCCGGCGGACAACGCCAGAGGATTGCTACTGCTCGAACCATTCTTAAAAATCCGCCCATCCTGGTGCTTGATGAGGCCACCTCAGCTGTCGATAACGAAACTGAAGCGGCAATTCAGAAATCATTGACAAAGATTACACAGAATCGAACCACGATTGCCATTGCCCATCGGCTGTCGACCATTCGTCATAGTGACTGTATCTATGTCATGGACAAAGGCCAGCTTGTAGAGCAGGGAACCCATGAACAACTGCTGGCCCAGAATGGAATCTATGCCAAGCTATGGCGAGTGCAATCAGGATTGGAATGGGCTGAGCCGCTGATAACGAGCGAGCAATGAAGATTGTCCATATCTATTAACGCCTTGACTTTTCAGGTACCATTCGGGATTATTGAGACTAATTATCATTAGCTTGCTTCCCTCGACATGAGCCTGGATTTGACCATCCAAGATGCTGAAGAAATTTATGCAGAAGCCGAACAGCACTGCCCGCCTGTAACCTCGATCGATCAAGTGGAGACGATCTGTACGGTACCGTCTAAATTGGGTAGCGGCTATGCGCGAGAGATTGAGCTATGTCCAGGGTTGTATCTGAGCATTATCGACACGGTGCCCAATGATTTGACGTTGCGAATTCCAGAAAATAATCATTCAGTCCAATTTGCAGCGTGTCTGTCAGGCGTGTTAGACAGTGGCGACTATTTACAGATTAATCCCCAGCAAACCTATATAGGCGGCAGCGGCATTCAACTAAGTCATTTTGTACACATCCCGCGATCTCACCATCAGGTTGGCGTTGAGATTCACATGCCCCCGGCTCTATTTCAGCAGTTTTTTGCCGATTCCCATGGCGAACTGCCTGCCTCACTGCAGCCGCTGGTACAGGCAAATGACTGGCAGAGACAGTTTTCACCCAAGATGACGGGAGCTATGCGAACGGTGGTGCGGCAGATGATTGACTGTCCATTTTTAGGTGTTCCGAAGCAGGCGTATCTACAAGGCAAGGTGTTTGAACTGATCGCGCTGCAGCTCGATAGCCTTTTGAAAAGTGATGCGGTGTCTACCTTCACATCCCTCAAGCCTGAGACTATTGCTCGTATTCATTATGCGGCTGAGATATTGCGATCGCGCCTTGAAGACCCACCAGACCAGACCGAGTTAGCCCAGCAGGTTGGTATCAGTTACTGCACCCTACATAAAGGATTTCGGGAGCTCTTTCAGATTACTCCGTTTGTCTACTTAACCCGCCATCGCATGGAGCAGGCCGAACGACTACTGCGCCAGCCCGGCCATACCGTAACGGAGGTGGCCAATCGGGTGGGCTATGCTAACCCTGCTAAATTTGCTATGGCCTTTAAGCGCCATTTTGGCATTACACCAAAGGCGTGTATGCGAGGGGCTGTCAGCCCCTGAGCTAGATTTTTGTCTCCAAAACAAACGTTTGGGCTCACAGTATAGTTTTGGAGTGGATCGCGCTATTGCTCGACCTTTATTCTCATGCTTAATAAGTAAGAATCCTTCGCAATTGAAGGATGTTATCAGGTGTGAGGGCAATAGCGATCATGACAAAGCTTGGGCTAATAGTGCGATTAACGGTGGCGTTGGGCATAGTGGGTGGTTTGGCAGTGCCTACCCATGCAGAAGATCACCTCGATAAGTTGATGGGTGAACATCTTGATGGAGCCTCCGAGCAATCCCTCTCTCGTTCTTCTCAAACCCTGGCTCAAACACCACCAGTACAAATCACCAACGTACGGATAGAAGAAACTGACGCTGGTCTGCAGATAGTGCTGGAAACAGCAGACGGTGAGCTATTGTCCACACCGGCAACAGCAGTATCTGGTGATGCCCTAATTGTTGAGATTTCTAATGCGGTGCTAGTTGGGGAAGACTTTGAGCAGTTTGAGCCTGCTGAGGGAATTGCTTTTGTACAGCTCTCGACCCTACCGGATAACCGTGTGCAGGTGGTGATCACTGGAGAAGATGCGGCACCAACAGTGGACATTGGAACGGATGCGGCAGGACTGACACTAAGCTTGGTGCCGGGAGTTGCTCAGGTGGATGGAACGGATGAGTCACTTAGACTTGTGGTAACCGGAGAGGAGGATGAAGGGTATAATCCGTCAAGCGCGACTACGGCAACGCGAACAGATACGCCCTTGCGAGATATTCCTCAATCCATTCAGGTAGTACCGCGACAGGTGATTGAAGATCGCAACGTCAGAACAATAACCGAAGCAGTGGAGACTGTCAGTGGCGTAGTTGAAGACTTCAGATTCTTCAATGGAACGAGTGGTAGTAGACGTATCCGAGGATTTACGGCGAGTTCAACACTTCGTAATGGTTTCCCTGAGAGCCCTGTTTCGACTAGCACAACGCCCCTAGCGACAATTGAGCAGTTAGAAATTTTGAAAGGTCCCTCCTCAGTGATAACAGGTGCTATAGAGCCTGGGGGAGTTGTTAATTACGTTACTAAGCAACCCTTGAGCGACCCCTATTACAACCTTGGTCTTGAGATCGGCAATTTCGGACTTTATCAGCCCAGTGTTGATTTATCAGGCCCGCTAACAGCTGATAGGAATGTGCTTTATCGCTTTATTGCGGCCTATGAAGGTCGAGATAGCTTTCAAGAGTTTGCTAATTCAGAGGTCACTTCAATTGCGCCTTCAGTCTCATTAAACTTAGGAGATCAGACGGATCTAAATCTTTATTATGAGTACAATCGGTACTTTGCAGATCCCTATCAGTCTGGTGTTCCACTTCTAAGCGATGGAACTCTGCCTTCGCAGAACCTGTACCCCAGCTCCCCCTTCTTAAACAGAGCTGATTTATCTGACCACAAGGCTGGATATACACTGACTCACAGGTTTGATAGCAATTGGCAAGTTCGCAACAACTTTGCTTTCACAAATACACAAAATGAAAGACGAGAAATTTTTCCACTCTCACTTACAGATGACCGATTTCTAAGTCTTGCTACTTTCAATGCAGACAATGATACCTATAACTACTTTGCCGGAATTGACGTACTTGGAGAATTTGAAACGGGAGATATTGCGCATCAACTTTTAGCTGGCTTCGACTTCAACTACTTTGATCAAAATATTGCCAGTGAAGGCAATTTTGATCCTACCGTTCTTCCCCCTCTGGATATTCTCAATCCTAACTATGATGGTTTGACAGTGAGGCCAGCGGTTTTTCCAGAAAATACGTCAGTGACAGATAGAGAGTCTTATGGAATTTATCTTCAAGATCAAATAGCTTTTAGCCCTCAATGGAAATTACTGATTGGCGGACGCTATGACTGGATATCGGAAGATGCAGGAATTATTACACCTGCAAACATGAGGAGTACCCAATCTCAGTCTGACGGTGCCTTTAGCCCCCGCGTAGGGTTGGTGTATCAACCCAATGACGATGTTTCGCTATACACGAGCTACAGCCGCTCATTTAATTCTGTGTCTGGGCGTAACCCAGATGGCAGCCCTTTTGAACCGACTAGAGGAACGCAGTACGAGGTAGGGGTCAAAGCCGACTTCCTTGATGGCAGGCTCTCAACTACTCTAGCGGCTTACAATCTTACTAGAACAAATGTTTTGGCTCCCAATCCTGATCTAGCTTTGGCACTACAAGGCTTCCAGGTTCAAGTTGGAGAACAGCGGAGTCGTGGCATAGAACTAGACATAGCAGGTAAAATCTCACCGGGATGGAATATTATCGCCTCTTATGCGTTAACAGATACGAAGGTGACCGCCGATAGTCCTTTACTTAACAACGAGGGCAACAGCTTTGCCAACGTACCGGAGCATCAGGCTAGCCTGTGGACCACATACGAAATTCAGGAAGGAGATTTACAAGGATTAGGGGTCGGTTTAGGATTATTCTACGTTGGTGAGAGGCAAGGAGACTTGGCGAATTCATTTCAAGTCGATGATTATCTACGAACTGATGCAGCGCTTTTCTATCGTAAAGATAGTCTAAATACGGCAATTAATATCCGCAATCTCTTTGATGTAGATTATGTAGGCTCAATAAACAATGGGAATAGACTGTTTGCTGAGCGAGGAGAGCCCTTCAGTATTGTGGGTTCTATTAGCTGGGAGTTTTAGGATTGAGAGCATGGGCTTGATCAAACCATCGTCTTTGAGACAACAACTTTAACTGAGGGGCTCGTTTGAGAGATGAGAAAAAGGGCAATTCACAAAACTGCTGTCTTCTTCCTATCTTTAGTATTTGTTGCGATCTTTGCAGTTACTGCTTGCGACAGCAATACCCAGCGTACTGAGCAGTCAGAATCATCTGCGCAAACTGCTCTTGAAAGATCAGAGCAAGATTCAATAGCGACAAAAACTGTCGGTCATGCCTTAGGTCAGGTCGAGATTCCGCTACAGCCCCAGCGGATTGTAGTACTAGATGCCATCGGCTCGTTTTATATAGATGCGCTATCTTCTTTGGGAATACAACCAGTAGGGGTAACTCGCTGTGCCGATTGTATAGCTTTAAATTATTTCGATGAGTTTTTGCAGGATGTTCCGTCTGTAGGCAACGATAGTCGGCCTTCTTTAGAAACTATCTTAGGTCTAGAACCTGATCTGATTTTGGGATATAGCTGGCAGAGAAATTTTTATCCCAGGTTGTCGGAAATTGCCCCTACGGTAATAATGGACATTTTTTCTGAGGGAAATGATTTTAAGCGGAACTTCAGATACTTGGCTGAAATCTTAGGTAAAAGCAATCAGGCCGAAGTGGTCTTGGCAAACTATGATGCACAAATTCAAGAATTCCGTCAGCAGATGGGAGATAAGCTGAAGAACAAGACAGTCTCTTTGTTTTCTTTTTGGGGCTCCGCAGTTCATGTTTACGGACCAGATATCCTTGCTTACGCGCAGGTTTTAAGGGATGCAGGGATACAGTTTATTCCCGCTTACGAAGATCTCGGAAGTAACCACCTGAGATTAAGTCTTGAGTCTCTTCCCAATTGGGATGCTGACTTTTTATTTCTAGATCTCTTCTATAAAGAAGAGTTTGAGTCCATCGACTCTTTATCTCTATTTACAGAGCCACTTTGGTCGAGCCTCAATGCTGTTCAGAAAGATCAAGTTTATGTAACTAACTGGTACGGTGGAGGTCCAGTGATGGCTAATCAAGTAATTGACGATCTTTATGAATATTTTTCTGAAATGCTTTAACCATATATAGCTCTACTCTTTTTGTCTGATTTTTTTACCATTCAAGGTATACAAATAACCAATGAGCACTCGCCCCACTCAGCTCTTATTGCGTCTACTCCGCTACACCAAACCCTTCCAACCTCGAATCACAGCAGCCACCCTTTGCTCTATTTTTCGTACTCTCTTTGATCTGGCTCCACCTTATTTAATTGGTTTAGCTGTCGATATTCTTGTTCAGCAAGATATCTCTCAGCTTGCCCGTTTGGGTATCCAAAACGTTCATTCTCAGCTGCTGATTGTCTCTTTTCTCACCATTCTCACTTGGGGCTTGGAATCCTTGAGTCAGTATAGTGCTGACCAGCTGTGGCGCAACCTGGCCCAAACTCTACAGCATAAACTACGGGTCGATGCCTATGGCCACCTGCAGCGGCTAGAAATCAGCTACTTTGAAGACCGCAGCACCGGTACCCTGCTGTCTATTCTCAACGACGACATCAACCAGCTAGAACGCTTTTTAGATGCTGGCGCACCCTATCTGATCGGCTTTTTTACGCGTGTGGCGGCTGTTGGCTTGAGCTTTGTTGTTTTAGCTCCCGGCATTGCCTGGTTCGCCATGGTACCAATTCCTTTTATCCTCGGGGGCGCATTTGTATTCCAACAACGGTTGGGGCCCCGCTATGGTGAAGTCCGCAACCGCAGTGCCCAAATCAGTGCCCGGCTGGCCAACAATATCTCCGGTATTGCCACTATCAAAAGCTTTACCACCGAAGCCTACGAACAATACCGTGTGGAACAAGAAAGCGAGGCCTATCGCACCAGCAACCGTAATGTCATTGGCCTTAGCGCTAGCTTTCAACCACTGCTGAGGTTTTTAATTTTGCTCGGCTTTGTTGTTACCCTTTATCTAGGAGGACGAGCTGTTCTGGCTGGACAGCTCAGCGTCGGCACCTACGGCTTTATGGTGTTTATCGTGCAGGATCTACTCTGGCCCTTCACCGAGCTAGGCGAGATTTTTGATGAGTATCAGCGAGCTATGGCATCCGTCTGGCGAGTGATGGGATTATTAGATAGTCCCATTGAAGCATCAGCTCCTTATTCAGGCGTCTCACAACCATCATTACGCGGTGAGATTGTCTTTGGCCAGATTACCTTTGCTTATCAACCGCAGTATCCCGTTATCAGAAATCTCTCTCTGAACATTCCAGCCGGTGCAACCATTGGGATTGTTGGCGCAACCGGGTCGGGCAAAAGTACCCTGATAAAATTGTTACTCCGATTCTACCAGCCACAGCAGGGAGATATTTTAATTGATGGTCAGGATATTCAGACCTTAAGCCTGGCTGACCTGCGTCGCCACATTGGCTGGGTTAGTCAAGATGTTTTTTTGTTCCATGGTACCGTGGCTGAGAACATTGCTTACGGCAGCTTTGAGGCTAGCCATGACCAAATTATCCAGGCAGCACAATCAGCTGAGGCCCACGATTTTATTCAACAGCTACCTCAGGGGTATGACACCGTTGTGGGCGAACGGGGGCAAAAACTCTCCGGTGGTCAGCGGCAGCGCATCGCCATTGCCCGCACTATTCTTAAAAATCCACCGATTCTTGTGCTCGATGAGGCTACCTCAGCTGTAGACAACGAAACTGAAGCGGCAATTCAGAAATCATTGACTAAGATTACGCAAAATCGAACGACGATTGCCATTGCCCACCGGCTATCGACTATTCGCCATAGTGACTGTATTTACGTGATGGATAAGGGTCAGCTGGTAGAGCAGGGAACCCATGAACAACTGCTGGTTCAGAATGGAATCTATGCCAACCTGTGGCGAGTGCAGTCAGGTGTGAAATGGACTGAGCAACCGTTGACCAGCAAGTGATTGACGATTGTTCATATGTCCTAACAGCTTGACTTTTTAGGTCGGACTCGGGATTATTGAGATTAATTATCATTAATGCTCAGTTATTCCACTGGCCATGAGTCTAGACCTGACAGCCGCAGAATTTGATGACGTTTTCGCGGACGCTCAACAGCAATGCCCTCCGGTGACATCAGCTGATGCTCTGGAAAGCATCCAAACACTGCCCTCGCAGCTGGGCTATGGTTACTATCGTGCAATCGAACTGTGTTCAGGTTTAGAGCTAGTTATCTTTCACGAAACTTATCCAGATGGACTAATCTACAGAGGCGTTGAGAATCCACATCCGATACAGTTTATGGTTCATCTGTCAGGAACCGTAGACAGCGGGAGCTTTCTTTATCAAGATTCAAACCATAGCTATATCGGCGGCAGCGGCATTCAACCTGCCGTAACCAATTATCACCTGGCTAATCAACCCGAAATTGGAGTGAATATTCATCTGCAGCCGCAGCTGCTGAGGCAGCTGTTTGCAACACCAACGGGAGAACTGCCGCCCGAATTTCAGCCGCTGATGCAAGGAGATGATTGGCAGCAGGTCTTTTCGCCAAAAGTTACTGGGGCAATGCGAGCGGTGGTACAGCAGATCATCGACTGTCCATTTACCGGCACCACCAAGCGACTGTATTTGCAAAGCAAGGTGTTTGAGCTGATGGCGCTGCAGCTTGATGGGATGTCCAGTGAGAAAACAGCCCCATCGGGTTTGCTTAAGGCTGATACGACCGCTCGGATTCACTATGCGGCAGAAATATTGCGATCGCACCTCGAAAATCCACCCTCTAACACCGAGCTAGCAAAGCAAATCGGCATTGGACCCACTACTCTAAACAAAGGATTTCGGACAGTGTTTGGAGTGACGCCGTTTGCTTATTTAACCCGCTATCGCATGGAACAGGCGGAACGACTACTGCGGCAGCCAGACTGCACGGTGGCGGAGGTGGCCAATCAAGTGGGCTATGCAAATCCGGCCCAGTTTTCCGCTGCGTTTAAGCGTCAGTTTGGTATGACACCCCGCGAATGTATGCGTGGTTCGTTGGCTAACTCCGAAGGAGACGCTTTGCGACCGACTCCGCTCAGCCAAAGATACAGCACACCTTAAGCGGAGTCGAAAAGGATATAGCGTACCCTGAGCGGAGTCGAAGGGTAAGATTTTTTTCCTCAGACGAAGTCTTGGGGTGATTGTGAAGTATCGGAGTGGATCTCAGTATTGTCCTGCTTTTATTCTCACTTCTAATAAGTAAGAATCCTTCGCAATTGAGGGATTTTATCAGGTGTGAGGGCAATAGCGATCATGACAAAGCTTGGGCTAATGGTGCGGTTGATAGTCGCGTTGAGTGTAGCGGGTGGTTTTGCGTTGCCTGTTCAGGCAGAAGGTAGAGACAATGAGTTGATAAATGAGCCCCTAGATAAAGCTTCCAAGCAATTTCTCTCCCCCTCTCTCCCTCTCCCCCTCTCCCTTTCCTCCCAAACCCTAGCCCAGAATCCCATAGTACAAATCACAAACGTGCGGCTAGAAGAAACTGACACTGGTCTACAGGTGATATTGGAAACAGCAGACGGTGAACTACCCACACCGACAACAAGCATATCTGGCGATGCGTTGGTGGTTGAAATTGATAATGCGGTACTGACTGGAGAAGAGTTTGAGCAGTTTGGACCTGCCGAGGAGATTGTCTTTGTGCAGGTTTCAGCTCTATCGAGTAATCGAGTGCAGATAGTGATTACCGGGACCGATGCAGCACCAACAGCAGACATTGGGACAGATACAGCAGGGCTGACGCTAAGCGTAATGCCAGGAATTGCCCAGGCAGGTGCAACAGATGAGCCGCTAAGACTTGTGGTGACCGGAGAAGTGGGAACACGGACAGATACATCACTGCGCGATATTCCTCAGGCAATTCAAGTTATTCCTCAGGTCGTGATTGAGGAGCAAAATGCTTTACGGTTAGGAGAGGTTCTAAGAAACGCTAGTGGCGTTGTAACCACCACTGGACGTGCCCAGGAAGGAGATGGAGTCTACATCCGAGGATTTGGCGGACCATTCAACTCATCGTTTCTTAGAAATGGAATAAGAGACGAGAATGGTCCATTTATTATTGCTGATCCGGTCAATATTGAACGCGTTGAAGTTTTGAAAGGGCCAGCGTCTGTTCTATACGGGGAGGTCACCCCTGGAGGAACGGTTAACATCATTACCGAAAAGCCGCTTTCAGAGCCGTCCTATGAAGTTGAAGCTACAGTTGGAGAGTGATCTGAATTTTGTGTAAACGCTGTTTGTTTAGAGAGAGAAGCGTTCTGGGAACAGGATAGCAAAATGAGACAGTGCGGCACGCCAATTTTTAATCGGTCGATTCCATTTTTTCGCGATATTGTTCATCGCCAGATACATCAACCTGCAAACAGCGTCTTCATCTGGAAAAACGGCTTTGGTCTTAATCACCTTACGCAGAGAACGATTGAGAGATTCAATAGCATTGGTGGTGTAAATCACCCGACGAATTTCCATGGGGTAATCGAAGATGGGAATCACATTCTCCCAGTGGCGAATCCAGATCTGGCTAATGGCTGGGTAGGCCTCATCCCATTTTTCACTGAAGGCATACAGGGCAGCTTCCGATTCGGCTAGGGTAGCGGCTTGATAAATCGGCTTGAGATCCTT
>NZ_AWNH01000065.1 GCF_000482245.1 Leptolyngbya sp. Heron Island J | reverse complement strand
CCCTCTGGATTGTCACATTTGGAATAATGAGCGATGATACACGTCAACATCGTCGCAAAGGGTAGCCTCTTATCGATATCGTCGTCCAAACCGTAGACCATCTAGGCATCGTCGCGGGTATTGTCGATGAGCTGGGTGTGGTTGAGACCATCAATGAGTGTCTTGGCCAAGATCCGCATGAGCAGATCAGCGCCGGGATAGCAGTAAAAGCGATGATCTTGAATGGGTTGGGGTTTGTATCTGCCCCGTTGTATTTGTTCGAGCAGTTTTTCGAAAGCAAAGCCACCGAGCATCTGCTAGGCTCCGATGTCTTGCCTCAGTATCTGAATGATGATCGCTTAGGGCGTGTGTTAGATCGTCTCTATCAAACGGGCATCACATCTGTGTTTTTGGCCATTTGCCTGGAAGCCGTCAAGCGCTTTGACGTTAGCTGTGAGCGAGCCCACTTAGATGCCACGTCGATGAGTGTGTCTGGGGACTATGTACAATCGACTGATACGGGTTCCCTAGCCGCAACGGTGCCGATTCAAGTCTGCCATGGCTATTCGCGTGACCATCGCCCTGACTTGAAACAGTTTGTGATGAATCTGGTGTGCTGGGGAGATGGCGATATCCCAGCCTTCCTCGAACTGGCCGATGGGAATCAATCGGATAAAGCTCGCTTTGCCGGACTCCTCGGCGAGTTCCAGCAACAATGGGAGTTTGAAGGGGTCCATGTTGCCGATTCGGCGCTCTACAGTGCCGATAATGTGCAGCAATTGGGAAGCTTGCGGTGGATCTCTCGGGTACCGTTAACCCTGGCCCAAGCCAATGCCCTGATTGAAGACATCGACGACAGTGCTTTTCGTCCCAGTCAGCGCGACGGGTATCGCATCGCTGAGGTGTGTTGCACCTATGGCGATGTACAGCAACGGTGGATTGTGGTTGAATCGAGCCACCGTCAAGCCTCGGACTTGAAACAATGGGAGAAGCGGTGCGCCAAATCCACCCAACGCAAACAAACTGAGTTAGACCGTCTTAGCCATCAACCGTTTGCGTGTGAAGCGGATGCCCAGAAGGCAGTAGAGCGGTTTGAGAAGACCTTAAACTACCATCTCATCACGGACTCTAACATCGTTAAACAGGCTCACTATGGCCACCCCGGACGACCGGCCAAAACCGCCCCACCGACCTCCGTGAGCTATCACGTTCAGGCCACCTTGACACTCGACCCTGAGGCCGACGCCCTGCAACGGCGCAGAGCAGGACGATTTATCCTGGCCACCAATGTCTTGGCATCACCTGAGATCCCTCTGGAGGAGGCAGACACTGACTCAATCCACCTTTCAACCGATGAGATTCTCTCCGAATATAAGGCGCAACAGGGCACCGAGCGAGGGTTTCGGTTTCTAAAAGACCCATTATTTTTCACCTCCAGTGTCTTTCTTAAATCCCCTGAGCGCATCATGGCGTTGGGGATGATTATGGGCCTGTGTTTACTGGTCTATAATCTAGGCCAGCGACAACTTCGAAATGCTTTGAAAGTTGCCCATGAAACCCTGCCTAACCAACTTGGTAAACTGACTGAAACGCCGACGCTACGATGGGTCTTTCAATGTTTCATGGCCATTCATATGGTCAGTATTAATGGCCAACAGCAGATCGTAAATCTGACCGAAAATCACCGAAACATTCTGCGTTTCCTTGGCTCTGCTTCACAAGCCTACTACTTACTCTGTTGAGAAAACGCATTATTGTCAATGTGCCACTTAAGAGGGCGGAATGTCGGGTGTAAGTTTGCTCACTATCAAATGTGGATGAGTCGATGGGTGGATGGGTGGATGAAATAGCTGCCAAACTTCTGCCATCGGGTACTAGGCGTTCTCTTGCCCACTATTAGGATTTGGATAAAGCTCTAAACCATACCGATAGAGAGCCACCGGTCGATCAATCGCCTTAAAGTAATCTGGGTCTTGGGGCGATAGATAAATAGCCGTAATCTGATCGGCCACAATATGATCCTGTTGGTAATGGTAGGCCGTGGTGTTTTCAACTTCGTTTAAGTAAACTGTTGGTCGTCCGCCGCGAAAAAACTGTTGGAAGACTTCGGTGGTGATAAATGTGTTGTTATCTGGCTGTTCTACGGCGCGTCCGCTCACTGTAGACACTAGCTGCTGGCTATCTTTAAGAAAAGTAATCTGACGGTTAGGATTTTCTGGATCAACGTTGACGGCTTTGACCCAATCGTCTCCGAGATAAGCACGGGCGAGGCTGAGGCCATTAAACGCTCGATCGGACACCACACCAACTGTGTTTTTTAAGGGGCGGTTGAGAAATTTTCCCTGGGCTACCCGTGCCTTTTGAAAGCGAATATCTGCCTCAATGGGCCGATCAAGGTACTGACGATTGCCTTCAAAGCCTGGTGTAATTACCTCTGGGCCTAGAGGGGCGTTCATGGTCATTAGGGTCGATGTCATGCGCCACGAGCCATCCATCCAGTCGGGATAGATCAAGTCTCCCTCAGACGGCTGCACAGGCGGCTTGGTAGACCAATCAGGAAATGTTGACAGTCGCTCAGCTAGAGGACTTGCGATCGCTTCCCCGCTACATAGCAGCCATACCAAAAACAGCAGCGTTACCCAGACAAGCTTACGCCGGAGGCGTTTGATTAAAAGCCGATGCATGCTTACACCTATCACCACAGCCCCAGTTTAATCTCATTAGCAGCCAGAAGGCTTGAAATTAATCAGATAACTGCTCTGGCGACATCGGTAGCAATCCTAAATTATTGGGCGTAATCTGAGAAAGGGCTGTAGCCTTTTAGTACTGACAATAGAACTGATATTCCAGACCTTTAAGTCCACGGTATCTTGCCTGCAGGAGGTCATGATTCTTAACCAGGTTGACCATAGGTTTCAACCCAACTGCCTGTTTTTCCAATTATCAGGTGCTGAGCCGCGTCTATTCCTTTTTGATCAGCAATGGATAATCAAATTCTGCTTAAAGAAGCCTTAGCCGAAGAACTCGGCACACTTTATAAAAATATTACTCAGCTCACGGCTATTCAGTCTTTGCCGGAGGACGATCTGCAGCTACTGCGAGGGTTGGTTTCAGTATTGCAGTTTGCAGCCCATCAAATGGCCGAACAACAAGCGTCGGGTGGCCAACTGACGGCGGATGTTACCATCTTGCAGGACAAAGTTGCCAAGCTGCAGCAAGATAATGCTGCTTATCAAAAACAACTTGAATGGATTAAAGATCGGGTCGCTTTGTCGCGAACCGCTACCGGCAGAACCCAGCTTAGGGCTACCCTAAAACACACCCTGGATATTGCTGTAGAGATTACCCAAGCTAACAGTGGTAGTCTCTTTCTATTAGACGAAGCCGGTATAGTCACGGAATGTATTTTGACGCGGTCCGGTACGACAGAGCGTGAACGCCATCATCTGATTGGCCAGGTATTAAAAAAGGGGCTGGCCGGCTGGGTATTGAAACATCACAAAGTAGAAACCATTAAGGACACCTATTTGGATGACCGCTGGATTAATTTAGCCGATCAGCCCTATAAGGTGCGCTCCGTTATCTGTGCACCGATGGTGGGCCATAGTCGTATTTTTGGGATTATTACCCTGACTCACCCGGAACCGAGACATTTTCGATCGCTATTTGTAGAGTTAATTGAGGCGATGGCCGATCAGATGACTCTCGTGCTAGAAACAGCGCATTTTCGGACTATGAATCGGAGCTTAAATAGTCTGCTGCGACAGCATCAAGAGTTTTGTCATCAGGTATTAACAACAGAGATAGCGGGTACGATGCTGGTGCAAGACAACAAGTTTGTTTATGTGAACAAAGTAGCGGCTAAACTTTTTGGTTACAGCACCGAGGCATTACTACAGCTACCCTCGATTACCAGTGTGATTGCCTACGAAGATCGGACTCAGCTGAAAACTGCTTTGCAAAAATGCCACGCTAAGTCAAAGCAGATTCTCAGCCTTTCCTTTGGCATTACCCACGAAAATGGTCAGGTCATCCCCGTTGCTGCCCGAGGGCTGGCCTATGAGTTTGAAGGAAAGCCTGCGGTGATGGTGATGCTGAATGCAGCGCATCAGGTCTCGGCTTGAGGAAGTCGGCTCATCCCTGTCTATCTGCTGTGACCTATCAACGATTCGCTCTTCCCCTACAATAAATCTAGCTTTTTCCTTCTATTGTTCAGTGATTGCCACTCCCAGTCGTCCTCAGACCATTAAGTTCCTTAAAACATCCACATCTCAAGCCTGGATCGATCAGGCTCTAGCCAACCTGGACGAGGTCATGTTGGATCACTCTCACTGCGAACGTAAGGCCGCGGGAATTGCGATTAAGCTGATGTTTTTGTATCCCGGCGATGTGGCTCTGGTGGAGGCGCTGACGGACATTGCTCAGGAAGAGCTGAGTCATTTTAAACAGGTTAATCAGTGGCTAGCACGTCGGGGCGTGGCGTTACGTTCTCTGGCGGCAGGCCCTTATGGTGCCAAGTTGCGTAAACATGTACGTCCCAATGATCCAGAGCGTAAGCTGGACCTGTTGCTGGTTTCAGCGTTGATTGAAGCACGCAGTCACGAACGTCTGGGGCTGTTGGGAGCACACTGCCCGGACCCAGAACTGGCGAAGTTTTATCGCAGTCTGATGGCTTCAGAAGCGCGGCACTATGGTGCTTACTGGGTGTTGGCCACTAATGAGTTTGGCACTGATGTGGTCATGCCTCGATTAGAAGAGCTGGCGATTGCCGAGAGCGAAATTTTGGCAACGCTACATCCAGCCCCAAGGGTGCATAGTTAATCATGCTGTCGGGGCTGCAGATGGCACACACTTAAAACTCAAAGCTCAGTACTCGTAACGTTCTCTCTGTTTTCTATGGAAGCTTCATTTAAGACGTTCTTGATCCGCGACTGGCAGCCTGCTGACCGAGAGGCCGCGTCGGCATTGATTGGTCAGGTGCTGACTGACTATGGGCTGAATTGGGAGCCAACAGGTGCGGACATTGATGTGGTGCAGGTGGAAAACCATTATCAAAAGGGTGAGTTTTGGGTGGTGGAGCAGTCCGGTCAGATTGTGGGCACGGCGGCTTACTGCCCGATTAGCCGGGGGGAGCAGGCGGTGGAGATTCGTAAGATGTACTTGCTACCGATGGCCCGTGGTCAAGGGTTAGGACGATTTCTGCTAGGGCAATTGGAGGCTGCGATCGCAGCCCGAGGCTTTAAAGAAATCTGGCTAGAAACCGCAACAGTGCTCAAAGAAGCCGTGTGCATGTATGAGACCTCAGGCTATCTACCAGCAACCGGTGTAGAAACTACCCGCTGCGACAAGGTCTACAAAAAACGGATCGCCCTCTAGGGACTCCCCTGGTGGGTGCCCTCAATGCTCCTCTTATGGATTTCCTATATACAAACTCGCAAACATTAAGAATCTCCTGTAAGCCGCTATAATCAGTCGGACAAAATTTCCATTGCCTACTTCTGATTATCGGAGCAGGCACGAAACCGGCCCTTACTATCTACTACTCACCTTACTGTGATTGCAATTTATCCCGGTAGCTTTGATCCAGTCACCTTGGGCCATCTCGATATTATTACCCGCAGTAGTCGCCTCTACGAACATATAATTGTGGTAATATCGCGCAACCCAATGAAAAACCCAATGTTTTCCGTTGAGGAGCGGCTAGGCCAAATTCGTCAGGCGACCGCGCATCTACCCAATGTAGAAATTGATAGTTTTGATGGCTTAACGGTTAACTATGCCCATAAACGACAAGCTAAAGTCTTGATTCGTGGTTTACGTGTCCTATCAGACTTTGAGAAAGAGTTGCAGATGGCCCATACTAATAAGACTCTTGCAAATGATCTGGAGACCGTTTTTTTGGCCACGTCTACTGAATACGGCTTTTTAAGCAGTAGTCTAGTAAAAGAGATTGCAAGGTTTGGCGGAGCAATCGGTCATCTTGTTCCTGATCATGTTGCCCACGATATTCAGAAATGGTACGGCAAGAACCTCCGATAAATGATCCTAGGTTAATCAATGATCCTAGGTTAAATGGCCAGGTCGATGATGTCCTTGCTCAGCAGCAGATTGGCAATGTCACCCCCGGACCTGTGGCGGGGTTCGATATTCAAGATGCCCTCAATCAAATTGAGGAGGCGGTGCTTGATAGCCCTCGCTTACCGGTGATGGGCCGCACGATGATCAATGAGGATGACCTGCTCGATCAGCTGGATGCGGTGCGGTTAAATTTACCTGGTGCGTTTCAGGAAGCCCAGCAGCTGCTAGAGCAGCGCGACGATATTCTGAGTGAAGCCGAGCGGTATGCTCAAGATATTGTCACCACTGCGGAAAAGCAGGCGGCGGCTATTCTGAATGAAACTACGATTTTACGGCAGGCTGAGCAGCAGGCTCAGCAGCTGCGACTGCAGGTGGAGCAAGAATGTGCTGCGTTGCGATCGCAAACCATGATGGAAATTGAGCAGCTACAAGCTCAGACCAATCAAGAATGCGACGAAATGCGTAAAAGCGCCATTACCGAATGTCATGCCATTCAGACCGACGCCGACACCTACGCCGATCAGGTCCTACAGCGCATGGAAACCCAATTTAGTGAAATGCTGGATGTCATTAGCAACGGTCGCCAGCAGCTATATGAACGCCAGCAGCGGGCTCGGCAGACCGCACCCACCCCACCATCAAGCGCCAGTAGTGGCGATGTCCCTGTTGCCCCCCTCAGCCGTCGCCCAATATCCCAGCGTCCTCCTGGCCAGCAATCCTACATCCAGCCCCCACCGTCGACGCCACCATCTCGTCCTCAGCAGCAGCCACCCCGCCCGCAGCAGCCACCTCGTCCGCAGCAGCGCCCCCCACGTAAGTTCTAATCTATGATTGGCTATCTCAAGGGGGACCTGGCCGACATTCAGCGGCTGACCAATGGTCGTGTGATCATTACCCTGGATGTGCAGGGTGTTGGCTATGAACTTCAAATTACCGCCCGAGTTATGGGCAATCTCCCGCCCATTGGCGATCCAGTTCAAGTTTTTACCCATCTACAAAATCGAGATGATCAGCCCGTGTTGTTTGGCTTTGGTTCACGAGCTGAACGCGATGTATTTCGCCTGGCCATCAGCGTCAGTGGCATTGGCCCCCAAATGGGCATGGCCCTGCTTGACACCCTCAGCCTGAATGACCTGGTGCAGGCAGTCGTATCCGGCAACGCCCGCATTTTGTCCCAAACCCCTGGTGTCGGCAAGAAAACTGCTGAGCGCATAATTCTAGAACTAAAAACCAAGCTAGCCGAATGGCGACAGCAATCCGGGCTCCTGACTGCCCCTGTCGCTGGCCCCGTCTCTGTGATTCAAGAAGATGTGGAGATGACCTTGCTAGCCCTTGGCTACTCCAACAGTGAAATCACCAAGGCTCTACAAGCCGTTGGCCAAAGTAAAGCACTCAGTAAAACTGCGGATACTGAAGACTGGATTCGTGAAGCCATTGCCTGGCTCAGTCAGTAAGGCGTTAAACCTTTTCAGGGTCGGTGCGTTGAGCTCTGCTTTCAACCTCGATGCTTACCGTATCAAAGGTTGTAACGAAACCATTGAGCTTGTAACGATACCTGATAGGTTGATTGAGCACACTTTTTGTATCAAAATACACTGTTCTTTGTATGTTGCAGTAGGGCACTCTGCAGATACGCCAGCAGGTTCAACGTCATCAGCGACAGGAATTTATGAAACAGGTTATTGCAGTTATTCGGTCCACTCAGTTAGACAAAGTCAAAGAAGCCTTGGTAAATGCAGGTATCGTTGGCATGACTGTGTCTAACGCCCGTGGTTTTGGTCGTCAGAAAGGACAAACCCAAAAATATCGCGGTCAGACCTACAAGGTCGATTTTTTGCCCAAGATCCGCTTAGAAGTTGCTGTCGCCGATAATCAGGTAGACCTGGTTGTCAAAACTATCACCGACGCTGCCTATACAGGCGAAATTGGCGACGGCAAAATTTTTGTTCTACCTATTGACGCCGTTTATCGCATTCGAACTGGTGAGCGAGATGACGTAGCGCTATCTAGCACAGATAGCTAAGGGCAATTAGAGCAGCCTAGCTTTGCACTCAAAATCTCTACTCCACACCCACTTGCTTGAGTGCAGCTTTAGCTGCCTTCTTCTCTGCATCCTGTTTGCGTCGACCGCGACCGCGGCCATAGAGTAGTCCTTTGACCCGGACCTCAGCCGTAAATTCCTTAGCATGATCGGGGCCGCTAGCGTCAATAATTTGATAGGTCGGAACTTCGCCGAGCTGTTCTAAAGACCAGATTTGGAAGCGGCTCTTATAGTTAACGTGGATGGCGGTTTCACTGACGGTTGCAGCAACGCTGTCAAACATAGGAAAAACATAGGTGCGCAGAGTCTCCACGTCATGGTTACTATCTAGAAAATAAGCGCCAATTAAGGCTTCAAAGGTGCTGCACAATACCCGTTTGCTATTGCGGCTGTCGCTATTCTCGGCACCACGACTAAGACGCAAGTACTTTTGTAGGTTGAGTTGGCTGGCAAAGTAACTGAGCTGGTTTTCATCCACCAGTGCCGCTCGCAAGGGTGTGAGTTCACCTTCGGGCCGTTCAGGGTAGCGTTGATACAGATACTCCCCACTCAGAAAAGTTAAAATAGCGTCGCCCAAAAACTCTAGCCGTTCGTTATCCTCGCAATTGTGCTCTTTTGCATAGGACTTATGGGTGATGGCTAGCTGCCACAGGGCGTGATTTGTAAAAGTGGGTAGATCAAAGGTTCTCATGCTCCCACCATAGCGTGGTTGCTTACGATCTGAAGCTCGTGTCTTTGTAAAAATAACTGCCGCAGGTATGTGCGGCAGTTATTGAGGATGCTGGTTAAACCTGGTGACTAGTGAACATCCGGTTTAAGAAGACTCCTGACCTTATGCCAGTACAAAGTTGTTACTAGTGAGTGCATTCGCATCGACCCCTACTAGAAGTACAGAGCTATCGTTGCCAAGATCGATCAAGGTATCATTCCCTACCTGGGTGGCAGCCCCCAATACGTCAGGCAAGCTGTCAAAAATGGAATTTAAGTCGAGGATGTCATCGTTAATCGAGAAGTCGGTAACAATATCATTACCCGCATTGCCTTCAAATTGGAAGGTATCGATACCCAGACCACCTGTCAGTAAGTCATCATCGCCACCGCCGTTGAGCAGGTCGTCGCCGCTGCCACCAGTAATGTCATCATTACCCAGGCCACCACTCACCACTACACCATCTGTCGAGAGCTGCAGAAAACGATCGTCGCCAGAGCCCAGGCGAACTTCACCGTGAAGTGTGCCTTCATTCAGGATATCAAGGCTGCCCAGTGCGCCCTCAGCATCAATGGCAAAGCCATTACCGCCGCTGATGGTACCGCTATTGGTGATCAAACCATCAAAAATGACACCCGCTTCAATTAAAATACCTGCTTGCTGTTCTGAGGCAATGACACCCCCTAAAGCATTGGTAATGTCGCCATTGAATGTCGCTTCAGTCAGCCCTGAGCCGACAAATAAACGGATACCTGCAGGTACGTTGCTGTCGCCCCTACCTGTAATCACCCCGCTGTTAAAGATATCAGCGGATAACTCCAAGTCATCAAGACCGTCACCTAAGCCGTTCGCTGCCCCCACCTGTACGGAAATACCGCTACCAGCAACGCCTGCATCCACAGCGCCCTGGTTATTGACGGTGATATTGTCAGCTGTGCCATCAAGATAGACAGTGCCATTGCGTTGGTTGCCAGTGCCCAAAATGCTGCCTTGATTGAAGAGGGTGACGTTATCACCATCCAGGTTGACCGCCCGGCTACCAGAGTCAATTTGCCCAGAGTTGATAATTGAAAGATCGTGGTCAGCATTACCGATATAAAGGCCATTGCGAGGACCAGAGATCAAACCGCCGTTAAAAATGCGGCCATCGAAAGCAACCCCATCTTCGACAACAAGACCGCCTAAAAAGCCAACATTGACCTCAGCGGTGATAGTGCCACGGTTCACAACGGAGCCAGTGACGGTGGCCTCGGCTGCCCCCGAGCCATTAAAGAATCGCAGGCCGCTGGAACCATTGCCAGCTACTCGACCACCATTGGCAAAAACATCAGGTCCATCACCACGGCCTTGAAGCAGTCCACTGTTCACAATATCGATGTCATCACTAATGGCATCCCCGGTGGCTCCAACTTGAACGGAGATAGCATCACCTAGATTACCTTCGCCAGCATCGACCAGCCCTTGGTTATTGACGGTGATATCGTCAGCTGTGCCATCAAGATAGACAGTGCCATTGCGTTGGTTGCCAGTGCCCAAAATGCTGCCTTGATTGAAGAGGGTGACGTTATCACCATCCAGGTTGACTGCCCGGCTACCAGAGTCAATTTGCCCAGAGTTGATAATTGAGAGATCGTGGTCAGCATTACCGATGTAAAGACCAGTGCGCGGGCCAGAAATTAACCCACTGTTGTTAATTTGACCATCAAAGGCGACCCCGTCTTCGACGACCAGACCTCCCAAAAAGCCAACATTGACTTCAGCGGTGATAGTGCCACGGTTTGTAACGGAGCCAGTAACGGTGGCTTCAGGCTGTCCTGACCCATTGAAAAATCGTAGACCGCTGGAACCATTAGCTGCTAACCGTCCACCGTTAGCAAAAACATTGGGGCCATCACCGCGCCCCTGTAATAAACCACTGTTAGTAATATTGATGTTGTCATTGCTGGGGTCATCGGTTGCACCCACTTGAACAGAGACGGCATCACCCAGATTTTCTTCGCCAGCATCAATGAGTCCAGTGTTGAGCAAGGCCAAGTCATCAACGGTTCCATCGACATAAAGGGTGCCGTTGCGCTGATTCCCTGTGCCCAAAATAGTGCCTGTATTGATAACAAAACTGCCATCACCATCACTGAGGTCCACAGCCCGACTATTAGACTGGATTGTACCAATATTGAGAAGTCTGAAGTTGTTGCCTGTAGAGCTAATGCCATTTAGATCTCCAGAAATCTCTCCTAGATTCAGTACGGTAGCATTATCACCGCTAGCCTGAACGGCTGTATTTCCTGGATCGGGGGCTGCAATTGATCCGCCAGGGATAACTGCTAACAATGCTTGATCGCCTGAGATGTCAATCGCAGGCTCCCCAACGGGTGCTTGAATATCTTCAACAATAACTTCAATTTCACCATCAGAAAGAACGATGGGGTTAGTAAGTTCTTCTGCCATGATTCGGTGCCTCTAAGTGTTGCTTGGGTTTAATCTGTTGCGAATGAGGTAAACAGATTTTGTTTGTATTTGCATCGTAGAAAGCTAAAAAAGATTATGCTTGAGGCCTAAGACCCGAATTAAATCTAGGTCTAGAGACCTAGATGAATTGTGTTCCCTAGTTTCTAAAAAAGATGAGGCCAGCACAGCAAAATGGTATGAAATGCAAAGCATTTGCTCACTATGCTCTCAGCTTCTAGGCGATTTTCTCAGATAGTTCTCATGTATATTGATGTGTTATCCATTAGCCGTTTAATGAGCAGAGGATACACAATTTCTTTATCTATTTTGTTGGCCGATTAGCTAACACCAATTAGACAATAATTATCTTGGCCACAGTGCTTTCTCAGGTGCTATTCATCTATTGTAGGGTGCCTAAATCTATGATCCGGGTTAAAAGCAGAAGCCTGTCTTCTGAACTTTTGTTTTGCGATGTTATTGATAAAGGCATGCTATGGCTAGTTCACAAAAAACTATTCGGCTCTTACTTGCGGATGACGAAGATATTATTCGCTATGGCCTTAGTGCAATTTTGCAATGTGAAACGGCAATAGAAGTTGTTGGTGAAGCCTGTAATGGTCAAGATGCAGTTGAACAGGCTCAACAGCTAAAGCCCGATATTGTGTTGATGGATATCGGTATGCCTTTGATGGATGGTGTTGTTGCAACAGGGAGAATCTGTCAAGCATTACCTGATGTTAAGGTCTTAATTCTGACAACTTCTACAGAAGACCATCATCTACACGATGCGATGCAGCAGGGGGCGTCAGGATATCTGCTAAAGAACATACCGCCTGAAGATTTTATTCATGTGATTCAAAGTACTTATAAAGGCTATATGCAGTTTGACCCTGTAATCGGCCAAAAGTTGTATCAACAGTTTAAGTCTCCTCAGCCTGCTAAAGCTTTGAATGATTGGAAGGGGGCGACTCCGAGAGAACGTGAAGTTTTAAAGCTGATTGCTGCAGGTGCCAGTAACCGAGAGATTTCGCAAACGCTCCACATTGCTGAAAAAACTGTTAAAAACCACGTTAGCAATATCTTGAGTCGAGTGGGGTTAAGAGATCGTACACAATTGGCAATTTGGGTTAATACAACTAATTTAGATGTGTTGCAAACTGCTTAAATTCTTAAAATAAGAGCCCTCAATGATACGTTGGAACCTCTGGGCAAAATTTAGTTTATTTCTATTTTTAGTGTGGCTGTTGGTCAGTGGCTCTACTGTAGCTCTGCTTTCGCAACATCTCAATGCCCATGCGGAGCAAGCTGTTAAAGAGCGAGCAAAAATTGTGCTGACCAGCATGCAAGCTGTTCGTGACTACACCCGCGATCATGTACAGCCAGTGTTAAAAAATAGTGTTGATACGGGATTCTTTGTCCAGGAGAGTATCCCTAACTTTGCGGCTAGAACTATTTTTACTAACTTTCAGCAACAGGATGAGCTGTTAGAGGATTTTTTGTATAAAGAAGCGACGCCAAATCCCACAAATCCTACTGATCTTGCCGATGCATTTGAGGCTGATATTTTTGGTCAACTCCGACAGTTTGTAACCTCTGAGCCCCAAGGCCTCTCTGGCTATCGGTTTTTGGATGATAAGAAGCTGTTTTATATGGCGCAGCCTCTAGTGATGAATGATGTTAGTTGTTTGGAATGCCATGGCAGTGTGAGTGATGCTCCTCAGTATTTGGTGGAGATGTATGGCGATCGCAACGGGTTTGGTTGGCAACTCAATGATGTCGTCGCTGCCCAGATGGTGTATGTGCCTGCGGATATTATTTTTGACCGGGGTCGTCAGAACCTGTGGACGGTGACCAAAACACTCTTGGGTACGCTGGGGGCATTTTTCGTCGGCGTTAATTTATTGCTGTGGCGCACAGTGGTGCAGCCACTCAAGATCCTGACGAATACTGCCAAGTCTGTGAGTAGCTGTTCAATTAGGTCGGAGCAAAATGCTTATCCACAAGACAAGCATCTGGAAAAATTAACCCTAAGACAGGATGAACCTGGTCAACTGGCTCGTTCGTTTCAGTACATGATTTATGTGCTCAGTCGACGTGAGCAGGATCTGCAGCTGGCGGTTCAGGAACGAACGCGATCGCTAGAGCAGGAAATGCGCGATCGCAAAACTGCCCAAGATGCATTACAAACCTATTCCCACGCCATGAACCATGACCTGCGTAACTTGGTTATGGGTATTGCCAACCTGGTCCAGGGCATGATTTTCCGTGCTTCTAGAGACACGGCAGCTCCACCAACTCAGCCGCCATCGCTGGTTATCGAGCCCAAGGCACTTACGATGATTCAGCACAGTTGCGATCGCCAGCTCAAACTGATGAATTCCCTGATGGAAGTCCAAGCATCAGATGTTTGGCGCATATCGCTGCAGCCAGACAGCATAAACCTTAGGCATCTAACAGAAGACCTGAGGCTGTTCTACGAATCTAAACACGTTGCACCAGCCGCCACCCTAGACAACCAGGTGTCGTCCAGCTTGCCATTAATCTGTGGAGACTTCTGTCAGCTCAGACGAGTGTTTGAAAATCTAATTGACAATGCGTTGAAATATAACCCCGATGGGGTCAAAGTTACCTTACGCGCTTGTGTTTGGGCGCAAGATACCTCAATGGTACGTTGCGCAGTGATTGATAACGGTGTCGGTATTGACCCTGCCAACAGCCAAACATTATTCGAACTCTACAGGCGGGGTGATGCCCAGGGTGCAATCGCTGGCTATGGTCTAGGTCTGTACATCTGTAAAAAAATCGTTGAAGCCCACGGTGGCCATATCGGTATTGAACCCGAGCGCAACCAGGGAGTAGAATTCTGGTTTACTTTACCGATTACAGGTACAGTGTATGCACAGTAGTAAAAAATTACTAAGACCAGAGCACATCCAACTCAGGTAGATGCCCGTACGTATACTAGACAGTTCACATCCTTAACTTTTTTATTGGTCCTTAACCCATGCCTTCTGAGCATCGCGAAAGTCCAGCTCCAGATTGGGGAGATGAAACAGATGAAGCGTTGTTTACATCGTTACAGCAGGGAAATAAGGCGGCACTCGCGGTTTTGTACGATCGCTACTCACGGTTAGTTTATACCGTTGCTTTTCGGATTTTAAACAACGGGCCAGAAGCCGAGGATTTGACCCAAGAAATTTTTCTTAACCTCTGGCAAAAACAGACCTATAACCCCAAACGTAGTGCCCTGAGTCGTTTTTTAAGTACCGTTACCCGTAATCGCGCCATTGATCGGGTGCGTTCCCGTAGCATTCGGCGACGGATTCTCAAAGGATTGGTGCCTCAGTCTCAACCTGTAACCTCTTTTTCGTTACCTGTAGAGCAGGCCTCCTTAGGAGAACGGTCGCAGCGGGTGCGGGAAGCGTTGAAAAACTTGCCTGAAAAACAACGGGAGCTTCTATGGCTAGCTTATTATCATGGATTTAGTCAATCCGAAATCGCTAACCATACGAATATACCGTTAGGGACCGTTAAATCTCGCATGCGTCAGGGTTTACTCAAGCTCAAAGGAACATTGCAAGATTTGGTCGACTAGTTATTCCGTTTGATTGATTATCTATCACTGTGCTATGGCTTCTGAACGAAAATTGGATGAATTTGCAGCTGACTATGTGGCTGGTAATCTCTCAGCCGAAGAAGCTGATGAATTTGCCCGTTTGGTTGCTGAACAGCCTGAACTGCAGCTAGAGGTAGACCGTCTGGAGAAAACTGTTGGCTTAATGCTGGATGAGCTGCCACTGATGCAGCCGCCTCAGCATTTGAGAGAGACAATCCTGGCTGGGGATAATGTCCCTGTTGTGGTGAGATCGCAACGCTCACCCATAACCTGGATACTAGGGGCCGTTGCTGCTGGAGCAACCTTGTTATCCCTATCCTTAGGCATGAGCAATCACCGTTTACGCCTAGCCAATCAGCAGCTAAATGATGAGCTGCTAGCCGTGATGCCCGCACAGCAAGCTCAGCTGATTTTGCAGCAGCCCGCCACCCGCTTTTATGACTTTGCCGGAACTGATAATGCCACTGAGGCCTTTGGCAGCATGATTGTGGATACGGATGGATTGCAGGCTGCGATCGCATTCGAAAACCTATCTCCCCTGACTGAGGAGCAAACCTATGCCCTATGGGTGCGCCATCAAGGTGAGTACGTTTTCTGCGGCGTATTTCAACCCAGCCAGGAAGGCAATATCTTTACCACCTTACCCATGCCTCCGGTTTATCAATCCAGACCCTGGGTGCAGGATGTCATCGTAACCGTAGAATCTGCAGATTTACCGGCTCAGCCAATGGGGCCAGTGGTAGCTGAAACCATATAGGGCAAGGGTTACAAAAGAATCTACAGAATAATCAAAAAACTTTCATCCAATCCACGCCCCCACTCGTATTAATAATCAAACAGATGAGTTGTTATTGATTCGAAGATGACCGAGTTTGGATAGTTACACTTTTTGCGATCGCTGATTTAGGGGATGAACCAGTTTAGATCCATTGCTATTTGGCAATATCTCACAACTAAAATCATCCCGAGGATCAGCAATGCCCACTTTTGTTGGGTGTATCCAAAATCCGAATTTAGCAAACCTAGTTCAACGTGAACAATCCTGTGGAACAGGTCTTATACCTCTCCTGGGATGTCAACTGCTATTAAGAGGATTCTGTAAACTGTGTGATTGAGAGAGAGTTTTCTGTGAGGCAGTATTCAATGGTGTTTTGGTCTATTCAAAAACTCTCAATTTTAATCTCATCCAATCTTGAGCCTTATGCGTATCTATAACTGAGTGTCGGTTAGGTTCCTGCCAGACTTCAATTCTTATCTGGCCATGAACTAGCCAATTACATCTCTGTTTGTTCACTCTTCTCTGACTAAAAATATTCACAACAACAGCCTTATTGCTAAGGCCTGGTTGAGCATGCTGACTATTTTTTAAGAGAGGCCCGCTTCTTTTTGCTATCAAACCCTAGGAGAACACACAATGAACTCTTTTCTAGCTCTTCTTGTTAACCAGATTGTTGGCAGCCTATTTGAAAATGCACCTGAAATTGAGGACCTGGGCGACATCTTCGTAGGTGGCAATGGTAACGACAACTTTCAAGGTGGCGATCAGGATGATATCTTCTTTAGCGGTAACGGCAATGACACCATTCTTGGCGGTGCTGGCACTGATGTAGCCTTTTCAGGCAGCGGTAATGATACGGTTGTGGGTCAAACCGGTGATGATGTTGCTTTCTTAGGTTCAGGGCATGACCGTTTTATTTGGAACAACGGTGACGGTAGCGACTTTATCAATGGCGGCGATGGGTTTGATGTCACTGAGGTTAATGGTGCTAATGGCGCTGGCGATGAGTTTGAGCTGGTTGAAGCCAATGGTCAAGCCATTTTTAACCGTCTGAATCTAGGCCAATTCACCCTAACAAATGAGAGTATTGAAAAATTTGAAATTAATGGTCAAGGCGGCGATGACTCCTTAACAGTTGGCGATTTGACTGGTAGCGATGTTCAAGAAGTTGCCTTTTATGGTGGCGATGGCAATGATACGTTAGATGCCCGCGACAGCTCCACTACGATTAAAGCTGACGGCGGCGCTGGCAATGATTTGTTGCTAGGGGGTTCTGCCGACGACACATTCTATGCTGGGTCTGGCGATGATATTGTTGTCGGTCAGCGCGGAACTGATACGGCTTATCTAGAAGATGGCGACGACCGCTTTATCTGGAACAACGGTGATGGCAGCGACTTTATCAACGGTGGTGCAGGCTTTGATGTTACCCAAGTGAATGGTGCCGATGGAGCCGGTGATGAGTTTGACCTCAGTCAAGAAAATGGTCAAGCGATTTTCAATCGTCTCAATTTAGGCTTATTTACCCTGACTAACGAAGAGATCGAACAGTTTGAGATTAATGGTCAAGGTGGCGACGATTCTTTGATCGTGAATGATCTCACCGGTAGCGATGTTCAGAAGGTTGTCTTCTCCGGTGGCGATGGCAACGATACGTTAGATGCCCGCGACAGCTCCACGACCATCGAAGCGTTTGGGGGTGATGGTGATGACCTGTTGCTAGGTGGTTCTGCCGTAGACACATTCTTTGCCGGTGCTGGTAATGATATTGTTGTGGGCCAGCGCGGAGATGATATCGCCTACTTGGAAGATGGTGACGACCGCTTTATCTGGAACAATGGTGATGGCAGCGACTTTATCAGTGGTGGTGCAGGCTTTGACGTGACTCAGGTCAATGGTGCAGACGGAGCCGGTGATGAGTTTGACCTGCGCGCAGTGGATGGTCAGGCTATTTTCAATCGTCTTAATCTCGGTCTCTTTACCCTCACTAACGAAGGCATTGAGCAATTTGAAATCAACGGACAAGGCGGAGATGATTCTTTCACCGTTGGTGATCTCACCGGCAGTGAGGTACAATTCGTGGTCTTCTCTGGTGGTGACGGCAATGACTTTTTGAACGCCAGCGGCACGCTCACACCCGTTACTGCTGATGGTGGTGCTGGTGATGATATTCTCATCGGTGGTGCTGGTGATGACATACTCATTGGTGGCAATGGAGCGGACCTGCTGATTGGTGGAGCCGGTAACGATATCCTCATTGGTGGTAACGGTGCTGACTTCTTTGGCTTTGATACTGGTGCAGCGTTTAACGCGGCTGACATTGGCACTAATCAAATCCAAAACTTTGAGGCTGGCGACAGCATTGTTCTAGATATGACTGTGTTTGCTGAACTGACGAGCGCAGTGGGTGGCGCACTTGCGGCTAGTGAGTTTGCAGTGGTCAACAGCATAGAAGAAGCGGCGATGAGCGATGCCCTAATTGTCTATGGTGCTGATACTGGGAACCTATATTACAACCCCAACGGCATTGAAGATGGCTTTGGTAGCGGTGCTCAGTTTGCCACTATTGAAGGTGCACCTACCCTAACGGCTAATGATTTTGTCATTCAGGCATAAGGGCGTAATATCTACCACATAAACAACAGAATCCCTCCAGGTAATGTTTTTCAAGCAGCACTTGGGGGGATTTTGCGATCGCAACCACAGCGAGGTGCAGTGGCCCAGGTATTGACTAATCTAAAGGCCATTGTCAGTCAAATGTACTTTTCAGTAGTATATTTTTACTGTCAAGTTATGATGTTTAAAATTTTCTCTTTGTTCTCAAGCAATTGGAGATGAGTATTGACTATTTTTCAAAGTCCTCAGCGAGTCGCGATCGCACTACGAGATAACACCCTAAGTGAGCGCGAAAAGCTCAATTTCCTGTGGGTCTCGATTGCGATCGCCAGTATTTTTGGTCAAGCCAGTATTTTAGGCGCGCTGGCACAGCCAAATATATATGGGCTAGTCCAACTCGTACCGTGGGGTGTTGAGATTTGGGGGATTGTCGTGAGCTATCGGGCCAATTGCCGAGGTGACAACCAGCATTTTTTGGAGCGGTTTGTTTGTTTGACGACATCCCTGGCGATTCGAGCTTTTCTGGTTTACTTTGTGCTGACTGCCCTCATTCGTTCTTTGTCTTCGCTGATTTATTTGCCGCAGTTGTATAGTCTTCAATTTCTGCTTACACAACTGATTGTTATTGGAATGTTCCTTTACATCTATCTCCATTTAAAGCAATTAATAGCGATCGCTGCCAGTAGTGACGGTGCTGGTCAACGGGAAACGGGAAACGGTGGCGAGTAATCACGAGTGTCTATCTTTCGTATCTGGGTCTGGTAGCATTGTGGTCTCTTAGCCACAAAGTTAGTTTGTCGGTTATCTGCAGCGGGTGATAGGCAACGGTTATGCTGCAAAGACGAATGCATACTCGCATATATGAAAACTGAAACAGAGTACATCAACACAGACTTCGACCTGAAATCGAAATCACCATTCGACACCCTCAACCGTGAACTCGATCAAATGTGTTGCGTACTGCATTACACCCACGGCGAAGATGGACATTGGCACTCGACTGTTGAATCCGCTCATGATGATGGGACTGCCAAGCGTAACGCCGAAACGGATATCCTCGCGATCATCGCTGCGATCAATGTACTCTCACCAGCAGCAACGGCTGAACTTGCTTCCTGCTGTCTGCGTGAATTTAATATTGGGTTTCACTGCTGGGATACTTGGGCCTATGTTCACAGGCTGCCATCGCCTGTTGTTCAGGCTGTTGCTAATGCGGATTGCTCACTAGCAGTTACGCTATACCCAATGCGTAACCCAGACGGCAGCCCAAAGGAATGATGCATGTGCTTCGATTCCTTGGTTGCTTGATTTAGTATGGTCTGAATCATCAGGTATCACCAGATTCTATTCATGCTCAACATGAACCCTGGCATCACTTCATTACAGTCAACCTCAGTTGGTGCCTCCAATATCTCTACAGCTTGTCCAGAGCGATAAATCTCCACTTGCTTATTTTTAGGATTAACCAATAATCCCAACTTCACCCCCAAGCGCTGATACTCTTGCATTTTCTTCTGTAACGTTGGCAGACTGTCTGTAGCTGAACGTAGCTCGATCAGAAAATCTGGAACAATCGGGATAAATCTAACAATTTCAATACCCTCCAGGCGAGACTTTTCGATCCAGGAAACATCTGGTGACATTTTTCCACCATCCAATGCCGTAAAGTCATGACCATCCGAGCTTCCAACAAATTTCGAATGTGAAAGGCGTTGAACAAATTCGAAATTTTGATTTCTCCTGCAGTTTGCCATGGCTGTGATGCCCTAGGAAAAACTTTACTGGACGTACATCGGCGCGTTTGGGAAATGCGCCGATGTACTAACCTCTAATCTACCCTTATCCGTTTGGTCAAAATGGCCATCACCTCATTAGGGCGTCCGGTGGAGATAGGTTTACTCCAGTCGTTTGGTTCAGCGTAATGCTTTTGGTGTAGCTCTTGAATAGTCAGTCGGACAGCTGTGAGACTGCCAAACAGCATATGGCGAACAGGTTCGTATTGATAATCGGGCAGCGGCGCGGTGTCGGCAATCGCACCCCCACCTTGGGTCGTATCGAGAAACATAAGCTTTGGTCTCCAGATGTTTAGGAAGAAACCAAAGCTCAAGATTCAGCTACCCCGAGAATGGATGCAAACCGGGGTAGCAATAGGATAAAGTATCCCAAGCCTGTGCGACACGAAGTCGCTCGAAC